>CALLNU010000017.1 GCA_938005465.1 uncultured Collinsella sp.
GCCGGGCCGACTCGCTTCGGATGGGGCTCTACACCAACTTTCTCGACACTACCGATTTAAGTGAGTTGCTCGAGTATCTGAGGGCGCTCATCACGGATGATCGTAAGATAATCCACGGTAATAGCGAGCTGAAACGGCTTATTAGAATGTATGATTTCCTTAAATACAAGAAGGCCTTCGACATATCGGCTACTAGTGAGTAATCCCACCTAGCGTCTATGAAGAAGGCCATCTTTGTAAACTTTGGCATCTGAGCGTATAGTGCGAACACCACGTGCAAATGCTTACTTAATATAACGCTTTCTGCTTGAAATCACAATGGCGTCTGTTTCGACCTGCAATCAAGGGAAGATGGTGTAGAGTATCTTCCTGCAATACAAAAGCTCTTTGGGAGCTTTAAGGGTGACGCTTTCAAACTGAGAGTGTTGCCCTTTTTTCATGTATGCAATGTGTGACGTACTAGCCAAGCACCATCCCGGCAATGGAATGATCGAGCATGGGCGGCTTCTACTGGTTGACGTGATTGTGGTCAAACAAGTGATATCGATTTGAATTAAATCAATTGCGCTGGAAGCCTTCGGGCGACACCTGAAGAGGGCTGATGCGTCGGCCCTCTTTTTTGTTTGGATGCAAGATTCGGCCTGGCAAAACAAGGATCTCATTTGGGTAGAAACAAATATCCGGTGGTTTTCGCTTCGGGACGCGCGGTTTAAGCGTGCTTTTCGGAAGTGCGGGGAAAAATCGGAAACCTCTGAGCATAAACCGAATTTCGGCAACAAAACCGCAGGTCGCGGAAGGCTAAAACAGGGGTCTGGTCTGTCGATCTCGGTTTTTCACCGCACTTCCGAAACGCCCGACGGAAGTATGCGGTAAATTTTGGAACCGTCGAGCACACTTCCCATTTCATGAAAAGTAACCGCAGGTAGAAGCGTTGCCGCTATTCAGTGTGGTCTGCATTTCAACAATTTGCCGCATACTTCCGGAATTTTCACAAGCTCGACTGGGTTGCTTGTCGTTTGGTGCTGATGAATCTTGCCTGGACCTTGTTATTTGTATTTAAATATTTACACTTAACTTATAAGTTAAGTGTAAATAGAAATGGGAGGTGGCCCTTGGTAGAAGGATATGAACTTGTCGAATACAGAGACCCCAAGGGCCGACTATTTTAGGTACTGACGACTTCTCCTGACAACTCTCAATTCCAGAAAATGTTGTCAGACCCTAAGCGGAAATTAACCGCTCGAACAATGATCGGCCAGAATAGCGCGTCAGCTTCTGGAGCCTGGGCGTTGACTTTTATGCCTGGCTTCTGAAACGGAGAATACAATGAATAAAGTAGATCTATCTGATTTTTATGCCGAAACAGAAAGTAGCGAAACGCGCGCTTATGAACATGCACTAGATATTGAGTTTATTGTTCATCGCGAAATGAAACGTTTGGGATTGAGCAAAAGTGAGCTGGCAAATCGTATGGGCATAAGCCTTCAGTCGCTTTCTAAGCTCTTGAATTCTCAACCTAATATGACTCTAAAGACGATTGCAAAGTTCGAACTTGCTCTGGGCATTAAGATCGTTCCGCAGGTTATCGTCAGCTATTCCAAAGAACTGCCGTTTCTTTCATCCAATGATTCCGTGCGAGAGCAATGTGCATTGCCTGCCATTCTCCCTGCAGAGCTGTCAGCAGATTGCGATGTGCCCTTTCAGAGCGAATAGCAGCCTCTCAATGAGCCTGAGCCGGACGAGTTGCCATCCCCACATCCTCTAGAAAAGTTCTTAAAACAGCCTTAAAGGCGCCTTGGCTCGCGTTGACAGCGTACAATACGCATGTTTGACTATGACAAATGTGGATTTTAGGGGAGGGGTGCGCCATGGAGGTGCTGGTTGTTGGCAACACCGCATATGTTGACGATGACTTTTGTGCCAAGGCGTTCCCCGGGGACCATGTCCAGGTTGTCGCCGCGTAGGACACGCGTCGCGACGAGTCGTCGCCCCATGCCTCGTGGAAAGAGCTTCTGCAGCACTTGGATCAGGCCTACGAGTTCGACTGCGTGGTCTACCTGTCTAATTACCTTACCCCGCATACCGATACCGTGGGCGATATCGAGCTACTACGTTCGGTCTTTCGCGCGTGCATGGGTCGCCGGATCCAGCTGTTGTATATAGCAGGTCCCGCAGGTGCCGAGGGTGCCGCCGATGCCGCGGGGCGAACGGGCAAGGGCATTATCGCGCGCGCAGCCAACGACCTTTGCCGCTACTACGCTGCTCGCGAGGGCGTTCAAACCAAGATCCTGCGCGTGCCGTTCCTGTATACCGCGTCTGCCGCGCTGGAGGACCCGTTTTTGGCGCCGCTGTTCGACGCGTGCTTAACCGGATCGGTTGCTCTACATGGCGCGGAGGATGCGGCGTTTCCCTTGCTGTGTGCCGAGGAGCTTGCGGTGCTGGTGCGCCGCATCTTCGATAGCTGGGATGGTAACTTTGAGACGCTCGACGTTGCCGATACCTTCCATCACACGGCGGGTGAGGTGGGCGAAGCCCTCAAGGCGCTGTTCTCTGGGCTCTCAGTTGCCTATGGCGATTCTGCCGGCTACGTCCTGCCTGTCAGCGACGTCGTTCGCGTTCGCTATGGCTGGTTTCAGCGCTACGACCTGCTGCGCGACCTTTCGACCATTCAGGCTCGCTGGGATACTGGCTGCGCAAAGAAGGTCAACCCCTTGCGTGCCGCCATCGACCGCATCCAGATGCGCACGCTGCCTATTAAATGCCTAGAGACGGGCGTTGCCTGGGTTCTTTTCGAGGTATTGGAGCATTTGTTCTCCCAATCGGCCCTGCTCAATGTGCTCGACTATCGTTTGCTCTACGTCGTGCTTATCGGCACGCTGTATGGCCTGGACTTTGGTCTGGTTGCGGCACTGTTGGCATCGGTGGGCTTGGCTGTGAGCTACTTTACCCAGTACGGCTATACCTTTCAGGGCTTGTTCTATGAGCCTTCCAACTGGCTGCCGTTTATTGCGTACTTTGTGGTGGGTGCCGTGTGCGGCTATGTACAGCTGCGCAACAGCGAGGCAATTAAGGCGGAGCGTGACGAGAACGAGCTTGTGCGAAACCGCAATACGTTCCTAACGCGGCTCTATCACGACGCAATCGAGGACAAGCGTGCCTATAAGCGACAGATTGTGGGGCGTCACGACAGCTTTGGCAAGATATTTGCCGTGACACAGGAGCTCGACGTACTCAACCCGCGTGATATATACCGCAAGTGCTGCGAGTTGCTGGGCGAGATTCTCGAGAACGATTCGGTGACGATCTACCATGTTTCGGGCGGGGCATTTGCGCGCCTGGTAGCGGCGAGCCCGGCGATTTCCAGCAATGTGCCGCGCTCGCTCTCGCTCGATGACCTTGCGCCCGTGCTCCAAGGTGCGATCTCGGGTTTGTGGGTGAACCGTGCGCTGACGTCGGGGCTTCCGATGTTTGGCTATGCCATCGAGCGCGATGGAGCCCCCGCCGTGTTGATCTTTGTGCGTCACGTGGCCGAAAGCCAAATGACCCTGTACTACCAAAACCTGTTCCGCATCCTGTGCGGCCTGGTGGAAAGCGCGCTGGGACGCGCCTTCGATTACGAGGCCGTGGCGCAGGATAAGCGCTGCGTTGCCGGCACGTGCGTTCTCAGCCACGATGCCTTTGGCCAGGAACTCGCCGCCGAGCAGGCGCTTGCGGACAACAAGATGGGGAGCTTTTTGCTCTTGCGCGTGGTGCCGGGCATGGAGCCTGTTGGCGAGCTGGTCGGCGCCATTGGGTCGGCGATTCGCGAGAGTGACGCTGCGGGCCTGGTCGATGGCGACACGCTTTACCTGCTCATGCGACAGGCAACCGAAGCTGACCTGCCCGTTATTTGTGCGCGTATGGCCGCCAAGCACATTACGGTGGAACTCGTCGACAGCGAGGATGTAGTGGCCCTGCTGCAGCGCATCGCGCCCGCTGGCAACGGTGAGGGGGAGGCCGCTTGATCTCGCTTGTCGTTGCTGCCGTACTGCTATTAATTCATGCGCTGGTGTGTCTGGTGCTGTGGACGCTTATGAAACTGGGTCTGCTGCCGGTTCGTGGACACATGCTTGCCGTGATGGTGCTCGTACCGCTGTGGGGTCCGTTGCTCGTGGCGCTGCTCTCGGTGCGTAGCGCGGTGTTCGGTAACGACCTTAAGGACGCCACGCTGGAGACGCTGCGCATTAACGATGACATGCATCGCAGCATGCTGGTGCAGGGGCGCGAGGGCGATGATGGCGTGGTGCCGCTCGAGGAAGCACTGATCGTCAACGACCCGGGCGACCGCCGCCGTCTGATGCTCTCCATGCTTACCGAGGATCCGGATGCGTACCTGGCACAGTTGCAGGTTGCAAAACTCAACGACGATGTTGAGGTCGCGCACTATGCCGCGACGGCGGTGGCGCAGATTTCCAAGGAGTCCGACCTTAAGCTGCAGCAGTTGGAGCGCGCGTTTAAGACCGATTCCAGCTCGCATAACTTGGATGCGTATTGCGACTTTTTGGGCGCCTATCTGGACTCGGGTTTGGCAGAGGGCCGCGTGGCACAGATTCAGCGTCAGCAGTATGCACGCTTGCTCGCGCGTCGTTGCGAACGCGAGGACGGGCCTGCGCTGCGCATTCGCTATGCCACGGCGCTGGCCGATGCCGGCGAGATTGATAAGGCAGAGGACGTCGCTAGCCAGTTGGTGATCGATGCGACAGACGAGCAGGACGCGTGGATGCTCTGCCTGCGTTTGGCTGTGATTCGTCGCGATGGGCAGGCGGTACGGCGCGTAATCGATGCGATCGACAAGCAGCATGTGTATCTGAATGCCGAAAATCGCGAGAGGCTGGCATTTTGGCGTGAAGGAGAGGAGGCCCGATGAGCGTGGTGCAACATATCCGCGAGCGTGCGGGCCATTTTCGCTGGATGGGGCTGCTCGTGGTATGGGCTGTCTTTATCGCCATGGCCGCCGTGCTGTTGATCGAGCGTGCCGGCGTGCAGTACGGCGCCGGGCAGCATAAGCTGGGCATGCTCGCTGCCAACGACGCGGTGCCGGCAAGCTCGGCGATGTTTGGCGAAAAGCCCACGTGCTTGGTTATTACCGACTCGGGCCAAGATGGCGTCGAGGACGTCAAAGAGCAGTTTGACCAGATTCTGCTTGACATGAAGATCTCCCATCGCGATGTGGATATTGCCACCGATGGAGTTGATGCGATTCCTTCCCTCACATCCTTCGACCGCGTGATTTTACTGATGCCTTCGATCGATGGGCTCGGTACGCACTTGAGCGACATTATGAGCTGGGTGAGCGCCGGCGGTTCGCTGATGCTCGCCATGACACCGGACAATTCGAGCTATCTGCAGGCGATCGGTCCCAAACTGGGCATCGATTCTGCCGGCTATGAATATGCGACGGCGGAGAGCATCGTGCCGAGCGAGGACTTTATGATCGGCGGTGGCCAGCGTTATGAGTTATCGGATCCCTTCGATTCGTCGCTCTCGGTTTCGCTGCGTGAGACGGCCCACGTGTGGGCTAAAACCGGCGACACGGGTACTCCGCTTATTTGGTCGAGCGATTGCGGCAACGGCCGTACCGTGGTGTGCAATATCGGTATCTACGACAAGGTCATGCGCGGGTTTTATGCCGCGGCGATCAGCCTGCTGGGCGATGCCACGGCCTACCCGGTCATCAACAGTGCCGTCTTCTATCTGGATGACTTTCCCAGCCCCGTTCCCTCGGGCGACGGCACGTACATTAAACGCGACTACGGCCTTTCTATCGCCGATTTTTATGCCAAGGTCTGGTGGCCCGACCTGCAAAAACTCGCGCAGCAATACGGTATTCGCTATACCGGCGTGATGATCGAAAACTACGAGGACGTGGTCAACCAAACCGAGCCCATGCGCCAGGCCGATACCACGCAGTTCCGCTACTTTGGCGGCATGCTGCTGCAGATGGGCGGAGAGCTGGGCTTCCACGGCTACAACCATCAGCCGCTGGCGCTCTGGGATACCGACTATGGCACGCTGTACGACTATAAGACGTGGAAGAATAAGGAGACGCTCGTTGCATCGCTCAACGAGCTCATCGCCTTCCAAGACGACGTCCTGCCCAATGCGCACGGCTCGGTCTATGTGCCGCCCTCGAATATCCTTTCGGCTCGCGCGCGCAAGATTATTGGCGAGGATGTGCCGCGCATTAAGACCATTGCCAGTACGTACTTTGAGGACGGAACCGACCTGCCCTACGTGCAGGAATTTGGCGTGGCGAGCGACGGCATCGTGGAGCAGCCGCGCATCGTTTCGGGCGGCATGGTCGATGACGCTTATATGCGTCTGGCCGCGGTGTCCGAGCTCAACATGCACTACGTGAGTACTCACTTTATGCATCCCGATGACCTGCTGGATCCCGATCGCGGCGCCAAGGAGGGCTGGGAAGTCTACAAGGGCGGCCTGACTGACTACCTGGACTGGCTTACCAAGTCCGCTCCCGACCTGCGACACCAGACGGGTTCGGAATGCTCGGGTGCCATTCAGCGTTTTTCGTCCGTGAAGGTGAGCGTGGATACGAGCGATGATGCCTGGACGCTCAACCTGGGCAACTTCCACGACGAGGCTTGGCTTATGTTCCGCGCCAATAACGGCGAGCCGGGTACGGTGTCCGGTGACGAGATTAAACACCTGACGGGCGACCTGTACCTAGTCAAAGCGACGGACAAGACCGTGACGATTGGGCGCAAGGAGGGCGGCGACCGATGAGAATCTGCTTAGTGCTCGAGGGCTGCTACCCCTACGTGCACGGCGGTGTGTCCACCTGGATGCACGGCTACATCACGGCCATGCCCGAGCACGAGTTTGTGCTGTGGGTGATTGGCGCCCACGCCGAAGACCGCGGCAAGTTTGTCTACGAGCTGCCCGGCAACGTCGTCGAGGTGCACGAGGTGTTCTTGGACGATGCCCTGCGTCTTTCGGGCGAGCAGGAGGAAGTCGACTTCGACGACCGCGAGCGCGAGGCGTTGCGCCGTCTGGTTTCGCTCTCCAATCCGGACTGGGACGTGCTGTTCGACATTTTCCAGCGCCGCCACGTGCATCCGCTCTCATTTTTGCAGAGCCGCACGTTTATGGACATCTTCCGCGACGTGTGCCTGGCCGAGTATCCGTATACGCCTTTCGCCGACGCCTTCCACACCATGCGTTCGATGTTGCTGCCCGTGCTCTATCTGCTGGGCAGTGAGGTTCCGGTGGCCGATGTGTACCACGCCATCTCGACCGGCTACGGCGGTCTGCTCGCAAGTTTGGGCTCCAGCATGAATAACGCGCCGGCATTGCTGACCGAGCACGGCATCTATACCCGCGAACGCGAGGAAGAGATCATTCGCGCTGACTGGGTGGTGCCCTCGTTTAAGGACCGTTGGATCCGCTTTTTCTACCTGCTTTCGGAGGAAATCTACCGTCGCGCTTTTCGTGTGACGAGTTTGTTCCACAACGCGCGCAAAACGCAGATCGACATGGGTTGCGATGCAGAAAAATGCCTGGTTATCCCCAACGGCATTCAGTTCGACCGCTTTAAGGACATTCCCTTAAAGCCCGATGACGGCTGGGTGGACATTGGCGCGGTGGTGCGCCTGGCGCCCATCAAGGACGTTAAGACCATGATCTATGCCTTCTTTGAGTTGCATGAGCGCTTGCCGCACGTTCGCCTGCATATTATGGGTGGCGTGGACGACGAGGAGTATGGCGCCGAGTGCCATGCGCTGGTGGAGACATTGGGCGTGCGCGACCTGATCTTTACCGGCCGCGTCAACGTGGTCGAGTACATGGAAAAGCTCGACTTTACCATTTTGACGAGCATCTCGGAGGGCCAGCCGTTGAGCGTGTTGGAATCGCTGGGCGCACGTCGCCCCTGCGTGACGACCGAGGTCGGCTGCTGCCGCGAGCTGCTCGAGGGCGCCCCTGGCGACGACTTTGGCGTGGCTGGATTCGTGAGCCCGCCCATGTATCGCAAGGGTCTGGCCGATGCTATGGAGCGCATGTGCGCGAGCCGTGCCCGCCGTCTGGAAATGGGGGAGCGCGGTCAGCGTCGCGTGGCGACCTATTACCTACACGAGCAGATGCTCGCCAACTATCGCTCACTGTACGACGAGACGGCTCGCGCGTTCAATTTGCCCAAGAAGGAGGTGTAGTCGGTGGCCGGAATCGGATTTGAGCTCAAGCGCCTGTTTAGACGCAAGGGTCTGTTTGCCACGATGCGTGCCTACGGCTACGCTGGCATTGTGTGTACGGGCCCCATGCTGCTGGGCGTGCTGCTCCAGGTGGGTATCTTGGTGCTGTGCGGCCTGTGGGGTGTGGGCCGTGCCAACCAGGACCTGCTGGTGTGCATGGTGACCTATACGCTGCTGGCGTCGCTTACGCTCACGAGCTTTTTCTCCATGCCGGTCACGCGCTTTTTGGCCGACATGCTGTTTGCCGAGCGCGAAGAAGAGGTCTTGCCCTCGTTTTGGGGCTCCAACGCCATCATGCTCGTTGCGGGCACGGTGCCCTACGGCGTCTTTTTGCTGTTCTCAGGCGCCACGCTGCTGCAGGGGCTGCTGTGCCTGTGGCTGTTCAACATTATGATCGTCAACTGGAACGGCATGAGTTACCTCACGGCCATTAAGGATTACCGCGGTATTCTGTGCAGTTTTGCCGCGGCCATTGGCATGGCGTGTCTGTGTGCCCTGGCCGCGCTGGCGCTGGGGCTGCCGCCGGTCGAGGGCCTGCTGGCCTCGATCGCCCTGGGCTACGGCGTCATGCTCGCCTGGGACGTGGCGTTGCTGTACCGGTATTTTCCTCAGAGCGATCGCAGCCCCTGGCTCTTTTTGCGCTGGCTCGACCAATTTATGCCGCTGGCGCTCACGGGCCTGTTTACCAACCTGGGGCTCTTTGCACACCTGGTGATCATTTGGGCCGGTCCCATTGGCGTGCAGGTCAAAGGCCTGTTTTACGGCGCGCCCTATCATGATGTGCCGGCGTTGCTTGCGTTTTTGACCATCCTGGTCACGACCGTCAACTTTGTGGTGTCGGTCGAGGTGAACTTCTATCCGCGCTACCGCGACTACTACAGCCTGTTTAATGACGGCGGCGTGGTGGGCGATATCGTGGTGGCCGAGGAGGAAATGCTCGCCACGCTCAACCGGGAGCTGCGGTTTTGCGCGCTCAAGCAGCTGTTTGTGACGGCAGCAGTCATCTCGCTCGAGACCACGGTGCTCTCGGCCCTGCCACTGGGCTTCAACAACCTGATGCACGGGTATTTCCGCACGCTGTGCGTGGGCTATGGCCTGTATGCCGTGGGCAATACGGTGATGCTCATCTTGCTGTACTTTACCGACTACAAGGGCGCCGTGCTTGCCTCCGGGCTGTTCGCGGTCGTGGCGGGGCTGGCGACCATCGTCTCGCTGTTCTTTCCGCAGCAGTTTTATGGCTTTGGCTTTTTGCTCGGCGCGGCGGTGTTTTTTGTTGTGGCGCTCATGCGGCTCGATGCCTATACCGCCAACTTGCCGTATCGTATCCTGAGCCAGCAGCCCATTGTGGCGACCGACAAAACGGGTCGCTTTACACAGCTGGGCCGCTTGCTCGACCGTGCCGAGCAGCGCTACGAGGAACTGCGTCTAGAGGGCGAGCCGCATGGTGTGTTTGAGCGCACGGTGGTTCGCGTGTATCGCAATCGTTGGGGAGGTCCTGATGACCGATAGGATGATATCGCGTCGCCGCTTGATCGAGGCGGCTGCCGGCACATTGCTGCTTTCGGGCTGCTCTTCGCAGGACGAATCCTCGACAAAAAAGACCAAGAAGCAGGACAAGATTAAAAAGGCCGATGCGTCTAGCGAGACCAAGCATCTTCGCGACAAGGATGAGCTGTACGAGGTCTACGACGACTCGGGCATCGTATGCATGTATCTGACGGTCTCGCGCGGCAATAGCTCCGAGAACACCGATCATAGCTGGACCGAGATCAATACCTACTCGGTCTACGACTATGCCGACATGGGCGTGACACGCTATCAGGTTATGGGCCTGCTGCAGCCAGGCGATGATAAGGGCCCCGTTGCTGGCGAGGTGGGCTATGGCGAGGAGGCACCCAACGCCACGGTGCAGGTGCGCGGTCAGACGTCGAGTACCTATACGCAAAAGAACTACAAGGTGGAGCTCAAAAAGGGCAAGGGCACGTGGCGCCAGCAGCGTGCGATTGCGCTTAACAAGCACATGGGCGAGGGCATGCGCTTTCGTAACAAGATGGCCTACGATCTGATTCGTGGCATTCCCCAGATGATGGGCCTGCGCACGCAGTTTGTGCACTTATGGGTGTGCGACCAGACCGAAAAATCTAACGACACCTTTGAGGACTACGGACTGTTTACGCAGGTCGAGCAGCTCAACAAGACGGCACTTAAGGCCCACGGTCTGGATAAGAACGGGCATCTCTATAAGGTGAACAGCTTCGATTTCCATCGCTTTGAGGACACCATTAAGCTCACCGATGACCCCGCCTATAACCAGACGGCGTTTGAGGGCATGCTCGAGATTAAGGGCGATTTGGACCATACCAAGTTGATCGAGATGCTCGATGCGCTCAACGACGATACGCAAAAGATCGACGATGTGCTCGACACCTACTTCGATACCGAGAACCTGGTCTATTGGATGGCGTTTCAGATCTTGACGGGCAATTGCGATACGCAGAACCGTAACTGCTATCTATACAGTCCGCTTAACTCCAAGGTCTGGTACATCCTGGATTGGGACAACGACGGCATGCTGCGCAAACTCGAGTTGAGCCTGACGGGGTTCTCGGATTATGCGAGCTGGGAGCGCGGCGTGAGCAACTACTGGGGCAACGTGCTGTTTAACCGCGCGTTGCGCAGCAGGTCGTTCCGCAGCGAACTCGATAGCGCCGTCAAGGACCTGCGCTCGTATTTGACCGAAGAGCGTCTGAGCAAGATGGTCGAGCATTATCGCGAGGTCACGGAGCCGCTCGTCTTTGCTGCGCCCGACCTGGAGAATCTGCCCGTGACCAAGGACGAATACAAGCAGGTTGCCGCGGCGATTCCTTCCGAGATCGAGGAGAACTATAAGAGCTTTCGCGAGAGCTATAAAAAGCCCATGCCGTTCTACATTGGCGTGCCGCAGATCGATAACGGCAAGCTGCGTGTGAACTGGGATGCCGCGTACGACTTTGAGGCGCGCGATATTCGCTATACCGTGGAGCTTGCGCGCGACTATGCCATAAGCGACGTGCTTTTTAAGGCCGAGGACGTGCTGCTGCCGGAGGTAACGTGCGATGCCCCCGATACCGGTCAGTACTTTGTGCGCGTGCGTGCCACCAACTCCGACGGCTATACGCAAGATGCGTTTGACTACTATGTGACCGACGACGGTAAACAGTACGGCATGAAGTGTTTTTACGTGCAGGACGGCGGTAAGGTCGTGGAGGACACGTATGAGGAGGGCTAGCGCGCTGCTTGAGCGCCTGGCGGCACCTCCCGTGCGTGCCACGCAGGAGCGTTACCGCCACGAGCTCAAGTACCTCATTAACGAGGGCGAGCACGCCGCGCTGGCCTGTCGCATGGCGCCTGTCTTTAAGCTGGACAAGCATGCGCGGGCGGGCGGTTACACCATTCGCAGCCTGTACTTTGACGACTACTGCAACTCGGCCTACGAGGAAAAAGACGCTGGCATTCTCATGCGCAAAAAGTATCGCGTGCGCATCTATAACGGCAGCGACAAGGTGATTAAGCTCGAGCGCAAAAAGAAGTACGGCAGCTGGATCTATAAGGAGGACGCGCCGCTCACGCGCTGTGAGTTTGAGCAGATCCTGGCCGGCGACTACGACTTTTTGCTGCGGAGCCCCCACCAACTCTGCCGTGAGTTCTACATCGAGTGCATCTGCAATATGATGCGCCCGCGGACCATCGTGGATTACGAGCGCGAGCCGTGGGTGATGGACGAAGGCACCGTGCGCATCACGTTTGACATGAACGTGCGCGCGGCTGTGGGAAGTTTCGATATCTTTGACGCGACCTTGCCCGCGCTGCCCGTGCTGGAGCCCGGCAAGCTGGTGATGGAGGTCAAGTTTACGGAGTTTTGCCCGCAGTTGGTGCGCGACATGGTGCCGCCGGGCGCGGCCGAGCTCACGGCAGTCTCCAAGTACTGCCTGTGCTACGAAAAGACCGCCTACTTGCGCGGCTTTAACTACTGGGAATCGGATTTTGAGAACCGAGGGGATATTTAGACCATGAGCACCAGGGACTTTTTTAAGAACTCTGTCTTGGAGGCGTTTGGCCAGGTCGACCCTGCCAAGATCGGTCTGTCGCTGCTCGTGGCGCTCGCCATGGGCATCCTGATCTATTGCGTGTACAAGCGCTTCTTTACTGGCGTGGTGTACTCGCGCAGCTTTGCCGTGACGCTCGTGGGCATGTGCGTGCTCACCTGCATGGTCACGCTCGCGATCTCGACGAACGTGGTCATCTCGCTCGGTATGGTCGGTGCTCTGTCTATCGTCCGCTACCGTACAGCGGTCAAGGACCCGCTTGACCTGCTGTATCTGTTTTGGGCTATTACCACGGGCATTACGGCGGGCGCCGGCATGTATGCGCTCGTGGGGCTCACAGCGGTGGTCATCGTGGCGATGATTGCCGGCTTTGCAAGCCATCAGGACAAGGCGCGCGTGTACATGATGGTCATCCACTACACGGGCCAGATCACGGGCGACGACATTGTGCGCGCGTTTGGCCGCACCAAGTTTACGGTGAAGTCCAAGACCATGCGCGGTGACAAGGTCGAGATGGCCGTGGAGGTGTTCTCGGACGGTGTGGATATGCCCTATGCCGACGCCATCCGTGCGCTCGAAGGCGTGGAGGACCTCACGCTCATCCAGTACAACGGCGAGTACCACGGCTAACTATGTTCCGGCGTTTTAACAAACGCCGGACCGCTCGACGCTGCGCGGGCATCTGCCGGGCGATCTGCCGCTCAAACCGTCGCTCGCGTACATAAAGTACGCTTCGCTCCTCTTTCGCGGCACCTCGCCACGGCAGTTGCCCGCTCGCTGACGTTTGCTCGACCTGGGTGGGCCGATTTTGTTCGGATGCCGTCTTCACGGGTATTATGGTGAAAGCGATTTCAACGACAGGGGTGCTCGTGGTAAAGATGAAAGATGTGGCCGAGCTGGCAGGCGTTTCGAGCGCCGCCGTCTCGCGCTACCTCAACGGTGGATATATCTCGGCGGATAAGGCCGAGCGCATTAAGCAAGCGATTGAGCTGACCGGATACGTGCGGTCCAGCCAGGCTCGCGCGCTGCGCACCGGCTCCACCAAGCTCATCGGCGTCATCGTGCCCAAGATTAACTCGGAATCCGTGAGCCGCATTACCGCCGGCATTGGCCAGGTGCTCAGTCGCCGCGGGTACCAGATGCTGCTTGCCAATACCGACAACGCGGCCGGTCGCGAGCTCGAATATCTTGATCTATTCCAAAATCACCCGGTCGATGGCATCGTGCTCGTGGCAACCATGATCACCGACGAGCACCGTCGGGCGATTGAATCGTGCCGTGTGCCCATTGTGCTGATCGGCCAAAACGTCGAGGGCGCGGCGTGCGTCTATCACGACGATTACGAGGCTGCCTTTGAGCTGGGCCAGGCGCTTGCGGGTCGCGTGGACGGCAAGATTGCCTATATTGGAGTTACCGAAGAGGACCGCGCGGCCGGTTATGACCGCCGTCGCGGTTTTGAGGCCGGCTTGCGCGCCGCGGGCAACCCGCTCGATGCCGCCTTGATTCGCCTGGGCTCGTTTACGCTCGACTCGGGCTATGGTGCGGCGCGTGAACTGCTTTCCGTCGACCCCGACGTTTCGTTTATCGCGTGCGCGACCGACACCATGGCGGCGGGCGCGCTGCGTGCCATCGATGAGGTTCGCGGCATGGGCGAGGGTATACACCGCGTGAGCGGTTTTGGCGACAACGCGTTTTTGCGCGCGCTGACGGGCGGCATTCCCACCGTGCATTATGGCTACCTGACCAGTGGCGTCGAGGCGACCAATATGTTGCTCAACACGCTCGATGGCGTGGAGGGGGAGAGCGGTCTCAAGACGCTCAAACTCGGCCATCAACTTATGAATGTCTAGGCTTTGGGCATGTCTGCCTGCCTTTGAGGCCCCTGTTTTTGCCGTAAAACTACCATTCACCGGCATTTTCCTACCGTTCACCCTTCTATGAAAACGATTACAGACATATGAAACTGAAAACGATTACAGTGTGAGTGTCAAAGGTGGGCGGGTGCACATGCACCCGTTGGAGGAAAGGGAAGTCATGGACTACCGCAAATCAGCCCAAGAGGTGCTCGACAACATCGGCGGCGCCGGCAACGTCGTCTCTGCCGCGCATTGCGCCACGCGTCTGCGTCTGGTGATTGCCGATAACGCGAAGGTTGACAAGGAGGCCCTCGAGAATATCGACGGCGCTAAGGGCGTCTTTGAGGCCCAGGGCCAGCTCCAGATTATTTTTGGCACTGGCACCGTCAATAAGGTCTACGACGAGTTCATTGCGCTCAGCGGCGTCGAGGCTGCCACCAAGGCCGAGGTCAAGGAGGCCGCGGCGCAGCAGCAGAACATCTTTATGCGTGCCATTAAGGTGCTCGGCGACGTCTTTGTCCCCATCATCCCCGCCATCGTGGCCTCGGGCCTGCTGCTGGGCATTATGAGTGCCCTCAACTTTATGGCCTCCAACGGCTTTATCGCGCTCGACACCAATAACTTTATTTATAAGATCGCCGACCTGGTCTCGGGAACGTCCTTTGGCATTCTGCAGATCCTTATCGGTTATTCCGCCGCTAAGGCCTTTGGCGCCAACCCGTATCTGGGTGCCGTCGTCGGCGGTGCGTTCATCAACTCCTCGCTGCAGAGCGCCTACACGGTTGCCTCCGAGGGCGTGCAGTCCATGGTCACCGTCATTCCCGGTGTGTACAGCTTTGAGTGGGTCGGCTATCAGGGCCATGTGATCCCCATCGTCATCGCCTGCGCCATCCTCGCCTTCTTGGAGAAGCGTCTCCACAAGGTTGTCCCCGAGATGTTCGACCTCTTTGTAACCCCGCTCGTCTCGGTGTTCGTGACCGTGCTCGTGACTCTCGTTGCCGTCGGCCCCATCTTTGTCTGGGCTGAGAACGCCATCCTCGGTCTGATCCAGGCCCTGCTCACCCTGCCCTTCGGCATCGGTTCCTTTATCGTCGGCCTGTTCTATGCTCCCACGGTCGTTACCGGTATCCACCAGATGTACACCGCCATCGACCTGGGCCAGCTCGCCCAGTACGGCGTGACTTACTGGCTGCCCATCGCCAGTGCCGCCAACATCGCCCAGGGTGGTGCCGCGCTCGCCGTTGCATTTAAGACCCGCGATGCCAAGATCAAGGGTCTGGCGCTTCCTTCGGCCCTGTCCGCCTTCATGGGCATTACCGAGCCTGCCATCTTTGGTGTGAACCTGCGCTTCTTTAAGCCCTTCATCGCCGGCTGCATCGGCGGCGGTTGCGGTGCCCTGGTCTGCGCGCTCACTTCGCTGGCTGCCTCCGGCACGGGCGTTACCGGTATCTTCGGCATCCTGCTGTGCCTGGCCCAGCCCGTGCAGTACGCGATCATGTTTGCGGTCGCCGCGCTGGTTTCCTTTGCCGTTTCGTTTGCCCTATACAAGGACGAGCCCAAGGCTTCCGAGCAGGCGTAGGATTCGCGTAAACAAAACGCCCGCAGGCTCCATCCTGTGGGCGTTTTGTTTATCTGGAACCCTTGATTTAAGCGTTCGTTGATTTAATTCGATTGGATACCGACATGTCTAACGCACTTCAGCGCGATCTTGCCAAGCTCGTTGCCAACATGGATGCCGCGGCCGCCGAGCGCGGTCACGGGCCCTATGCTCAGCATTTTCATATTATGCCGCCCACGGGCTGGCTCAACGACCCCAACGGGCTTTGCCAGGCCGATGGCGTGTTTCACGCATACTTCCAGTATGCTCCGTTTGATGTGAACGGCGGCGTCAAGATGTGGGGTCATGCCACGAGCCGCGACCTTATGAACTGGGAATATGTTGGCGCGCCGCTGCTTCCCGACGAGCCGTTCGACTGCCATGGCGTGTATTCGGGCTCGGCATTGGTCGAGGACGGTCGCATTCGCGTGCTCTATACCGGCAACGTTAAGCTCCCCGATGCGGACGGTGTCTATGACTACGTCAACACCGGTCGTCGCGCCGATACCGTGTATGTCGAGAGCGCCGATGGACAGACGTTTAGCCAAAAGCGCGTGGTGCTGGCGTCGGAGGACTATCCCGAGGATCTGACGTGCCACGTGCGCGATCCCAAGGTGCGGCGCGATGAGGCTGGTCGCTATCACATGGTGCTAGGCGTGCGTCGTTGCGTTGACGGGCCGCACGTCGAGAGCCGTTTTTGCGCCATGCATGGCGAGGGCGCCGGTCGCGATGTGGGCGAGATCCTGGTGTATGGCTCGGCCGATATGCTGAGTTGGGAGCTCGAGAGCCGTGTGTCTACGCCCGAGCGTTTTGGCTTTATGTGGGAGTGCCCGGGGTATCTGGAGCTTGAGGCGGATGACGGCGTACCGGCGAAGTTCCTGTCCTTCTCTCCCCAGGGGCTCGAGGGCGGTCGTTGGGACCGCGGCAACGTATACGCTGCTGGCTACATGCCTGTAACGGGCGATATTACCGGTGGTGACGGTGCCTATGAGCTGGGGGAGTTCCGCCTGTGGGACGCCGGTTTTGACTTCTATGCGCCGCAGGAGTTTACGTCCGAAGATGGTCGCCACATTCTGATCGGCTGGATGGGCATGCCGGATGAGCCTGTTTATGGCAACGACCCCACCGTGGCGTGCGGTTGGCAGCACTGCATGACGGTGCCGCGTGAGCTTACAGCCGGTGCCGGCGGCGTGGTGCTGCAGCAGCCGGCGCGCGAGATCGAGCACCATTATGCCTCGGTACGTGTGGGGGAGGGCTCGTTGGAGGTTGCCGGCGATACCTGCTTTGACGTTGTTGTTGACGGTGTCGACGGCGCGTTTACCGCGACCGTTGATAGCGAGCTGGAGTTGGCGTTTGTGCCCGCCGAGGGCGAACTGCCCTCGCGCTTTGAGATGCGATTTACCGATGAGGGTCGCGCTTCTGCCGGCTGCGGTCGTACCGTGCGTTGGGAGCCCGTCGACGAGGTTCGTAACGTGCGCATTGTTGGCGATGTCTCGTCGGTCGAGGTGTTTGTGAACGATGGCGCGCTCGTGTTCTCGACGCGCATCTATCCCGAGGCCTATGGCGTGACCGTTGACGCTCCGGGTGCGAGCGTGACCTACCACGCGCTCAACATCTAGGCGATTCGTCGCATGTCGGCGCTATACTGCAGCCGTTGCCCACGATGCGGGGAACACCCGCATCGTGGGTTTTTGTTTTGAAGGGACGGTGCCGTATGGGCGTACAACAGATTGAAGTGGCTTGGGCTTTGAGGTCCGGCGCACGTGAGGCGCGTCTTGTTGCGGTCCCGCATGTACCGGCGGCGCTGTCTCTGCTGGGAATCGTGCGTCCCGGTGACCGCCTGGTGGCCTTTGCGGATGACTTTACCGAAGCGTTTGCGAGCGGCTTTGATGCCTGCGACGTGGCTATGGTGGATGAGCCGTCGGCTGCAGCGTTTGCCGCCGCGTCCGAGGGCTTTGATGCTTCGTTTGATGCCGAGGGTCCGCACCTGTGGTGGTTCGTCAACTCCATCGGCGGGTTTGGTCTGCGTGTGTCTGACCTTGGCGCTCTGGGCCGCGCGGCTCGTGAGGCCCGCGCGCTGCTGGTTGTGGACAACACAGTGGCGTCGGCTTTTGGCTGCGATCCGCTGCGGCTGGGTGCTGCGCTGTCGCTCGAGGCGCTCGACCGCGTGTGTGCCGGTAAAGCTTCGCGTAAGCTCGTTGCCGCTTCGGTGGCGCGCTCGCAGCTCAAGCGCCATCGTGTGGATGCTGCTGCCGAGTGCGCGCATGCGCTGATCGAGGGGTGCGGATTGGCCGCGCTCGATTTGTCCTCCGATGAGGCCGAGGTTCTAGAGCGTGGGCTCGATACGCTCGACGCCCGCATGCAGGCACACTTCGACCGCGCGCGTGCATTGGCCGAGTATTTGGCCGCCAACGAAATGGTGCGCAACGTGCGCTATCCCGGGCTGAGCTCGCATCCCGACCATGCGGCTGCAACGGGAATCCTCGAGCACGGCTTTGGCCCGGCAGTTGAATTTGACCTTATCGAGCGTAGCGCGGGAGAGCTGTTCGACGCTTTGCCGGGGGGGTTTCGCACATCGCCTGCCGGCGGCGCAACGACGCGTCTTTCGGCCCCACGCGGCAAGCGGGGGAGCACCATCCGTCTCTTCGCCGGCACCGACGACCCTCTGGTCGTAGCGTCCACCCTAGACAACGCCCTCCGCAAATTAGCTACTTTTTGATGCTGGCGATGAGTTCGTTGGCTTTGGAGGCGATGACGTCGTTGATTTCTGCCTGCAGGGTTTCGTAGACTTCGATGGCTCGCTCGCCGGCGGGGGTGAGCGATGATCCGCGGGCGCCGTCTCGCTCGATGAGTTTGCAGCCCAGCTGACCTTCGGCCTCGTTCACAATGCGCCAGGCCTTGGAATACGCCATACCCATGCTCTTGGCGGCGCGGTTGAGCGAGTGCTCGCGGGCTATGCCTTGCAGCAGCAAGACGCAGCCGTGACCGAACACGCCCGGCAGATCCTTGTCGCACGCTTGAATGACCAACTTTGCCGTCGTCCTGTACTCCATGTGCTCCACGTCTCCCCGCTAAAGTGTTTGCTGGGCAAACGCAAAGCCTGCGTCAAACCCTCGTGTGCTCTTCTTAAATCATGCATTGTAGCAGTCAAAGTGCGTTAAGATACTTCCCCAGTATTGGGCGCCCAAGGTTGGGCTGGGTCCTACGAGGCCTGCAGCCGACCGGTCGCATGGAAAAAGGAGAAACATGGCTACGTTCTTTCCCGGTGAGTCCCACACGTTTTCGGAGTATCTGCTGGTCCCTGGTTACTCGTCCTCGCAGTGCATCCCCAACAACGTCTCTCTTAAGACGCCGCTGACCCGCTTTAAGCGCGGTGAGAAGCCGGCAATCACCCTGAACATCCCCATGGTTTCCGCTATCATGCAGTCCGTCTCGGGCGTCGACATGGGTGTCGCGCTCGCTACCGAGGGTGGCCTGTCCTTCATCTATGGTTCCCAGAGCGCCGAGTCCGAGGCCGCTATGGTCAAGGCCGTCAAGGATCACAAGGCCGGCTTCGTTCAGTCCGATTCCACGCTGACCCCCGATATGACCATGGAGCAGGTCATCGAGCTCAAGGAGAAGACTGGTCACTCCACTATGCCGGTTACCGACGACGGCACCCCCAAGGGTAAGCTCCTGGGTATCGTCACCAGCCGTGACTATCGCCCCAGTCGCGATGACCACCAGACGAAGGTCTCCGAGTTCATGACCCCGCGCGAGCAGCTCATCGTGGGCGACAAGAACATCAGCCTCAAGGTTGCCAACGACGTCATCTGGGACAACAAGCTCAACGCCCTGCCCATCGTCGACGACAACGATCATCTCATGGGCATCGTCTTCCGCAAGGACTACGACAGCCACAAGACCAACCCCAACGAGCTGCTTGACGGCGATAAGCGCTACATGGTCGGCGCCGGTATCAACACCCGCGACTATGCCGAGCGTGTGCCGCTGCTCATCGAGGCCGGCGCCGATGTCCTGTGCATCGACTCTTCCGAGGGCTTCAGCGAGTGGCAGAAGCGCACCATCGAGTGGATTCGTGCCAACTACGGCGAGGACGTCAAGGTCGGTGCCGGTAACGTCGTCGACGCCGAGGGCTTCCGCTTCCTGGCCGACTGCGGTGCTGACTTCATCAAGGTCGGTATCGGCGGCGGTTCCATCTGCATTACCCGCGAGACCAAGGGCATCGGCCGTGGCCAGGCCACCGCGCTAATCGACGTCTGCCGTGCTCGCGACGAGTACTACGAGGAGACCGGCGTCTACGTGCCCGTGTGCTCCGATGGCGGTATCGTCTACGACTACCACATGACGCTCGCCCTTGCCATGGGCGCCGACTTTATGATGCTGGGCCGCTACTTCGCCCGCTTTGACGAGAGCCCGACCGAGCGCGTCAACGTCAACGGTCAGTACATGAAGGAGTACTGGGGCGAGGGTTCTGCGCGTGCCCGCAATTGGCAGCGCTACGACCTGGGCGGCGCCGCGAAGCTCAGCTTCGTCGAGGGCGTCGACTCCTACGTCCCGTACGCCGGCTCCCTCAAGGACGGCGTGGGCGGCACGCTTTACAAGGTTAAGTCCACGATGTGCAACTGCGGCGCCCTCTCGATTCCCGAGCTCCAGGAAAAGGCACGCCTGACGCTGGTGAGCTCCACCTCCATCGTCGAAGGCGGTGCCCACGATGTAGTCGTCAAGGATTCGCAGCAAAGCGTCAGCTACCGCTAAGCGGCTTTCCCAAGCACCGCACCTTGCCGTTCAAACCGTCGCTCGCGTACCAAAGTACGCGTCGCTCCTCTTTCACGGCAATCTGCGGCACTTGGAAAACCCGTCCATGCTAGGACGATTAACAAATAGCGGTTGATTCACAACCACGTTATTTAGATAAAGCGAGATGCCTGCAAGTCGCAGGCATCTCGCTTGTCGTATTTGCTATCATCATGCGAGTTAACGATGTGGCGGGGCGTTCTTACCTTTGCTCGCTGCAAGTTCCGCACGCAAAGAAGAGCACTAAATGTGCTCTTCGTCTTGCGCAGGACTGTCCGCAGCAGCGAGTAAAGGTAAGAACGCCCCGCCCCAACCGAGATAACAAAGGAGCTGATATGTGCGATTGCACAGATCATAAGGACGAGATTCCTGCTTACGACGCGCAGGCCATTGAGTCCAGGTGGATGAAGGCCTGGGAGGACTCCAACCTCTTTGCCGTCGACACCGACGACAGTAAGCCCAAGAAGTACGTGCTCGAGATGTTCCCGTATCCGTCGGGCGACCTGCACATGGGCCACGCGCGCAACTACACCATCGGCGATGCCATGGCCCGTCAGGCTCGCATGCGCGGCTACGACGTGCTGCACCCCATCGGCTTCGATGCCTTTGGCCTGCCCGCCGAGAACGCCGCCATCAAGCACAACACGCAGGCTGCCGCCTGGACGTATAAGAACATGGATCAGGCGCTTTCCACGATGAAGCGCATGGGCTTCTCCTACGATCTGGATCGCATGGTCAAGACCTGCAGCCCCGACTACTATCGCTGGGGTCAGTGGATCTTTGAGAAGCTGTGGGAAAAGGGCCTGGTCTACCGCAAGAAGAACCCGGTCAACTGGTGCCCTACCTGTAAGACCGTTCTGGCCAACGAGCAGGTCACCGAGGGTAAGTGCTGGCGCTGCGGCACTGAGCCCGAGAAGCGCGACCTGGAGCAGTGGTACTTCAAGATTACCGAGTACTCTCAGGAGCTGCTCGACGACCTGGAGAAGCTCCCCGGCTGGCCCGAGCGCGTTAAGCAGATGCAGGCTAACTGGATCGGCCGCTCCGAGGGAGCCGAGGTCGACTTTACCCTGTGCGACAAGGATGGCGAGCCCATCGAGGGCGACGAGGGCAAGATCACCGTCTTCACCACGCGTGCCGATACCCTGTTTGGCGTGTCCTTCTTTGTCCTGGCTCCCGAGTACGCTCGTCTGCACGAGCTCGTCGAGGGCACAGAGTACGAGGAGGCCGTGACCAAGATCGTCGAGGACTCCAAGCATATCTCCGCCGTCGAGCGTGCCCAGGGCACCCTTGAGAAGCACGGTGCCTTTACCGGCCGCTACGTGGTGAACCCCGTGAACGGCGAGAAGGTCCCCGTGTGGGTTGCCGATTATGTCGTTGCCGACTACGGCACCGGCGCCGTCATGGCCGTTCCCTGCGGCGACCAGCGCGACTTTGAGTTTGCCCGCAAGTACGACCTGCCGATCGTTCCGATCATCCTGGACGACGACGATCGTGCTGCCGTCGAGGCCAGTGGCGAGACCATCGATACCTTCCATGCCGAGACCGTCGACTGGGATTGCGCCCACGCTGCCGAGGGCACGCTGGTCCAGTCCGGCAAGTACACCGGCATGCGCGGCGGTAAGCACTCCGAGGGCGAGGCTGCCATCGTGGCCGACCTCGAGGCCATGGGCTGCGGCCGTCGCAAGGTCGAGTTCCGCCTGCGCGACTGGCTCATCAGCCGCCAGCGTTATTGGGGCAACCCCATCCCGGCCATCCACTGCGAGCACTGCGGCATCGTGCCCGTGCCCGAGGATCAGCTGCCGGTGACGCTGCCCGAGAACCTGGACCTGGGCGCCGGCGAGACCCTCGCCGAGTGCAAGGACTTCTACGAGACCACCTGCCCGGTCTGCGGCCGCCCGGCCAAGCGCGAGACCGATACCATGGACACCTTCACCTGCTCCAGCTGGTATTACCTGCGCTATACCGACCCGCACAACACCGAGCTGCCCTTCTCCCGCGAGGCCGCCGACCGTTGGATGCCCGTCGATAATTACATCGGCGGCATCGAGCACGCCATTCTGCATCTGCTCTACAGCCGCTTCTTTACCAAGGCGCTGCGCGACCTGGGTCTGCTGAGCGTGGACGAGCCCTTTACCAACCTGCTGTGCCAGGGCATGGTCAAGGACGAGAACGGCGACACCATGTCCAAGTCCAAGGGCAACGTCGTGCCCCCGAGCTCGGTCATCGAGCCCTACGGCGCCGACACCATGCGTCTGGCGATCCTGTTTATCGCCCCGCCCGAGAAGGACTTCGATTGGGATCCCAAGGCCGTCGAGGGCGCCAACCGCTTCATCAAGCGCGCCTGGCGTATCGTGTGGCAGCTCGTCCAGTCCGGCGACGCCAACGTGGCCTTCGACAAGTCCGTGCTCGATGAGACCGCGATGAAGCTCTACCGCGAGCGTCACCGCACCATTGCCAAGTGCACCGAGGACTTCGATCGCGGCCAGTTCAACACCGCGATCTCGGCCGTCATGGAGCTCGTCAACGCGGCGAGCGCCTACCTCAACGCCACCGAGGGCGCATCGCGCGACAAGGCCCTGTGCTACGGCGTGGCCAAGGACATCGTGAGCGTCCTGGCGCCCATCTGCCCGTTCTGGGCCGACGAACTGTGGCACGAGGCACTCGGCTGCGAGGGCAACGCCTACACCGCCGCCTGGCCTGAGTTCGACCTGGCCGAGTCCGTCGAGGACACGGTGCAGATCGTCGTCCAGGTACTCGGCAAGGTCCGTGGCCGCATTGACGTGGCCCGCGATGCCTCCAACGAGGAAATGCAGGCTGCCGCCGAGGCCGCTGTTTCCAAGTGGACCGAGGGCAAGACGGTCGTCAAGGCCATCTGCGTGCCCGGCAAGCTGGTTAACCTGGTGGTCAAGTAAGCGCTGCGCGCATAGCTGACATCAAAAAGCGAGGGGCGATTCCGCAGGGAGTCACCCCTCTTTTTGGTTATGGATGCTTGCGACAACACCCAATTATCCATTTCTTGTGGAGAACCTGTGCTCACGCTGACCTGCGGGTTTGTGTTGTGGTTGCACGTTTGTGCAGGTATTGGTATAGTTTGCCTGCAAATGAAGTTGTAATTGAAAGAAGTGGGGTTTCGGCCCCGCTTCTTTTTTGTATGGATGGAGGTGCCGCAATGGTCAAGACCAAGACCGAGCAGGCGATCATCGACGCGCTCGAGGCCGTTGCTCCCCAGCACGATGTCGACATCGTCGACGTTGAGCTCGTGGGTGCCACCAAGGCCCCCTGCGTGCGTGTGCGTATCGAGGGTGCCGAGGGTCAGAGCCTGTCGCTCAATGACGTCACGGCCAACACCAAATGGGTCGGCGATGTGATTGAGGAGCTCGACCCCATCTCTTCGAGCTATACGCTCGAGGTGTCGAGCCCGGGTATGGCGCGCCCGCTGCGCCGCCCGAGTGACTTTGCCCGCTTTGTGGGCGAGAACTGCGAGCTCACCTCCACCGCCACCGAGGGCCGTCGCAAGTACGCCGGTAAGATTGCCGCCGCCACCGAGACGAACGTGACCCTCGAGCTCGAGGACGGCGAGTCCGTCACCCTCGATTTCTCTGATGTTAAAAAGTGCAAGTTGAAGCCCACCTATGACTTCAAGCCCGTGAAGGAAGGAAAGTAAGATGGCAGCATCCGACATGATGTCCGCCCTGATGGAGCTTTGCCAGGAGAAGCACATCGACCAGCTCTACCTGATCGACCGCCTGGAGCAGTCGCTCGCCAAGAGCTATGCCGAGATCTTGCATCTTGAGTGGGGCGCCAAGGTGACCATCGACCGCACCACCGGCAAGATCTACGTCTACCGTCTGGAGCCGATCGACGATTCCATGGACGAGGAGGGCAACTTCACCGAGTTCGAGGAGATCGACGTCACTCCCAAGAACACGAGCCGCATCGCCGCCCAGCACGCAAAGGCCGAGATCAACGCTATCGTACGCAACTCCGCCCGCGAGCAGATCTACGAGGAGTTCTCCGGCCGCATCGGTGACCTCATCAGCGGTACCGTGCTGCAGTCCACGCCCGACTTCACGATCGTCAAGATTCGCGAGGGCGTCGAGGCCGAGCTTCCGCACTTCGACCAGCGCCGTTACGAGAACGAGCGCAACGAGCGTCCGATGGGCGAGCGCTACCTGCACAACCAGCACATCAAGGCCGTGATCATCGACGTTCGCGACCCCAACTCCAACCTGCAGCCGGTTCGCGGCGAGCACAGCCGTCCGCCGATTGTCATCTCCCGTACCCACCCCGAGCTCATGCGTCGTCTGTTTGAGCAGGAGGTGCCCGAGATCTATGAGGGCACCGTCCAGATCAAGTCGATCGCCCGCGAGCCCGGTCAGCGCTCTAAGGTCGCCGTCCACTCGCTCGACGATCGCCTGGATCCCGTGGGCGCCTGCGTCGGCCCTAAGGGCAGCCGTGTTCGCGCCGTCGTGGGCGAGCTTCGTGGCGAGCGCGTCGACGTCATCCTGTGGGATGCCGATCCGGCCGTCTACGTCGCCAACGCCCTGTCGCCTGCCAAGGTCACCCGCGTCCTTATCGACGAGGAGAAGGCCTACGCCGGCGTCATCGTGCCCGATGACCAGCTGTCCCTCGCCATCGGCAAGGAGGGCCAGAATGCCCGCCTCGCCGCGCGCCTGACCGGCTGGCACATCGACATTAAGTCCGAGACCCTTGCCGCCGACATCCTCAAGAATGTTCCCGTTCACGAGGAGCCCGCCGCCGACCTGATCGGTGACGAGGAGGACGAGGACGTCCGTCGCTGCGAGTTCGTGTCCGAGGACGGCATCCAGTGCCGCAACCAGGCCCGTCCCGGCTCCCGTTTCTGCGGTGTCCACGACACCGACGCCTTCGATGATGCGGAGGACCTGATCTAGCGCGCGGTCGCGCCGGGCGGGTCCCAGCGCATACCCCACGCTCGTTCAGTCTCTAGGCACCCAAGGTGCCAGAAAGGGTAGGTGAAGTCATATGGCAAAAGTCCGTGTGTCCACCCTGGCCAAAGAGTTCGGCATGACCTCCAAGGAACTGATGGGTCATCTCGCCGAAATGAAGATTCCCGCTAAGTCCGCTTCCTCCGCTCTGGAGGACGCATACGTCGCCATGGTCCGCAAGCAGCTCGCCTCGGTGATCGAGGCCCGCGCCCAGGAAGTCGAGGCCGCCAAGCTGGCCGAGGAGCAGGCCGCTGCCGCCGAGGAGGCAGCACGCGCTGCCGAGGCAGAGCGCGAGCGCATCGCCGCCGAGAAGGCACGCGAGGAGGAGCGTCGCCAGTTTGCCGCAGCCCAGGCTGCCGAGGAGGCCGCCCGCGCCGAGGCCGAGGCTAAGAAGAAGGCCGAGCAGGAGCGCCTTGCCCGCGAGAAGGAGGAGGCTGCCCGCGAGGCCCAGCGCCGCGCCGTTCCCGCTTCCGATTCCGGTTCGCGTTTCCGTTCGCTGCTCGACCAGATCGCCGCACAGGAGAGCGTCCTCAAGGAGAAGAAGGACGCCGAGGAGAAGGCCAAGGCCGAGCGCGCTGCCGAGCGCGGCAACCGTCGTGGCGGCAACAACGACCGTCGCGGTGGCCGTCGTAACGATCGCAACGCTTCCGACAACAACTCCGAGCGCAATGCCTCCGAGAACCGTCCCCACAGCCATCGCACCAATGCCAGCAACAACGTCGCTGCCGGCATGGACTTCCCCAACCCCGACAAGCAGGGCAAGGGCAAGAAGCGCAAGGGCGGTCACAACAACGAAGAGGACCACTACAGCCGCATGGCTCGCGAGGCCGAGGAGTACAGCCGCGAGAAGGTGCTCGAGGAGGCTCGTGCCGCCGTCGAGGAGGCCTCTCGCGAGTCCACTGGTCGCCGCAAAAAGCGCAAGGAGAAGCGCGAGCGCGAGGCCGCAAAGGCTCAGGAGGAGCGCAAGATAGAGGAGGCGCTGGCCCAGGGCGTGAACCCCGAGGACCTCGACGCCATCAAGGTCTCCCAGGGCGTTACCGTCCAGGAGCTCGCCGAGGCGCTCGACGTTCCGGCCAACGACATCATCAAGCGCCTGTTCCTGCTGGGCACGCCGCTTACCATGACGCAGTCCATGTCCGACGACCTCGTCGAGCTCGTTGCCGACGACCTGGGCCGTCAGATCAAGATCATCACCCCCGAGGAGGAGAACACCTTCTCGTTCTACGACGATCCCGCCGACCTTAAGCCGCGTGCCCCGGTCGTCACCGTCATGGGCCACGTCGACCACGGCAAGACTTCGCTGCTCGACGCCATCCGTCACACCGGCGTCGCTGCCGGCGAGGCGGGCGGCATTACGCAGGCCATCGGCGCTTCGCAGGTCATGATCAACGACCGCAAGATCACCTTCATCGATACCCCCGGTCACGCCACCTTTACGGCCATGCGTGCCCGCGGCGCCAAGGTGACCGACATCGTCATTCTGATCGTGGCTGCCGACGACGGCGTCATGCCCCAGACCATCGAGTCGATCAACCACGCCAAGGCCGCCGGCGTACCCA
This sequence comes from uncultured Collinsella sp., assembly GCA_938005465.1. Classification (GTDB taxonomy): domain Bacteria; phylum Actinomycetota; class Coriobacteriia; order Coriobacteriales; family Coriobacteriaceae; genus Collinsella. The sequence continues at coordinate 27,108 of CALLNU010000017.1, forward strand.
TCGTCGTCGCCGTCAACAAGATCGATAAGCCGGGTGCCAACCCCGACCGCGTGCGCCAGGAGCTCACCGAGTACGGCATCATCCCCGAGGAGTGGGGCGGACAGAACATGTTCGTCAACATCTCGGCCAAGCAGAAGATCGGTATCGACGACCTGCTCGAGACCGTCCTGCTCCAGGCCGACGTGCTCGAGCTCAAGGCCAACCCCGATACGTTCGCATCGGGCAACGTCCTCGAGGCTAAGCTCGACAAGGGCCGCGGCTCGGTTGCCACCGTGCTCGTGACCCGCGGTACCCTGCGCGTGGGCGACACGCTGGTCGCCGGCCTCACCTATGGCCGCGTCCGTGCCATGCTCGACCCCAAGGGCAACGCCGTCACCGAGGCCGGTCCCTCCGACGCCGTTGAGATCTTGGGCCTGCAGTCCGTCCCCAACGCCGGCGACGAGTTCCGCGTATTCGAGGACGAGCGCGAGGCACGTGCGCTGGCCGACGAGCGTTCGCTCAAGGCCCGTATCGAGGAGCAGAGCCGCGTGAAGCACGTGACGCTCGAGAACCTCTTCGAGACCATCGCCGACGCCGAGGTCAAGGAGCTCAACCTGATCATCAAGGCCGACGTCCAGGGTTCCATCGAGGCCCTTCAGGACTCCCTCGACAAGATGGATCAGTCCGAGGTGCGCATCAACACGATCCACTCCGCCGTTGGTGCCATCAACGAGACCGACGTGGTCCTGGCCGACGCCTCCAACGCCATCATCATCGGCTTTGGCGTCCGTCCCGACGGCAAGGCCCGCTCCGCCGCCGAGCGCGAGGGCGTCGAGATCCGTTGCTACGACGTCATCTACAAGTGCCTCGAGGACCTCGATGCTGCCCGCATCGGCATGCTCAAGCCCACCGAGGTCGAGGTCTCCACGGGTACTGCGACCGTTCTGGACACCTTCAAGGTGCCCAAGGTCGGTATCGCCGCCGGTGTCCGCGTCGAAGAGGGCGAGATTGCCGCGACCGATTCCGTACGCCTGGTGCGCGACGGTATCGTGGTTTTCAACGGCAAGATCGCCTCGATGCGCCACTACAAGGACGAGGCTAAGAGCCTCAAGAGCGGCTCCGAGGGCGGTATTGGCCTGGAGAACTTCCAGGACATCAAGCCTGACGACACCATTGAGGGCTACCGCATCGACCAGGTTGCCCGTACCGAGTAGGGGGTAGCGCTATGAAGCAAACGCAGGCAACCCGCCGTCTGGGCGAGCAGCTTCGCGAGAAGCTCGGTTATATCCTGCTCTTTGAGGTTTCCGATCCGCGTCTCGACCTGGTCACCCTGACCGCGGTCGAGGTCGCGGTGGACCGTTCGTTCGCGCGCGTGTACGTGTCGTGCGACGCGAGCCGCTACGAGGAGGTCATGGAGGCGCTTGCCAGCGCCAAGGGCCGCATCCGTAGCCTGTTGGCCCGCTCGCTCGATTGGCGCGTCACGCCCGAGCTCGATTTTCGCATCGATCGCTCGACCGATGAGGCCGAGCGCATCACGCGTGCGCTGGAAAACGTTCCCGCCACGCTTGCGATCGAAAAGGACGAGGACGGCTATCCAATAGCGGATGCCGCCCAGGAGGCAGCTTTAGATGAGTAATTCCGCCGACCTCGCATCGTGCGAGTCTGCAGATATTCAGCGACGCATCCTCGAGCTCATCGAGGGTGCGTCCTCCATTGCGATTTCGGGACATACGTCTCCCGATGGTGACGCCCTGGGCTCCGTGCTGGGTCTGGGCTTATCGCTTATGAAGTTTTTCCCCAACAAGGACATTGCCCTGCTGCTGGCAGACGATGACCCGGTTCCGCGCATCTACCGCTTTATGGAGGGCGCCGACCGTCTGGTGCCGGCATCTGCGTATACCGGCAATCCGGATCTGTTCATCTCGGTGGACGTCCCGGTCGTCGAGCGTCTGAACAACTCCGCCGAGGTGCTCCGCCGCTCGTCGCATGTGGTGTGCTTCGATCACCATCCGGCGCGCGAGGAATTTGCCGAGCTGAGCCTGAGGTGCGTCGGCGCCGCGGCCTGCGCCATGATCATCGACCGCTTTTTGGACAATTGCGGCATTGTGGCTCGCAACGGTGTCGCGACCTGCCTGCTGTGCGGCCTGGTGACCGATACCGGTCGTTTTCAGTACCAAAACGCCGATGCTGCTGCGTTCCATGCCGCCTCGCGCCTGGTCGCGCACGGTGCCGATCCGGCGCGCGTCGCGCTCGAGGTCTACCAGAGCATGCGCGTAGAGTTCTTGCATCTCAAGTCCATCGTTATGGGTCGTATCAAGACCGTGGCGCACGGTCGCGTGGCATATAGTTATGCGTACCAGAGCGACCTCGAGGCCTGCGGCGTCACTTCGGATGAGTGCGACGGTCTGGTCGATGTGGTGCGTTCAGTGATGGGCGTTGAGGTCTGCCTGTTCCTAAAGGGCATCGAGGGCGATACCAAGGTGCGCGGCAACCTGCGCTCCAAGGGTGACCTCGATGTGTCCGAGATCGCTGCCAACTTTGGCGGTGGCGGGCATCATGCCGCCGCCGGCTTTTCCAACAACGGAACGATTCGCGAGACGCTCGCCGTGGCACTTCCCATGCTGGCCGAGCTGGTGGGGGAGGATCCCGCTTCGGTGACCGTCGAGCTCTAACTTTTTGGATGGTACATGGCTCGTCGTACGCCTTCTCAAATGAATATGCTGCTCGCCGTCGATAAGCCGGTGGGCTGCACGTCCCACGACGTGGTATCGCAGTGCCGACGCGCTCTCCATGAGCGACGCATCGGCCATGCCGGTACGCTCGACCCCATGGCCTCGGGTGTCATGGTGGTGGGCGTGGGCCAGGCGACCCGTCTGCTGGGCATGCTAACTCTCGATACCAAAAGTTATGTCGCCGACATTTCGTTTGGCGTCGAGACCAACACCGATGACGCGGAGGGCGAGGCCGTTCGCACGGTGCCCGTTGCCCCCGAGCTGCACGATTTCGCTTACGCCCGTGAGCAGCTGGCCGCTATGCTTGGCCCGCAGTTGCAGGTGCCGCCAGCTTTTTCGGCCATCTCGGTCAATGGCGTTCGCGCCTATAAGAGTGCTCGCGAGGGCAATGCGGTTGAGTTGCCCCCGCGCCCCGTCGAGGTCTATGCCGCCGACCTGATCGCCGTGGGCGGCGAGGGCGATACGTGCGTCTGGACCGTGGCGTTTTCGGTAAGCAAAGGCACCTACATTCGCGCGCTCGCTCGCGATCTGGGTCGTGCCTGCGATAGCGCTGCACATATTTCCGCGCTGCGCCGTACGGCCTCCGGCGTGGTTTCCATTGGCGCCTGTCATGCGGTAGAGGAGCTCTCTGCCGAGACCGCTGCCGGTTTCGCTCTGGATCCCATCGCCGCCCTAGGTGCCACGCGTGTCGATTTGCCGGGTAATCTTGCAGACGACCTGCTTTGTGGCCGCCGCGTTCCCGTTGAACGTGCGCTTGCGGACTTCGATACGGCGAAGGCGCCGTTCGCGCTCGTGCTCGATGGGGGATTGAAGGCGCTTGCTCGTATCGAGGGCGGCCGCTTTGTTATGGAGCACGTCTTTCCGCGGGCGATCGGCGGTGTTCGATGATGCTGGCGCCCCACGAGCTCGCGCGTATCTTTTTCGCGGGTGAGTTGGATGATGCCCGTATCGTTTCTGCCGATGCATTTGATGGGTGCGAGTTCTTGGGTGCCGCGTCGATCGCCATTGGCGTGTTTGATGGCGTGCATCGTGGGCACCAAGAGCTGATCGAAGCGGTTATTCGCGATGCGCATGATCACGGCAGCAAAGCGGTCGTGGTCACCTTCGATCCTGATCCGGACGTCGTGGTGAGTCCGTCGCCCGCCCAAAAATTGATGACGACGGCCGACCGCCTGCATGCCCTGGCTCAAACTGGGGTCGATGCGGTGGTGGCCGTCCCCTTTACGTCCGCCGTGGCGGCACTCGACCATGTCGGGTTTCTGGCGCTGTTGTCGCGCGTTGTCGACATTCGCTCCATTCGTGTAGGCAGCGACTTTAGGCTCGGCCGCGGCGGCGCTTCGGGCGTTGCCGAGATGCGCGCCTGGGGCACTGAGCGTGGGGTTGACGTTTACGGTCACGACCTGCTCTGCGTTAACGGGCAGACCATCTGCGCCACGCGCATCCGCCATGAGCTGGGTCAGGGTCATGTGGAGCTGGCCGCAGAGCTTCTCGGCCGTCCCTATATGCTGCGCGGCGTTGTGGCGGCTGGCCGTCACGAGGGCTCCGACATGGGCTTTCCCACGGCAAACATCCAGGTGCTCGACGGCATCCAAGTGCCTGCCGATGGCGTCTATGAGGGTCTGGTGCTGGTCGACGATACCGTATGGCCTGCTGCCGTTAACGTCGGCCTGCCGCCGACCTATGCCGATGATGCCGCCTCGGCGCATCTCGAGGCCAACTTGATCGGCTATGCGGGCGACCTGTATGGCGCTTCCGTGTCGCTGGCGTTTACGCGCTGGCTGCGTCCGTCTCGCGTGTTCGATTCCCTGGACGAGCTTATCGCGACCGTCGAGGGTAATATCGACGATATCCGTCATAACTTGGGTGAGCAGGGGGTGAGTATCCGTGATTAGCGATGAGGAAAAAGATCAGGTACGCGCGGCGTCGGACTTGGTTGCCATCGTGCAGGAAACGGTTGAGCTCAAGCCCCGCGGCCATGAGTTTTGGGGCTGCTGCCCGTTTCATGGCGAAAAGACCCCATCGTTTCACATTATCCCTGCTACGCAGGTGTGGCACTGTTTTGGCTGCGGCGAGGGCGGCGACGTCTTTACCTATATCATGAAGCGCGAGAACCTGAGTTTTCCCGAGTCGATCCGCTATTTGGCCGACCGTGCGGGCATTGAACTGCACGATACCGGTGCGCAGCGCGATCGAGGCACCAAGCGTGCCCGCATCTATGACCTGTGCGCTGAGACGGCTCAGTTCTACCACACCATGCTTATGCGCGGTAAGGACAGCCGTCCGCGCGAGTACTTTGCCAGCCGCGGTATGGGTGGCGATGTCTGTCGACGCTACTGCCTGGGTTTTGCGCCGGGTCGCAACGCGCTGGTTTCGCACCTGTCTCAGGCGGGCTTTACCCCGCAGGAGATGATCGACGCCAACGTGGCCGTGAGCCGCGGGCGCGGACAGCTCGCGGACCGCTTTTACGACCGTGTGATGTTTCCCATCTTTGATGAGCAGGGTCACAATATCGCCTTTGGCGGGCGCATCATGGGCGATGGTCAGCCCAAGTACCTCAACACCGCCGAGACGAGCGTGTTTCATAAAAAGCGAAACCTCTACGGCTTTAACTGGGCCAAGGAGTTTATCGTTGCGCAGGATACCGCCATCGTGGTGGAGGGGTATACCGACTGCATCGCCTGCTGGGAGGCAGGGATCAAAAACGTCGTCGCCACGCTGGGCACGGCGCTGACGGAACATCACGTAAAGACGCTCACCCGCTTTGCCAAGCGCATTGTATATATGTTCGATGGCGACGCCGCCGGTCAAAAGGCCGCGCGCCGCGCGATTCAGTTTATCGAGCAGGATTCGATGGACCTGCGCTGCGTGGTGCTGCCCGACGGCAACGATCCCATGGAGTTCATCACGGCGCATGGTGGCGAGGCGCTGCAAGCGCGCATCGATGCCGCCGAGCCCCTCATGGACTTTGTGTACCGTTCGCTACAGGAGTCGAGCGACATTACCACACCGGGCGGTCGCGCTAAAGCGCTCGAGGATGCGCTGACGCTCATCTATCCGCTGCGCGACAGCTATATGATCGACACGTACTTTATTCAGATTGCCGACCTGTTGGGTTTGGACCTGGAGACCGTGCGCGCGAGTTCGGGCCGTGTGTTTCGCGATGTCGCTAAGCGCGAGGATGCGGAGCGCCGTCGTGAGCAGAACTACGAGCGTCAACGCGCGCAAGCTGAGCGCGCGGGCAGTGCGAGCGGTCGGGCGTCTGGTTCGCAGGGGACGTCTCGCAGTGCCTGGGCCGCGGGTGCGACGCCGCCGGTGTCCGCACCGGTCGAGGAGGACCCGTACGACTACGTTCCGCTTGATGCCTATGGGGCCGCGCCGGTTGAGGTCGACGAGGATCTGCCACCAATCGATGTGCCGGCGGGGGTGGAAAGCGCTGCGTCCGTTGTCGATAGTTCAAGCGCGGCGGCAGCTCCGTCGATGCCGGTTGTTTTGACCGATCTGGAGCGGAAATCCCTGGCGGGGGAGCGCGAGCTGCTGACGATGCTCACGAGCTACCCCGATCTGTTCCGCACGTATGCCGATCGCATTTGTTCTATCGAGTGGGTCGACCCGCGTCACGAGTCCATTGCGTGGGCCGTGCTGGCAACGCCGCCGGGAACCGATCCTGCGGCATGCATGGATGCGGCGCGGGCGGTGTGTCCCGAGGCGGCGTCGCTTGTCAGCGCCGGGCGCATTTCGGCGACGAGCAAGCACCCGACCGAGACGAACATCGTCTTTATGCTCGATACGCTCGAGCTCTACACCATCAAACGTCGCATGCGAGCCGCGCAGGCCAAGTTGCGCCAGGACCGTTCACTCGACGATGAGGCCCGTCGCGTGCTGACGATGCAGGCGATGCAAGATTCGCAGCGCCAGCGCGAGCTCCAAAAGTCGATCGGTGGCGTGGCCGACCCGTTCCGTTTGATCGGTTTGGAGACCGCAGGTGCCGATCAGGCCTAGATGTTGTGGTCAACCAGCGTATTCTCGCCTATATCCTGTCTTTATTTTGGGTATAGACGTCCATGTGTGTGCTAAAGTATTGAGTCCTGTGGACTACGAAGGGAGAATCTGTGCCAAAAAAGACTGAGAGCACGGGTACTGGGCTGGAATCCTACGTTGCAAAGCTCATGGGCAACGGCTCAAACAGGACTTCGGTAACCGAGGACGAGATTCAGGTCGCCCTGAAGGATATCGATGTCTCCGATGAGCAGCTCAACGCGGTGTATTCCGCGCTGCGCAACAGCGGCATCCAGATTATCTCCGCGAGCGGAAACGACGACGCCCCGATGGGCGTCGACGATGACGATAACGATACCGACGATTTCGATGACGATGACGAGCACGATTCCGGCTCGCTTGACGATCACGAGCTTAAGATGGCCCGCCAGGCCGACGCCGAGATGGGCTCTTCCAAGAGCAAGAAGAAGCGCACCGTGCGCACGTCTCGTTCGCGTTCGCGCGTGCGCGGCATCGATGCCTCCACGGTGATGCTGACCGGCGACCCGGTTCGTATGTACCTTAAGGAGATCGGTAAGGTCGACCTGCTGACCGCATCTGAAGAGGTCGATTTGGCCATGAAGATCGAGGCCGGTCTCGAGGCTACCGAGAAGCTCGAGGCTGCCGATGCAGGCGAGATTGAACTCACACGCTCCGAGATGCGTCGTCTTACGCGTATTGAGAACGTTGGTCTTGAGGCCAAGCAAGCGCTCATCAGCGCAAACCTGCGTCTGGTCGTCTCCATCGCCAAGCGCTATGTCGGCCGTGGCATGCTGTTCCTGGATCTGATCCAGGAGGGCAACCTCGGTCTGATCCGCGCCGTCGAGAAGTTCGACTACCAGAAGGGCTTCAAGTTCTCCACGTACGCCACGTGGTGGATTCGTCAGGCCATTACGCGCGCTATTGCCGACCAAGCCCGTACCATTCGTATTCCCGTGCACATGGTCGAGACCATCAACAAGCTCGTCCGCGTGCAGCGCCAGCTCCTCCAGGACCTGGGTCGCGACCCGACCCCCGAGGAGATCGGTGCCGAGATGGACATGAGCGCCGATCGCGTCCGCGAGATCCAGAAGATTTCGCAGGAGCCCGTGTCGCTCGAGACCCCGATCGGCGAGGAAGAGGATTCCCAGCTGGGCGACTTCATCGAGGACTCCCAGGCTATCGTTCCGCCCGATGCCGCCAGCTTCTCCATGCTGCAGGAGCAGCTCACCCAGGTGCTCGATTCGCTTGCCGATCGTGAGCGCAAGGTTATCGAGCTGCGCTTTGGTCTCGTTGACGGACATCCCCGCACGCTCGAGGAAGTCGGTCGCGAGTTTGGCGTCACGCGCGAGCGTATCCGCCAGATCGAGTCCAAGACCCTGGCCAAGCTCCGCCACCCGAGTCGTTCCAGCAAGCTCAAGGACTACATCGAGTCTTAGTAGTTACGGCGTTTTACCAAACGCCGTAACTGGCCGACGCTGCGCGCCGCCCAGAGCGACAATTTGTCATTCAAAAGGCAAGGCA
>CALLNU010000018.1 GCA_938005465.1 uncultured Collinsella sp.
TTGGCGAGATCGGCCTGTGCCCTGTCCACGGCAGCCTGGGCGTCGCGCACGGCCTGCTCGGCGGCACTGATTGCCTCCGGGGTGGCGCTTACGGCATCGGCCTTGGCTTTATCGAGGGCGTCCTTTGCAGACTGGGCCGCCTTGATGGCGGACTGGTACGCTTCGTCCTTCTCGGATGCATCCGCCTTGGCGTCTGCGAGACCCGCCTTCGCCTGCTCGAGGTCCTTGCCGGCGGCATCGGCGACGTCCTTGCCCTCCGCGACCTGACGGGCGTACTCGTCCATTGCCGCTCGGTCGGCTGCCGTACCGGCATTGACTGCAGAATCGTAGGATGCCTTGGCCTGGTCGCGGGCGGAAGCCGCCTCGTTGTAGGGACCGGCGGCCTCATTGTAGGATGCCTTGGCGGCGTCCTCCTTCGCCTTCGCCTCGTCGACTGCCTTCTGCAGGTCCGCGATGGTCTGTGCGGCGGATTTCGCGCCGGTACCGGATGCCGCGCCGGCGTGGGCGGCGATCGGCGACATCACGGCGGGGTGCTGCGTGCCCCCGTCACCGGTCTGGGCGAATGCCGTGAACGGTGAGATGAGGCTCGATCCGGTCATGGCGGCCATGGTCGCCGCGGTGACGGTTAGACGCGCGATCCCCTTCGGAGTGTGAATCTTTTTGTTTGGCAGTGCGGCGAAGTGATCGCCACCGGCAGCGAAATGCTTTCCCTGAGTCATTGTGCTGTTCCATTCCTTTTCCGTGCCCTATCCGACTGGGCATCAGAGTGCTTTCCAATAGAGATAATTATGCGCCTTAACTGGGATTATTGTATATAGTCCGTTGGCTTTTATACAACAATCCATGACTCTTTTTGTCATGGATACGACGCTTCAGAAATCATTCGGCATGAGATGCAAAGAGCTTCGCGCTGGACTCGGGTGCAGCCAGGAGCAGTTCGCCAATTTGATTGAAATGGATCGATCCTACTACGCGAGCATTGAGGTCGGGCGGCGTAATGTCAGCCTCTCAAATCTCAAGAAGATTGCCGACGGATTTCAAATCAGCATCGCTGAACTCATGAGAGGCGTCAGCTAAATTTATCCGTCTCATAGTTCACAGTGGGTCTCGTTGATTAGTGCCTTAAGAAAATGGAAATCGTCCCAACGAGCTATCGTCAATCGTCCCAATAAATTGCCGTCAATCGTCCCAATAAGTAATCGTTATTTGTCCCAACGACGCAGATAGACGCTATAATTTCAAATGAATGATTGGAGGGAAAGCCGATGGATAGGTATATAGGACGTTGTGTTGACTGCTTGGTCGAGCGCGACCTTGGCATTTTTGGTGCAGTGCTCATTCAGGGGCCGAAATGGTGTGGAAAGACAACGACAGCTCAGAGATTTGCCGAGTCATCGTTATCTCTCTCCGACCCATCTGGCGGTTTTGCGGCCCTCCAGCTCGCTCGTCTCGATCCGGCCCAAGCAATTGTCGGACCGACCCCGAGGCTTGTCGACGAATGGCAGGAAGAACCGAAGCTATGGGATGCCGTGCGATTCGAATGCGATGTCAGGGGAGGGGAGCCAGGACAGTTCATTCTCACCGGATCTGCGACGCCGCGAGCCGAGAACCAGCCGATGCACAGCGGTGTGGGTCGAATCGCCCGTTTGCGGATGGATACCATGACGCTTTTCGAGCTCGGTATTTCGTCGGGAGCGGTCTCGCTTGGTGCGCTGCTCGATGGCGATTCCGTTGCGGCGTCACTCGGATCCATCGCCGGTATCGCCGGTATCGCGGATTTGCTCTGCCGCGGCGGTTGGCCCCAAGCGGTCGGTAAGACAACTGCCGACGCAATGCGGATAGCCGCCGCCTATATTGACGGTGTTTGCGAGTCTGACGTTTCGAGGGCGGATGGAGTGAAACGCGACCCGGTTAAGGTAAGGGCCTTGCTCTCGTCGCTTGCACGCAATGAATCGACTCTTGCCGGCATGAGGTCCATCGAAAGGGATTTGGGTGTTGACGTCTCAAAGAATACGATTACCGGCTACATGGACGCGCTGCGCCGTATCAATATCGTCGACGATGTCCCCGCGTGGCATCCGGCTCTCAGGTCGCCGGTGAAGTTGCGGCAGGGCGCGAAGCGGCACCTTGCGGACTCATCGCTCGCCGTCGCCCTCATCGGTGCGGATCCGGAGTCGTTGTCATCCGATCCGAAGACCCTTGGCTTGCTCTTCGAATCCCTTGTGCTGCACGATCTCAAGGTTTACGCGGCGGCCAGCGATGCGACCGTATCTCACTACCACGACGCTGACGACCTAGAGGTCGACGCGATTGTCCATCGCCGTGACGGCTCGTGGGTTGCCGTTGAGGTTAAGCTCGGGAGCCCCCAAGTCCCAGAGGCAGTGGAAAATCTGCTTCGACTTGAGCGAAAGCTGGTCGATCGCGGGGAGAGGCCGCCTGCGGCGAAACTCATCGTCATCGGGTTTGGTATGCCGGCTCACGTAACTAGCGAAGGCATCGTTGTTGCTCCGGTCGATACGCTCGGAATCTAAAGCTATTTGCATTTCCAGAAATCCTCTAGAAGGTGCCTGGAGGATTTCTGGAAACAACCGGTATTTTGATCTGGGCTACGAAAGGTTGGGGGTCCAAATTCCGTGCTGCGTGGAGCCGGTGATTTTGTTCAGGAACTCGCGCTGCCCCTCGGTTGCGAGAATGTAGGTTGAACAACCGCTGAGCATCTGGTTGACGTCCGAGATCTTGGACGTTTCCCAGCCCGAGATGCTGACAGCCTTAAGCGCTAAGCAGTTGAGGAACATATAGGACGTGTTCTCGACGTTTGAGGTGTCAAGACGGTCGAGATCAAAAAGCTCCGTGACGCTTGAACATCCCCTGAACATGCCCTCCAGGGTCGTGCAATCCGATGTATCGAGTTTCAATAGGTCGATTGGGTCAGACCGTCGAACAGGTATCTACCGCTCTCTGGATCCCAGGTATCCAGGACAACGACCTCACGGATTCGATTCCTGTAGGAATACCACGGTTGCTTTCCGCATTCGTCCGTGTGTGTACGGATGAATGCGGGGTTCGATACCCCGGCGGCCTGATCGGCAGGCCGACGGGAACTCTCACTCCTCGATAAAAGCCGGCGCTCGGTTAGTTCTGCGCATCTTGAAATCGTCAGTTTCGTGGGAGACGTAGAGGATGCCGTCCATCCCATCTCGCGATGCATATGAAAGGTGAACAGAACCGCAATCCGCTCCATCATTGTCGAGAAGATCGAACGAATTCGGATCGCTCGTTGCGGCCAAACGACCACTCAGACAAGAGCCATCGTCATTACAGATTTGCCATTCCATGTCTTCGCCTGCAAGAATCGCCATAGACGTCCTGGTCGCGCCATCGTTGACATACATCCCGTCTATGCCAAAACCGTTTTCAGCGCCATCAATAAACGATTGCTCGGACCTATACTTCGCAAATGATGCACATAGCACCATTGCAAGACAAAGTGCAAAGCCAACAATAACGATCTTTACGTAGCTCTTGGCTGTCATGCCATCCCTCTTTTCGCTTGCCTAAAGAAATGCGGAAGAAGCTGTTCGTCGCGGCTTGTTTGTACGCCTTTCTGCCCCGGTTCGGTTGCTTAGGTTACTTGAGAGATCCTATATATGATGATTACCCATATGCGTAATATGAATTTCGAACATGTCGAAATCAATCAATGGTTGCGGGAGTTTCCGACCTCAGCGAAATGCCGCCCTATACCCACAGAATCAGACGGGTTTGACATGTGCTAATGGACGCTAATGGCACTTGGTCGGCAACGGTCTTAGCCCATCGGCCCCAACAGTGTCTCCTTCTGTCGCGCCGCGGGCCAGGAGCACGGCGGTGGCGCCGTGCCGCGGCAGCTGGACGACCGCGTCGTCGACCGTGGCGATTACACTCGCGACGGCACGCCTCGCTAGTTTGCCTCGCCCTATTGGCCCCAGCGCGTTGCAGTTCAATCAGCTGTTACAATTACCCACCCACAAAAAGCCCATCTAGCAGGTGCTTTGCTGTTATAGAGTCCTGGAAAGAAAGGGCCGAACCGAAGTGTCTGGCCGAACGCCAATTGTCTGGGAACTGCTTCGGATTCGACCCTCTTTTACTTTTGCCCACTCGGTGGACTTCGGGCTTAATGCTTAGGGGCGGGGATTTACCAAAGTGAAATTTCAATGGAAAGAAACCCAGCTGCAACAATTGCCCTGGTGAGGGCCCGAATTGGCCATATAGATCTAAAATAGTCACGATATACAAATGTCGAGAGACGTTGGGGATATAGATGAAAAGAACTAAGGGTTTTCTTTTGTTGGTAATGATGCTGCTCGGACTGTTCTGCCTGGGTGGCCCTTCTTGGGCCGAGGCTGCCTGTCCTGAAGGTGAGCCTCAGCAGTCTTATACGGGCAGCCTGCTGATAACTGCTAAGGAGGGCGATGCCGACTCTCAGTCTGGGGTAAATCCCCTTGCCACTTTTGAGGGGGACGGCGGAACGGTCAAGCTTGACCATATTGGTAGCGGGATTTTGAGGTGGCAAGTTCTTCCGGACAAAATTGCGAACGATCCCTTCTCTTTTGCTGGAACGATATATCTATACAAGGTTGTGAGCGGAAAACAAAAATACGTCGATTGCTATCCGACAAACGGGTCTGGAATTGCATTCACCGGCATTTCGGGGCAGATTGATACACATGTACGAAAGGGAACCTATGTGGTGCGTTGGGTTGGAGCTGCTGCAGGCCCGATATGGCTTGCGGTCTTGCGCCCCGATGTCCAAATAGGTTTCTCTCTCTAGACGGGAAGTTGCTCATGGACGCCATATATGACGGAGATGACTGGGTCGATCATTATACTTGGCGCCTGGTCGGCTCGGATGACAATGGGGATGTGGTGTTTGATGGACTATGTCCAAAGCATCTCCATCCTTTTGTCTCGTCGTTAATTGAGAGTTCCGCTCGTGTTGCCCCCTACAGCTCGGCGTCGCTTCATGATACGGACGTTTTGAAGACCATAAGGGAATCAATTGACGATGGCACGATGAGCGGCCCGCTGTTTTCTCGGCTTGTGGGGCTAGATGAGATTGGCTCGAAACGACTGCTTGCGGGCGAAAAAGTGGAACTCACTTATCGGTCGATGATTTCAATCCTGCGGCTAGCCGATGTTCTTCGCAAATAAATGAGGCTTCCATGGCCATGCAGCGGTCTAGTACTCCTTTACGGGATGCTCCTCGCCGAATCCACCGTCGATGCCGAAGCGGCACAGTCTGTCGATTGCTCGAAGATGCTCGTCAATAGCAGCTGCAATTTTGGTGTCGATCTCGCTGTCATGGTCGTTGAGGCCGCGAACTGCCTCGTCGGCGGCCATAAAGGCCTTGATGGCCCGTGCGAGCTGGTTCTTAAAAGCATCAACCTCCTCAACTGCGGCAGATCGGTCTGCTATCTCGCGTTCGAGTCGTTGAACGATTTCCTGTGTGTTGCTCATGCTATTCCTTTCCCTCGGGTGTTTTACCTAATATATCGCCCTGTGCGGACACGATTCTCGCTCACGACACGGCGGTAGCAAATATCACAAAGTCGCAGGTAGACGACTCAACAGGATTCGATTTACGGGGCGATTGAACCTAGGGTGGTGGGATGTTCGCGACACCCATTTTCTGTTTCGTAAAACGCATCTGGTGAGGTCGTTTTTTCGGCCTTGACCTGCGTGGCGGCACTTTGTGGTGCTTTGGGTGTGCCCTTAAGCAGTGTTTGCATCTACCAGCGCGCGAAACATTTCGACGGTAATTCGTGAAACAAATTGCGGAACTATCGCTCCAACGGGTGCTGCTGCCGCTCAACGCGAGCGGTCAGCTTGGCCCCGCAAACGGCTACTCGCCCTTCATGGCCATACAGATGGCCACCTCCTGCTGGATGCGATCGAGATCGAGCGGCAGCGCAACCGGATGATGCGTCAGACGATGGGATTTCGACATGCAGTTGTTGATGCGCACAACGGAGAGCTTGTTGCCGTGATGCGCAGTCCCGATGATGCCTATGACTACTGCGACTATTTTGCCACGGCTCGTCGGGACGCCACTGTTCTCGATTTGTGGCTGAGATTTAAAACATCTCGCCTGTTTCAATGCGTTTTTTGGGTTTATAACTGTTCGCTTTTTCGGTTATGTCGCAGTTCACTAGTTCATTCATTACGTTCTTCATATCGTCTGTAAGTCAGTTATGCTGCGGTTACACGGCTCTGTTGTTGCGTTTTGTCGTAATTCAGCAATGGCATAGCCGGAGCTCGCCCGCAAGTGTCGTACGCTGCCGTACAAAACTGCGTTTCGGCCGTCCGCGTACTGCCAAGGCTCTGCCCTAGTACCCGGCGCCTGCGGCGGTTGTTCATATCTGAACTGCGACACAGCCGAACAAAGCAATTGCGACACTACGTAACTGTGTAATTGCTGAACTACGTGATAACGACAAAACTGAAAAACGTAACTGTTGAATTGCAGAACAATGAGCTAACGCCGCGAGTGCCGGGTACTAGGGCAGAGCTCTAGCGTGCGCCGCTTGCGGCGGTACGCTGCCGGGCATTTTGTACGGCAGCGTACGACTCTTGCGGACAGATTTCAGGGCCGAATAGTCCGATGTTCAATAGTTCTGTTATTACATGGTTACATAGTGCGGCTATTCCGCTTTGTCGTTATTGCGTTATGTCGCATTGTCGATATTGCGTAGTTCGGTTTTTCACTTTTTACGCCGTTCACTTATTCATTTGTTACATAGTGCTGCTATTCCGTGGCGTCACTTTTATGCCCACCGCGTGCGTATTCGACGGTGTGGGCAGCGTCTCCGAACACCTCGACTGCTGCCGCCACGAATTGCGGTGTGGTGCGCCTCGGGATATAGAAAGTTTTGTTACCGAACACGATTGCGATCCAGGCGTTACGGTAGATGAATTGATATGCCGCCTCTCTTGAGCGCTTACCGCAGCATTCCTCTGCAATCTCGTCGATCTGCCAGAGATGACCGAAGCCGACGATATATTCGGCGATGTACGCGCTCGTCTTGATTCGTACGCGCCGCGGGCGGCGGTATGGAGCATAGCTGCTTTTCCCGGGGTCCGCTTTAACGGGCACGGAATAGACCTCGGCTCGAGCCTTTTCGGCGACCACGCGCCGCGCATCATCGAGGCTATAACGCTTGCACAGGCGCTCGCCGTCGTCGGTCGAGCACTTCACGGTGATTGACTTGATATGCGGCGCCAGATACTTGTACATCCATGCTCGCGACGCGCCGAACTCCCACCGCAGATCTTCAATACTCAAGAACTCATCCATCTTCTGACCTCGATTTTCTGCCGATAAACGAGAAATCCCGCAAGAGACGCATACTTGTACCCCCATCGTAAATGTGTGTACAAATCTGCCGCCGACCCGGGCGGTTCGGCGCTTGCCAGGGCTCCGCCCTTGGACCGGGGAAGGATACTCGCGCGCCTTGTTATTACGATAACGGACAAGGGGGAAAAGGAGCCAGTTCTCAAATTATTACGATAAAAGACACAGATACGGCGGCGTGCGCGGTGGTGCCTACGGGAGATTATTACGATAACGGACGCAGCGGCAAACCATGAATCGCGCCCCTGAGACGGTGCAAAATGGCCTTGTGAGGCCATTTTGCACGCCAGCTTCGTTCAACGTCAGACATTCAAGATGTCAGACGTTGAACCTGCGTCAAAGACGCAGCTGGGGCTGCTAGTTGCCTACAATCGCTTGCGTTACTCGCTTGTCCCACGCGTAGATGTCCGACAGTGCCGTCAGACATTGTCAAGCCAATGCTTCACAGGGATTTTTACAGAATTCGTATCATTCTCGCTGCCAACCCTCTTGTACATCAAACCCTTAAAGTTCATGAAGGAGCAGAAGCATGTATGTTGATGTATAGGACTCGATCCTATACAAAGATATCGGTATATCTCCATTGCAAGCGCAGTTCCCACGAGACTGTTCGTAAAACAAATTGATCCCTTTGGCACGGGCATGTGGACTATGTTTTCTTCAGCTTGTTGGAGGAAAGAGAGATAGGATTTCATATCGTTCTTCTTTTCGAGAATAGGCCCAATTTCCCCATCAGCTACTCCAACAGCACAAAATGCACAGGGAATGTCCTTTTCTATACATGCTTCAAGAACTATTGACCTGGGATTGACCCCTTCCCCACAGTCTGCAGCGCAAACAAGCATTGAAGTCCTCGAAGGAACGCAACGCATGAGATCTTCGGCAGAGCGGACGTAAGACGCAACTGGATTAAGCGAAAGATCCGGATAGCGATTGACGAGTGTTTTGGAAACTGCCTCTACTTTTGCTTCTCCTATTTCGTCGGGACCAACAAGAAACTGACGATTTACGTTTGACCTCTCAACTCGATCCCCGTCGATTAATGTAAAATGCCGAACTCCAGCAGCAGCCAAATGCTCCACCACCACCTGCCCTATGCCGCCCATACCAACGATGGCAAGATGAACGGCACCGATTTGCTTAAGTAACGTCAGCGGAGCGTCGGAATAATAAGACAAAAAGCGAGCTGTCCTCGAGCGGGGTGATTCCAGCTCGTATTCTTCAGTTTCTAGAAAACCAAGTTCGTTGAGCCTTAGCAAGAATCGTTGCTCGCGAGATTCAAGGCTCGTCTCATCTATCATATTTTGTTTGGCGAGCTGTTCAAATAGATTCGTACTCAAATCAGAGATTTTGACCCTCACTCGCGATTTTAATCCTTGCAATATAAGTTCGTTGGAATCTCTCCTGATATAAGCACTATCGTTCCAATAGAACATTTAATATCCTTTCCCTCAAGCCTTCTTCTGGAAAAGTGTTTCGCATGAAGAAGGCGCTGGAGAGTCGTCCGATCGGCAGAAAACACGCAGCCTCGCCAAACAGTTCGACGGCTCTCTCGTTAAACTCCTGGCGCGAAATCATGCCAGAAAAATACCTGCTCAAAACCGATAAATACTTTTGGAGACGCATTCGGTTGCCCAAGCCCGTCAGTAGTGCGAGTTGATAGTAGATAAAAATAGGGTCATTGAAAGTATTCGGAATTAAAAGCAGGTGCACATCCGCCTGATCCGATTGAGGAGAGAAATAATCACTCGACATGAGCTTTGGATAATACCTGCCTGACGATGATAATTGAAGCGCTATAAGTTTTACAATCTTTTTATTGGGGTAGTATTTGTCGCATGAAATTGATAATTTCGCAGTTATCTCTCTTTGTTCATCGGATTTATTCACGCCGTAATCGAAGGAGGGGTCTTTCAGTTTCGGCGACAGAAGTCTTCTGATTGCCTCTGTGTCAACGAGAGAGAGGATGTTCCTACGTCCTTCTTCGTCAGCGAAATAGGGAGAGTGCTTGTTTGAAAAAACGATAAAAGCCTCTATGCCAGATAATCCATGGTGCAGCCGCGCGCTCTTGCAATAGCGCTCAATTAATAAGGGCATGTTTGTATTACAGCTTGCCATGGTTCTTCCGAGAAGAAAACACAAGACGTCAATCCATCTATTCTCGATGCGCTTTATCGTCATAGTCTGAGTGCACGCAGCGCTGCTCAGTTTGACTTCCTGCCTTCCGATTCGCGTAACAGAAAAATCATTGACACAAAAATAGTGAGAAGAGAGGAGATGTAAAAATGGTCCCACCCTTCCTCCGGTCCGGAATGCAATGGACAGCGACTTTGCATGATTGCTTAGCGAATAGCAGTGACCATCAATTACATCTATTCTCAAAAAGAAAGTCTTTAGAAAGCCGCTGCAATTGTGATGGACGTAGTCAAGCTTCCTCCCCAACTCGACAATATGCTCATTATCATGTCGACTTGTAAACCTAATCGTCCTGTCATCATATTCAACTTCGAAAAAAGGGGAATGAGGGCATCCCGATGCATCGAGTATTACTGGAACCCCGGCGATACGCTGAATGATTTGTGACGAATAGTCATGTCCATCAAGAAGGCTCGACGCTTCGGGCAGCTCGTCAATCGATATATCAATTCTTGGAGACATGTATTCCTACCATTTTTAAAGAAACAACGGCGGTAATTGCTATCGCGATTGCGCCAATAACACCGAGCGCTATCTGAATGGGATATAACCCCAACACATATCCAAATATGGAGAAAAACATTGCAGAAAAGAGAGCCCTTACCAGAGACGCGACGGAAAGGATCGTCGCGCGGAGATCGTCCGCTATCGCGTCTTGGATTAAGTTTTCCGAAGTGATGTACACCACTTCTGGGAGAAAACAAAGCACCATGCTAAGGCCAAACAAACACAGCGGATTTGAAGCGAACCACGGAAGAATCATGAAAAGACCGGCCTCGATTAGCATCGAGCCGAGCATGGTATTTCTTTTCCCGAAACGCGATGAGAAGAAATCTGCCGCAATGTAGGCCGTCGCATTTACTGCATAGGATGCACCGAAAAAGATTCCTATTATGGAGACGGGAGCATGAAACGCGTCGAATACCAACTGATTCAAGTTGTAATAACTCCCATAGAATCCATCGAGCATGCTTGTGCCGATTAGAAGAAGCAACACCGCAAAAGCGGATTCTCCAACGCACCAGGTTTCGCGTCTGAAGACCTTGGCTACGTCAAACCTTTCCTCCCCAGAGTTTTTGGAATGGGTCGTTTCCATTCTCTCAATGGGATACAGAAGGAAAAGCTGCAGGAGATAGAAAACGGAAACGCATACGTAGAGGGCACTCCAAGATACTTGGGCAATGAATGATCCAAGTACGATTGCCACTCCCGTCGCGATTGATTGCGCGGCAAGCAGCCGAGCGTTGATGGTGAGGAAGCGCTCTCCTTGACCGGCATTTCGGGCAATTTCATATAAAAGCGCTTGTTCGGATCCCGATTGAAGGGAGTAGGCGAGTGCCTCAACAAGGGAAAGCGCGACGAGAAAGGGGCCTGAGAGCAACAGCATGCCAGCCGTATGGAAGAAAAGCAGCAGCACGCCCACTTGAATCGAGAACTTCTTTCCAAAGAAATCGCCTATCAGCCCTGTTGGCAGCTCGAGGACGACCGTTGCAATGTTAAACAGGGCTTGATAAAGCGCGATTTCCGTGACAGACATTCCTTTCTCCGTAAGGAAAAGTAGAAACACTCCCCGATTTAAAACAAATCCCGCGAGAACGAAAAAGGCGGAATAGATGTGCAGCTGCGCAGTGGCATTCTTATTCATTTGGCACTCCTAACGACTATTTTTGTCGGGGTGCTCGCTACTGATTCGAAGCCTGAAATGTTCATAGTCTCAATGAAGAGCTGATAAAGCTTTTGAACAGGGTATCGATAGAATAGGACATCCTGCGCTCTTTCTTCTCGACGAACTATTGCCAGCCGGTCGATTTCGAAACAAGAAACCGCATAATACACACCAGCTTGATCTAGAGTTGCCGTATAGCTTTCTGCAACGGCAAATGCATCACGATCGCGACACATTTCAAAAATATCTTCAATGCTTCTACCATCTCGATGAATCATAAGGTAGGTTGCGAATTTAAAATGGTTTATCAAATCAAAATACGTATCGGCACGCGCGAGCACGTCAAGAATGTCGTAATTTTCATTTCTGACTGTGTACAGATGATTGAAATGAAGAGGTGACAGGCTGTTTGGGTCAATTCCGGCAGCAAGTAAATCTAAGTAATACTGAGATTCTTTTACGATGATATAATCCTCTTTATTCACCCCTTGAGCAACATCAGTAAGAGGCTCTGGGCTCATATAGGAAAAGTCAACGTTTGACATAAAACTGGTCGACGCGACTTCTTGAGCAAGGGCAAGGGTGTCGAGTACTTCGGAATATGTTTCTTCTGGAAAACCGATGATAAAATTGGTTTCGAATCTCATGCCAGAGGAAATGATGGATTTTACGGTAGGAATTACTTTTTTAAGATTCAAGTTTTTCCGGCAGATTCGCTGTATTCTTTGCGAGCCAGTTTCCAAGCCAACAAATACAGAGATACATCCCGTTGCCTTAAGTAGGCCAATGATCTCGGGAGTTATCGTATCGATTCGTCCCTCACAGTTGTATTTGAAATCATAATTCATTGCATATTTTTTGACTGCAAATTCAAAGAAGTACTTGTGCGATGCTAAGAAGTTATCATGATTATAGTTAATTGAAGAAAGAGCGCCGGTTTTTGCCATGCAATCGTAGACACGCTGCGAGGTTTCGAGCAGTTTGTCGACATTAAGAAATCGCGCTTTCTGACCGAGAAGCACTCTGGATGAGCAATAGTAGCAATTAAACGGGCAACCTCTACCTGCCTCAATGTTGACCACGTTCATGCCGTATGAATTGGAGTAGTCGAGTTCCGGAAGGTTGTTAATGTCGTATTCAATCAACTCGCATAATCCAGAATCCCCGGTTTTAGAAATCGAATTTTTAGGTAAATCGCCCTGAGCGCCGCAAGCAATATATTCGAGTAGAAGCGGGAGGGTTTCTTCCCCATCAAAGATCGATAGAAAGTCAACCTCGGGACAATCCTGAAAAACCATTTCTCGAAGTGAAGTGATCTGGGGACCACCAAATATGATAACCGATTCGGGATGCGCCCGTTTAATAATCTTCGCTATCATGATGCCCCAGATATAAGAGGCGTTCATGATCGAAACACCAAAAACATGGGAGTCGATTGCTTTTATTTCGTCGGAGAACCACCGATAGATTTCTTTTGAAAAAGTCTTTTCTTCTTCGAGGAACTTACGCTGAAAGTCAATAACGTGAGTTGAAAATCCCGCTGCTTCAGAAACGGCCCTTAGATTCAAGATGGCCAGATTATCAACAAGGGTCTTCCTGTAGTGATTCACCGGATTGATCAGAGTGAAATCAACCTTCAACTTGAGCTCCTTTCTTTCGGGCGAATAGGAATCGCCTCCGTCACATTAAACGGAGGCGATTGTGTTATCAGACCTTAGCAGCGGCGCTGTATAACCTGATCAACATCAATGCCGAAGTCCAGAAGTTCTTCAACAGTGATCTCGATGTCGGAAGCCGATTTATCGCTGGCCAGCTCGATTTCCTCTTTCTCCATTTTCGTCACCTCCTTTTCATGTATGAGTTAAAAAACTAGTGGCTTTCTGGAAACAGCCAGGATCAATGCTAAACGATGATTTTAGATTCAACGTCGGGACCGGTTGTTTTTATGAATATGATGCCAATGCACGAACAAAAGCAGTTAGCCTTTTCAGCACTGTTGCGGCTTATGCAATCACATGAGTCCTAGGCCCTTTCGACACCACCTGTATTGCGAATCAGCACCGCTGCCTTCCCGACTGAATATTGCCGTCAGGCACCGCTATTAAATGCATCTCCAGGCACCCCGTTACACTCGTGCCGCCATGCGGTCGACTGAACGAGGAGGTTCAACATAGACGCGATCTGGGCCGACATGGGAGAGACCATCATGCGGCAGCGCTGCAGATGGAGCGCTAGCAATAAAAGGGCACAGGGACCAGCGTCTGCCAGATGCCCGCACACGATAACGGCGGTGCTGTTACGCGATATTCAGCAGTGCTTAAGCTAGCAGATACTCAATCACACGCATGGCAGGGGTAACAGCACGGGTGTTCCTATAGTTTTGTCAACCGGGGAATGTCGTTCGCGAGATCGAATCGCGAAATGCTGACGCCAGGCCTTTCGACCGGCGGACTCCAGCCTGTTCGGAGTGCTGTGCTTCGACTAGGTGGCTTAGGGCACCCTGTCCCGTATGATCGCGTAGGTGACCTTCAACCTCTTTCGCGTCAGCGCTTTGAGTGCCTTGCCGTGCGGTATGCCTCGTTCTCGGCACCTGGCGTAGTGGTCGCCTCATCTTCCCTCTGTCCGGGCAAGGCAGTTGCACGAGAATATGAGTAGGTTTTTCAGCCTTTTGTTGCCTTGGCGCGATGCCGTCACCGAGGAGATCGAGGTCTCCGACTGGCGGTTGTGCGGCGCCAGGCCGCAGTACGACGCGAGCCTGTCGTGGCTTGACTCGGCATGTTCAATCTGTTTCGTTAACTGAAATGCGTAAATCTGGTTAATCGAAAAAGCAAAATCTGGTTAAATGAAAACGGTAAATTTAGTTAAACGCGCTGGTAATCAATGGTGAAGAATATGCCAAAAAAGTACTACACTCGAATTATCGAAAATGAGCTCGACCAGATGCTAGGGATATTCGGTGCCGTTCTCATCGAAGGACCGAAATGGTGTGGAAAGACAACCACAGCCGGGACCCGTGCGGCGTCCAGGCTCCTTCTCATGGATCCGTCGCGCAACTTCGAGAATCGTTTGCGTGCCGAGACGGACCCGGCGCTTGCCGTTTCCGGCGAGGTGCCGCGGCTGATCGACGAATGGCAGGAGGTTCCGAAACTTTGGGACGCGGCACGGTTTGAGTGCGACAACCGCGGCGGCGAGCCTGGCCAGTTCATATTTACGGGGTCGGCGACACCGCGAGACAATGAGCGGCCGATGCACAGTGGTGCTGGAAGGTTCGCTAAATTGCGCATGGATACCATGACGCTTTTCGAACTTGGGAAATCTAGCGGTGCGGTTAAGCTGTCGAGCATTATTTCTGGCGAAAAGTTCAATGGCGCTTTCGGGTCGTTGGATTCTGCCTCGATTGCCGAGTGCGTTGTTCGCGGCGGATGGCCCGCGGCGGTCGGGCGCGATGTGCTGGCTGCGTCGGCGATGGCAAAACGTTATATCGGCATAGTTGCCGAAGAAGATTTGTCTCGTGTTGATGGCTCTCGACGCGAT
Organism: uncultured Collinsella sp.; assembly: GCA_938005465.1. Classification (GTDB taxonomy): domain Bacteria; phylum Actinomycetota; class Coriobacteriia; order Coriobacteriales; family Coriobacteriaceae; genus Collinsella. The sequence goes on from CALLNU010000018.1 coordinate 14,787, forward strand.
CCCGAAAAGGTCAAAGCTGTTATCGAATCGCTTGCGCGCAATGAATCCACTTTGGCGACACTCAAGACGCTCGTAGCTGATCTTGGTGGAGAGGTATCGAGACAAACGGCGGCATCGTATATATCTCTTCTCGCTCGGGTCAGCTTCGTTCGCGATATTCCCGCATGGAATCCAGCAATGAGATCTCCTGTGCACTTAAGAGAATCAAAGAAGCATCATCTTGCTGACCCGTCACTGGCGGCCGCTGCGCTCGGGGCGACTCCGGAGACCTTGCTGCTAGATTTCAAGACGCTTGGACTACTTTTTGAATCGTTGGCACTCCATGATTTGTGGGTCTATGCGCGAGCAAACGGAATGAGCCTCTACCACTATCATGATTCTCGTGATTTAGAGGTCGATGCAGTCATTGCGGCTCCTGGCGGGACCTGGATCCCAGTTGAAGTTAAGCTCAGCTCCGCTCAAATCGAAGAGGCATCTGACAATCTTGTTGCTGTCGAGGAACGTATGGTTGCCGCCGGAAATAACCCACCGGTTTCGAAAGTTGCAATCATTGGATTTGGTTCACAAGCCTATGTTACCGACCGCGGCGTCCAAGTTGTTCCGTTGGATGTGCTCGCGCCGTAATGCTGTGGGCGAAGTGAAATTAACGCCGCAGTTTTTAGATCTGGTTTCTGAGATCTAAAACGCGAAACTCAAAATATCATCAGCTTGATTTTCGGCCGATCCGAATCGCGCCCGCGCAAAAGTCAAAGCGACTCGCGCGGGCGTTTCGTTTTTCATTTCGGATTTCAAATTGATTCAAAACAAAACGGGAGTTTTGAAAATCGATAGCGACCGGAGGGAGCAATCATAGGCGGCTTGGCCGCCGCATGAAAATCGAATCGTTAATCCGAACCGTAATTCAAATCGCGTTACCTTTCGACAATCCAACAACGCTACGAGTCTCACCAAAGACTCTCCGCGTCATTGAAATGTCGAAAGCTGCCTCAACTTTTTCGCTGGCGTTACGAAAAACATTCGACAAAGTCGAAGGTTTGCGTCGCGGGCGCCGCAAACCCGCTGCGCGGTGATGCAAATACTCGGCATCCCTCGCATTCGCATCACCGCTTCGCTCTCGCTACAGCGAATCTCTAACACTCAGCATCCTTCGCGTTAAAAATTCGCTTCCGCTCACGGTCTTCACGCAGTTACAACGCCGCGAGGCCTCTCGCTTGGAATGAGGCCTCTCATTCCACGTCTACACTGCGTTTCGCCCAATCCCCGTTCCGGAGATTGCAAGATGGGTGTGGGTGGCAACAAATGGGCCCATACGGGCCATTTGTTTTCCCACACATCTTGCTTTACCACCTCTCACGGCGGTAAAGTTTTCGCGAGACGTTTTCAAATCGCGTCGGCGATTTTTAAGCACTCGAAAAGGAAAGCGAATCGAATAGCTGGTTTTGCACCGGAGGCCTCTCCGGTGTGCGGTTCATTTTCGAGGAGCTGTCCGTGAGTACGAAACGTCCGTTCACAGTCAAGGCAACGCTGAGTGAAGAAGAAAAGAAAACGCTTGTTGCGTTTTCCAAAAAGGCCCAAATGTCTGAGGCCGAACTGATTAGGTATTTCCTGCGTCCCGATGACGCGGTGACTCGCGGGGTCGATCTGACTGAAGACGAAGAGCGAACTGAGATGATTCGCATCCGGGTTTCGCCAAGTGAGAAAAAATCCATTGAGAATCGCGCTTCTGAACTCGGCGTGTCGATGTCGGCCTTCATGCGTCGCACTGCTCTTGTCGGGAGAGTCGAGAAAATCGATGTCGATCGGGCGTCGATCGACAAAATCTATCACGAGCTTTTGAAGGAAGGAACGAATCTCAATCAGCTCATGTACTTTTTGAACGCCCAAGGGCTTCCCGCGTACAACGAGAAAGCTGTTTTTCGAACACTTGAGAAGGTTTATCAAGTTGGGCGTAAGCTAGACCGTTTCATCGACGAGCTTGAAAAGCGCTATTTCGTCGGTGGTGATGTGAAGTGACTGTTATCAAACAGAAAAGAGTGTCGAGTGAGCGCTATGCAAAGAATGTTCGTAAATACATCAACGGAAAAGATGCGATTGTGCGTGGTGGCTGGAACATCGAATGGAGCGACCACTGGTTTTCGAAAATGGATAGAACCAGAAAGGTTTTCCATCACGACAAACCGTCGAGAGCCGGAGTCAAAAACGTAATCATGCTTCATCAGATTCTCGCGTTTCTGCCCGAGGAGTGCAGCTGCAACGGAGGCAAGATGACCCCCGATGCATGTTTGGCCTACGCGGAGCAATGGCTTGCGAAGCACTATCCGCATCAACAAGTGATTCGCGCGTTGCATGAGGAAAGCGATAAGGCGGGAAAACGCTACGCGGTCCATATGGCGATCAACCGTACCGATTTGCTGACCGGCAAACGTTGCGAGACTGGTGGGCGTCGCGGAAAATTCGAACGCGCTTCATGGGTTCGTGAAATGGACAAGGCCTGGAATCTTACTCAACTTGAAAAAGGTAAGAGAAATTCAAAGATTCGAGATCGTCAGCCGCGCGATATTGAAAAGGAGATTGTCGATCGGGGAGAGTACAGTTATAAAAACAATCTGCGCGAGCTGATCCATATTGCAATCGACGACTACCACCCGAAGAATATGGAGCAGTTCAAAAAATTACTTGCCTCGTGGGGCGTAGACATTTTCATCAAGAACAATCGAGTCTATGCGACAGATCTCGATATCAAAGAGGCCGGTAATCCAAAATGTACCTTCAACTTGACCCGTCTCGACGGGCGGTTCGCGTTGAAGTCGTTGCAGACGGCTTTCGGAAATAACGTGTTGGAAGCCGAGCGAGCCCTTCCATACGAGAAACGTTGTGAGATTTACATCAAGCGTCTCAAGAAAGCATACTCGGCGTGGGTCGAGCAGGCGAAAGCGAGCAAGGGCGTCTCCTACAATTCGTTTCCTAAATTCATTGCACCGAAGTGCGATGAAGATCTGCTCGAAGATCCCGCCGTACGTGATGAGCTTCTTGCCCGGCGCGGTTACGCAAGGGAGATTCGCAACCGTTACGCCGGCGGCGTTGTCGATGCCGGCGACGACCGCGTTCGCGCCGCCGGCCAGGCGCACAGCGGTAGCGCCGTGTTGCGACAGATGGACGATCGCGTCGTCGATCGCGGCGATTACGCTCGCGGCGACACGCCTCGCTAGCCTCGAACTGCCTGTCGGGGCGGAGTAAAGCGCTCATGCCCCGGTAGAGCGGTGAGGCATGAGTTACTGAGGTATACTATAGTTTCAGCAGGTAGAGGCATAAAAAATGGCAACCCGCCCGCCGAAAAGACGGGCGGGCGTGATACCATCAAGATTGTGCTCGGGTGCTACCAACACCTCCGCACGGTGTAGAGGCGAGCTACCAACTCGCGTTTCTACTTGCCAGTTGTGCTAAAAACGCAAACAGCACTCCTGGCACATCCAATGATAGCAGGGACCCGCAGGTCACGCTATGGATGACAGTTAGAAAACGCAAATGGGAGCCGGCTCGCACGGCTCCCGTTTTTTATGGGAGCGGACATATGCCGTTCCCGGTCGGCACGGGTTTAAGACCCGTTCAAAAAGGTAGCCAAGGGCTCGAATAATCGGAGACTGAGCTGTACAGGTTCATTGTCCCGTCTCTACGGAGACTTCGACGGGGGTAGTGCCCTCCATGTGACCCCTGCGCCGCCTCGGCCCTTCTGGGCGGAGACGGCGTGCCGGATTCAGAGCGATTGTCCTGCTGGAAAACTGCAGGAAAGTAGGCGAACAGCCGAAGATCAGGAGTTGGTTGGATAGCCGTGTGGCAACACACGTGTCGCGGTGATAAGCCGCAACGTCAAGCAAAGAGGATCACGATGAGCATGCAGCCGTGACGGATTCTGAGCCCAACCCCGGGTTCCGCCATGTACGGGGGTGCCGGTGAGGACGGCCGGCGCGTTAAAACGAACGGTCCGGATGCATGGGCGTAGCCATGCGGAGTCCCGCGAGATCGTCGAGCAAAAGGCCAAGGGGCGGGTGAGGCTTTCCCAGCTGCAATGCTGGTTTCGAAGATTTAGGGAGGGTCCACGATTGTGCCCGGACTCTGTGGATGCTCCACCGCCTAACAATTCAACCACCAAGCTAATTAGACCTCGCGACCAGTTATTACAATCAGCAAGTCATCAGCGCGAGGCGTGCCAACCGTCAGCCCTCAGCGCCGGCGTCGCTTCGCTCCCCGGGCGATGTAAATAAGAGATATATAAGTCAGCGAGCTTCGCGAGCGGATCATAGGTGCCGTCAGGCACCGCATCAAAAGCGATTCGCAATCATTTCGGAATACATGTCGCTGGCGATGAGTGGACCTAGTCCAGACCTGTATACGTACTAGGCGTTTCTAGAAATGCGCATGAGAAAGGGCCGAACCGAAGTGTCTGGCCGGACGCCAATTGTCCGGGAACTGCTTCGTTTCGACCCTGCTTCATTCTACAGCCGCGTCATGTTTATGGAGATCAATTCGGCAGCTGCAATTCATTCGATTGTAAGATGAGCTGTCCTGGACGGCTCCCACTGTTGCGATCACGCCGCATGGACGATGGATGAACTCGCATGAGAACCCAAGCGTACGGTGGTTTTATCTGCCCAAAGAGGGTAAAATGACAACAGAAAACGACGCATCCCGTGTAAGCAACATGGAGCGCGGGCGGCCTAGTTTTCAGTCTTTGTTAAATGCCCGGGCTCCGACCCCCGGGCATTCTTATTTGCGCTTGTGGCGCAAATGCCGTCCACTGTCCGCACCGCGCGTACGCCTACGGACCTTAATCCGAACCTCATACGAGTTTAAAAACGCGATGATGAACGTGCCGACCGTTGCAAGAGCGGCCAGCGCGTTAAGGAATTTCAGCATATGGTGACCTCCGATCAAATCGTCGGCCGCCCGCGCACGGAATGCGCCGTGACATCAATTCTAACCGAATCTGCGACTACCCCGGTTAACTGGTACACCTCTGTTATTGTTCAAATTAAACAGTCTCAAAAGGTATGCCGCGCGGCACTCGAAAACCGAACCCTCGATGCCGTGAACAGCGAGTGCCAAAACCCAGTGTCAAAACCTCCACTTGCATTCCCATGAGAAAATCAAAAGACAAGGCAGGAGGCTGAAAATGACCAGATACGGATACGCTCGCGTGAGCACGAAGGATCAGAAGCTAGATAGGCAAATCGAGGCGTTGGTCAACGCCGGCGTGCCCTATGGCCATATCTACAAAGACAAGGTCACGGGTGCCAAGGACGGCGACCGAACTCAGCAGAAGCGTCTGTTCAAGAAGATGAAGGCCGGCGATGAAGTGGTAGTCGAGTCCTGGGAGCGCCTAACCAGATCGACCAGGCAATTGCTGAACTACGACCTTATGTTCCGAAATCTCGGCGTGAAGCTAACTTCCTTGAAACAGCCGGTCGACCTCGATACCGCCTTCGGTCGATTCGTCCTCGGCACTCACGCCTGCACCGCCGAGCTCGAGCGCGACCTGATCAAGCAGCGCCAGGCCGAGGGCATCGCCGTAAAACGGAACCATGGTGGCAACGTCGGGGGCCGCCCGCGCATCGCGGACGTCAAGGCCGATGCTGCCGTGAAACTCTACCTTGCGCGGGAAACGCCCATCCCCGACATCTGCGCCGCCACCGGTATATCGAAATCGACTTTGTACCGCATCCTCCGTGAACGCGGATTGGTGGGCGTCAGAAGATAAATCCGAGTGCGCTACTATATAAGAGTGCGGTATTTCTCCAACTGAAACCCCCTGCGTGAACGCATAACGTATGACTTGAGACGCCTTTTAGAACTCACCGATCGCAGGATGACTACAAATCAACAGCGGCCGTGCATTGTTCCCAGCCATATGGCATGGCGGAGCCATGCCGTTGTTGATTGGAGTGCCGCACCATGGCAGACAATCCGAGCGAAAAGAAAATCAGCGAGACATCCGGCGTGAAGGCCGTCCTCGATGAGGCTGCCGAGCGGATCGAGGCGACATGGCGGGAGAAGCTGCTGCGCGAGACTGCCGACCTCAGGACCGAGAACGCGCTGCTCATGGCCCAGGTGGATGAATTCAGCCGCAAGCTCGCCGAGGCGACGGATCGGAATGAAAAGATTGAGGCCGACTGCAATGAGCGGGTCGCCTTTATAGAGGAGAAGTTCGAACTCGATACCGCGAGCCTCGAGCTCGAGAACAACGAGCTCCATGCCGCGAGCGTCAGATATCTCGCCGATGCTCGGGAACTCGACAGGCAGGTCGTCCAACTCCATGCCGAGGCCGTGGCCATGGTCGATGAGATCGAGCGACTGCGCGGCGAGCGTGACGCCGCGCTGAAAACCCAAGCCGAGTTGAACGACGCACTCCTGGCCCAGCGCGACCTGATGGCCGAGGTCGCCGCCCTCAAGGACCGCCTTGCCGCCTCCGAGCAGCGTGCGGCCGTGGCCGAGGCCAAGATCGAGGTCATGACCCAGATGAAGGACGAGTAGCCCCGCGCTTCTCCTGTCAGGCTACTGATTTCTAGGAATCTTCTAGAGCGCTTCCAGAAGGTTCCTAGAACCGGGCGTAGCATCTTCGATCGGCACGATGTCTTGGTAGATCAAGCGATGCCCGGCGTCGAGCCATTCGTCACCGTGGTAATGTCCGAAGAACCAGGCGCAGTAATCGAGCCGTCCGTCGAGCTCGCCCAGGAAGGTTTGCAGCGGATCCCCGCGGTACTCACGTCCGCGTTCGTGGCACAGCCCCTCAGCAAGGGCGGCAGGAGCCTCGTGAGTCACAACGTGGTCGACTTTCCAGCCCACGCGGTCGAGCGAGGCGCGGCAGTGCTCCATCTCTTCCTCGCTCGGCATCTCCTCGGGCCACCAGCTCCTCCCCTCCCTGCGATACTGCCTGTCGTTGCTCGAGGCACCGCCCATGGCAAGGACCGTGAGCCCGTCGATGTCGAACACCTCTCCGCGCATCAGGTGCAGCACGTGCGGTCGCACCTCATGGACGAGCCCGCCGTTCCACTCCCGTACCGGCAGATTAGCCAAGGCGTGATGGTTCTCATGGTTGCCGTCTACGAAACACGTGGTCCACGGCTTCGACTCGAACCAGTCGAGCCAGTATTTCTCGGCGTTGGATTCATCCCAGACAAAGCCGAAGTCGCCGGCCACGATCACCGCGTCATCGCGCGTCAGGGTCCGGCCCAGCGGCCAAGACTTGGAGGTAAACCGGCTGGACCCGTACTCGGCCCTGCCGTGCACGTCGCCCGTCACATAGACCGCCATCAGTACGCACCCCACGGCAGGAGTTTGTCCCCGAGCCCCACGATCCGGTCATACAGCACCGTGTGTCGTTCATCCGGATTGCCGTCTCGGTGAAAATGGCCGTAATACCAGTGTTTATAGTCCAGGCAGTCCTCGAGCTCGTCGAGGAATCCGGTCAGCCGGTCCACATCAGGGCGTTCCCAGCCTGGGTCCGGGCAGAGCGTCGGCGAGAGCATGCGCGTCGAGCAGGTATGGGTGATGACACAGTCGACCTTCCAGCCGACCTCGTCGAGCTTTGTCCGCGCGGTATCGAAATCGCGCTCGTCCGGGAGCTCCTGAGGCCACCAGCTGGAATACGGCACGCGGTATTCTCTGTCCACGCTCGTGGCACCGCCCATGGTGAAGACCGTCGAGCCGTCGAGCTCGAAGACCTCCCCGCGCATGAGTCGGCGGATGGATGAGGTATCCGACAGGCGTTGCGTCAGCCCGCCGTGCCACGGCTCCATGGGACGCTCCCCCCAGTGGTCGAAGCGCTCGTGGTTGCCGTCAACGAACAGCACCGTGTAGGGCCGCGACTCCAGCCAGGCGATATCGGCGCATTCCTCGGCAGAGAAATCCCATGGAAAGCCAAAGTCACCGGTAACGATGAGATAGTCGTCGCTGGCAAAACTGTCGCCAAGCTCCCAGTCGCGGAGCTTTTGCATGTCGAGCCCACTATGGATGTCGCCCGTCACATAGACCGTCATCGAATCACCTCTTCCCTCTTGTACGCCGCCAGCTCGCGCTCGACCTGCCTGTCGCCGGTCTCGTTGACCCACCAGGGCCATTTCACACGGCCGCACGGCTCGTCGACTCCGGCGAACCATTCCCTCAGCTCGTCGAGGCTCACCGGGGAGTGCCCGTTGGCATCGCAACCGACGTCGTAGCGCAGAAGGCCCTGCTTGCGGTTGAACCCGTTGTACGCGCCGCCGCTGCTGTGGATGTGCCCGTGGAGGTGCCACGATCCATGGCTCATGCCCTGCCAGTCGGCCATGGGGTAATGGCACAGGACGATCTTCTGCCCGTCGATCTTGAGCACGCAGATCGGCGGCTCCACGGTGAAGGCGCCAGCGACCGCCGGCTGGGTCCAGTCCTTGTCGTGGTTTCCCGGGACGAGGTGGATGCGTCTGCAGGCGATCCGCTTGCGAAGCCCATAGGCGTCCTGGGCGGTCATCTTGAATGAGAAATCACCCAGGATGTAGAGTTCGTCGTCCACGGCAACCCTGCCGTTGATGCTGTCGACGATGGCGTCGTTCATCTGCCAAATCGTCTCCCACGGGCGGTCGGTGAACTTCAGCACGTTCTCATGCCCGAAGTGGGTGTCGCTGGTAAACCAGATCATATTTATGTCTCCTTCTGTCGTTAAAAAACGTTCTCCTTCGAGGTCAGGAGACGTTTTATGAGCGACATGAGGTGCATATCCCTCATGTTTCAAGCTCCAATCTGCCGGATTTGCCCAACTAAAAGTTTACGCCAACGCGCGAACAGGATTTGATTTTTGAAATATGGACGAATTCCTCGTCAGGAGGGTAAAATGGTGCCGACGGCAGCCCAAGTTGTAGAGAGCTGGGCAGAGCCGTTGCTTAATGAAGTTGGGTCATCGTCTTAGCGACGGTGGCCTTTCTTTTTGGGCTTCGAGCCCTGCTTGAGTGCCTTGGAAAGGCCGACAAGGGCCGTGAGGAGCGAGACCATAGCGGTCAGGAGCTTCACGAGCTCGGTGAAATCGGTCATGGGCATCACCTCCCATCAAATGGAGGGCTCTGCCCGGCACGAGGGCTGCCGACAGCAAGGACGATTCTATCAGAGCGGCTGACTCCCGCCCGATATTACCATCCCACCGCGCCTGTGCAAAAAAGAGGGCCGCCAAACAGCGATCCTCCAGCGAAAGTGCACGTTATTTAGGACAGTCATATTCTTTGAAAATAATGGCTGTTGTAGAATTACATATAAGAGTCACCCGGAAGGAGCGATCGATGAAAAGCAAACGATTTATCCTGAATGCACTTCTGGTAGTAGCAATATTGACGCTCTTGGTCTTCTCCTACTCATACATGAATCAGCCAAGATTTGGATATGCTTTATACGCTGTTTTTTCCGGCGAAACAACTTACAACACTTACAACACTATAGGCTTCATTGACGCACTCTTTTTCTATGTAGTCGGCCCCGTATCAAGCGAGCTGATCGCTTTTGTTGTCAGCTACAACCTGAATCAACAAAGCCAAACTCACTCAGCGACTTCGGCCAAACAAGGAATCAATCTCTTCGCAATAACGATAGTTCTGCAAATTGCGACTGTGTTGATTATCGCCCTGACCGCAACAAACGTTTTGAAGTATGAGTACGGACTCGTCGCAAGCTGCCTCATGGCAATTGCCGCGGGTATAGCGGTTTCGTATACGACACCGGCAAAGAAGCAGCTCAACTAACAGGGCCTATTTGGAATCCGAATCATCCATGGAGCCGTCGATGCCGGTTTTGGTGTTGTCCTATAAGCCCCGATCAATTCATACTCCTCATCCTTTCCGAATTGCGAGTATGGCAGAATCGGCACTGGATGGCAGCGCGCTAGGCCGTGTCCGCGGAGTTACCCCCTGTTTTTATCGTAACAGTTGATTCTAGGGACGTTTCACTGTGCCCCTTTTGGCAATTTCCTGTGTCCTTTTTGGAAGCTCGAGCGCCTATCTGACCGATGGGAAAGATTTAGCGAATTTAGGTGTACCACTTTGTGTTAGTTTGTATTTTAGACAGTATTTGTGATACGCTTTGTTTCAATCAGTAGTGGTACGATTTCGCTTGTTCAACGAAGGAGGTAATTGTCTATGGCAGTGGCCGAGGAGAAGAAAAGAATCCAGGTTACTCTGCCTCTCGAAATTTGGCGTGATCTCGATGACTACGCGAAGAGTCGCGGTGTAGCTAAGTCGTCTATGGCGGCGATCGCTATCGCCGAGTTTTTGGAGCGTGTTAAAGAGCAAAAATAGATATGAAAAAAGCCCCCTAACCGCCAAGTAAGAAGGGCTTCTTTCATGTTCAAATGTGGCTTTCTGGCCTGTTACCTGCAATCCTAGCACACGTATGCTTCGATTTGGGCCCCTATGTTGAAGTACTACCAAAATACTATGGCATCACTTCGGCTGATGGCTAGATAGCCTCAACGAGAGGCTAGTTTATGGATACCAAAAATTTAAAACCGGATGTGGGCGGTGGCTATCCGTGGGACACGGATAGCCACCCGTCCGGTCCCGCAAACCCGTCTGGAATGGGGACGGCGTCCGATTTCGCGAATCAGGCCGTCACAGATGCCGCCATGGCCAATAGTGAGAGTCACCGCGAGGTACTTCGCCGGGCATCGGATGAATCGTCCCGTGTCGCCCACATGGTGCAGGATATGGTCAGCGAGAAGGTCGCGATCATCAAGCCGCCATGGATGCTCGAACTCGGTCTGCCTAGGCTCGACACCGATATTATGGGGCGGATTTGGTCGTTCCAGCGCAAGGACGTCTACAAATCAACCTGCTACATCAGCCTTGCCACCATGGCGGCTGACGTCAAGTCGGATCGCTCGAATGTTAAAAAGAGAATCGACAAGCTTGTCGAACTCGGTCTTTTGATTAAGTCGCCGCGCGGGAATAACAAATCGGTTGAGTACCGGCTCGATATGACGGCGATCGCTAAGCGCAGACTCGAAGTCGAGGAGGGCAAGAAAAAGCAACGTGCTGAGAATTCGGCGAAACGCAAAGCTCAGTGGGACGCAAAGCATTCTGCCTAGTTTGAAGGGCTATGGGTTCATACAACCCATAGCCCTATTTCTTTTCCTTACAAACTATGGGTTAAACCAACCTACAGTCTAACTATGGGTTGGTTTAACCCATAGTTAGACAAAAAATAATTTTATTGATAGGGGGTTAAATAACGGTTCTTCAGCAAGTCTATCGGTTAGGACAACCCATAGACTTGCTCACAGGGATCGCGGATGCTTTTCTGTGACGGTAGAGCTATGGGTTGAAAGAACCCATAGAAAATTTAAGCCACTTTTCCGGCTATGGGTTAATTCAACCCATAGAAAGCGATCGGAAAACGCCAAAAAGTACCGAAATAGTTATTTCAACCCATAGTTTGAGCCTGTGTTAACCTGGGCCAACTTATCAACTATGGGTTGTATCACGAGACTATGGGTTGAAATAACCCATGCCAACTATGGGTTCAGTTAACCCATGCACTATGGGTTGAAATAACCACAACTATGGGTTAAAATAACCACAACTATGGGTTCATACAACCCACCAAGTCTGACTAGAGTGAATTAGATTCACTTAGTCTGAGCTCAAGAGGGAAACAGAGAAATCCACCAGAAAGCATTTAATAATCGAACGATATGCAAACAAGAAAAGCCATCGTCCTTGCCCTCCGCTCACTGCGTTCGCTCCGCGTCACTACCGCTCCTTGGCATGGCCTTCGGCCGAAAGTGTGGGGGCTAACGCCCCAGCTCCCCGACTACGTCGCTGTCAGCCCTCAGCGCCGGCGTCGCCTTCGGCTCCCCGGGCGAACTAATCCCACTTAGTTGCAAGCCCTACAATTCGGCAATGACGCCGAATCCGTTTTCCGGTTGATCTGGATACCGACATTTGGTCAACCTCACTTCAATTACCGGCAGGGAGCTACAGAATCGAAAATAAGACGTCCTATCGGTGAGGTTCGACCGTTTTCTCACTGATAGATAAAACGGGGTCTTAAATCGGCTCTCAGTGACCAAGGTAAAAAACGGGCACCTTCCGGTGCCCGTTAACTCAACTAGAACTCTTTTTCGGCCAGATAGCGATCGAAAAGCTCCCGAGCGATATCCGATACGGACTTGTCCTCCTCGAGCGCCACTTGCTTCAAACGTTTTCGGTAACTCTCCGGAACGTACACGGACAGCTGAACAAGCCTCTCAGATGCCCCTTCAGCGCCCTTTTTGGGGCGCCCGGCTTTCCGCACCTGAGGAGCCGGTTTCTGGGGCTCAGATGCGCTTTCAACGATTTTCTGCTGCCTCTCCTCGGCCTTCTCCGCTGCGACGTCGAAGTATGAGGTCGCCTTTTTGAACTTTGCCATTTACAGCACCTCTTCCAGCTCGTTCAGGATGTTTTCAATCGCCTGGGCGGCCTTGCCGTTTTTCGCGATCTCGTATACGGGCTTGCCCAGGGCCGCTCCCTGTTTGAATGCCGCCGCGGTCGGAACAGTGCCCAGCACGGGAAGGTCATCGGCCTCAAGAAGCTCGAGGAATTGTCTGTCCACGGTCTGGTTCGCCGCGAAGTTGTTGACGATGATTGCGAACGACAAGTCAGGATTGGCCTCGGTGATGACCTTGATCGTGCGTTTCATGGGCTTCAGGCCCAGCGTGCCGGGCTGCACCGGGATGATTGCGATATCCGCATTCTTGGCATACTCGGCGGTGTCGTCGCTCAGGAAACCCGGCGTGTCGATGACATTCACGGCGTCCTCGTCGTCGAGCAGGTTCTTCTCGTGGTTCGCGCCGCCCTGAGGGTCGAGATTGCCGAATCCGACTTTGTGGCCGCGGCGCTCGAGACCCCAGGCGATCTCGTCGGCGAACGTCGTCTTGCCGACGCCGCCCTTCTGATTGACTAACAGGATGTTCGTCGCCATGTCCTCCCCTTTCTGAAATAGCATAGTCATATATTAGCACATTAACATGTAACTACATTAAGTAATTCTAAGTCGCAGTTAGAAATATATGAGCATGTTAAGTAATTAGTATAGTACTACGTTACCGTGCTCATGACTGTGGGTTGGTTTAACCTATAGTCATGCTAAAGTTGCCAAAAGGGGCACAAAGGCCAATACGTTTGCGCAGTGCCGGCACAGCGACCTAGCATCGTATGCACCGGCGGAATCATCGCAGGCCTGCAAGGAGAGCATATCCACGGGCTCGTGGTCGCCGGAGGCCTCGTGATGCAGCACGCGCCGGGCGGCGACTGGAAGCGCGTCGATTGGGATGCACTTGCTGCCTGGCTCGGCAGATACGGTTACAAGGTCGCTGATTGCGAGACGGAGGCCCTTCCGACCGCCGACGCGTCGAGGCGATTACGCGAGTGGGAACGCAAGGGTAAAAACGCATCGTCACTGAATCAGTGAGTCAGTATTCTTTAGTGTTAGATGATGGATATTGAAATTAATTAGCGAGATAATGTGCATATCTCATAATGTATGCGTTTCACCATGAGAGAGGGGTCTGTCATGAGCTGGAAACCGAGAAAATGCGTTATCGCCGGTCTCGTGACAACCGGTCCTGGCGGCGGCTTTTTTGCAACCGCAATGACATCGTACCGACTTTTCACTTGCATGTTCTGAAAGGCAGTTGCCATGCTGTCGCAAAATCAATCGAGATACTTGGTCACAATCGGCTTTGCCCTGCTTGCATTACTCTTTGCTAGCGACCTTTTGCTGAAACCGCCCAAGGAACTCGTTTTGCTTGCCATAGACTGCATTTCCGCCCTTTACTTTACGGCAACCCTATTCGTCGGACTAAAGGAGAGGAAAAAAGGCGCAGTCGCCGCATCCGCCGTATGCGTGATCATAACCATTGCATCATTCTTTATCTGACACATTGGTGATTTAGGGGCGATATCGTAGGAATACGACCGGGAGAGTCGGGGCCATAGGCTCCGGTAAGAACCTTCGCCATGCCCCACGCATCGAGCCCGATGATTTCCCCGCCGGACGCCCTGACGGTCACGGCGTCCGGCGTCCACGCGATTTCATCGTCCGTGAGGCGGATGGGTGTGACGCTGCCGGCGTCCATCCGCCTCACGACCTCATTCCGCTTATCGCGCCAGCCCGGCTTGAGCCATTTGATGACGGTCGGACGCGAGACGCCAAGGACGCACGGGCGCAGCTCGAGCTCTAATACATGAGGTCCCAGCTTGTGATGCGTGAACATATGACTACATTAACATGGTCATGTATTACCGAACGTTATATGCTGAGCTGGATTCGCCCGTCTGTTATCTTGGCTGCTGACCGCTGAGAACATGGCCGCCGTCTTCGGCAAGGATGGAGTGGAGACGGAGATTCAGGTGGGGCAGATGCGCCAAACACTGGGCAAGCCTGGCTCCGATTGGCTGTTTAATAAGCACTAACGGGTGAGTTATTGCAGCATAATCGCAGTTGTAAATAGGTGACCATATGACCATGCTAACATGTGCGCACGGTCATATGGTCACAGTTGTAGATCGGTTTAATCTGTGGCCCTTAAGCTGAAGCTGCCTCAACGAACCGTGGCTGGCGAGACGAAAAAGGGGAATCCCTTTTGCGGGATTCCCCTTTCCGAGTCGTTATGCGATTTGCACTACATCTGCTCGCGGCGCTTCTTTTGATCGAGGAAGACGCCGGCTGCCACGAGGACGGTACCGCCGATGACGAACGTCTCGCCGATGAGTCCCGCGCGGTCACCGGTCTGGGCGAGGCTGCCGGGCTGGGCGGTATCCGTGCCGGCGAGGTGCTTCGGGGTGTATGCCGCCTGCTGCTTTGCCGCCTCCTCTGCCTCCTGTCGTGCGATCTCATCGGAAAGCTTCTGCTCCGCTGCGATGCGGTCGGACTTCGCCTGCTCGTAGGCGGCGAGTGCCGCATCATAGCCGGACTGGAGCCCGTCCACCGCGGCCTGCTTCTCGTCCAGGATGACCTTGGCGGGCGCGACCTTGGCACGTGCCTCGACTGCTGCGGCGAAAAGCGCGTTGAGGGCGTCATCCGCGTTCACATCATGGCCGGAAGCGATCGCCGCGCCGGCATCGATGGAGTTCAGCTTCGACAGCTTGGCGTCTGCCTGCGCCTTTGCCTGCTCGGCGGCGGAGACCAGGGACTCGGCGGCGATGGCATCCGCCTTCGCGGCATCGAGCGCGGCCTTGGTGTCATTGACAGCCTTTACTGCATCCTGCTCGCGCTGCTGTGTCTCTGCGAGCTTCGCGGCAAGACCGGTGAGGATGTCGAGGTTCGACTGTGCGCCCACAAGATCGGTCTGGGAGCCGGTGAGCCTGTCGGCGGCAACGCCGGTGTCGGCCTTTGCGGCATCGACGGCACGCTGGGCATCCGCGAGGGCGCGTGCGGTGCCGTTCGCCTTTTGCTTGGCGGCTGCGAGGACTGCCGCCTTCTCGGCCTGGTCGGCTGCCGCCGCGTCATGGACGCTCTTTGCGGTATCGACCGCCTTCTTGGCGTCGGCGACGTCCTGGAAGAACTTCGCGAGGTCGGCGTTCGCATCGTCCACGCCCTGCTGCTTAGCAGCGGTGTCCGCCTTGGCGGAATCCAACTTAGACTGTGCGGTCATTACGGCTGCGTTGGCAGCATCAAAGGCGACCTGCTTCTGCTGGACGGTCGACTTTGCCGTATCGACTGCCGCGTTGGCGGCATCGAGGTCCGATTTCGCCGCATCAAGCTCGGTCTGGGCATCCGTGACGCCCTGCTGCTTGGCGGCGACATCAGCCTTGGTGGCATCGACGGCACGCTGGGCATCGGCAACACCCTGCTTTGCGGCATCGACACCTGCCTGTGCGGAATCCACCGCGACCTGCTTCTGCTGGACGGTTGTGGCGGCGCCGGCGGCTGCCTGCTTCCTGGATGCGAGATCGGCCTTGGCTACGTCGAGTGCGCTCTTGGCGTTCTTGAGGCCGTTGATATAGGAGGTCAGCTTCTGCTCGTACTCGTCGACGGACATGGGATTCATGTTCCAGCCTGAACCTGCCCAACCAAGGTTTGCGGTATCGAGGCTGTCGGTCTGCCAGCCGTTCAAGGTTCCCTTGCTGCAGACTGCCATGCCCATATAGCCGATTTCGGGGCTGATGACATGCAGGTAGTGACCGACGGTTGCGGGATATCCGGCAACCTTGAAGTGCTGGTTGACATAGGATTCAATCCCGCTATGCGTCTTGTAGAAATCTACGGCATCCTTACCGGTTAGACCGGTGACGCCATAGAGCTCCTGAACCGCCTGATCGAAGAAAGCCTTTTCTTGGTCAACCCACTGCGGTTTCGGATCGGTTCCATAATTCCATGCGAGGTTTTCGGTCGTATCGAACTGCATGGAATGTCCAAACTTGACATCGGAATAGTTTGCGTTGGCTATCGCCGCTGCAATGAGCTTATAGGTGACCTGGAGTTCGGAGAGACCGACGGACTTGCGATACTCGTTGATGGACTTCATGTACGGGATTGCCGCGAGCATGTTGTCGAGACTGGTCGCATCGAGGCTGTTTCCGACCTCGGTGTAGTCCTTGTGTGTACAGTTCTGGATGATCTCGATGGCTGAATCGGCACCCATGGCCTTGAAGAAGCCGATGGCTCCCTGCTTGAGTTGTGCGTCGGCGGAGTCGAGTTTCGCCTGTGCCTCGTCGACCTTCTGCTGGGCGGCGGTCACGGCCGCGTCAGCGGTATCCTTTGCGGTCTTGGCGTTCGCGAGCTCTACGTCGGCGGCTGCCTTGGCGGACTCGGCGTCCTTGACAGCCTGCTTCGCGGCATCCAGCTTGGCGATGGCATCGGCGTTCGCCTGCTTGGCCGCATCGAGGTCGGAGTTCGCGGCATCGAGTGCGGACTGGGCGTCGTTCACGCCGGACGCGGCATCGACCGCGGCCTGCTGCTTCGCAGAGAGGGATGCCTGGGCATCATTTAGCTCGGTCTGTGCCGTTGCCGCGGCGGACTGCACCTGCTCGAGCTCGGACTCGCACTGGGACTGCACCGCTCGTGCGGCGGCGAGGGTTGCCTCTGCGTCCGCGACCTTCTGTTTTGCCGCATCGTACTCCGGACCGCTGGCGCCTGCCTCCGCTGCGGCGAGGTCTGCTTTCGCCTTCTCGTAGGCGGCGCTGGCGGCTGCGGCCTTCGCATCCGCCGCGTCCTTGTTCTGCTGGGCTGCGGCGAGGACGGCATCGGCGGAATCCTTTGCAGACTGGGCCGCAACCAGCTTGGACTGGGCATCGGCAAGCGTCGCGTTGGCGTTGGCGAGATCGGCCTGTGCCCTGTCCACGGCAGCCTGGGCGTCGCGCACGGCCT
>CALLNU010000019.1 GCA_938005465.1 uncultured Collinsella sp.
GACGCCCATCAGGAACACGGCGTCGTAGCCCTCGTCGGCGACCTTGTCGGCGAGCGCGGTCATCTTCTTGCCGGTCTCGTAGAGCGCCTTGCCGTCCTCGAGATAGCCCTCCTGGTCGAAATGCATGATCTCGATCTTCTCGGTTTCCTTCATTTGTCTCTCCTTTCTGGGGTTGTTTCCACATCCCCCATGCCAACGGGCATCAAAACCCGCTTACATTCCGTAACACTCAGCCGCTTTGGCCTTAAGCGCATTGACTGACTCTTCGTAGCCCTCTGCCTTGACCTCCATTTGCTTGGAGACAGCATCGAGATACGGGTGAACGTCCCATGACTTCAGACGCTCGGCGATTATTGCCGCAATCGTCTGGAAGAACACGAGATTGGGAATTGCGCTGAGCAGCGGAGCCACCTGAGGCACCACAACCTCGTGAGCCCCACCCTTGGGATGGGCCGTGAGCAGCACCGTTTTTGTCGTAACGTTCGATAGCGCATCGGCGATATTCGCAAGACGCTCCGACCCCTGCGGATCGTCGACAATAAACACCAGATAGCCCGGAACGATCTGCATCTCGGGACCGTGGACGAACTCCTCGCCTTCGTGATGCATGGCAGGAATCTTGATGGTCTCGCTCAGCTTGAGCGCTGCCTCCTCGGCAACACCGTAGTTGGGGCCGTTGCCGACGACCATGGCGGGCATGTGCTCAGAAAGCTCGAGCATGTGGTCTTGGACATATGCCTCGGCGGTCTTGCACATCACGGCATTGGCCTGGATAGCCTCGCGCAGGTCGTCAAGACGCTGGGCAACGCCTTTGGCGTCAACCGTTCCGCGCGCCTGACCGCCGTAAATACCAAAGAGCACCAGATACTCAACGAGAACCTCGACGCCCAGAGTTACAAAGTCCACCGACTCGACGCCCACACCGTAGTCAAGAACGATGTCAGCGTGTTCCTTGATGGGTGCCTCGACGTTTGCCGTGAGCGCGACTGCAGCCATATCGTGTGCACGCATGTAATCGAGCGCCGCAATCGTATTGGTCGAATAGCCACTCTGCGAGACGGCAATGTTAAGCGAATGCTGTGGATAGGCGTGTTCAAAATCGACGAAGGCCTCGGGCGTCACAACGGACACCTGCATCTGCAGCGCATCTTGCAGGTAATCGCGGGCGCAATCGGCGGCATGGCGCGACGAACCCGAAGCAACGATGCGCAGTGCGTTAAAAGAACCGGACTGGAAAATATCAACGAGCTGCGCTACCAGCTCAGACGAACGCTCGAGGTTCTCCCCCATACGCACATGGGCAAGCTGAACGTAATCGAGCATCTTCATCGTCTCACCTCGTAACAAATCATTAGTATTTGATACCAATCACAGTTACAGGTTACGGCTTTTTGATACCTCTTTGTCGATTAATTTATCCCCATCGGCGAACGGTCGATTTTGAGCCCTGTAAGGTTGTATATACAGCTGACCCAACGATCAAAACTGGTTAGTTTCCCTGCCGTTATTCACAAAATACCAGCTAGTACGTATAGGTGTAGCCGCCCGTATCGCCACGATTGAAGGACTTTACATACTCGATAGCCTGACCGCTCGCGTCATAGCTCACGCATTCCAAAAGCAAAACAAGATCGCCCTGTTCCAGTCCAAGGAGGCCGGCATCTCGTGCGCCCAGCGCTTCGATATCGAGCTTTTCCTGTGCCATGACTGGCTTTCGGCCCAGCATCTCATAGGTCTCGTACAAACTGAAGACCGACACGTCAATATCTTCGATGGTTGGGAACAGCAGGCAGGGAATCAGCGCCGTCTCAATCGATACGGGGCTACCGTTTATGCAGTTCAGGCGTCGAACGGAATAGAGCAGGTCGTCCTCGGCGATGCCAAACAGGTCGGCGTAATATGGCCCCGCATAACGCTTGGAACGCGCGAGAATACGGACGGACGGCTCGCCGCCCGAAGCACAGACCGATTCACGGAAACCGACCGTGCGTTCAAAAAAAGCAGGTACTTTCTGCGCCACAAAGGCACCTTTTCCCCGAACACGGCGAATCTGCCCGCGCCGAACCAGCTCATCGACAGCGCTTCGGATGGTCAAGCGTGTCGTACCAAATTCCTCGGCAAGGTCTTTTTCGGACGGAATCATGGAACCCGTGGGATATATACCGCGCTCGATACGTTCCTCGATGCGGCGTCGAATGCGCATATAAACCGGGGTGGCATCTACTGTTTCAGCCATTGTTCACCTGCCACGCTCCTCATGCCGTTCTCTTCGCCGTTATCGGCAAAGCGGAACTTTGTGGGCAAAATCACCGATTTGCAATGCTCCACAAAACGCATGTCCTTATCGAATTCGATCGAGCTCTCATAGAACACCGGCGTTCCCTCTTCTTGCTGGAGCAGCTCGGCCTCTTCGGCATTCAAACGCGAGATGGAAATATGCTCACGTCCATGCTCAACACGCACGCCGCCTTCTTTGAGCAAGACATCGTAAAGGCTCTCGCACTCAAAATCGTGCTCGGTAAGCGATGGGCACAGGGACAGGTTAACGTGAGCCGTCTCGATTGACGCCGGCTCGCCCTCAATAAGTCGAACGCGCTGCATGCGGAGCAAAGGAGCGCCTACAGACACCCCAAGCTTGTCGGCAAGCGCCTCATCCGCCTCGATGGTCCCGGTGGAAACCAGACGAGAAGAGGAGTGCAGGCCGGCAGTCCGCACAGCATCGGAAAAGTTATACGTTTCCTGGAAGATGTTCAGCGGCTTGGGAGGACACACATACGTACCCGATCCGCGACGGCTCTCGAGCGTTCCACACGAGATGAGCCGCGTGATACCGGCGCGCAACGCCGTACGCGAAACGCCGATCTCTTCGCGCAGCACACGCTCGGCCGGCAGGCGATCGCCGCCGGCAAGCTGGTGGTGCTGGATATACCAAAGAATTCCCTCAACAGCACGATCTTTGGGGGGAATTGCATAAGATTCGCCTGCCATTGCACAGACTCCTCATTCAGAAACGTATGCCGCCATAATTAGGCCAGCCCTCCCATGGCATCAAATTCGGCCTTGATCTTCTCGGCGACATTCCGATACGACTTATATAGACTTGAATCGCGTTTGACTTCGTCGGTCATAACGGGAATCTCTAATTTGGAAACCTCGTCTTTTCCCGTCTGAACCGCCACAACAACGCCCATACCAAGACACATATTACGCTTGGCAGCGTTTATTTTCGCCGCCTTGGCAGGATTTGCCAGGATACGCTGGGCAAATTCCTGTTTTGAGGCCACTTCCTCGGCCTCCGGATCGCCCGCCTCGGCCACTTCGCACTGCAGCACGTCCGCATAGTCAAAAATCTTAGGCTCTGCACCACGCTGATGCACGGCCCACTTGCGGCGCGTGGCATCCTGGTAGATAGCCGGCAAAAATGTAAACCGCGGCGGGTCCAAAATCGTATCCGTGATGGTAAACACATCGGGATCAAAGGCATCCTGCGGGTTTTTCTTCTTGAACAGCCCCATATCAGCCTCCCGTACTAGCATTAAACAACTCAAGCTGAATATAGCACCAATTTCAAGCCGCTGCCTTACCCTATCGGTGCGCGGCGTCTATGGCTCGCCCAGCGGAAGAGTTAACGGACGAGGGCCGGGCTGCCTGCCTTGTTTTGAGAAGTGGGCTCCGCGAACTTCTCAAAACAAGGCAGGCAGCCCGGCCCCGCCGGCAAATAGTGGACACTCCGCATGCAATCTATGCAACCAAACAAGTACGCTTAGCTACATTCGGTAAGTTCGAGCACGCTGCCCTTCACGATAAGCGCCGGCTCCAGGACGACCTCTTCGGCACGTCTACCGCCCCTACCGGCAAGACGCTTGGACATGCAGCCAAAAGCATGCTCCGCGAGGATACCTGGATCCTGCTCAATCGCGGTCAGCGCCGGCTCAAAGAGAACGTCGGCGGCCGAGTTGTCGTAACTCACCACCGAAATGTCGCCCGGAATGCTCTTCCCCATCTCGTGTAAGCGCTTGAGCAGACCAAGGGCAATGTTGTCCGAACTTGCGAACACAGCGGTGGCATCAGTTGCGAGCACCGCCTCCGAGGCCTCGTAGGCACTCGGAATGTAGTACTCGCTCTCAAACTCCAAACGTGCGTCGATAGGCAGGCCAACCTCGCGCAGCGCGCGCTCATAGCCGGCAAGTCGCTTACGCCCCGTATTGGAACGGCGCGCGTTAACCAAGCAGGCAATGCGACGGTGGCCCTGCTCGATCAGATAGCGAGTGGCCATGTAGCCACCCATCTCGTGGTCGAACATCACCTTGTCGCACTCGAGCCCCTCAATGGCACGGTCGACCATCACGGCAGGGATAGGCAGATGGCTGACTTCTTCGCGCAGGGCGCGGTCGTCGGAGAACTCGTCGCCCACAACCAGGAAGACGCCATCAACGCCGCGCGTTACCAGCTGGCGCAGCAGCTCCAGATCGTCGTCGGCACTTCCACCCGAGCTGGTAATGAAGAGCGCATAGCCGTCCTCGCGGCAGCGCTTTTCCAGGCTACCGGCGAGCGAGGCAAAAAAGCGGCTCTCGATGTTAGGGACGATAAGGCCCAGCGTGCGCGACTCGCGCATGACCAGACTACGCGCAATCTGGTTGGGGACATA
The DNA here is from genome assembly GCA_938005465.1 of uncultured Collinsella sp. GTDB lineage: Bacteria > Actinomycetota > Coriobacteriia > Coriobacteriales > Coriobacteriaceae > Collinsella. Next base: position 4,649 of record CALLNU010000019.1, read on the forward strand.
GTGGTTGCGCGCCGCGACCTCCTTGATGAGCTTGCGGTTTTCTTCCGAGATGCGACAGGGCCGATTATTGAGAACAAGCGAGACCGACGAGGGGGAAAGCCCCACCTCCTGGGCGATCTGCTTGAGGGTGACTTTGTTGGCCATCTCGCTCCTTCCAGGTTTACGCGCAATCTCTTGAAAGTATAGCGACCGACCCTCTACCTCGGTGATAAACACTTTACCAATCCGGTAGACGGCTGTTTTATCGCCGCCAGCGCACCAAATCCGTCCGGGTGGGGTATATTGCAATCGATTGATGACAACGACCACCAAAAGGCGGCTATTAGTATGCACGAAAACGATTTTTTTAACGAGGACCTGCTGTGCGCGCTTGCTGGCGTTGCCGGCGAGGACAACGTACTGATGAGCGAGCCCATGCGCGAGCACACCACGTTTAAGATCGGCGGCCCTGCCGACGTCTTTGTCACGCCCGATACCGAGCAGGGCCTCGTCGCCACGCTCGATACCTGCTATCGCTGCGACCTGCCGCTCACCATCGTGGGCAACGGCTCCGACCTGCTCGTCGGCGACAAGGGCATCCGCGGCGTCGTCGTAGCGCTGGGCGAAGGTCTCTCCAACATCACCGTCGACGGCACGCACGTCACGGCGGCAGCCGGCGCGCTGCTTTCCGATGTCGCCGCGGCGGCAGCCGAGGCCGGCCTCACCGGCATGGAGCCCATCTCGGGCATCCCCGGATCGGTCGGCGGCGCCTGCTACATGAACGCCGGTGCCTACGGTGCCTGCATGGCCGATGTGCTGGAGTCCGTGCGCGTCTACAAACCCGCTCGCCAGCTCGACGACGGCACCCGCGGCAGCGGCAATATCATTGAGTTCGATGTCGATGAGCTCAACCTGGGCTATCGCAAGAGCCGCATTGCCGACGACGGCTTCATCGTGCTTTCGGCCACCTTCAATCTCGCTCCGGGCAACGCCGCGATGATCAAGGCCGACATGGACAACTACCGCCAGCGCCGCGAGGACAAGCAGCCGCTCGACATGCCGAGCGCCGGCTCCACCTTCAAGCGCCCCGAGGGCTACTTTGCCGGCAAACTCATCATGGATGCCGGCTTGCGCGGCCACGCCGTCGGCGGCGCCCAGGTGAGCGAAAAACACTGCGGCTTCATCGTCAACGCCGACCACGCCACCGCCGCCGACGTCGACGAACTCATCCGCCACATCCAGGCAACCGTCAAAGACCAATTCAACGTAGACCTAGAACCCGAAGTCCACCGAGTAGGCGAATTTTTATAAAAAGAAGGCCCCGAAAGGGGCCTTCACTTTCTTTAATTCAGATAAACCAGTCCGGTGTGTGACGTATTGGACCCGAGAGGTCCGTGGCTGCCCGAAAGACATTAGGTTGATCGCGAGTTCCGCACGAGCCGGAGAGCACTTAATGTGCTCTCCGTGCGAGCAGGACTGTCCGAGCAGGCAACCTAATGCCTTTCGGGCAGCCACGGACCAACTTACTTCAAACCGCAGCTACGACAGCGCAATACCGCCGAGCCAGCCCCAACGCACGCCAGAGCCAGTGCCATAGAAGCTAATAAACGAATCAAGCGACTTAGACGTAATGGCGCCCTCATTGCTCATGACGATGCCGCCGCCAACATAGATGCCCACGTGGCCATAGATCAGACCCGGCATGCCGGTGCCGCTATGCGATGAGTCGGCCACGATCATGCCCACCTGCAGCGCCGAGCGGTCGGAGCTATAGCACCAGGCGTTAAACATGTCGCACGCATTGCCGCCAAAGTAGCCAACGCCGGCGTTACGGAAGACATTGGTAACCCACGCCGCGCACCAGTTCTGGCCCGGCGAAGGCGTGGAGTAGCACGCGTTGACGACGGCCTGTTGCTTGCCCGAGCCGGCATTCTGCTGCGGAGTTCCGGGCGCATACGATCCGCCACCCGAGCTCGAACCACCCGAGTAGGAATTGTTCTTGTTCGCGGCGGCCGCGGCAGCGGCGGCCTTCCTAGCGGCCTCCTCGGCCTGGGCGGCAGCGAGAATCTCGGAATCACGCTGAGCCATGAGCTCCTTGACATCGTCAGAGAGGCCGTTCAGAACCGTCTGGACTTCCTGCTGCTTGGCCTGCATGTCCTGCATCTGGGCAGTCTGCTGGTCCTTGAGCTTCTCTAAGTCGGCCTTCTGCGACTCGAGCTCGGTCTTTTGCGCATCGAGCTCTTCCTGGATGGTCTGAATGTCCTCGATGGCGTCGCGGTCGCTCTTGTTGATCTTCTCAACGTAATGCGCGTTGGCGACGAGTTCCTCAAACGAGCCAGAGGCCAGCAGCAGCGACAGGATGTTCGTGCCGCCGGACTTGTAGCTGGCGGCCACGCGATCGGAAAGGTCGTTGCGCTTCTTCTTGAGCTCGGCCTTCTTTTCATCGATCTGGGCCTGCGTGTCGTCAATCTTGCCCTGGACATTCTCGATGTCGTTGAGGGTCTGGGCATTCTTGTTGGCCAGCGCCGCATACTCATTTGCGATGCTGTCGAGCTGGGCCTGAACCTCGTCGAGCTGGGCCTGGGCGGCATTCAGTTTATCGGTGGTTTCTTTGGAAGCCTCCGCCGCATGGGCGCGAGCGGGCAGGCCAAAAAGAACTGCCGCAGAAGCGGCGCCGAACAGGGCCTTGAGGGCAGTGCGGCGCGAGAGCTCCTGGGAAAGGATGGAATCGCTGTTTGGTGACATATGTACTCCGTTACATGCTTATTTATATGTCGCTCAACTCATACATATTAGCGTACATCCGACGCGTCCCAACGATTTCCACGAACGGCAGGAAACTGCAAGGTCAGCGGCTCGTAAGCAAATGCCAAAGATCAGGTTATGCGTACGCAAGCTCTTCTATGAGTACGTTAGCACAATCCTCTGCTTTTCCTACAGCGCACGATTTGGGCGTCCCTGCCTGCGCTATACTCCCCTGAAGAAGTGTTCCTGATTCGATAGGAGACTACATGTCCAAAGCACTCGACCCCAAAGACACCTGTGTCCTCGTTACCGGTGGCGCCGGCTTTATCGGCTCGCACACCGTCGTTCAGCTGCTCGAGGGTGGTTACCAGGTCGTCATCGTCGATGATCTCTCCAACTCCAGCGCCGTCGCCGTCGACCGCGTCAAGACCATCGTGGGCGACGAGGCCGCCAAGAACCTCACCTTCTACGAGGCCAACGTGCTCGACCGCGATGCGATGAACAAGATCTTCGATACCCATCAGATCGACCGCGTCATCCACTTTGCCGGCTTTAAGGCCGTCGGCGAGTCGGTGAGCAAGCCCGTCGAGTACTACCACAACAACATCGAGAACACCCTGGTGCTCATCGACGTCATGCGCAACCATGGCTGCAAGTCCATCATCTTCTCGAGCTCCTCGACCGTCTACGGCGACCCGGACAACCCGCCCGTCACCGAGGAGGATCCTAAGAAGCCCGCGACCAACCCCTATGGTTGGACCAAGTGGATGATCGAGCAGATCCTTATGGACGTCCACACCGCCGACCCCGAGTGGGACGTCGTGCTGCTCCGTTACTTCAATCCCATCGGTGCCCATCCGTCGGGCCTGATCGGCGAGGACCCCAAGGGCATCCCCAACAACCTGGTGCCCTACGTCGCCCAGGTCGCCGTCGGTAAGCTCGAGGCCGTTCAGGTCTTTGGCAACGACTACCCCACCCCCGACGGCACCGGCGTGCGCGACTACATCCACGTGTGCGACCTGGCATCTGGTCACGTTGCCGCCCTCAACTGGATGAACGGCAAAACCGGCGTCGAGATCTTTAACCTGGGCACCGGCACCGGCACCTCGGTACTCGAGGTCGTCGCCGCCTTCTCCAAGGCCTGCGGTAAGGAGCTGCCCTATGTGATCCGCGAGCGCCGTGCCGGCGATATCGCCGCCAACTGGTGCGATACCTCCAAGGCCGAGCGCATGATGGGTTGGAAGGCCCAGTACGACATCGCGGATATGTGCCGTGACAGCTGGAATTGGCAGAGCCATAACCCCAACGGCTTCGCCGACGCCGAGTAGCAAAAAACCTACATAGCGTTCTTGCCCCGATCTCACGTCGTGAGGTCGGGGCTTTTTTCATGGCATGTAACCATTCGCCAAAAATCGACCAACTTTATCATCTTGCCTATACATGTTTAAACAACATGTTCTACAATAGAGACATCGACTCTAAACTCGGGACGGGCTGTTCACCCATCTGCAGGCCGATCCCACAACAAGAAGGTTGGTGAGCACATCCATGGAGCGTGCAAGCGGTGTTCTCATGCCCATCTCGTCTCTGCCCGGACCGTATGGCATCGGCGGCTTTGGCTGGAACGCCTATGACTTTGTCGATTTCCTCGCCTCGTGCAAACAACATTATTGGCAGATTCTGCCCCTTACGACGACGAGCTATGGCGACTCGCCCTATCAGTCGTTCTCGGCCCGTGCGGGCAATCCCAATTTCATTGACTTTGCCGAGCTCATCGAGGCAGGTTACCTGGAGCAGCGCGATATCGACGGTGTGTATCTGGGCTCCGATCCCAACAACGTTGACTATGGCGCCATCTTTGGTGGCCGTCGTCAGATTCTCGACCGCGCCGCCGAGCGCTTTGCCGCCGACAAGCCAGCCGACTTCGACGACTTTGTCCAAGCAAACGAAGACTGGCTCATTCCCTACTGCGAGTTCATGACCGTCAAGGAGGAGTGCGGTCTCAAGGCATTTTGGGAGTGGCCCGCAGAGCTCCGTACCCGCGGCGAGGCTTCTGCCAAGGTCTGCGCCGCCCATCCCGCGCGCATGCTCTACCACCAGATGACGCAGTACTTCTTCAATCGTCAGTGGAGCCGCCTCAAGGCCTATGCCAACGAGCGCGATATCCTCATCATCGGCGACCTGCCCATCTATGTCTCGCGCGACTCCGTTGAGATGTGGGCCACGCCCGAGCTCTTTAAGATCGACGCCGCCGGTAATCCCGTGAGCGTCGCTGGCACGCCGCCCGACCAGTTCTCGGCCACCGGCCAGTACTGGGGCAATCCCATCTACGACTGGGACGCCATGGAAGCCGACGGTTTCTCCTGGTGGGAGGGCCGTATCCGCGCCGCCCTCGACATGTACGATGTCATCCGCCTGGATCACTTCCGCGGCTTCGAGGCCTATTGGGAGGTGCCGTTCTCCTCACCCGATTCGTCCTACGGTTCGTGGACGCAGGGCCCCGGCCTCAAGTTCTTCAAGACGCTCGAGGAAAAGCTCGGCACGCTGTCCATCATCGCCGAAGACCTGGGCTTCCTCACCCCCGGCGTCATCGACATGCGCGACACCTCGGGCTTCCCCGGCATGAAGATCTTGCAGTTCGCCTTTGAGGGCACCAACTCGTACTACCTGCCGCACAACTACATTGCCAACACCGTCGCCTATGTGGGCACACACGACAACGAGACGGCGCGCGGTTGGTTTGAGGGAACGGCCACCCCGCGCCAGCGCGAGCAGGCGGCCCTGTACACCCACCAGCAGGCAGGCGAGCCCATGGCCGATGCACTCAACCGCACCATCGCCGCCAGCGTGAGCGATACCTGTATCTACACCATGCAAGACCTGCTCAACCTGGGCAACGAGGCACGCATCAACACCCCCGCCACCCTGGGCGGCAACTGGACCTGGCGCATGCTCGATGGTGCCATCACCCGCGAGCTCGAGCACAAGCTCACCGACTGGACCGAAACCTACTTCCGCATTCCGTCGGAAGCCGAAATTGAGCTTCCCCAATAGGAGCCACCGCACCCGACCCCATTCCATCGTGCGGACGCGTCCGTTTTCCCCGCGCGAGGCCACTCCAATCCCTCGCGCGGGCTTCTTTTGAATTTCTGACATGTAATCAACCCATCACAGGAGGAAACATGCCCCGTATCAATCTTGCGGATCTTGCCGAGCAGTCCTTTGGCACCTCGCTCGAGCAGCTCGATGACCGTTGTATTTATAAGCTGCTGGTCAAGCTCGTGCAGGAGCACTCTGCTGCCTGTCCTCTCAACAACGGCAAGAAAAAGCTCTACTACATCTCTGCCGAGTTTTTGATCGGCAAGCTGCTCATCAACAATATGATCGACCTTGGCATCTATGACGAGGTTAAGGACCAGCTCGTCGCCGCCGGCCACGACCTCAACAAGATCGAGGAGTTCGAGGTCGAGCCTTCGCTCGGCAACGGCGGCCTGGGCCGTCTGGCCGCATGCTTCTTGGATTCCATCGCCACGCTGGGCCTTACCGGCGACGGCGTGGGCCTCAACTACCATTACGGCCTGTTCCGCCAGCGCTTTGTCGACAACCAGCAGAAGGCCGTCCCCGACGAGTGGCTTGGCGAGCAAGACATCCTGATCGACGACGACCGCTCCTACACCGTCGAGTTCGGTGATTTTGCCGTTACTTCCAAGCTCGTCAACATCGATGTGCCCGGTTATGGCCAGCCCACCAAGAACCGCCTGCGCCTGTTCGACCTGGCAAGTGTCGACGACGGCTTGGTCCCCGGCAGCTCCATCGACTTCGACAAGACCGAGATCGCCAAGAACCTCACCCTGTTCCTCTATCCGGATGATTCCGACGAACAGGGCCGTCTGCTTCGCATCTACCAGGAATACTTCATGGTGAGCAACGCCGCTCAGCTCCTGATTGACGAGGCCGTCGAGCGCGGCAGCAACCTGCACGATCTAGCCGACTACGCCGTGGTCCAGATCAACGACACGCACCCCACCATGGTCATTCCCGAGCTCATCCGCCTGCTCACCACCGAGCATGGCATCGAGTTTGACGAGGCAGTCACCATCGTACGCTCCATGGTCGCCTACACTAACCACACGATTCTTGCCGAGGCGCTCGAGAAGTGGCCGCTCGCCAGCCTGCAGAAGGTCTCCCCTGCCATCGCCGACATTATCGTCAAGCTCGACGAGGTCGCCAAGGCCGAGCACGACGACCCGCGCGTCGCCATCATCGACGAGCACGACACCGTCCACATGGCTCACATGGACATTCACTTTGGCTTCTCCATCAATGGCGTCGCCGCACTCCACACCAAAATCCTGGAGGATACCGAGCTTCATCCGTTCTACGAGATCTACCCCGAAAAGTTCTCCAATAAGACCAACGGCATCACCTTCCGCCGCTGGATCCAGGGAGCCAACCCCGCGCTTGCCAGCCTGCTCGACGATGTAATCGGTACCGATTGGCGCAGCACCGGCGACCTGAGCAAGCTTGCCGAGTTCGTTGACGACAAAGGTGTTCTTGAGCGCTTGGCTGCCACCAAGACCGAGGCCAAGGCCATCATGCGCGAGTTTATGGCGCTCGAGCAGGGTGTGACCATTCCCTCCAACGCCATCATCGATGTTCAGGTCAAGCGTATCCACGAGTACAAGCGCCAGCAGATGCTCGCGCTCTACATCATCTGGAAGTATCTCGACATCAAGAACGGCAATAAGCCTAAGCACCCCGTCACCATCATCTTTGGCGGCAAGGCGGCCCCTGCCTACACCATCGCCCAAGACATCATTCATCTAATCCTGACGCTGTCCCAGTGGATAGCAAACGACCCCGACGTGGCCCCCTACCTGCAGGTTGTCATGATCGAGAACTACAACGTCACTGCTGCCGAGCGTGTGATTCCCGCTGCCGACATCTCCGAGCAGATCAGCCTGGCCTCCAAGGAGGCGAGCGGCACTTCCAACATGAAGTTCATGCTCAACGGCGCCCTGACCCTGTGCACGCTCGACGGTGCCAACGTGGAGATTGCCGAGCTCGTGGGCGACGAGAACATCTATACCTTTGGCGCCTCGTCCAAACAGGTCGAGCAGCTCTACGCCGACAGCACCTATGACGCCGGCGCGCTCTACCGCAAGCCCGGCATCAAGCTGCTGGTTGACTTCATCACCAACCCCGCCTTTATGGCGACCGGCAACGCGGAGCGCCTGCAGCGTCTGCACGACGACATCAAAGGCAAGGACTGGTTTATGGCCCTGCTCGACATTGAGGAGTACATCCAGACCAAGGAGCGCGTGCTGGTCGACTACGAGGACCAGGACGCCTGGATGCGCAAGGCGCTGATCAACATCGCCAACGCCGGCACCTTCTCGTCCGACCGCACGATCTCCCAGTACAACGACGAGATCTGGCACCTGGACTAACCCATTCCCCTTACCCATCCTCTTGAGGAACGGAGTCGTGGCAACACGGCTCCGTTTTTTGTGCCCGTACGTTGCCCCTGTGAACCGCCTCGACTAAATCGTCTCAATCTGTAACATCTAACGTCCGAAATCCGCCCTTACTGTTACAGATCGAGACAAATGGATAAGCCGGCTAAAACAATCTCGATCTGTAACAGGTAACTGCCGAAATTAGTCCTTCGTGTTACAGATCGAGACGGAAGGACAGGCGGCTCAACTCAATCTCGTTCTGCAACATCTAAAGCCAATTCGATCCTCTACTTGTTACAGATCGAGACAAACGACCGACCAGACAACCCCGGCACAAAGAAAGGCTCCCCTCTCGCCCAGTGGACGGGAGGGAAGCCTTATATGTGACCACGGCAAAAGGATGGCAATACCGCAGTCGCCCAAAGGGAGGGCCTGGATGTACCGGGCCTAGATAAGGTTCTTACCAGACACCTTATCGAAGAGATGGGTCGCGTTCTTCTCGAACTTGAACCAGATGGTGTCGCCCGCCTTGAGCGCACCCTTGGCCTCAAGGTCGACAACGGGAATGATCAGGACGAACTGGCCATCGGGAGCGGTCACGTGGACATGCTCGGTCGAACCCATGAGCTCGGTCACCTCGACGGTGCCCTGGAGCGCACCCTCCTCGCCCTTGTCGGCAAGCAGAATCTGCTCGGGGCGCACGCCGGCCGTGATCTCCTTCGCGTCGCCGCCGTCCCAGTTGAGAGCAAGCTGAGCGCAGGTCTCGGGGGCGAGCGCCACGTTCATATCCTCGGTCTTGACGGTGAAGCCGTTGCCCGAGCGCACCAGCTGGGCATCGAAGAAGTTCATCTGCGGCACGCCGATAAAGCCGGCGACGAAGATGTTCGCGGGGTGACTGAAGACCTCCTGCGGCGTGGCGATCTGCTGGACGACGCCGTCCTTCATGACCACGATGCGGTCGCCGAGAGTCATGGCCTCGGTCTGATCGTGGGTAACGTAGATAAAGGTGCCCTTAATCTCGTGACGCAGCTTGATGAGCTCGGCACGCATCTGGTTACGCAGCTTGGCGTCCAGGTTGGACAGCGGCTCGTCCATCAGGAAGACCTTGGGGTCACGCACGATGGCGCGGCCGATAGCGACACGCTGGCGCTGACCGCCAGAGAGCGCCTTGGGCTTACGGTCGAGGTACTCGGTAATACCCAGGATCTCGGCAGCGGAGCGAACCTTGCGGTCGATCTCGTCCTTGGGGACCTTCTTGAGCTCAAGCGTAAACGCCATGTTCTCGTACACCGTCATGTTGGGGTACAGAGCATAGCTCTGGAACACCATGGCGATGTCGCGGTCCTTGGGAGCGACGTCGTTGACGCGCTTGCCGTCGATGAGCACGTCACCCGAGGTGATGTCCTCCAGGCCGGCGACCATGCGCATCGTCGTGGACTTACCGCAGCCAGAGGGGCCAACGAGGACGATGAACTCCTGGTCGTGAACGGTGAGGTTAAAGTCCTCTACAGCGAGCACGCCGTCCTCGGTAACCTTGAGGTTGTGCTTCTTCTCCTCGGTCTTCTTCTTTTTGCCAAAGAAGCCCTTCTTTTTGGACTCGTTGTTGGGATACACCTTCTGAACATGTTTGAGAACGATCTCGGCCATGTCTCTACCTTTCGATACGCGGCGCCGCGCTGAGGGGCGCCGCTAAAACTTGCAAAACAGTTACGGCATCAGCCCTTGACGGCACCTGCCACCACACCGTCGATGATGTACTTCTGGCAGAGGATGTACATGATGACGATGGGGACAACGACCATCATGATGCAGGCCATCATGGGGCCGAGCTCGACGTGGCCGTAGCCGCCGCGGAAGTACTGAATCAAGATAGGAATGGTCTTGTACTTGGTGGAGTCGAGCGTAAGGTAGGGCAGCAGGTAGTCGTTCCAGACCCACATGGTCTCGAGGATGCCGACCGAAAGATAGGTGGGCTTCATGATGGGGAGGACGATCTTAAAGAACACCTGGACCGGGTTGCAGCCATCAATCATGGCCGCCTCTTCGATCTCGAGCGGGATGTTCTTTACAAAGCCCGCGAACATAAAGACCGCCAGGCCCGCGCCAAAGCCAAGGTAGATAAAGCAGATGTTGAACGGCGTGTTGAAGCCGATGCGGTCCGCCAAATTGGACAGCGTGAACATGAGCATCTGGAAGGGCACGACCATCGAGAACACGAACAGGTAATAGAAGAAGTTCGAAATCTTGCTGTTGACGCGCACTACGTACCAAGCGCACATGGAGCAGCACACCAAAATCAGAACGACCGACGTGACCGTGATGATGAGCGAGTACATAAACGCCGAGGCAAAGCCCTGCTCGTTAAGAGCGTGCACGTAGTTTGCAAGGCCGTTGAACGTCTCAGGCGTAAGCAAATCGAACGCCGTGGTGGTGCTGATTGCAGTTCCCTTTTTAAAGGAATTGAGCGCAATCATGAACACGGGGTAGATCCACGCGAGCGACAGAATCGTAAAGAAAATCGAGAGCGCGCGGTTAATAGCCTTATCGCGTTTCATTACTGCTGCACCTCCTTGGACCTCGTGGCCTTAAGTTGGATCATGGAGATTGCTACGACCAGGATGCAGAAGATAACCGCCTTGGCCTGACCGATGCCCTGCCATGCGATACCGGCACGCGAATAGAACGTGTTGTAGATGTTCAGGGCGAGCATCTCGGTGGAGTGCGCGGGGGCGCCGCCGGTAAGGGCGAGGTTCTGGTCGAACAGCTTAAAGCCGTTGGTGATGGACAGGAACAGGCAGATGGTGATGGTCGGCATCAGGTTAGGGATCTTAACCTTCCAAAACGTCTGCCATGCCGTAGCGCCGTCGACCTTGGCGGCCTCGATGTAGTCGGACGGAATGGACTGCAGACCAGCGATGTAGATGATCATCATGTAGCCGACCTGCTGCCACAGGGTCAGGATGATAAGGCCCCAGAAGCCAGCAGCAGAGTTAAGAGCGATGAGCTGGGCGCCCACGTTGGAGAGCAGGCAGTTGATCAGAATCTGCCAAATGTAGCCCAGCACGATGCCGCCGATCAGGTTAGGCATAAAGAAGATCGTACGGAAGATGTTGGTGCCTTTGAGCGCCTTGCGGGTGAGCGCCTGCGCAATGGCCAGGGCGATCACGTTGATGAGCACCGTCGACAGGAAGGCAAACGCCACGGTAAAGAAGAACGACGTGGAGAACTGCGGATCGGACAGCGCGCGCACGTAGTTCTCGATACCGACAAAGTGCGCGTTACTAATGATAATAAACTGGCAGAACGAGAGATAGAAGCCCTGGATAAAAGGGATCACGAACCCGATCATAAACGCCAGGCACGTGGGCAGCATAAAGAGCGGCCACCAGCGCTTGAGTGCTTTGCCCATAAAAGGGTCCTTTCAATATGCAGGGGGCGGGCAAACCAACGTCTGCCCGCCCCCTGTCGCTAATCAGATAGCTTGGGCAGCAACTGCTTACTCGGAAGCGGCCTTCTCGGTCTTCCAGCCATCGACGAAGGCGTTCTTGACGCCGTCCCACTTGCTGTTATCGGCAGCGTAGGCAATCAGAGCCTGCTTGAGGTTCTTCTTCCACTCCTCGGAGGGAATGTAGACGAAGTCCCAAGCGACGGTCTTCTTGCCGTCCTTGGCCATGGCAACGGCCTGCTGCGAGAAGACGTTGGTGGTCTCCTTGGCGCTCTTGAACGGAGCGGTCAGACCCATCTTGTCGGCGATGATGCTGGTCGGGGTGTCAGCGGTGACGCACCAATACATGAAGTCCTCGGTGGCCTTCTGGGCATCCTCGGAAGCCTGGGAACTGACGCACCAGTAGTTCTCACCGCCGGAGCACAGGCCCTGGTTCTCCTCGCCGTCAACACCGATGTAGATGGGCATCATGCCAATCTGATCGTCGGTCATGCCGGCCTTGACGAGGTCAGAGTAGGCCCAAGAGCCGTTCTGGTAGAAGACGGCCTTGCCGGTTGCGAACTCGTTGGTGGCGTCGTCGCCGGTCTTGGAAGCAAGCTGCGAAGGATCGCAGGTGGAGTCGGTGATGTACAGGTCGAAGATCTGCTTGTAGTTGTCGAGGAACTCACCCTTGATCTCGTCGTCCTCCTGGTTGTGCTCCTTCTCAAACTCGTAGTAGAGCGGCATGTTGGCAAGGTGGGTGGTGTAGCGCCAGCTGGAGGAGTCGTCCATGCCGGCGGAAGTGAAGGCACCCTCGACACCAAGCTCGTCCTTGCGGGCCTGGATGTCGTCGGCACAAGCCTTCAGCTTGTCGAAGGAGTTGATGTCCTCGGCCTTGTAGCCAGCCTTCTCGAGCAGCTGCTTGTTGTAAATAATGCCGAAGCTCTCCTGAACCCAGTCGATGCACACATCCTTGCCGTCGGACTGCAGAGCCAGGGAGTCGTCAATGAGCTCACCGCGGAGCTTGGTATCGGACAGGTCGGCGCAGTAATCCTTCCAGTTCTTAAGACCGGTGGGGCCGTTGACCTGGAACAGGGTCGGAGCGGAGCTCTTGGACATCTCGGACTTGAGCTTCTCCTCGTAGGTGTTGGAGGCGGCGGTCACGATCTTGACCTCGACGCCCTTCTCCTTCTTGTACGCCTTGGCGATCTCCTTCCACTCCTTGTCGACCTCGGGCTTGAATTGGAGGAAGTAGACCTCGGCAGCGTCACCAGAAGCAGAGGAGCCGGAGCCGGCGGAGCCACCGCAGCCCACGAGACCCAGACCAAGAACCGCAGCCGCGGAACCAGCAAAGCCCAGGAACTGCCTTCTGCTCATTTCGTTCTTCATTACAATCCACCCTTTCACACCGTGGCGGCACCCTTTGCCGCCGCCTTCGGAGATTGGCTCGGGGACTTTGCCCCTTTTGCTGATTTGTACAATACGCTATTTGGCTAGTTGTTTGAACAAGTATTACTAGAGCGGTAGAAAAACTTCGGTGAACGGTAATTTCAACTTGATACTTGACAAGTTTTGTATAAACAATTATTTGTTATCTAATGCAGAGAAAACGCCCGGTCAAGCCGATGTATCGTCGGTTTGACCGGGCGTTTTCGCTTTGATGGCATGAGTCTCGTCAGGCTGCGAGCTAGCCGGCTATCGCTTGGAGTTGACGCGGTAGTGGAAGATCTCGGGATGCGTGCGGGCATGCGTGACCTCGAACAAGATGCCGTCCGAGGTGTACGACTGGCTCTCCATGACGGCAACGCAGTTGTATTTGCCGAGGTCAAGATAACTGCAGTCCTCATCGTTGGCAAGCTCGACGCTCACCGTACGGCGACTCGCCATCACCTTGACGCCGCGTTTGTGCTCCAGATAGTCGTAAATTGACTTTGCGGCGATCTCGGGCGTCAGACCCTTGGCGATCGACTCCAAAAAGTAGCCGTGGTCCACCTGGCGAGCATTGCCGTTGAGGCTTCGGACACGCACTACACGAATCAGCTCCTCGCCCACCTTAAAGCCCAGGCGACGAGAAAGTTGCTCAGTGCAAATCAAATGTTCAAAAGACTTAACGTCCGTCGATGCAACGGCATTGTTGCGCTTTGCAAATTCGCCAAACGACTCGACTTCCTCGAGTGCGCCCAGCATGTCGGTTTCGCCCTTGAGCCAAATAACGCGCACGCCCTTGCCGTGTATAGGCTGCACAAACATCTGATCGGCCAGCATGCTCAAGGCGCGTCGAACGGTATTGCGCGTGCAGCCAAACTCCGCGGTCAGCTCGGCTTCGGTTGGCAGCATCTCCTGAAACGCATAGGTCCCGTTAATGATGCGCGAACGGATCTCGCGGTAGATTCCTTCGTAAATCGCTTTTGGCATGACTTCACCTCTAATGAATATGTATGGCTAGGCACGATAGCATTTCTTTGGGTTGTTTAAACCGTCTATCGGCAAAGCACCGATTATTTACCGTCGACGGTTCCCCCGACACCCAGATCGGATCGAATCAAAACCGTCAATGCGGCAAGCAGTCAGTCCTCTACAATGAGTTCATTGTTTAAACGTTCTTGCTCGCACAGCATGTTGCATCCGGAAGGCATATTATGCTGCAGAAAATCCAACGTTTTGGCGGAGCCATGTTCGCGCCCGCCATGTTGTTTTCCATATCGGGTCTTATGGTCGGCGTCTCCGCCCTCGCAACGTCTGCGGATATCGTCGGCGACCTCGCCGTATACGGAACCCCTTGGTACGTTTTTTGGACTATCATCCAGCGCGGCTCGTGGACGGTCTTTAAACGACTTCCGCTCCTTTTTGCCGTAGCGCTGCCCATCGGCCTTGCCCAAAAGCAACCAGCACGCTGCTGCCTCGAGGCGCTCGTGGCCTATTTTGCCTATTGCTTCTTTTTGAGCGAGATCATCAAGCTGAGCGGAGACAACCTTGGACTTAAGTACCCGTCGTCTTTGACCTCCGCTAGCGGCATCACCATCATCGACGGCATCAAGACACTCGACACCGGCATTATCGGCCCGCTGGCGGTGTCGGCAACCGTCGTCGCCATCCATGACCGCTTCTACGATGCCAAGGTTCCCGATTGGCTCGGTACCTTCTCGGGTTCCTCGCTGGTCTACCTCATCAGCTTTTTTGCCGTGTTCGCCCTTGCCGCCATCTCGGCCGCCATCGTGCCCTTCGTATACGCAGCGACCGAAACGCTGCGCCACGCACTTGCGGGCGTCGGCCCCTTCGGCGTGGGTATCTTTGTGTTTTTGGAGCGAGCACTCGAGCCCATGGGGCTGCACCATCTGCTCTACATGCCGATCTACTACGACAACCTGGTCATTAACGACGGCATCTACGCCACGTGGAGCAGCTTGCTCCCCATCCTCTCCCATAGCACGCGCCCCCTTAATGAGCTTGCGCCGTGGGCCGGTTTTACCGCCACCGGCTGGGTCAAGCTCTTTGGCCTTCCCGCCATCGCAGCCGCATTCTACTCCACCGCAAAACCCGAGCGCCGCGCCGGCCTCAGGGTCATCCTTGTTCCCGCCATCATCGCCTCGGTGGTTTGCGGCGTTACCGAGCCACTCGAGTTTCTCTTTATGTTCACCCACCCCGGGCTCTTTTTTCTCTACGCCGTCTTATCGTCTTGCCTTGCCACAACCATGAATCTCTTTGGCATCGTCGGCATCTTCTCGGGCGGCCTCATGGAGATGGCAGCCTTCAACTTTATTCCGCTCATGCGCATGCATGCCGGTGCCTATCTTTTGGCGCTCGGTATCGGCCTTGCCTTTAGCCTCATCTTTTTTGTGAGTTTTCGAGCACTCATCTTGATCTATGACCTTAAGACGCCGGGCCGCGAGGATCATGTCGCCAATCGCGCGGCAATCGATCATTTAACGGGAAGCGGCTTTGCCAAAGAGCAATCTCCCAATGACGAGGCCAATAGTCAATCCGATCAAGATCACGTCCTCGCCGAGCGGGTAATTCAGCTTTTAGGTGGCGTTGGCAATATTGCGGGCGCAACCAACTGCGCCACGCGCCTGCGCGTCGAGGTCGCAGACCCTTCCATCGTTGCAGATAACGCGTCGTTTGTCGCGGCGGGCGCCAAAGGCCTCATCATTACGGGCAAGACCGCCCAGGTGGTCATCGGCATCTCCGTTCCCCGCGTTAAAGAGCATTTTGACCAGATCATGGGCCTCGAGCCGGAATTTGCGCCCACCACCTCGGCCTCCTCTGCCGCCGGCCCAACCCACAAGCACGGCGATATCTGCTTCTTCGACATCGACGGTACGCTCGCCTGGCAAGATCCCAGACTTGCCCAGGAGCTTCCCGAAGACGAGCGCGATCTGTCCCCCTATCCCAACGAGGCGGTTTCGCAGGCAATCCGCGAGTTTGTCGCCAACGGCAACATGGCCTTTATCTGCACGGGACGCACCCTGAGCTGCATCCACCCCAAACTTCTTGAGCTGCCGTGGACCGGCATCGTCTGTCTTGCGGGCGGTTACGCCGAGATCAACGGACGCGCAATTCGCGATCTGTCGATGACGCCCGGCATGCTGCAGCGCCTTGCCCCCTATCTTGAGCAGTCGGGCGAGGTCATCCGCTTTGAAGGCCTCAACGGCGTCGTGCGCATGAGTGCCGATGCCCCCGATGCCCCCGGATACGCGCGCACCCTGGGCGACGCAGTCACGCAGCTGCAACATTACAGTGCCTACAAGATCTTGATGTCTACATCGCTCGCTAACCACATCGCTCAAGATAAGGCACTTGAGCCGCTGCTGTGCTTTAACGAGCTCGAACTCGAGGTAACCGAAATCTCGCCCCGCGAATGCACGAAGCGTGGGGGCATCCAGTCTGTACTCGACGCCCTCGATCCCCACCACGGAACCGTATACGGCATCGGCGACGCCAGCAATGACTTCTCGCTGATGAACGCCGTCGATGTCGGTATCGCCATGGGTAATGCGCCGGACTATCTCAAAAAGCGCGCCGACTACATCACCGACTCGGTCGACAAAGATGGCGTCGTCAAGGCGCTCGAGCACTTTAGGCTTATATAAGCAGCCGGCACGCGCACACGTCCCGTTTCCCCAAATCGCCAAAACAGACGCGCCGGCAACTCCAATGTGGCAATATGGTATCTGCACACCGCAACGATGCAACCTAAGAAAGAATGCGAGAACCCGTGTCCAGTCCGTTTACCAGCTTTTTAGCCCAGCACTTTGACCAGATCAACGACTGTCTGGCCACATTCTTTGACGGACAGGCGACCTCTGCCGATATCGAGCGCTACCTGTATACCCCGCTTTCGGCATTTACCGCCAATGCGGGCAAGCGCCACCGCCCGCTTATCTGCATGCTCGCCGCCACCGCAGTGGGCGGCAGCTTTGAGAGCGCCCGCAGCGCCGCGGCGGCCATCGAGCATTTCCAGTCGGGTGCGCTCATCCACGACGATATCGCCGACAACGGCCAGCTGCGCCGCGGCAAGCCCTGCATGCACCTCACCGAGGGCACGGGGCTTGCTATCAACTGCGGTGACCTGGCACTTACCATGGTCACCAAGACGGTTCTCGACGATCCCACGCTTGAGGCAGACGTAAAACTGCGCGTACTCCACGAGCTCACCGAGATGATCGTCCGCACCATCGAGGGTCAGGCGCTCGACTTGGGCTGGGTCCGTGACGGGCGTTTTGACATCTCGGTCGACGATTATCTAGACATGGCGACGCACAAGACCGCGTACTACAGCGGAGCCACGCCGCTTGCCGCTGGAGCCATTATCGGCGGCGGCAGCGAGGAGCAAATTGAGGCACTGCGCGCCTTTGGCCTGCACACGGGCCTTGCCTTCCAGATTCAAGATGATCTGCTCAACTTGATCGGTACCAAAGAGGCCGCCAACAAGGACTTCCGTACCGATATCACCGAGGGTAAGCGCACGCTCGTTGCCGTGCACGCCCTGTCTGATGAGCGCTATCACGATGAGATTGAAGCGATCCTCTCCTCGGGCACCGAGGACCCCGCGCAGCTCGCGCGCGCCGTGGAAATCTTCCAGGAGACCGGCTCTATCGATTACGCCCACGCCTACGCGCTGGACCTGACCGCTAAAGCCAAGGCCGCCATCGAGGACGTTTCGCTCGACCCGCATGCACGCGAACTGTTCCTCTCCATGGCAGATTTCTTTGTGGAGCGCCTTAACTAGCGGGGGTTATAAAACCTGTCAGCAGCGTATTTGGGTACAACTTGCTACACTGTTGAGTGCATGTTTATGCATCCCTTTGCGTTGTCTATCCGACACACGCTCAAATAGTACGAATGGTACGCCGAAAGGGGTTCGTTCATGGAACCTATTACAACGGGCATGCAGGGAGCAGCCGTCGAGGACGTCCAGTCCCGCCTTCTGCAGCTCGGCTATACAATCGATGACACCGAGGTTGCCGACAAGCGCTTTGGCACCACCACCGAACAGGCTGTTGGCACCTTTAGGCTCGATAGCGGCCTTGCCGCTGGCTGTGCCGTCGATATCCCCTGCTGGAGCGCCCTGGTCGACGCCTCGTATAAGCTGGGCGACCGCACGCTCTATCTGCGCATGCCCAATTTCCATGGCGCCGACGTGCAGGCCCTGCAGCGCGCGCTCAACGTTTTGGGCTTTGCCTGTGGCGAGGACGATGGCTACTTTGGCCCTCACACCGAGGCGGCCCTTCAGCAGTTCCAGGAAAACGTCGGTCTGTTTGCCGACGGTATGGCTTTCCAGGATACCTACGCCTACATCAACCGCCTGCACCACGTATGGGAGGGTAAACCTTCGGTGACCGAGGCCGAATCGCGCATCGGCTTTGCCCGCGCGGCCAACGTACTCGAGCGTTTCCAGATTGCCGTCATTGGCGAGGACCCTATCGCGCGCAGCGTAGCATCGCGCATGTGGAACATCGCCACGGCGACGACCGACAACAGCGGTATGATGCTTTGCGATTCCGAGGTTCCGACCGACGTTGACCTGGTGCTCGAGATCGCAAGCGACGAGCTGCCCGCCGACGCCGCTCCGCGCGCTACGATTGCCCTCGCCGAGTGCCACAACCTGGCCCAGCGCATCCGTACTGCCAATGTCGCCGCGCAGCAAAAGCCGGCACGCATCCGCATTGAGCTCACCGGCATGACGCGCTACAACGGCACCTTCACTGCCAGCGACGCCCAGACGCTCGCCGTACGTCTGCTCGATGGCGTTTGCGATGCCCTCGCAGATTAGGTAAACTAGACGAGTTGCTTTTGTGCAACACCCATACTGGGACGTAGTTCAACGGTAGAACTCCGGTTTTTGGTGCCGGCTGTTGGGGGTTCGAATCCCTCCGTCCCAGCCAAGGTAACCGAGCGCCCCGGGCTTTCATCAGCCCGGGGCGCTTTCTTGTGGGCAAGCGGAGGGATTCGAACCCACAAGGGTGCGGAGCTGAGGAAACGCGAAGCGTTTTCCAGCGCAGCACGCAAGGAGCGAAGCGACGCAGCGAAAGCGGGCGGCGCCAGCCGCACGCGGACATCCCGCTGGGGGCACCATTTGAGATGTGAAGCCCGTTACCAATTCGGTAGCGGGCTTTTTGCTACCGATATGCCGGGATTCGAACCCGGCAGGGTGCGGACCCCGGCATCATCGCAAAGCCAGCGGGTAAAAAATGGCAAATATGAGTACTGTTACCATTTTAGTTACAGCGATTTCATGCCTTCAGAAGGCGATTTAGCCGTCAGGCGTCCTACGGCGGAAAAATTGCAGACGTTTATCGGCTAAGTACTTGGACATATGTTGCGTAATACTGCATATTTTGTAAAAAGATAATGCTACAGGACTTGTGACAGTACTCATATTTGACGTTTTTTGCCCACGACCCCTTATTACGTGGGCGAATCAGTTGCAAAACGGACTCCTAAACGTCCTTCGCAAACAAAAACCGGGGCCCACATGATGCGGACCCCGGCTCAATACCGTGACGATATGTCAGTTACGCTCTACACGTAGAACAGAATGTCATCGTAGGTCGGGACCGGCCAGTAGTCGGCGGCCACAATTTCCTCCATGGCATCCACGGCGGCGCGCAGCGTATCCATAGCGGGAACGACCTCGTGTGCATACACGTTGGCCTGCTCCTGACCATCGAGGGCTTCGGCCTTCTGATGCACGGCGTCGAGCGCCTTGATGGAGTCGTTGATGGTGGTGATACCGTTGCAGAGCTTGTTGAGCGTGTTCTGCTCGCACTGCATGGCGGCCTCCGCACCAGCGGCACGAATAGTCTCAAGGCCCTTAGCGACCTTGGTGGCATAGGCGGTAATGACCGGGCGATAGGTACGACGCGCCTCGCGAACCATCGTGGTGGCCTCGATGTTCATGAGCTTGTTGTACTTCTCGAGCTTGCAGTCGTAGCGGCACTGGGCCTCGGCCTTGGTCAGGACGCCCGTCTCCTCAAAGAGCGCGATGGCCTTATCGGAAACAAAGGCGGGCAGGGCGTCGGCCGTGGTCTTGTTGTTGGCAAGGCCGCGCTTCTCGGCCTCAACGGGCCACTCGTCGGAGTAGCCATCGCCGGAAAAGA
This sequence comes from uncultured Collinsella sp., assembly GCA_938005465.1. Classification (GTDB taxonomy): domain Bacteria; phylum Actinomycetota; class Coriobacteriia; order Coriobacteriales; family Coriobacteriaceae; genus Collinsella. Next base: position 24,856 of record CALLNU010000019.1, read on the forward strand.
GAATGCGCTGGTGGTCGGTCAGGACCTTCTTGCAGTACTCGAGCGCAGCGTCCTGGAACTCATCCTCGGGCGTACCCTCAAGCGCGTCGGCGAAGGACTTGAGCGACTTGGCCACGGCGGCATCGAGCACCAGGTTGGAGTCGGAGACGTTCTGCTCGGAGCCGCAGGCACGGAACTCGAACTTGTTGCCGGTGAAGGCAAACGGGGAGGTGCGGTTGCGATCGGTGTTGTCCTGCATCAGCTTGGGCAGGGTATCGGCACCCAGGTCGAGCACGCCGCGCGTGGCATGGACGGAAGCCTTGCCATCGATAATCTTCTCGACGACCTCGGTAAGCTGGTCGCCCAGGAAGATGGACATAATCGCCGGAGGAGCCTCGTTGGCGCCCAGACGATGGTCGTTTCCGGCAGAGGCAACGGAGGCACGCAGGAGCTCCTGATAGTTATCGACGGCCTCGATCACCGCGGTGAGGAAGACGATGAACTGCAGGTTGTCGAGCGGGGTGTCGCCCGGATCGAGCAGATTCTCGGACTCGGTGCCAAGCGACCAGTTGTTGTGCTTGCCCGAACCGTTGATGCCCTCGAAGGGCTTCTCGTGCAGCAGGCAGACCAAGTCGTGGCGGGAGGCGATGAGCTTCATCTTCTCCATCATGACCAGATTCTGGTCGATGGCCTCGTTGACCTCGCCATAGACCGGTGCGAGCTCATGCTGGCAGGGAGCAACCTCGTTGTGCTTGGTCTTGGCGGGAATGCCAAGAGCCCACAGTTCATCGTCCAGATCCTTCATATAGGCCGAGACGGTGGGACGGATAGCGCCGAAGTAGTGCTCCTCGAGCTCCTGGCCCTTGCATGGAGCAGCACCAAAGAGGGTGCGGCCGGTGATGACCAGGTCCTTGCGCTTGCGGTAAGCGTCCTTCTTGATCAGGAAGTACTCCTGCTCGTCACCCACGGAAGGAACGACCTTCTTGGGGGTCTTGCCAAACAGCGCCAAAACGCGCTTAGACTCACGCGAGAGCGCGGTCATGGAGCGCAGCAGCGGGGTCTTCTTGTCCAGGGCCTCGCCCGTGTAGGAGCAGAAAGCCGTGGGGATGCACAGGACATCGTCCTTGATAAAGGCGGGGCTGGTGGGGTCCCAAGCGGTGTAGCCACGGGCCTCGAAGGTAGCACGCAGGCCACCGTTGGGGAAGCTCGAGGCATCGGGCTCGCCCTGGATGAGGTTCTTGCCCGTAAACTTGGTAATGGCGGTGCCGTCGTGGTTGGGCTCCAGGAAGCTGTCGTGCTTCTCGGAAGTAATGCCCGAAAGCGGCTGGAACCAGTGCGCGTAGTGCGTCGCGCCCTTGGAGATGGCCCAGACCTTCATGGCATGGGCAACGGCGTTGGCCACATCCAGGTCGAGCGGCTCACCGCCCTCGAGGGTTGCAGCAAGGCGCTTCCAAATGTCCTTGGGGAGGTAGTCCTTCATGACTTCCTCAGAGAACACCATGGTCCCGAAGCGGTCAGTAAGTTCGGCCATACGGAACTCCCTTCGTATCGGCACCGCGTGAGAAGCGGTGTTGATTACTAACGAACGAGTCATAGCTTAGACTCGCCGTGTTTCCGCGACATTGCCGTTATGTTGCTGTCGCGAAACCAATCAATGAGGTTACCCCATCGAGGCGGTATTGCCACCCTCAACAGCCAATCAACTGCATAAATTGCAGACCTCTCCCCATGGTTTAAGGGTAGTCAATGTAGGATGGAGCTCTATTAACTGGTATTTCGCATCAGATACCATTCAATATAGTCCCCATCCTACATTGACCGTTCTGTTATAGGAAATGCCGATAGCGAAGCATTTTCGATTGGTATTCCCAAATAGCGAGTAAAACTCCACCGTGGCGCAGTGGTGCTGTAGAATCCTTACAACACATCGCACTAAAGTATCTAAAGGAGCACGATATGCGCGTCGACGAGGTTTTTGAGCAGGCAGCATCCCTGGGCACCACGCCTATTTCGTTTGAGATGTTCCCGCCCAAGGGCGAGCTGACCCTCGACACGGCTCGCGAAGTGGCGGGCAATCTGTGCAAGCTTTCGCCGAGCTTTGTCTCGGTCACCTGCTCGGCCGGCGGCTCGGGCAACGGCGCCACCACCGCCCCCATCGCGCATATGATTTCGAGCGAATTCGATACGCCCTCGGTGGCGCACCTCACCTGCGTTGGCCGCACGCATGCCGACATCGCCGCCAAGATTGATGAATACCGCTCCGCCGGCGTAGAAAATGTACTGGCCCTGCGCGGCGATCTTCCCGCCGGCGCGACCGAGGACGACAAGCCCGCGTCGGACTACGCCTACGCCCGCGACCTCATCCCTGAGCTCGTCGACGCCGGCTTTTGCGTGGGCGCCGCAGCCTACCCCGAGGGCCACATTGCCTGCGAGGATCTTAACCTCTCGATTGAGTACCTCAAGCAAAAGCAAGACGCCGGCGCGAGCTTTTTTGTGACACAGCTCTTCTTTGATAACGAGTGCTTCTATCGCTTCCGCGAGCTTGCCGACAAAGCGGGCATCATCGTGCCCATTACCGCGGGCATCATGCCGTTTATGGGAAAGTCGCAGATCAGCCGCATGGTCTTTATGTGCGGCGCATCGCTGCCCTCCCCCGTTATCAAGATTCTCGCCAAATACGAGAACGACCCCGAGAGTCTGCAGGCAGCCGGCGTGGATTATGCCGCCCGCCAGCTTTGCGACCTCAAGGAGCACGGCGCCGACGGTCTGCACCTGTACACTATGAACCGTCCTGCAATCGCCGCGACCATTATGGAGCGCCTGGGGTAATGGAAAATCCGCACGTCGATACAACCGTTGTCGAAGTGCCGGCCGACCTTGCGTCGCCGGCGCTTTACCGTATCGACGCTGCCCACCGCCCTCGCGTCGACCGTGCCGAGATGCTGCGGTATCTGGGCTACGGCGGCCAGCAGATTGAGCCCGAGCTGTCACGACGTATTGAGCTTGTGGTCGAGCGCCTAGAGCTGGATATCGAGCCCCGCGGCGTGCGACGCGTGTTTGCCGTCGATGCCATGGGCGTCGACGAGCAGGGCGAGCCCTGCATCCGCTTGGTTGGCACCAATGTTGAGCTGCGGGGTCGTGATATCTATCGCCACCTCAAAGACGCCCGCTTTGCCGCACTCATGGCATGCACCCTCGGCATGGACGCCGAGCGTCGTCTGCGCACCACGGGAGCCCAGCAGCCCCTGGAGGGAGCCGTGCTCGACGCCGCATGCTCTGCCTATGTGGAAGCCGCCGTCGAGCAGATGGACCAGCAGATCAAGGCTGCGGCCGCCGCACACGGACTCGCCGGCAACTGGCGCTTTAGCCCCGGCTACGGCGACTGCCCGCTTACGGCCCAGCGCTCAATCGTGGCTGCGCTCAACGCCACGCGACTCATTGGCCTTACCGTCACCCCCACCAGCCTGCTCATGCCCACCAAGAGCGTGACCGCGGTGATCGGTCTGTTTGACGGCGAGGTCCACGACGCCCAGAGCCGCCCCACCTGCAATATCTGCCGCATGCGCGAGCACTGCCGCTTCCGCGCCGCCCACACCACCTGCTATTCCAGCCATTAGGAGCCCTCGATGTTTACTCCGCTTATCACTCATGATCTGGACGGCGCCGCGCTAGCGGCGCCCGTTGATGCTGCCCGTCGTAATGGTGCCGCGTACAAGACGCGCACAATTGATGACCTTCGCATTAAGGACGATCGTCTGCGTGCGGCCATCGAGGGCACGGGACACCTGTTGTTTGACGGCGGCATGGGCACCATGCTGCAGGCGGCCGGCATGAAGGCAGGCGCCCTGCCCGAGCTGCTCAACTTTGAGGAGCCCCAGGTTATCACCGATATCCAACGTCAATATGTCGAGGCCGGCTGTGACGTGATCACCGCCAACACCTTTGGCGCCAACGCCCACAAGCTCGACGGTGCCGCCACCGTGGCAGACGTCTTTGCCGCGGCCGTCGCCTGTGCCCGCGAGGCCGGCGCCCGCTACGTCGCCGGTGACATCGGCCCCATCGGCGCGCTGCTTCGCCCCCTGGGAACCCTCAGCTTCGACGAGGCCTACGACCTCTTTGCCGAGGAAGTGCGCGCCGGCGTCGCCGCTGGTGTGGACCTCTTTATCGTCGAGACCATGACCGACCTGGCCGAGATCAAGGCCGCCGTCCTCGCCTGCCGCGAGAACTCCGACCTGCCCGTCTTTGCCACCATGACCTTTGAGGAAGATGGCCGCACCTTCTTGGGCACGAGTCCCGAGGTGGCCGCCATCACGCTCGACGCCATCGGCGCCGACGTTCTGGGCATCAACTGCAGCCAGGGACCGGCCGAGCTCCGAGGACTTGCCGCACGTATGCTCACCGTCACCGACAAGCCTGTTATGGTGCAGGCCAATGCGGGACTGCCCCGCGTAGACGATAACGGCAATACCGTCTTTGATATCCAGGCACCCGAGTACGCCGAGGCCGTCGCCGGCATGATTGCCGACGGCGTGAGCGTCGTCGGCGGATGCTGCGGTACCACGCCCACGCACATGGCGGCACTGCGCACCCTCATCGACAATCACACGCCCAGCCCGCGCCACCGCAAGCCCAGCATGTCGGTCACAAGCGCCCAGACCGTGGTGGACCTCCCCTGCGACGGCCACAAAATCGCCGTCATCGGCGAGCGCATCAATCCCACCGGCAAAAAGCGCCTGCAGCAGGCCCTGCGCGACGGCGACCTGGACTACGTCGTGAGCCAGGGCATCAGCCAGCAGGAGCAGGGCGCCGACATCCTGGACGTCAACGTGGGCCTGCCCGAGATCGACGAGGTCAAGATCATCCAGCAGGCCACCGAGCAGCTCCAGGGTTCCACGCTCCTGCCGCTGCAGATCGACTCCACCGACCCCGCAGCCGTCGAGGCAGCCGTGCGCCGCTACGCCGGCAAGCCCATCATCAACTCGGTCAATGGCAAACAGCAGATTATGGATGAGATCTTTCCGCTGGTCGCCCACTACGGCACCAACGTCGTCGGCCTTACGCTCGACGAAGGCGGCATCCCCGATACCGCCGAAGCCCGCTTCGCCATCGCCGAGCGCATCGTGGCCGAAGCCGCCCGTTACGGCATCGGCCCGGACCGCATCCTCATCGACTGCCTGGTCATGACCGCCTCGACCAACCAGCGCCAGGCCGAACAGATCCTGCGCGCCATGTCCCTGTGCAAGGAGCGCTTGGGCGTCAAATGCGCACTCGGCGTGTCGAACATCAGCTTTGGCTTGCCTGCCCGCCCGCTGCTGGGCTCGGTCTTTTTGGCTGCCGCCTTCGGCGCGGGCCTGGACGCTCCCATCATGAACCCGGGCTCCAAGCGCTTTATGGATACCGTCTACAGCTATCGCGTCCTGAGCGTTGAGGACGAGGGCTCGACCGGATACATCGAGCGCTACGCCGGCTGGACCGATCCGTATAAGATCGCCGCGAACCCGGCGGCGGCTCAGGCGGTATCGACCGACACTGTGCCCGCTGCTGGTACCGCCGGCACCGACGGCAACGACGACCCGATCCGTCGCATGGTCGTCTCGGGCCGCAAGGGCGAGATCGCGGCCGAGACCGAGCGCCTGCTGACAGATCACGATGCCATGGACCTCATCAACAATCACTTTATCCCCGCCCTCGACGAGGTCGGCGTCCTCTTTGACCAGGGTAAATTCTTCTTGCCGCAGCTCATGGCCTCGGCCGAGGCAGCGCGCGTGGGTTTTGACACCATCAAGCGCCTGATGCCCGCCGGCGAGATTGCCGACAAGGGCAAGATCTGCGTGGCCACCGTCAAGGGCGACATCCACGATATTGGCAAGAACATCGTCAAGATGCTGCTCGATAACTACGGCTATACCGTCTTTGACCTGGGCCGCGACGTCGACCCTCAAGAGGTGCTCAAGACCGTACAGGAACGCGACATCAAACTCGTCGGCCTCTCGGCGCTTATGACTACCACGGTCGTCGCCATGGAGGAGACCATCAAGCTGCTTCATGCCGAGGTTCCGGGTGTCAAGATCATCGTAGGCGGCGCCGTGCTCACCCCCGAATACGCCAAGCAGATCGGCGCGGACTACTACGCCAAGGACGCCGCCGAAAGCGCTCGTATCGCCGAAGAGGTCTTTGGGCAGTAACACAACGGAAACAACCGAGCACCAAAACGTGCCGCACGCGCCACTTGGCACGTGCGGCACGTTAGAATAGATAAGATTATGCTCGTTTTGGCAGATAGGAGCGCAAGGATGGCGATCACGCCCGCAGAAATCGCGGAAACCCGCGGCATGGTTGAGGAGCAGAACCTCGACATCAGGACCATCACCATGGGTGTTTCGCTCATGGGTTGCGGTGACGAGAACCTCGACCGCATGTGCACGAAGATCTACGACCACGTGACGCACACGGCCGAGCACCTGGTCGAGACCGCCGAGAACCTCGAGCGCGAGTACGGTATCCCCATCGTCAACAAGCGCGTCTCGGTCACCCCGGTGGCGCAGATTGCCGCGTGCTGCAAGGATGAGGACCTCACCCCCATCGCGCACGCCCTCGACCGCGCGGCCGAGACGCTCGGCATCGATTACCTGGGCGGCTTCTCCGCACTCGTCCAGAAGGGCATCGGCGACGCCGACCGCCGTGTCATCCAGTCCATCCCCCAGGCGCTCGCCGCCACCAGCCGCGTCTGCTCCAGCGTCAACGTCGCTAGCCTGCGCGCCGGCATCAACATGGACGCCGTGCTCATGGCGGCGCAGACCATCATCGATGCCGCCAAGCTTACGGCCGATGAGGATTCCGTTGGCGCCTCCAAGTTTGTCTGCTTTGCCAACATGGTCGAGGACTCCCCGTTTATGGCGGGCGCCGTCCACGGCGGTGGCGAGGCCGACGCCGTCATCAACGTAGGCGTCTCGGGTCCCGGCGTTATGGCCGCAGCCCTGGAGAAGCTGCCCGATTCCGCATCGATGATGGAAGTCGCCGAGAAGATTAAGCAGACCGCCTTTAAGATCACCCGTGCCGGCGAGCTCATGAGCCGTGAGGCCGCCCATCGACTGGGTGTCGAGAAGGGCATTGTCGACCTGTCGCTCGCACCTACGCCTGCCATTGGCGACTCCGTTGCGCGCATCCTCGAGATCATCGGCGTGGGCACCTGTGGTGGCCCCGGAACGACCTGCGCGCTCGCCATGCTCAACGATGCCGTCAAGAAGGGCGGCGTCATGGCCAGCTCCAGCGTGGGCGGTCTCTCGGGTGCCTTTATCCCCGTGTCCGAGGACGCCGGCATGATCGCCGCCGTCGAGGCCGGCGCGCTTTCGCTCGAGAAGCTCGAGGCCATGACCTGCGTGTGCTCCGTTGGCCTGGACATGATCGCCATCCCCGGCGACACCCCGGTCGAGACCATCGCCGGCATCATCGCCGACGAGATGGCCATCGGCGTCATCAACAATAAGACCACGGCCGTCCGCGTGATTCCCGCCATCGGCAAGGGTGTGGGCGACTGCGTCGAGTACGGCGGCCTGTTCGGCCGTGCGCCCATCATGCCGGTGAACCCCAACGCCGGCACCGTGCTTGCCCACCGCGGTGGACGCTTCCCGGCACCGCTGAACTCGCTGAAGAACTAGCTGAGGGGTTCGGGCGAGGAGCCCCGGGGAGGGCAAATATATAAGGTCGCCTGCTCGGACAGTCCTGGCTCGCACGGAGAGCACATTAAGTGCTCTCCGGCTCGTGCGGAACTCGCGATCGACCTTATATATTTGCCCTCCCCGGGGCTCCCGCACTTCTCAACCTTGGCTGAGTTCCATCCCGGGTGCAGTTGCTTCGCTCCTGCACCACATGGTTGATGCGGTGGTTTGGCGCTGGATCGGTTCTTTCTGATATATGCTGGTTGCGGCTCTTCTTTTGAGGGGGAGTCGCTTTTTTGTTGTGAGGGGGATGGCCCGTGGCTGATGGTGTAATTCAATCTGAGCTTCTTTCTGCTGATTGGAATGGCGAATGGATGCGTCTGCAGGCTGATCGGCATCGGGCTGATGATTCTTTTGAGTGGGATAAGCGGGCTCGGCATTTTCGTCCGCTGGAGACTGCCCCGTATGCTCGGGATTTTATAAAACTGCTGGCGCTTGAGCCTGGCGAGTCGGTGCTCGATATGGGGTGCGGGGCTGGGTCGATTGCTATTCCACTTGCTCAGGCTGGGCATCCTGTGATTGCCGCTGACTTTTCCCCTGCTATGTTGGGCACGCTTGATGCTGGCATTGAGTTCTATGGGCTCAAGGATCGCATTACACCGCTTGAGCTTGCTTGGGATGATGATTGGGATTTGGTTGGACCGGTCGCGAAAGCGGTGGATGTTGCCTTTGCCAGTCGCTCTGTCACCACGACCAACCTAAAAGGCGCGCTTGCCAAGCTCGACCGCACGGCTCGCCGGCGTTGTGCTGTCACGATGGTCGCCAACTCCAGCCCGCGCTATGACCTGCACGTGATGAACGCCATCGGCGCCTCGGTTACCTGCAGTAATGGCTTTGTGTACGCCTTCAACATCCTCATTCAGATGGGTGCGTTGCCGCAGGTTACGTACTTTGAATCGCCTCGTCGCGATACCTTCGATAGCCTTGAGGCAGGTGTGGCGGATTTTTCCCGTATGCTCGAGCATGGCAACGAGGATAAGATCGACCGCCTGCGCGACTACATCGCCCAGCACATGATCGAGAACCCCCATGCCGGTGAGCCGGGCTCCAAGGGCGTGCCGCAGGGGCGCTATATGCTCGATCATGTCCGCAAGGTTCGTTGGGCGTTTATTGCATGGGAGCCGGTCTCTGCGCCCAGCTCATAGCCTGTTCGCAGCCCGCACCGCCCACTCACTCGGCATCCGCATTCTTTTTGAACTGGGCAAACGCACTCCACACCGCGCCGTTCCTGCGCTATCGTGGGACAGCTCACGTAGATTAAGGCCCCATTGCGGGGCGCCCCATACATAGAAAGCGAGAACCCATGGCACTGACAGGAGCACAGGTCAAGCAGCTTCGCAGCATGGCCCATCACCTCAACCCCGCCATCATCATCGGCAAGTCCGATGTCAACGAGGGCACCGTCGAGCAGACGGTCGCCTATCTGGAGAAGCACGAGCTCGTTAAGTGCTCCGTGCTCGATGGCTCCAGTCTTTCCGCCCGCGAGGCCGCCGAAGAGCTCGCTGAGCGCTGCCACGCCGAGGTCGTCCAGGTCATCGGCCGCAAGTTCTCGCTGTATCGCGAGTCCTCGCGCAAGGACATCGAGAAGATCAAGCTCGTCTAAGAGCCAATGATCCGGCGAGCCAACACATAGCAAGCTTACGGGTGCCCAAGTACTTCGGGCGCCCGTTTTTTATCGCTCGACCAGCACGCGATTGAGCCGCCCCTCCACCAAACGCTCGTATAGACGCCGCGTCTCGGGCTCGGGCACGCCATTGACCTGCTCCCTCAGATGGTGCATATGCCCGCTGTACAGCTCGACGATATCGCGCCGCCGCCCCGCCGCACTGTAGACGCGCATGGCGCAGCGCACCATATCCTCACGCGACGTTTCCTGCCGAAGCCCCGACTCCGCCAGCCAAATCGCCGACTGCAGATCGTTTTCTTCTAGAGCGGCATTCGCTCCCTTAATCATGCAATCGATGTACTTTGACTGCATAATGCGTCGCATACGCAAAAAGTAGGTGGGATTACAGCCATTGGGAACATACAGCGGTCCGGCATAAAGCTGCTCAATTTTAAGGCACAGCTCAACTAAATGGGGCCCGCGCGCACCCGTGCGATTTCCCAAAACCTCGCGGCTTATCTGGTCAAACAGCCGTACATCGGTCTTGACGTAGTCGCCGTTAAGTCCGATGCATTCATTTTGAATGAGCACACACGACTTGCCATCCGGCGTCGGTCCCAAAGCCGACCGCAAGCGCGATATCGTCGAGTACAGGTTGTTGCGGGCGCTATTAAACTCGGCATGGGGCCACAGCTCCATGGCCAGCGTCTCACGATCGACGAGCGCATCCATGCCCAGCGCAAGCCGCTCGGCAAGCGTCGCCGCCTTCTTGCGGCGCCACATTTTGTCCGTGATGGGAAACCCGTCGCGCTCGGCGCGAAACGCACCAAACATGCGAATCTCGATATGGTCGATGGTATCAACGGCTTCAACCTCGCCAGCCTGGAACAGACGCTCGCCCTCCCCTTCCAAATCGTCGCGCAGCGAGTACCGCGACAGCTCGCGCACGGGAAGCTTCTTGCGTATCCTGCCCGCCGGCTCGCCCAGACAATGCATGGCAAGACGCGCAAAGAGCCGATACGATGGCTCTAGAATCCCCGCACGATTCATGGACATCCAGGCCGCAAGATCGCTGTCTCGGCCCGCACAGGCCAAATGCAGCGCCACCATCCAGGCCTCCGCTCCACCAACCTGCGTCTGGCTTATATCGAGCAACTCCGCTTCCTCGCGAACCGAAACCATCGAGGTGTTACGTAAATATGCCGCGCGCTCCAGCAGCAATGCGTTATCGCGCATGTACGCAATCGACTCCTCGGCAAGTTTGAGCACTTGGACCGCACGGAACTTTGCATTAACCGGCCGTCCCTCTGCCAGCGACTGCCAGCCTTCTAGCAACAGGCCAAACAGCTGAATCTGGTTGTCGCGCATGCGCACGGCAAAACGATCGAGCTCGTTGAACGCCGCGTCGTCGGTTACCGGCAAGCCGGAAAGGAGCCGCCGTGCCGCCAACACCATGCGCACCCAGATAGCCATCGCCTTAAGCCCACGTATGTCGAGCGCCTCCCGCACCACCGTCATCTCGTCGTCGCGCTCGTCGGTTCCCGCAAACGACCCGTCAAAGAGCTCCACCAGCATGCTATCGGCCCGTATAACAATCCCCGCGATGTCGAGCTCGCAGTCGTAGGCCTTGCTCGTTTTGAGCTGTTGTAGAACGCCGCCGTCATTTCCCCGCTCGGTCAGACAGCGTTTGACCTCGATATGCGCAGACAACATATCGAGTGCGGTATGGGACGTCTCTATTTCTGGCACGGCCAGGTTCGTAGGAAGCCCAAGCCCGTTGTCCCCATAGCAAACAGCCGTCAGTGTCTGGGCCACCCTCCATGAAACAGGGTCTATTTCGCAGGCCGCCCGTTCGCCCTCGCGTTCGACGACCGATGCCATATAGCGAGCGAGCTTTGTATTGGACACGCTGACCGCTGCCAGATATACGCCAAGCGCTTCGGCAGGCGTTGGCTCTGGAGCCGGATCGTCGGCATCGATCGTGCCCAGCGCCGCTCGGCAGATATCGGCCCCGTGCCCCGTCAGAGCCAGATCGACCCCATACTGCCCAGCAAGTTCAAGGACCGCTTCACGGTCCAAAAAGGCGTCCGCCAGGCCCATCGCCGCATCGCATCGGCCCGCCTTAAGCAAAATCCGGGCCGCCCTCGGAACAAGTTCGGGGCGAACCTCGGCCACCAACTTACGCAAGCGCAAGCGTCCGTTATCCTCCGTGCCCAGACACGTAAAACTCCGCTCGGCGGGATCCAAGCCAAAGATCGGGTAGTCGCGCACAAAATAGGACTGGTCGACCATCGACAGCCTCACCCCACAGGCCTCGAGTTCTGCGATATTGCCCTCGCCCATCAAAACCATGAGACATGCCACGCAAAACAGCGCATTATTGTCGAGCGAAGCCAGATCGGCAAGTGCCGCGCCATATACGTTGACAATCTCGTTTTCGAGCAGACCGGCTACGTCACCTTGGCCATACAGACCCGTCTGCAATGCCGAAACGAGCTCGGGCACGCCCTGCGTGAGCTGATAAAAGTCGAGCGATGTGCTGATCGAAAACGCCGATGCCCACGCCGAATACTCATAGGCATGCACCTTGAGCATCTGCGCATTGATCTTAACCGAATCGCCCAGCCCATGAATCAGCTGACGATTTGAAGGACGGCAGGAGATAAAGACCCCAACCCCCATAGCGCGCAGGCCGCGAATCCTGTCGATGAGGTCTTCGGTATCGTGCTGATCGAGGTTTGGCACATTATCAATCGCGATAAGGGAGTGCGGTTTGTCTTTGAGTTCTTCGGTAACCACCTCGAGCTGCATAAACACCTCGCGCCCAATGGCGCGATCGGCCTCGATAATCCGCACGGGGCCTCGCGTTGGGTCGCATTTAACCTCATGGGTGTACTGCAGCAGCACCGAGGTCTTCCCAAACCCGTCGGGCGCATAAAGAACCACGATGCCGGCCTTTCGGCCCTTGGCGATAAGCTCATTCATCAAGCGTTCGCGTCGCACCATATAGCCTCCGCCCAGCGGCATCAGCTCGAGGTCGTCTATACCGCTCAAATCGTTTACCATGCCCGCTCCTCAAGTCGACCGTATGGACACTGTAGCCGCAAGACCATACAAGCCGCGCTATGAATAGAGCGACCTTGTGTTTTAGGTTGTCTTTTGGTACGCAAGCGGCAAGTTTTTGTACAGCGAGGGCCGATTGTTATTAATCCCCGACTAATCGGTCTTTAAGCAGGTAAATGAGCTTGTCAGCTTGTCCCATCTAAGCGTCAGTGTAACGCAGATGAACAAGGTTCAGCCATGTCATTCAACTCGCCTAGCACCCGCTACCGTCTACGACCTTTTAGTGGCATTTTTGCATAGAATCTGATATGGAATGAATCAAGCTGTTGGACATCCGGTATTCGTCAAGCTTACGGCAAGTTTTTGGTCAAGTGGACAGAAAGGGATAGCAAAAAGGCCCCCGCAAAGCGGAGGCCTTAGGCAAGGTTATGTCGAGCCGCAGGATTCGCGCTACTCGCAGAGCGAAAGAGCGGCCTCGTCGGCAACGACAACGCAGTTGGTGTGCAGCTGCAGGATCGAAGCCGGGCACTCGGGTGTAACCGGACCATAGCACATGTCATGCACAGCCTGAGCCTTGGCCTCGCCGTTGGCGACGACCAGGATCATGCGGGCATACATGATGGTCTGGGTACCCATGGTGTAGGCCTGACGGGGAACATCGTCGATGCTGTCGAACAGGCGGCTGTTGGCCTGAATGGTACTCTCGGTGAGGTCGACGCAGTGCGTACCCTTGGAGAAGTGGTCATCGGGCTCGTTGAAGCCGATGTGGCCGTTGTTGCCAATGCCGAGCAGCTGCAGATCCGGGTAACCGGCGTCAGCGACGATCTTGTCGTACTCAGAGCACGCAGCGGCGGCGTCGGGGTTGGAACCGTCGGGCACATGCGTGTTGTTCAGGTCGATGTTGATGTGATCGAAGAAGTTCTCACGCATGAAGTAGTGATAGCTCTGGGGATCGTCGTGCGAAAGGCCGCGATACTCGTCCAGGTTGTAGGTGCTGACCTCGGCAAAGTCGACGTCGCCCTTCTCGTACCAAGCAGCGAGCTGCTTGTAGGCACCGATCGGGGTGGAGCCGGTGGCAAGGCCCAGCACACAGTCGGGCTTGAGGATAACCTGGGCCGAGATGATATTAGCGGCCTTGCGGCTCATATCCTCGTAGTCTTTAGCTTTAATGATCTTCATTACGCGTCCTTTCTCGTACAAGAGAGGCAAGGCTCCCTTACAAGCACTTGCCCGCGGCCCGCGTCGGCCGCAACCAACGTGTGCGGCCACCAGGGCGAGGTCGCGTAATGTATGTGTCTCGTGTCTAACCGCGTCGAGGCCCCTGCCCGTCCACGGTGACCCAAAGCTGTTTAGCCTCGGACAAATCCCATCTTGCCACGGAGGGCGTCCTCTTTCAAGGGCGCCCTCCGTAAACGTGTTTGAATTGTAGGCTAATGGCCACGTGCACTTGCTAGCGCTCGCGAGCAACGATGAGTTGGTCCATCTCTTCGACATGCACACCAACGGAGCCTTTGATGCTCGAGAACTCAACGGAGTTGCATACCAAGATGGGAACCGTCACATCGTAGCCCTCGGCAGCAATTGCCTCGCGATCGAACTCAATAAGTACATCGCCCTTATGGACGATGTCACCCACTTGCGCATGTACGGTAAAGTGCTTGCCCTCGAGCTGAACAGTGTCCAAACCAACGTGGATGAGCACGTCCAAGCCATCGACCGTGTTAAGCGCAACGGCGTGTCCCGTGGGAAAAATGGCCTCGACCTTGGCATCAGCCGGTGCAATCACACGCGTTCCGGTGGGCTGAATCGCCACGCCCTGGCCCAAAAGGCCGGTGGCAAACGTCTGGTCGTTTACCTCGGAGAGCGGAATGACGTCGCCCGAGATGGGAGCATCCAGCGTAAGGACTCGACCACGCATACCAAAAGACCTTAGGACTTTAGTGAACATGCTCCCCCTCGGACATACCAATCAATCAAAATAACCTTAACAGTTTACCACTTGGCAACGGTTTTTGACCATTAGGGAAGTTCGCGCTTGACAACCTCGACGATGTCGTCGACAACGCGCTGGGTCAGCTCGTGCGTCTCGGCCTCGGCCATCACGCGGACCAGCGGCTCGGTACCGCTCGGGCGCACCAGAATGCGGCCGCGGCCGTCAAGCTCCTTCTCGGCAGCAGCGACGGCATCCCAGATAGGCTGGCAATCGTCCAGACCAGCCTTGTTGTCGGAATGCACGTTGACGAGTACCTGCGGGTACTTCTTCATGATACCGGCAAGATCGGTGAGGGTGCGACCGGTGCGCTTGAGCACGGCCAGCAGCTGCAGAGCCGTCACCAGGCCGTCACCGGTGGTGTTGTGCTCCAGGAAGATGATGTGACCGGACTGTTCGCCGCCGATGACGGCGCCGTCCGCGAGCATGCGCTCCAGAACGTAGCGGTCGCCCACGGCGGTCTGAACCATCTCGAAGCCCTGCTCCTTCATAGCGATGGAGAAGCCCAGGTTGCACATGACGGTCGAGACGATCTCGGAGTTGGCGAGCTTGCCGCGAGCGGCAAGGTCAGAACCGCAGATAGCCAGGATGTAGTCACCGTCGATCTCATTGCCCTCGCTGTCCACGAACAGCACGCGGTCGGCGTCGCCGTCGTGGGCCAAGCCGATATCGGCGTGGGTGCGCAGCACGAGCTCGCGCAGGGGCTCAAGGTGCGTAGAGCCGCACTCAACGTTAATGTCAGTGCCGCAGTAATCGGTGTTGATGGCATGGACCGTGGCGCCCAGGCGCTGCAGCGCGGCGGGCGTGGTCTGGCAAGAAGCACCGTGGCCGCAGTCGACGGCAACGACCAGGCCGTCAAGCCTCAGGCCATCAAGCGTATCGATGGCGTGGTCGACGTATGCCTTGCGAGCGTCCTTCATCTTGATGATGTGGCCCACGCCGGCACCGGTCGGCAGCGTGTCGGCAGCCATGGCTTCCTCGGACATGACCCAGGCGCTGATCTCTTCCTCGACAGCATCGGGAAGCTTCATGCCCTTGCGGCTAAAGAACTTGATGCCGTTGAACTCCGGCGGATTATGCGAAGCGGAGATGACGATGCCGCCATCGAGCTCGTTTTGAACGGTGAGCAGCGCCACGGCCGGCGTAGGAATGACGCCGCAGCAGTGCGGGCGGCCGCCCTCGGCCATAATGCCGGCGGTCAGAGCGCTCTCGAGCATGGTGCCCGAAAGGCGCGTGTCACGGCCGATGCAGATGTCCGGACCAAGAAACTTGGTCGCCGCGCGGCCCAGGCGAAACGCGAGGTCGCACGAAAGATCGGCGTTGGCGACGCCACGGACACCATCGGTACCGAAGATGTTCTGGGGCATAGGATTGCTCCTTCCCTAGCAGGCGATATGCAACCGCCTACCCTAGTCAAAAAAGAAAAGCGGGACCCGCCGAGGAATCGGCAGGCCCCGCTTGTACATTGTATCTCGAAAGGAGATAAAACCTTAGCGCTTGGAGAACTGGGGAGCGCGGCGGGCCTTCTTGAGGCCGTACTTCTTGCGCTCGACCACGCGAGCATCGCGCGTAAGGAAACCGGCCTTCTTGAGGTCAGCACGGTAGTCGCCAGCGTTCAGAAGAGCGCGAGCGATGCCCAGGCGCAGAGCGCCGGACTGACCGGAGATGCCGCCGCCATCGCACAGAGCGATAACGTCGAACTGACCGGCGGTGTCGGTCACCTTGAAGGGAGCAAGGGCGTTCTCAACGAGCTGATGACGGCCGAAATACTGCTCGGCGTCACGCTTGTTGATGGTCACCTTGCCGGTGCCGGGGACGAGACGGACGCGGGCGACGGCGTTCTTACGACGGCCGGTACCCTGGTAGACAACGGTGTTCTCAGCCATCTTTAAGCCTCCAGCTCAATCTTCGTGGGGTTCTGGGCAGCATGCGGATGCTCGGCACCAGCGTAGACCTTAAGCTTGGTCATCTGGGCACGGCCGAGGGTGGTCTTGGGCAGCATACCGCGAACGGCGCGCTCGATGACCTTCTCCGGGTGCTTCTCCATAGCCTGGCGGAAGCTCTCAGCCTTAAGGCCGCCGTTGTAGCCGCTGTGGCGATAATAGGTCTTCGTGTCGGCCTTGTTACCGGTAAGCTGGACCTTATCGGCGTTGATGACGACAACGAAGTCGCCGCAGTCGCTGTTGGGCGTGAACTGGGGCTTGTTCTTACCGCGCAGGATCATTGCGATCTGGGTGGCAAGACGGCCCAGGACAGCACCATCGGCGTCGACGAGAACCCAGTTGCGCTGGACCTCGCCCTGCTTGGCGTAGTGAGTCGATTTCGAAATCACTTAGACTCCTCCATGTACAGTACGTGTTGTTACAGAGATTCACGGGGCTCTGCAAGTAACCCGTCCATATTACCCCGCTCGTCGCCCGAGTCAACAGGTATTTTGGCTCCGACCAGAGTTTCTGCACATGTCATCCATGGGTCATGACGTCGCGACGCTAGCGCTCGACAAACGCCTCGATATCACTCAGTAGGCGCTTTGCCTCCTGGCGGCCCTGAATATACAGGTCGAGGAGCTTTGCCGAATCGTGCTCGACATGGCCGACCTCGACCGGCTTTTGCGGAGCGACGACCAACGCACGGTCCTCGCGCTCATACTTCCACAGATGCATGCGCTGGATGTTATAGCGGTCGTGGCGCGTCTCGATAGCCTCGAGCAGATAGGGGTAGTCGGCATAGCGGGCGCGCGCGGCGGGCATAAACTCGTAGGGCTTTTTCTCGTACGAGCGGTCCTGCGTGACAATGACAACCGCGCGATCGAAGCCCGCCTCCTCCAGCACGTGCTCGATGGGGACCGAATCGGCTACGCCGCCGTCGACGTATTTGTGCCCGTCAATCTCGACAGGCGGCGTCACCAGCGGCAGCGACGTCGAGGCGCGCACGGCGTCGAGGTCGAGCACGGCGCTTTTAACCGGCAGGTACGCGGCGGTTCCAAAGAGCATGTCCGTCACGACGGCGTACATCTCGATGGGGCTCGCGTCGAACGTCTCGTTGTCAAAGGGATCCAGGCGGTCCTGGACATCGTTGAAGATAAAGTCGTAGCCGACGATGGAGCCCGTGGACGCAAACGATGCGGCGCCCATGAAGCGGTTGTCGTTGCAGAAAGCCAGGTTGATGCGGTTGGCACGGCCAATCTGGTGCGACTTGTAGTTCACGCCGTTGAGGGCGCCGGCCGATACGCCATATACCGCCGGAATCTCGACACCGGCCTCCATGAGAACGTCGAGCACGCCTGCGGTAAATTGCCCGCGAAAGCTGCCGCCCTCCAAAACGAGCGCGACCTTGCCAGCATTTTTCGCCTTATCTTCTGCAGTCATGTTGACCTCCTGCGATTGCGTTTTGGCTCTCTTCTACCCAGTTTTGGGATGGCGAGCGCGCAGGTTTTTTGAGGCGGCAGGTGAAGCGGAAAGTGTGTCCCAGTTTGAGGCGAGATTCCGGGACGCGCTTTCCGCTTGGACCGCCGCTGGGAAAGCGCGTCCCGTTCTGAGCGCGGATTCCGGGATGAACTTTCCGCTAGCCATTCATTTGGAAACTGCATCCCATTCCGAACGAGGATTCCGGGATGTACTTTCCGCTTGAGCTGCCATTGGGAAAGCATGTCCCACTCTACGGCTCGATTCCGGGTCGCAGTTTCCGCTTGAGGCGCCATCCGGAAACTACGCCCCAGTCTGAGCGCGGATTCCGGGACGTGCTTTCCGCCTGGGCTGCCATCGGGAAAGCGTGTCCCGGTCTGCGTTGCCAAGGCGTTTTCTTTACGCCCGCGCCCTGCATAGAGTTCGATTCTCCGCGGTTTGGGGGATCCGTTGATGGGTTGAAACCGGGGCAAGACGCCCGATCGACATCGCATCGATATTGGGCTGGAGCTTTGCGCGGAGAATCCGCGTGTTCGCTTCGCGAACCCGCACCGGCTTCGGCCGCCTGCCGGCGTCCTCGCCCGCGGGCTAAAAACGCTTACGCGTTTTCTTTACGCCCGCGCCCTGCACAGAGTTCGATTCTCCGCGGTGCGGACTAGAAATAAAAAGGCAGGTAGATATGAGTATCTACCTGCCTGTTACTTATGGTGGAGGCGCGGAGAATCGAACTCCGGTCCACGAAAGCCCCCTGATTGGCATCTCCAAGCTCAGTCGCTGGTTTAGTCTCGGACGCTTTGCGCGCAGCGGCACGCTCGCGGCATCCCAACCGGTTCGGTCTTAGCCTGCGCCATACCGATTACGTGCGCAGGAGCATTCCCCTAAAATGACGTCGCGCCGGTGTCGGGGAAATCACCGGGTTGACGCGCCGCTATAAACTAAGCAGCGAGAGCCATAGGCTCAAAAGAAGAGTTGTTGTCAATTCAATTTGACGGTACCCCTGTTTAACGAGGCGAGGAGACCTCGGCTTGCTTCCTCTCTCAGAGCTATCGTGTCGAAACCAGTCGCCCCCGAATGTCGGGAAAGTCTGGATGGCATCGGGTCTGCAAACACCCGATAACCGTCGACTTTTCAAGGAACACGCGGGGTGAACCCCGCTCGTGGATAGCTATCTTACCACGTTCTAAAGGCAGACAGCTGTTCTATGCACGAGCTGTGAAGACCCTAATGTGCACCACACTTCGCACTTTTGCTACCGATCGCGTCACGTATATTTTCGCCAAGCAAAATTGACCCGTCGAAAGGACCGTTATGGATACCAAGCAGCAACTCGTCAATGCCCTCGCAGGCCTGGGCTCAACCATTACCGAAGCTATGGATGTCATCGAGGGCTTTGTCCCCTGCGGACATCCCGCCCTCACGGTATCGAACGCACTCGTCGCGCTGGACGCTGGCGATGATGCAGCTCTCGCCCAGCAGCTTGAGACTGTCGAGGGTTTTATCGACCACGTGAGTGAGAACCGCGGCGTGACCGCCTACCACGGCATCGAGGTCGAGCTCGCGGGTCCCAAGGCCGATCTGTTCGCAGCAATCCGCGAGGTAGGCGCCCTTATGCAGACCGCAGGCGTCAAGAACACCCAGGTCAACGAGTGGGTCTACCGCAGTCTGGCAGTACTAAACGATTCCGACGAAAAGGCTGCCGAAAAGCTCGCCGAAGCTCCCGTCATCAAGGCAGCGCTTTTGTAAATAGCAGACGCGGGCCCCTTGGCGCATCGTCGTCCAAGAGGCCCGCAAACAGTTCGCGTCAACCGATAGCCGCGCCGCCGCGTTCGGCCAGCGCGAGAATCGGCATCATTTGGCGCGGAGTCTTTGCTGCAAGATCGGCATGTTCGAGCAGCTTTCGATCGTTGGTCACCAAGTAATCGACCTGCGCGCGCTTGCACGCGGCGAGCACCAAGTTGTCCTCGTAATCGCGATGAAGCGCTAAGTATTTGTCGGCCAGCCAAAGGTCCGACGCATCTGCACCCACGGCCGTGGCGTTTTCGGTCATGTTCCGAACAAACGCCAACGCCGCATCGCCAATTGCACGAGCAGATGCCTCGTCGAGCGCTCCCCCGCTGGCAAGAACGCTACGCTTCAGCTCGTGTTGGACAACGTACAGCACATCCTTAGCGATATGCACCGGGAAGAACAGCAACGCCCCCGTCTCCGTCGCCTGCCCAATAAACGCACGCGCGGCAAGCGACTCGGCATGGTCGGCGCAAAACGAATCGACCCATACGTTGGCGTCTACCATGATCTTGAGAGGCGCCCCGCTCACAGGATCATCCCCTTTTGGCGATAGCGCTCGTCCATGGCTTCGGAATAGATTGCGTCCCAACCGCGATCGTCGGATACGGTCGACGTAGCGATGCCCAGGTCCGCGTAAAGCTGATCCGCCGCCGCCCATGATGCGGCAAACGGCGAGGTGGCACCAGCGCTAGGCAGTTGGTCGCCAACGGCCGACAACACCTCTTCGCACGAACCGCCGCCCTGTGCAACCTTCGCTACGACCTTTTTGATGAGCTCGGGCAGTGACCCGCCCGAAAGCCGCAGCGCCTCCTCGGCACGGTTCTTGACCTGGCGATCCACGCGAACGTTCACCTGCGCCATGCCGCTAACAGCACCCATCTCAACCTCACCTTCGACTTTTGCTATCTAAGCTAGCACAACTATATATTTCTGCTAGCACATGGTCAAACGCAAAAGGCCTGCATTCTGGCGGCTGCAACACCGCCCAAATGCAGGCCAAAAACTTAAGTAAAAGCGCTAGCGCAGATATGCCTTTGCGTTGCTCAGGCTGTAGGCGATCGTCGAGCCGTTGTGCAGCAGTGACGACGCCTGCGGAGTGATCATGCCGGTAATACCCAATGCCAACAGCGCCGAGTTGGTGAGCATCACCTTGGAATATGAACTCGTCAGACGGTCGATAAGCCCCTGACTCATACGGCGCAGACGCACGATTGCGGCCAGATCCGTATCGGTCAGGATGATATCGGCGACCTCCTTGGCGATGTCGCTTCCGCCACCCATTGCCAGCCCCACGTCGGCCAAACCGAGCGCTGGCGAATCGTTGACGCCGTCGCCCACCATGGCAACGTGGCGCCCTTCGCTCTTAATGCGCTCCACATATGCGTACTTGTCCTCGGGCAGCAGCTCGGCCTTAAACTCGTCGACGCCTGCCTCGCGAGCAATGCGCTCGGCCGTACGCTCCGAGTCGCCCGTGAGCATGACCACGTGCTTAACGCCCAACGCGTGCAAGTCGGCGATGGCCTCGCGGACCCCGGGCTTAAGCGGGTCCTCGATACCGAGCACGCCCACAACGGTGCCGTCGACCGTCAGATACAGCGGCGACAGGCCCTGCATCTGGGACTCGATGCGCTCCTTAATGTCGGAATCGAGCTGCGCGCCCTCGTCCTCAAACACAAAGTGCGCCGAGCCGATAATCGCGCGACGCCCTTCGATGGACGAGGCAATGCCGTGTGCCACGATGTACTCGACGGCGGCGTGGCGCTCGCGATGCTCGAGCCCACGCTCGCGGGCGGCGTTGACCACGGCACGTGCCACCGGATGCGGGAAATGCTCCTCCAGGCAGGCAGAAAGGCGCAGGACCTCGTCCTCGCTCCAGCCGTCGGTCGTCAGCACGCAAGCCAGGCGCGGCTGCGCCTCGGTCAACGTGCCGGTCTTATCAAACACGATGGTGTCGGCCTTGGCAAACGACTCAAAGTACTTCGCGCCCTTGACCATGACGCCCATCTTGGCAGCATCGCTCATGGCGGTCATAACGGCGACGGAACCCGTGAGCTTGAGCACGCACGAGTAGTCGACCATCAGCGCCGCCGAGGTCTTGATGAGGCTACGCGTGGTGAGCGCAACCAGGCCCGCGAGCAGGAAGTTCCACGGAACGATCTTGTTGGCGAGATCCTCCATGTGCGACTGACCCTCGGACTTGAGCGAGTTGGCCGTCTGCACGAGCGAAACAATCGAGCGCAGCTTGGTCTGCGCCTTGTTGGCGCGCACGCGCACCAAGATACTGCCGTCTTCCACGACGGTGCCGGCGAATACATCGTCGCCCGCGCTGCGCTCGACGGCAAGCGGCTCGCCGGTCAGGGTCGCCTGGTTAACCATGGCGCTTCCCCGCTCGACCACGCCGTCGATGCAGATGGACATGCCGGTGCGAACGGCGACCAAGTCGCCAGGCTCAAGCTCGGTGGCGGCAACGCTCACCTCGGTGTCGCCGACCACTTTTTGCGCCTTGTCGGGAACGTCGAGCAGCGAGTTAATGAGCTCGTTTTCGCTCATGGCACGCGTGTAGTCCTCGAGCAACTCGCCCACGTTGAGTAGGAACATCGTCTGGCCCGCGGTATTGACGTCGCGCTTAACAAACGAGATGCCAATAGCCGAGGCGTCGAGCACGGGGACGGTCAGGCGCGGTTGCGCGAGCTCACGGAGAGCGGCGCGCAAAAAGGTCATGTAACCGGCCACGACAAAGATGGCACGCAGCGGCGTAGGTAGGAACCAGCGGCGCGCGTAGTGGGCGCCGATAAGTGTGGCAAGATCCATGACGAGCTTGTGCTTGCGTGGCTCAAGCTGCATCACGTAACCCGTCTTTGCGTCGGCAATGGCCTGGGCATCGAGCGCACCCAAGGCGTCGAGCACGCCCGCACGACACTGCTCATCATATTCGAGCGCCATCTGGCCGATACGGCCATAAACGCGCACCTTGTGCACGCCGTCGATATCGCCGCTGAGCTTAAGAAGTGCATCGAGATCGCTCTCTGGCACAGGACCCGCCAATTGAAGACGGGTCCTGCCGGGGATCTCGTTAATAATCGAGAATCTCATAGTTTGTGCCTAGGAGCGTTACACGGCTGCCTCGTCAGCAGCGGCCTCGCTCTGGGTGATGTAGGCAGCCTCGGCAACCATGTCGTCGACATTGGCCTTGGCCTGCTCGACCATGTCCTGGTAGCAGTTCTTGACGCGCATACCGCACGCGATGCCCTGCACGCAGGCGTTCTTTACCGGGGCGCTGGTGAGCAGCTTGATGCCGGCCGTACCAAGCAGAAAACCGCCACCGACAAGCAGGGTGTTAAACGTCGACTTCTTCATGTTGCTTCTCCCTTTTGCCGCACAAGCGCGGCATGGTGCCTTAGCACCCGAGTTCATTAGTTTGCTCGAGCACACTTTTGAGACTAGTTTAGTATAACTATTTGGTCAACTATGGCTAACTTTTTGAAAACATGCGGTCCAGACCGCCCGGTACTCGGCGGTTCACCCACCACGACGCAAATCCGCACTCCCACGGGTATCCGCCCCCGCCCTTGCCACAGTCCTACAGCTGCCAGTCCGCCGACTCCTTTTGCAGCGCAACCATGCGGGCGAATTCTCCACCTGCCGCTTTGAGCTGCGCCGGAGTGCCCTGCTCGGCAACCACTCCATCCTTGAGCACAACGATTTTGTCGGCATTTTCCACCGTACGCATACGGTGGGCAATAACGATAACCGTCTTACCTGCAAGCAGACGGGAAAGCGCCTGCTGAACCACAGTCTCGTTCTCGACGTCCAAGCTCGCCGTCGCCTCGTCCAACAGCACGATGGGCGCGTCTTTGAGCAGCGCGCGGGCGATAGAGATGCGCTGGCGCTCGCCGCCAGACAGCTTGGAGCCGTTCTCGCCGATCATGGTGTCGTAGCCCTGCGGCATGCGGTTCACGAACTCATCGCAGTTGGCGGCATGTGCGGCGGCCAAGACCTCCTCGTCGGTGGCGTCGCGGCGGCCAAGGCGGATGTTTCCCATCACCGTGTCGTCAAAGAGCAGCACGTCTTGGAACACAATGGCGTAGTCGCGCAGGAGCACCTCGGGATCGACGCTCGCAACATCCACACCGCCCACGGTAACCTTGCCCGCAGTGACATCCCAAAAGCGCGCGGCCAGGCGGCTCACCGTAGACTTACCGGAACCCGAAGGGCCGACCAGTGCCGTGACCTCGCCTTCCTTGGCGGTAAAGCTCACATCGGTAAGAACTTTCTCGCCGGCGCGTCCGTCCTCGCCCGCACCATAGCCAAATGCCACGTGATCGAACACCACATCGTGGCCCGCAGGCTCAAATTTCTCGCTGCCCCGCGCCACAGGCTCTTCCATGATGGAACGCATACGCTTGGCAGACGACTCGGCGACGAACAGCTCGGACATTAACATTAACGCCTGGTCAAAGGGTGCATAGATACGGCTCACCATAAGCAGGAAGGCAAACATCACCAAAAAGTCGACCTGCCCGGAGGCGACCATCGCGGCACCCGTGACCAGCGTGGTGGCAATGCCCAGACGAAGAATGACAAAGGCGGAGTTGACCAAAAGCCCGTTAGCGAGCTCGCCCTTGGTGGTCTCGCGCTCCTCGGCATCGATCACGGCGTTGAGCCCCTCAAGATAATGGGCCTCCTGGTTGGTGGCGCGGATCTCGCGAACGCAGTCGAGCGTCTCTTGAATAGCTTCGGTAACCTTGACCTTCTCGGCGCGCACGCGATCGAACACCGGAGTCATGGGGCCGCGTGTTAGATACAGCACGGCAAAGGCCACGGGAACGCTCCAAAACGCCGCGATCGCCAGCTGCCAGCAAAAGAACAGCGACGCCACAAACACAATGGTGCTTGCGATGATGGCACCCCAAAGCTCTCCCAGCACGTGGCTGTAGGCGTGCTCCATGGTCTGGACGTCGCCCATGATGGTCTCGGTTAAATCGGCCAGATCACGACGACCAAAAAACGACAGCGGCAGTTTGCGCAAGCGCTCGGCAATCTCCATACGCTGCTTGCCGCACTCCTCGTAAAAGATGCAGTAGGTGTAGTAATACTGCTGCCAGTTAGAGGCAAAGAGCAACACGAAAAAGACCAGGAGGCCACCCACGATCGGCAGGGCATCCGGCAGGTCGGCGCCGGCGGCGAGATGTTCGACAAAACCGGCCATAACCAGGAATAAAAAGCCCATGCCGGCCATGGTGATGAGATTGGTGAGCGTGGTCCAGAAAATGCCGCGTTTTACGCCAGCGACGCCTTTATCGGATAGGAAATACTTCTTTTGGAATGAGGCGAACATTTAGGCCTCGCCTCCCTTCGTGACGGTGGCATCCGCGGTCGCTGCAGTGATTTTCCAGCTCGCGGCCTGTTCGTACTCGGCCCACATCTTGGCATACAGGCCATTTTGGGACAGCAACTCGGCATGGGTACCCGACTCCTGCACGCTGCCCTGGTTGAGCACCACGATTTGGTCTGCGCCCACTACAGTCGAGAGTCGGTGCGCGATCATAATGACCGTGCGACCCGCCGCCAGTTTGCTAAAAGCACGTTGGATGAGCGCCTCGTTCTCGGGATCGGCAAACGCCGTGGCCTCATCGAGCACCACAATAGGCGCGTCTTTAAGGATCGCGCGGGCGAGTGCCACGCGCTGGACCTCGCCGCCCGAAAGATATGCTCCGCCGGCACCGAGCATGGTATTGATACCCTGTGGGAGCTTGGCCACAATGTCGTCGCACTGAGCTGCGGAGAGGGCCGCACGCACTTCGTCGTCAGTGGCCGTAGGCTTGGAGGCGCGCACGTTATCGGCAAGTGTTTGCCGGAACAGCTGGTTGGTCTGGAACACGAAGGCGACCTGGTCCATAAGCTCGTGCGAATCCATATCGCGAACGTCCACACCGCCTACGAGCACTCGACCCGAGGAAACATCCCAAAAACGCGGGATCAGGCTTGCGCAGGTTGACTTACCGCCACCAGAGGGACCCACCAGGGCGAGGGTGCTACCAGCGGAAACGCTGAAACTCACATGGCTAACGGCAGGTGCTTCGGCACCTTCGTACGTAAAGCTCACGTCCTCAAATCGCACGTCGCCGCCGGCAGGGTGCTTGGGTTGTGCGGGCACGGAAAGCTGCTTGGAATCCATGACGCTTCGAATACGAGCCAACGAATCGGCACTCATCTGAGAGGCCTCGCCCACAAACATGAGCTTGGTCATGGCCGTCGGTACCACGGCCGAAAATATCGCGTAAAACGTGAAGTTGGTCATAAAATGCGCGAAGTCCGTCTCGCCTGGCGCCAACAGCAACGCCACGGGCAACAGGAATGCCACAAGACCATTGAGCGCGGTAAGGTTGAGTACCTGCGGACCTCGGCAGAACGTGCCCGCATAGTTTTGCGCCATGTCGGCGTATTCGGCGATTGCATCGTGGAAGGCCTTAAAGGAGTAGACCGTCTGCTGGAATACCTTGACCACGGGGATGCCGCGTACGTATTCGGTGCCGGTCTTGTTCATCTTGACCAGCGCTCCCATGTAGGCCTTCATGAACTCGGCGCCTTCGCCGCTCATCATGGTGGCCATGGCGCCAAACGAAACGACGACCGAGATAAGGCATGCCGCGCCCAAGCGCCAATCGAGGGCGAAAAGCAGCACGAGCAAGCCCACGACCATGGCGGCGGCGCCGGCGATATCGGGCAGCATGTGCGCGAGCAGGGTCTCGGTGGAGGCGGCGCATCCGTCTACAATACGGCGCAGCTCACCGGTGGCGTGCGTGTCAAAGTAGCCGAGCGGCAGCTTAAGCAGGTGCTCGCTCGTAGTCTTGCGGATATTGGACGCGCAGCGAAACGCAGACAGGTGCGTGCACATGAGCCCCACGAAATAAGCTACGATGCTTGCCAGCGCAAACCCCACGGCCCACCAGCCATACATCGCGATGTCGCAGGCTTCGCTCCAGTTAGGTGCCACGGCGATCAGGTCGCGAGCGACAAGCCAAATGCACACGTACGGGCCAAAGCTCAGCAGCTGCGAGAGCGCCGAGAGCGCCATGCCCAAATACGTTAGGAATTTACGGTCACCGGCATACGCGAGCAACTCGCCGATGCCTCCACCTTCCCTTTTTGATCCCTTTGCCATGAGATTCCTTTCTAACGGCTTGAGAGTTAACCGTAATGAACTTATCATTGATGTGTTAGCCATGGCTCACAATCAAGCCAGGCGTGGACGTTTCTGCAAAGGAAAGGGACGCTTTTGCAAATACGGCGGGCAGCGACCGACATAACCGAGCTCTACGCACCACAGTTTGAGCAGTTTGGCCTGGAGCTTTCCGGCAAGGGCGCTGTCTTTACCGGCGAGGTGGCAAACGATCGGGCGCACGGACGCGCATGGATCATGCCCCTCTCCCCTGCCTGCATCGTCATGGAGCATTTCATCACCCCGACGCACGATATGTACCTGGCCGAATACACACCCGAGCCATATGCCTGCGTGAGCGAGGTCAGCGCGCCCACACTTACATGCATGCCCGAGGCTGGCATAACGCCCGCGAACCTCAAACCATTGCATGGACCGTGGCCAAACAATGCCGTTTGCAGCTTTATCCAAGATAACTGTGGCGAGGAATTAAGCCCGCTGTTTGCGGGGGAGCTCTATCACTCGCGCTCGGTGCTCTTTTTGCCTGGATATTTTGACGAACTGGAGCACCGCTATCCCACCGAGTTCGCGGGAATCTTTGAGGCGTTTGCCGAGCCATGGCACGAGGAAGCGACGTCTGCCATCTGCCACACGCTGCGCCGGATTAACGAGGACCGCGCTCGCACCGTAGGCGGACACGTCTATATGCAGGGCATCGTGGAGACCATGGTCGCGGAGCTCGCCTGTTCGCGCGCGGCCCACAAGCAGGCGCGGCAGGCGGCAGACACACGCGTCAGCATAACCATTGCCGAAGAAGCAACGGCAATGATTGAGCGCTCGCTCGACAAAGGCAGACATGTGGGTATCAACGAGGTGGCTGAGAGGCTCTACACAAGCCGCTCCAAGCTGTGCGCCACTTTTAAGGCCCAAACCGGCGAGTCCCTGGGCGCCTACATTCGCAGACGCCGTATGGAGCGAGCACAGGACCTTTTGGCAGATAGCTCGCTTACGATAGCGCAGGTGGCAGAGCGTCTAGGCTACCCTCAGCAAGCCGCCTTCGCCCAAGCCTTCAAACAATACACCGGCACCACCCCCACCACCTGGCGCTCCCAACATATATAAAGAATGAGGGCGCCATCGGCGCCCTCATTCACTCTATTCCATTCAGCCCTACCTGACCCGAACGGCCGAGTCGTTGCAGAGCCCGGGAGCCCCGGCAGGGCGGGTGCTTGCTCAAAATGAGTTCCGCACGCAAAGAAGGCCACTTAATGTGGCCTTCGTCTTGCGCAGGACTGTTCGAAATTTTGAGGAAGCACCCGCCCTGCCGGGGCTCCCGGGTTCCCGTTTACGAGAGCGACGTTCTCAGCAACTCGTTGAAGAGCTTCGGGTTGCCCTTGCCGCGGCTCGCCTTCATGCACTGGCCCACCAAAAAGCCGATGACCTTCTGGTTGCCATCGCGATACTGCTGCGCCTGATCGGCACAGTTTGCCAGCACCTCGTCCACGATCGGCTGCAGCGCGCCGGCATCGCTCACCTGACGCATACCGCGCTCGTCGACGATCTTGTTGGGGTCATCGCCGGTCTGGGCCATGGCCTCAAAAACCTCGTGCGCCTGGTTGGAGCTGATGGCATCGGTCGCGAGCAACTTGGCAAGAGCTGCCACCTGAGCCGGCGCGATGCCGGACTCGGCCAGCGAGACGCCTGCGCCCTTAAGATAGGCGATCATCTCGTTGACCAGCAAGTTTGCGACCGTCTGGGCCTCCTTGCCAGCCATACCAGCGGCGGAGGCCTCAAAGAAATCGGCAAACTCGGGGTCGCCGGCGATCTGCTCAGCGTCGGCCGCCTTAATGCCAAAGTCGGCCTCAAAACGGGCGCGCTTGGCATCGGGCAGCTCGGGGATCTCGCCACGGCAGCGGTCGATGAACTCATCGTCCAGATCGAACGGCGCCAGGTCGGGATCGGGGAACAGACGGTAGTCGTCGGCCGTCTCCTTGACGCGCATGACCACGGTGCGCTTGCGGCTGGGCTCCCAGTGGCGGGTCTCCTGATAGATGATGCCGCCCTCCTCGAGCACCTCGGCCTGACGGCAGATCTCGTAGGCAAGGCCGTCGTGCAGGCTCTTAAACGAGTTGAGGTTCTTGAGCTCGGTCTTGGTGCCCAGCTTGGTCTCGCCGCGGCGGCGCAGCGACACGTTGCCGTCGCAGCGCATGGAACCCTTCTCCATGGAGCAGTCCGAAATGCCCAGCGTCACAAAGATGCGACGGAGCTTCTCCATAAACAGGCGAGCCTCCTCGGGCGTGCGCAGGTCGGGCTCGGTGACGAGCTCAATCAGCGGCGTGCCGCAGCGGTTGTAGTCGACGAGCGACTCGGCCGCGGCGGTAATGCGACCCTCGGCGCCACCCACGTGAACCATCTTGGCGGCATCCTCCTCCATATGGATACGCAAGATGCGGATAGGCACCGTGTAGGAACCGTCCTCGCGACGCTCGGGCATCTGCAGGTTGGACGCGTCATAGCTGGCTAGGTGGCCGGCGCGCTGATTGCCTTCGCGCATGGTCGACGTCATGGACGTGGACAGGCCCTCGGCGTTGGCCGAGGCACTCGCCAGGCTCTGGGCCTCGGCCTCGCCAAACGCGCAGTCGGGGCGCTCGGCGGCACCGCGACCGGTCACATCCAGATCCAGGTGACCGTACATGGCAAAGGCGACCGGACCCTGCGTGGTCTGGAAGTTCTTGGCCATATCGGGATAGAAATAGTGCTTGCGGTAGAACATCGAGTGGCGCTGGATCTCGCAGTTGGTGGCGAGACCGGCCTTGACGATGCTCTCGATGGCGCGCTTGTTGGGCACCGGCAGGGCGCCGGGCAGGCCCAGGCACACCGGGCACACGTTGGCGTTGGGCTCGTCATCGTGGCTGAGCTTGCAGTTGCAGAACATCTTGGTATCGAGTGCGGTGAGCTCGGTGTGGATCTCCAGGCCGATTACGGCCTCCCAATCCTGCAGGACCTCGGAAAGCTCCTTCATTACAGCTCGCCTCCCTTCCCGGCAAAATCGGGCGCGACGGAAAGCGCGGGCGCACCCGTAGCGGCATCGGCAAAGCCGCGCTCCAGGGCGCGGGCAAATGTGAGCAGCTGACGGTCCTTAAACGCCGGACCCACCAGCTGGGCAGAAACGGGCAGCTGAGTATCCTCGCCCAGGCCCAGCGGCACCGAGATGCCACCGTTGCCGCAAATGTTGAGCGAGATGGTGTACAGGTCCGAAAGGTACATCTGCGTGGGGTCGCTGATCTCGCCAAACTTAAAGGCCGTGCGCGGCGAGGCGGGCATGAGGATGGTGTCTACCTTGGCATACGCGGCGTCGTAGTCCTGCGTGATGAGCGTGCGGGCCTTTTGCGCGGCATAGTAATACTTGTCGTACACGCCCGAGCTCAGCAGGTAGGCGCCGAGCATCTGACGGCGCTTGGCCTCGGCGCCAAAGCCGTGGGCGCGCGAAAGCGAGCTCTGGTCGGACAGGTTGGCGCAACCCTCCTCCTGATAGCCGTAGCGAATGCCGTCGAAGCGGGCCAGGTTGGAGAACGCCTCGGCCGGGCCGATGACGTAGTAGGCGGCGATGGCGGCGTCCAGGTGCGGCAGGTCGACCTCGACCAGCTCGGCACCCTGGTTCTGCAGCTCCTGGGCTGCGCGCTGAACAGCGGCCTTGACCTCGGGCGTCAGGCCCTCGGCCTCCATAAACGCAGGGATGATGCCCACGCGCTTGCCCTCGATGCTGTCGTTGAGGTGCTCGGTAAAGTCGACGGCGCAATCCTGGCTAGTGCAGTCGTACGGATCGTGGCCCGCGCCGGTAAGCGCGTTCATGGCCAGCGCGACATCCTCGACCGTGCGGCCAAAGGGGCCCACCTGGTCGAGCGACGAGCCAAAGGCAACCACGCCGTAACGGCTCACGGCGCCATACGTGGGCTTAAAGCCCACCACGCCGCACAGCGACGCCGGCTGGCGAATGGAACCGCCGGTGTCCGAGCCCAGCGAGAGCGCGACCTCGCCCGCGGCGACGGCTGCAGCGGAGCCGCCCGAGGAACCGCCGGGCACGCGCTCGGTATCCCAGGGGTTGTTGGTGCGGTGGAACGCCGAGCTCTCGGTGGAGCTGCCAAAGGCAAACTCGTCCATGTTGGCCTTGCCCATAGGCAGGCAGCCGGCATCGAGCATGCGCTGGACACAGGTGGCGGTGTAGACGCTCTGGTAGTCCCCGAGCATGCGGGAAGCGCAGGTGGTGCGCGTGCCCACAAGGTTCATGTTGTCCTTAATGGCCAGCGGCACGCCCGCGAGCGGGGGCAGCGGCTTGCCTGCGGCACGGTCGGCATCCACGCGCGCGGCGGCCTCGAGCGCCAGCTCGGGCGCCACCTGCAGGAATGCCTGGACCCCGCCCTCGCGTGCCTCGATGGCGGCAAGAGAGGCCTGGGCCACCTCGGTAGCGGTAAAGTCGCCGGCGGAAACGCCCGCGGCAATCTGGGCAGCGGTAAGGGAATCGAAGCTCTGTGCCATTACTCGCTCTCCCCCTCTCCCAAAATGGACGGCACGCGGAAGTAGCGGTCGCGCGCGCTGCCGGCGTTTTCGAGCGCGACGTCGAGCGGCAGGTCGCGCTCGGGCTCGCGCAGGTCATCGCCCATCACGTTGGACAGGCTTCCGATGGGATGGAACGTGGGCTCCACGTCGGGCAAGTCATATTGCAAGACGGGCTCGAGCATCTGGACGGCGTCGTTCATGTAGGACGTCATCTGGGTGAGCTCGTCATCGGTCAGTGCGATCTTTGCGTACTCGGCGATGCCGCGCACGTCTTTCTCGCTGAGTGCCATAGGCGCTCCCTTCCGCATAACAGTTAAACCGCTCTAGTATACAGGGCAACGCCGGCTTGAAGCAGGCGCTTTACCCAAATGCAGCGAAAACGTAACGAGGGCAGCGGGCTGGCGGTTCTGCAGCGAAACCGCACCGTCCATAACGAAAACTGTCCCGCCCGCAACGAAGACCATCACAACATTCGACGCTTATCGTCAAAATCGAGATTTTCATCGAATGTTGTGATGGTTTGGAAGTCCTAACCACCGCAAAGGTGCCTGTCCCCATTGCGGTGGTTCTGAACGATGCCCTATGCCGAGGCTTTGGCCTTGCGGCGTTTGCGGACCGCGTGGATTACGATGTCCAGCAGCAACAGCACAATGGCTGCGACCACGATGAGCACGGCAAACTCGCGCTTGCCCCAGTGGCGGCCGGCCAGCGACTTTTGCTTGTCGACGTCCTTCTTGCTGTACTTGGTGCGCACGCAATGCACCAGCAGGCGATGGTCGTTCACGCCGTAGGGCGTGCAGGTGACGAGCGTCACCTTGTCGGCGCCGGGCTCGATGGTCAGCGACTCCATCTCCTCGGGCAGCACCACCTCGGAGTCCACCATCTTATAGGCGAGCGTCTTGCTCATGGTGTGCAGCAGCACCAGGTCGCCGGGCTCCAGCGAGTGGATGTCGTCGAACATGCTCAAGTTGCGCATGCCCGAGTGCGCGGTGAGCACGCAATGCGTCGAGGTGCCGCCCACCGGCAGGCTCGTGCCCTCCAGGTGGCCGACGCCCGCCATAAGGACTTCCTCGCTCGTGCCGTGGTAGATGGGCATGCTCACGTCGATGGAGGGGATCTCGACCCAGCTCATCATGGGGTCGCGGTCAAAGATGAGCTGCTGAGCGTAGGGCTCGATCTGGTCGGCGGGGAGCTCGGTGGCCTCGCCCGCCAGCTGCTCGTTAAAGGAGCGCGCCTGGAGCAGGATGCGCTCGCGCTCCTCGGCAGACAGCGCGTCCACGGTGCTGGACACCGTGCTGATCTGGTTGAACACGCCCGAGGCCTCGAGCCGGTCCAAGATCCACGGCCAGGTCATAAGGCCCACTCCAATAAGGATGATGACGATGGTGATGAGCCGGTCGGCCCAGCGCGGCAGCCGCTTGCGGCGGCGCTTGGGCTTTGGTTGAGGTTTGGGCTGAGGGCTTGAGCCACCGTTGTCCGCGGCGTTATTGCTCTTCATATGTTTGGCGCCCTGCACCATCGC
The DNA here is from genome assembly GCA_938005465.1 of uncultured Collinsella sp. GTDB lineage: Bacteria > Actinomycetota > Coriobacteriia > Coriobacteriales > Coriobacteriaceae > Collinsella. Next base: position 57,645 of record CALLNU010000019.1, read on the forward strand.
CGGTCACTCCTCTACAGCTCAGGTTGTCTAAACAAATAATAGCCGATTAGCGAGCTCATGCGCCGGACAACGTCGCTAGACTGCACCGTCCGGGCCACGTAACTCCACTCAACCAATCAAGCCATATGTTGCTTTCATCGTCTCGAGCAACTGCACCATCGTTGCGCCCGCAACCCCGATCTGTTTCAGATTGACGTCGCCCACCTCACAATCTTTAACAAACGCAAGCATATCGTCCTTCAGTTCTCCGCGCAGGTCGACACCTTCCGACTCGCCAAGCAGCTGAGCAAGCCTCAGCGCATCGCGTTTATGCTTTTTTACCTTCCTCGAATCAACGTTCTCCCCCGCTTCCCTTCTAGCTTTTAGGTCGAGATACGCCTTCGCTTTGAATGAGACAATGTATTCCGTACCCAGAACCGAAACGCCGCCTACGGTCCGAATTCCCTGAAGGAACAAGCTGTAGTAAGCATCATCCAACAAAATTGCCGACAGACTGCTTATGTTTTCATCAACGTGAATTGGCGCCACATCAATCCCCTCACGACCCTTTAGAAAGTCGGGGCACTTCGCGAAGAGTTCGATCATATGGGGGTAACCCGGCCTCTTAGGCTCTGTAAACCGATAAAAACATGAGCCTTTACCTTCGCCCCAGCCGCAGCGGTAGCCGCCATCACGCACCAAAGTCCATATGGCTTCCGCCGTCTGAGGCAACCGGTCATCGGCGACAATTACCACATCAAAATCGTGAGTCGCCCTGAACGAAAGCCCCGCCTCCGCGAGCAAAATGTCGCATGCCGTGCCACCGATAAGGGCATACGATCCTGCAGCTTCTTGCATATGCTGCTGAAATTCTTGGAGACCTTCTACAGCGCTTCTTGCCATGGATATTCCTTTCCAAACATGCGATCGACTTCGAGCTGAATTCGCTCATCGTCGATTGCCGTCAAAGATAGCGCAAGCGAAATGTCGTCGACGCGGGAGGAGCCGGCAAACACGGGCGCATAGCGCCACACTTGAACCATCGCCGTTTCGTTATCCGGCAACTCCCCGTCTGCGACTTCGAGGTCACTCAGTTGACGCCATGCACTTCTTAAGACGGCCTTTTGTTCCATGCCCGGTGCAGCGAGCATCGAACGCGCAGCGAGCGCCGTCTCCCCGGCGTCAACAAGATAGTCGATCTGCGGCGTCTTCCTTGCAAAAAAGACCTTCGAGACAGGCGAGGAGAGCTCTGCCATGTGTTCGCTGAGCAGAAGGTCAACGGCAACAGGGAACACGACGACACGTCGCTCGCAACGCTCGCGCCTCGCGAGTCCCCTGTCGACAAGCTCGGTTATGGCCTCACTCGCACGGCTTGCCGAGATCCCAAGCGCACGACAAAGGTCATAGGGACGATATGGCTCCTGGACTGCTCCCCAGATTGCGGCAGCCTGTGCGTTGGGTGACATCTTGGTCGCGTGATTGCGAAACCAGGCACCGCCCCTCTCCGTGCAAGCTGTGCCCATAAATGGAAGAAAAGCCTGTCTACCTGGGCAGACAAAGGGAATCCCTTGTGCGACCAATGCTTTGCGCTGACGTGCATCGGCATCAGGAAACGAAACGACAACAGGAGTCTCCGCGCGCAAGGCTAGCTGACTATAGACTCTCTTGGCCTCGGGAAGCCCGACGCCAGTAGGCAAACTTGCAAGCAAAAACGAAAAACCGTTTGCGTAAACAGCGCGGACCTCAATCGCCCGCAGATGCAGCGGCAAGCGTGCGGATCCAGGCCAATTTTTGGTCTTGGCAGAGAGGCCTAGTGCTTCTTGTAAGTAGATTAGCGCTTCGTTCATTTCCATCGTTTTCGTTTGATTCCAGTTTAAATTGGAATTATACATTATTTTCGGAATCAACGAGATTCCTTTCGTGCATAAGCCAGCATTTGCGTTTTCAAAATGTCCCGAATCGGCTGGGCGATTCGGGACACAATGCCAATAGGAAACGACGCACCCCGCGTAAGTGTACGAGAGCGCGAGCAGCCTAGTTTTCAGTTTTTGTTAAATGCCCGGGATCCGACCCCCGGGCATTCTTATTTGCGCTTGTTGCGGCGCAAATGCCTTCTACCGTCCGCACCGCGCGTGCGCCTACGGACCTTAAACCGAACCTCATACGAGTCAAGAAACGCGATGACGAACGTACCCGCATCGGACGGTGGAGGCTGGCTGCGTTATCCCAAAAAGAACGGGGCAAACTCCAGCGCGGAGTCTGCCCCGAAAAGAGAATGGCAAAGCAAGAACATGGATGGACGAGAAAAGTGTCCGCAAGTCTCATGGCCATCACATCCCACCTGCCAAAGGGATGGGTGAGCGAGCGTTACTCCTGCTCGGACTCCTCGGCCTGCCTACGGCTGCGGATGAGGTGCGCCACGCCAATGCACAGCACCGCGCCACCAGCGATCCAGGTGAAGGTCACACCATTAAGGCCGGTAAGGGGAAGGCCAACCTGCTTGGTATCGCCAACGGTGATGTTGAAGATGCCGTCCGTTTTCTCCGAGTCAGGCTTCAACGCCAGCTTGTTATCGCCGGAGTCGCCATCGGTGAGGCCGGCGATAACCTTGTCGTTCTGGTCAGTCGTAAGTACTCCAGTGAGTTTAGTAAGACCAGCACCCGGATCATCGGCATTCATGCTCGGCTTGATCTCGAAGGTGAAGGGGTCGACCTTAGCGTAACCAGAGGGGGCAGAAACCTCCGTGACGGTATAGGTGCCGGCGTCGAGTCCGGTGACCTTGATGACACCGCCGTTGGCAGTCACGAATTTCCAGGGATCAGAACCAAGAGAACCATCCTTCTGGACATACAAACTCTTGGATGCGCCGTCGTCCGCTCCAGTGGCCTGAATGGTGAACTCAGCACCGTCGAGGGCTGCCTCGGTACCCAGGTCGACCTTATTGATCTTGAGGCCGTAGGTGTAATCCTTGACCGTGTCAGGCTGGGTCTCGCCGCGCTCGCTGGTCATGGGGTTATTGGAGTAGTTGAGCGTCACGGTGTTCTCGTTACCCTCGGTGCCCGCGACGACCGCATCCTTGTTGATTTGCGCCTTATAGGAGACGACGATGTAGGAGTCCTTAGTGACGCCACTGACCTTCTTCAGGTTATCGCAGGTCCACGTCGTCGTCTTGCTGCCGTCTTCGGCAGCCTCGGCGGGCGTTTCCTCCTTGAAATACGCAGTGATATCCGTGCCCTTCGCGCGGGCGAGATCGCCCTTCGCGTCAGTCCTGTTCTTATACAGGTAGACCTTAGCGCCCTTCTGCAGCGTCAGGCCCTTGGAAATCTTGTCGGAGAACTGATAGAAATACGTGTCGTACTTGTCGAAGTTCTCTGCGACGGTGCCGTAAAGGTTGTACGTCACGTCCTGGCCGATCTGGGAGTCAGCTGCGTCGTGCTCCTTGCTGTCGGCATCGCTCACGATCTTCTTCTCGACGGTGGGGATGCCCGTTTTCTCGGTGATTTTAACGGGCGTGTTACCCACAACAGTGAAGATGGGAGACGTGCCCGCCTCGCCGACTCCGATGGTGTCAGTTTTGGTCACAAAGAGCCAGTAGCCATACGCAAGACCGGAAGCGGTTTTGCTGGTCGTCGTCGCGCTTGGGGTAAGACCGTCTACGGCGTCAGCAATCTTATAAGCAATGTTGTCGTGCGCCACGCAAGTCGTCTCGTTGGTTCCCGTCACCTTATTCGTGATCCAGTCCGCGGCGTCCTGGGCGGTCTTTCCCGCATAGGACTTGTCCTCTTTTTCGATAACACCCTTGACGGCCTTCTCCACCCTATCGTTTGCCCAAGTGATGTTGGCAACTTTACCGCTGTCAACATCAGCCTTAAAAATCTGATAACCCTGGAACTCGGTAGTGTTGCCCTTAACGTTCTCGATAGTCACCGAGCCGTTCGCCTCCGCCGCAAACGCCATGGTCACCGGGGCCATGACGCCGCCGAAGCTCAACGCTGCTGTGAGGCCGGCGGTTACTGCCAGGCGTGCGATATTCTTGCTCATGCCCATCTTCTTTTCCTCCGTTTTCCGGTTGGTTCTCATTCGATCGGTCATCATCTGTCTGTGTCTTAGCATCTGCTTCGCTACGTCTCGCCCCGCTCTCTGTGGGGCTGCCAGCTACTCTTTATGGCTGCCACCTCCCCGCTTGATCAGGAGTGCGACCACGATCAGTGCAGCTCCGGCGACCGCTGCGGCGGCCGCGGCGTACATTGCCATATCGCCAGTCGAGGGCATAAAGCCTCCGGTGGTAATGCTAGGGGGTGTGCCGGTGGGCGTGTTGATGAGCGACGCCTCCAGGCTGCCCGTCGACCCGTCCGCGCTGTCGGCGCGCAGGGGCGACTCGGCCGTGATGGTGAGTTTGGGCTTGGCGGCGGCCACCTGGTCGACGTCCAGGCCCTCGGCCTTGACCGTCACGGAGCGCGTGCCCTCAAAGGCGGTGTAGCCCTTGGGCGCCTTGAGCTCGCGGACCTCCAGCTTGCCCGAGTCCACGCCCGAGACGGTCACGCGGCCGTCCTCGCCCGTGGTGACGGTGGGCTTGCCCTCTGCATCCCACGTGCCGTCAGCCGCTAGCGTGCGGCCGCGGTCGTCGGCGATGCTCAGGACCGCCCCGGCAAGCGGCTTGTCGCCGTCGCTGCCGCGCTTGGTGAGCGCGAGATCCCAGGTGTAGGCGCACGCGTTATCGCTCGGCGTGCGGGTAAAGCCAGCGTCGCCGGACTGGTCGGCAAAGGGAGAGCGCGGGTAGCGCAGGTAGACCTCGTTGGGGTTGCCCTTCGCGATGCCGTGGTTGCACGCGCTGTTGAGCGGCGCGTTGTACACGGCGACCACGCGGGCGCCCGCGGTAAAGGCGCCTGCCCCGCCGAGCACGGCGATGAGGTCGCCGGTGCGCACGGTGAAGGTCCTGCCGTCGGCCGCTACCTTGGTGGCGCACTGGGCCGTGATGTCGGTCCAGCCCTTCGCGGGCTCGGTGCCGGCGCGACCGTCCTTACCGGCCGAGACGGCGTCAAAGCCGCCGTCCGCGCCCGCCGCCACGTACACGCGCATGCTCGCGGCCACCTTGGAGGGGTCGAGCCCCGCGCTCATGGTGTCGACGAACCGCACCGCGTAGGTGTCGTAGGCGGTAAGACCCGCCGGGACCATGGCAGAGAGGCGCCAGTACAGGTCGTCGGCGACCGTGGCGTCGGCGGCCTTCTGCCATGCGGCGGCGCTGTCCTCCAGCACGTGCTTGGCGACCTTGGGGGTCGCGGCCTTGGGCTTGACGGTGACGGCGCTGCCGCCCACCAGGGCCATGATCGGCGCGGTGCCGGCTTCGTTCTGGGAAATGGCGGCGTCGTCGGCGACGATGAGCCAGTAGCCACAGGACAGCTCGGCCGTCGTGCCCGCGTTAAGGGCCACAGACACGGCGCCAGAGCTCTGGAGGGAACGAGCGAGCTGTGCGCTCAGCGCGCTCGTAAGGTGGGAATCGGTGTCGAGCCACTCGGCAGCTTCCTGCGCGGTGGTCTGGGAATTGGGCATGCCGGCGCTGTGCAGCACAGGCAGCGCGGCGTCGCGCACGGCGTCGCTTGCCCAGGCGAGGTCGGTGGCGGTCTTGGCGTCGCTGTCGCCGTCGACGACGTTGGCGCTAAAGATCTGGTAGGCGTCGTAGCTGCTCGCCACGGTGCCGCTCACCGTAATGGAACCGGTCGAGGTCGGCGCGGCCTGCGCGGAAGCGGGGAACACAACCGCGCAGGTGCCGATCAGGAGGGCAAGCAGCGCAAACAAGATCGGGAAGGAGCAAACTTTCTTATTCACGACGGTTACCTCCCTTCGCATTCGCCTTGCGACGAATGTGCATCCAGGCCGCAGCAGCGCAAAGCACCGCCGCACCGGCAAGGTACGTCAGAGTGACGCCCGACATACCAGAAAGGGGCAAAGAGGTGGAGTAGGTGTTGGTGAAGGTGGGGGTGGAATTGTCGGTGAGGTCGTAGGTCGTGCCGTTGGTCACTGACTTGCCGTCACGATCCTGAATCTGCTTGTAGGTAGCATTGACGTTAATCTTGCCTTGAGAGTCGTCAACCGCGTTGACCGTAATCTGATAGACCGACTCGTCGTACTTATAGTGCGCAAACGGCGTGTTCGGCTGCTGTTCGCGGACGTAATAAGTAAAGGTCTTGCTTGCACCGCGGCCAGTGGAATCAGCCGGAAGTTTGTTGAGTTGATCGAGTTTGTACGCGATCTTGTCGAAGCTCAGGGTCTGGGACTTGCCGCCGTCGGCAGTGGTGATAATCTCGCCCATGGGGTTGGTCACAACCGTCTTGGCTTCATTGAAGTCCAAGTTATCCGCAAACTCGAGCGTAAACTCCTTCATCTCGCCACCCTTAACGACCTTAGTCGCCATAGGCGTCCAGGTGCCTTTGGAGCTGTACGGGGTGTACCGGTTGGTAAATGTCGCGCCGCTGCCGCTAGCACTGCCGAGGGCATAGACCCCATCGGCGTCGGCGGCGAGCGGAACTGTGCTGTCGCCTTTTTTTGCCGTGACACTCGTAATCGTATAGTTATGGATGAGAAGTTTCTTCATTCCGTTCGGATTATTCTTTTCCGGGACAGTCATGAGCTCGGTCGGGTTATCCTTGACCGACACCACAATCTCATACACAGCGGGGTCATAAGTGATATCGGAATCATCGCCGGCATCTTCGACCAAGTAGTATGTAATTTTGTTAGCCTCAACAGTCTTATCAATGAACTGTTCGCCAAGGTCAAAGGTGATGTTGCCGTCCGCATCATTCCTGGCGGTTCCGACCAAGGTGCAGCCGCCACGGTTGAATGTCTTGTCATTCCAAAAGGGCTCCGTCGCGTCATCCGAATCCTTACGGTAGACCGAGAAGGAGAACTGGTCTTTGGCGAGCGCCATGCTTTCCTCGGACTGCTTATTTTTCATTTTCAGCGCCTTGGTCGCCTTCAGCTTAAGGCTCGGGTAGACGTACGTATCCGCAGGCACGCCTAGGTACAAGTCGCCATTTGACATGATGCCGCCGCCATGGTTCCAGGAATAATTGCCCGTGATAAACGTCTTTGCCTCGTTTCGCGCCTCATTGATCGCCGCGAAGTCTTGAGGGTCTTGAGCATTAACACCCGAGCTCAGGCCGATGCTGTTATATACCTGCACGCCACCGTTAGCGGGGATAGTAATGGGACCTCTAAGCTCTTTACTTCCCGAGTACTTGGCATCACCGCCGCCAAGCATCTTGCCGGTCACTGCCGCGATTGGCTCGCGGTGACCCTCCGCCGCAAGGAAGAAATCGGCGTGACCGTTTTCGCGAAAGTCAGGACTATTGTAGGCGGTAGTATCCTGGTTCTTTTTGTGGACAAGGCCTTCGTAGCCACCAGCGGATAGGTGAGGGGTGCCTTCGTTGCCGCTATTTTTCTCAGAATTATAATCATCTTTTGCTTCACGCTGGTCTTTGGCAGACGTATTGCCAAAGATCGCTGTGCCGTAGGTGTTCGTCACCAAGGTCTTGCCCGTCGGGCAAACCGCAACGCCGCCACCGTAGCCACCGGCCTCATTGCTGCTTATATAGGAGTTATAGACAAATAGCCTGCCCGCATTAGATGCGGTATCCGAATCGCCCTGGACAAAGATACCGCCTCCGCCCCAGTCAAAGCGAGACATGCAGGAGTTATTAGTGATATAGACTGGAGTAGATTTTGACGCACCTTCTATCATCGCGTCAACCATCTGGCCCACGCGAATGCCAGCACCCTCGGAACGGTTGCTCACATTTGCGGCAATAGTTCCCCCCGTAATGTTGAGCCATGCCATTGTCTCGCGAGAACTCACCCCGTGTCGATCGACATCGGTAATGTAAACGCCGCCGCCTGCTTCCTCAGAATAGTTGCCCGTGATCTGGCCGCCCGAAATGGTGACATGAGTACCGTTTCTAGCGGCAAGTCCAGCGCCGCCATGATCGCCATAACCATCATGGCCACAGAAATTGGCATATTTATTGTTAGTGATGTAGCCACCGGAAACAGTGACGCTGCCGCCTTCGGCCATGATGCCGCCACCAAAGCCAGCAGAATCAAGCGTGCTGTTGCCGGAGATTACGCCATTAGTTATAGTGACCGTGGAGCCTTTAGCATACACACCACCGCCACTATAAGCGCTGTTGCCGGCAATTACGCCACCGGTCAAATTAAGGGTCGAGGCACTACCTTTCTCGTTGGAAACCATAATGCCCGCGCCCGCGGGCGAGCCAGAAGCGCCACACACATAGCCGCCGCTCATGTTGACAGTAGAGCCGTTCTCGGCATAGACCAAGCTGCTAACGCTGCCACCTTGTTTTTGCGTGATCACGCCGCTCACAAGGTTAAACGTGCCGCCCTTGCCGTTGTTGTTATACAGATTGATGAGCTTTAGATTTGCGTTGCCGCCGCACGCCACGATGGCACCCTTAATATCGACGCTATGACTGACAAGCGTCTCGATTGTCCCTGTACCACTCGGGGTCGATTTGGTCACGTAGTAGGTAAGATTAGACGGAATGCCATCAACGTAATTTAGCACGGCTTTCTTGCCATAATTATCGGGATTCAGCTTCTGCCCCTGATCAGTCAGCTGTTGGACATCGTTGACCGTCTCAGTCACCGGCGCGGAGTCCTTAATTTCGTCCTTAATTGTAAGTGTTGCGCCATTAGCAACATCAAATAACGGCTTATCGGTGTTCAAGCACTTGATCTTATGACCGTTTAAGTTCAGCGTTATATTGCTGCCGCTCTTCTCAAGTTTGATTTCACCAGCATAGTCAATATCAGCTGTAAGCTCGAAGCAGGCAGTTTGGTTTTCCCCAACGCCTTGAAGCTTAGCTGACAAATCATCGGCGTTAGCAATGTTAGTAATAGCTGTGGTTGTCTCTTCGCTCTCTGCAGCCTCCTCGGCTGACGCGACAGCGTTAACATCCATCGCATCATTATCTTCCGCCTGCGACTCGTCCTTGGACTGCTCCTCCGGCCGAGCATCGTCGTCGCTCGCAGCATCGTCGCTGTTCTGGTTTTCGGCGTCTGTGCCGGCATCCCCGTTAGTACTGTTGTCTACATCAGTAGACTCACTTGAGGAACCCCCCCCATCACAGTTTCCTCGGTAGAAACTGTCTGGGCATCGTTGGCAATGGCCTGCGAGATTGGAGGCATGACGAGCGACAGTACCAGGCTCAACACGGATGCTCCGCACAAAACGCCTGCCAGTACACGACGCGTCGCTTTTTTACTCTGCTTAGTTTTTTCTGAATTCGCTTTCATCGATGTCTCCTCCCCAAGAGACCGCGATCTTGCTCTTTCACTATCAAACGTATCTGCGCAATCTGTAATTGCGCACGATTATAGTACATATTGTAACGATTGTTTGAACATCTAAGCAAAAATACCGATAGTTTTGTAGCGAATTCTCAATTCTCTTGACATTTGCTCGGATTTACCTTCGTTTATTCGCTATGAAATATCTATTTCTACTGGTAATTAAGCTAGTTATCATTTTTTAATAGCATTTTATTTATTTGCACAACATTTTGCTCAAGAGCATGCATCCTGTGAACGGTCGAAAATCGACCGTTCACGGTAGGTCATTAACCGGGATGAATAGACTACCAAATTGATGGGAATATCTTTAACCCATCGGTAGTTAGAAGCGTGATGTTCAGACAACAATATTTGAATTTTCGCGCAGATTTTAGGCATCAATTCGCCCAAATCGCCTGAGGCCACCGCAAAGGCGCCTGTCCCCTTTGTGGCGGTTCTCCCCCTGCACTACAGCAGATGCTCCTCGATAAAGATCGCGATGCCGTCTTTGTCGTTGCTCGCGGTTACAAAGTCGGCGGCGGCACGGGTGGCGTCGCTGCCGTTTGTCATGGCCACGCCCACGCCGGCGTCGGCCACCATGCAGGTGTCGTTGTCCGCATCACCAAACACGCAGATGTCCTGGAGCTCCATGTCGTTGAGCTCCGCCACGCGCACAAGGCCGCGCGTCTTGGACACGCGCGGATCCATGAACTCGTAGAGCCGCTGCGTGGTTTGCAGAGCCGCCGCCTTGACGGTGTCGTCGGCAAACGTCGATGCTCGCTCAATCACCCGCGGCATTACCTCTGGCGCCATGGTAAACATCACCTTGGGCTGCGGCTCGCGCAAAAACTCGGCAAAATCGACCACCTGGTAGGGCACGCCGTCGACGCGCGACAGGTGCTCGACGCACGCGTTGCTCTCGGGCACGTAGAACACGCCGTCTCGGGGGCAGACGGGCGTTGCCGGAAGGTCCGCCATGTGCTTGCAGATGCGCGCGATGGTCTCGCCCGGCAGCGGATAGCTCAGCTCGTTGATGTCGTGCGCACGGTCGATGACCTCGGCACCACCGCAGCCCACCATCACGTCCACCAGGCCTTCGATGCCCCAGAGCTCGTACATGGCCTCGGTCGCGTGGGCGTCGCGCCCGGTGCACAGGCCAAAGAGCACGCCGCGCTCGCGCAGGGCGCGGATCGCCGCCACGGTGCGCGGGGACACCGTGTGCTGGCTCGTGAGCAGCGTGCCATCGATATCGCAGAACACGGCTTTGATATGGCTGAAGGTGGTGTCCATGGGGGCCTTTCTGGGTTGTGCGGCGGTGTGGGGTGTATTCGTGAACGGCGTACATGGTATACCAAGGCGCAGGCCGTTGGGGCCCGATCGCCACAAAGGTGCCTGCCCCCTTTGTGGTGGCCGGACCCGAAGGGCGGCCTGCCCGGAGCGCAAAGCATCACAACATTCGACGCTTTTCGGCAAAATCGCGATTTTCGCTGAATGTTGTGATGGTTTTACTGCCTTGCGGCACGATCAAAATGCCGGCGTCCAAACAGCAGCAACGCCGCGGGAACTGCCGTCACGACCATGCCCGCTCCGATGAGCGTCTGCTGCACGCCAAACGTTGCTGCCAGCCACGGGGCAATCGCCAGCGGGGCCACGCCGGCGAACATGTTGCCAAAGCCCATGACCGAGTTGATGCGACCGAGCTGCTCGAGCGGAGCCGTCGTTTGCACGATAGTGTTGTGGAGCGGGTTGACGACGCCCCAGGCCACGCCCAGGGCAATCTGGCCGACAAGGGCTACGCCCACGTACGGCGTTCCCACGTAGAGCAGGCTTCCCAGGCCCACGGACATAAGCGCCACAAGCAGCGTTTTAAGGCTGACGAAGCGCGGCGGCAAGCGGAGCGCGACCACGGCGCCCAGCACCGCGCCCACACCGCTGGCCGACGAGAGCCAGCCCATCCACTCAACACCGACGTGCAGAACATCGCGGTAGAAGAACGACTCCAGCGGGTCAAAGGCGCCATAGCCGAAGTTCGAAAGAAAGATGATGCAGAACAGTAGGGCGAGAACGCTGTTGGTAAAGACTGTCTTGATGCTGGTCGCGAAGGTTGCGCGGGTGGATTTGCTGGAGTCGGAGCTTTGTCCCGCACGCTCCCCTTCCTCCGCTGAATCGGCATCCGCATGCCCGGAGACATGGCTGGTCTGCGGCCTAAAGCTCCAACCGGCAATGAGCGCCAACGCGGTAAAGAGCATCATAAGCACGAACACCGCGCGCGACGACGCAGCCGCCGCGATAAAGCCGCCCAGTGTGGGGCCAACGATGATACTCACGTTTGAAAACATGGCGATGGCGGAGTTGATGTCTTTGAGCTCGACAGGATCGTTGGTGAGGTAGGCTGGATAGGATGTGGCGATGGGCTGGGCGAACCCCATCACAAAGCCCAGGAGCGCCGCACCGAGCAGGACGATGCCGGTCGCGCTGCCAAAAACGAGGATCGCCGCGCCGGTTGCCAGCGTACCCACGATGCTCAGCAAGAAATGGTGGCGCGGGCCCCAGGCGTCGAGCGCAGCGCCGCCCGCAAAGGATCCCAGGATCACGAATACGTTCATAAACAGAACGGCCAGCGATGTCGCCACGACCGAGGCATCGTCTGCATAGGTGAGCGTTCCGATGACACCGATAAAGTAGCTGGTCTGAAAACCGGTGTAGATGAGAAAGCGCATCGCCACCAGGCGCTTGGCCTGCACGGACAGCGATGGTTGAGGTTTTGAGAAAAGAGAGGCGAGCATGGAGACTCCTTGTTTCATACGAATGCGGACGGCGGGCATTCGCCACCGCCTGTCAAATCAATCTATCCGCATGAAACATTAAGGACGCATCAAGCCCCTTCTCTCCGTTTTTCGCCCGTCGTGGACTACTTGGTAGATTATAAGGCATGTCCCACACATCTACTAAAGCAAAATCCACCACAAAGGTGCCCGGCCCCTTTGTGGTGGAAATGACGTTTGCCCAGATAAAACCTGCCAAAATAAACCTGTCTCTTTTTGGCAGGTTTTAGGCCAGATAATCTTGAATCAGGTCGCAGATGGCTCGGGCGTCGTTGATGTTGATGGCTCGGGTCGCAAAGCCGGCGTCGAAGGCCTGACGCGCCAGGGCCTCGTTGCAGGCAAGGGCCAGCGTGTGACCGTCGACCAGGTCGAGCGAGCTCTTGCCGCGCAGACGGTCGACACCGGAGCGCGCGACCACGATGTTGTCGAAGCCCTCAGTCTTGTAGCCCTCGATGATCACCACGTCGACATCGTTGTAGCGCGACAGCAGCTCGCGCGCGGGCATCTCGTCCTCCTCGCGCGTGTCGGCGTACTCCGCCCAGCGCGTGGCGCAGATGAGGCCCACGTGTTTGGATCCGGCCTGGTGATGGCGCCAGGTGTCCTTAGCGGGCACATCGATATCAAAGCCGTGATGTCCATGATGCTTGAGCGAACCCACGCGCAGGCCGCGGCGGGTGAGCTCGGCGATAACCTTCTCGACGAGCGTGGTCTTGCCCGAGTTCTGGTAGCCGATAAACGCAATCGCAGGGACGGTTGGAGCGGGCGCGACGGCGACGGGTGTGCTCGCGGGCGCGTTACCGTCTGCGGTGGCGGCCTCAACGGCAGCGGTCTGGCGCCCTGCGCGGTCCCACACGCCCGAGCGGCCGCCCTCCTTGTGCAGCAGGCGCACGTCGACAATCTCCATACCGCGATCGACGGCCTTGCACATGTCGTAGACGGTCAGACACGCGGCACTCGCGCCGGTCAGGGCCTCCATCTCGATACCCGTCTTGCCCGTCACGCCGGCCGTAACCAGTACGTGAAAGCCAACCTGCCCGTCCGCGCGCGCCGACGCCCAGCCCTCGGGCACGTCCTCGGCCGGCGTCCCCGCCGCAGCGATGGGCGCAATGTCGCACTTGCTCTTGGTAATGAGCAGCGGATGGCACATGGGGATGATGTCGCTCGTGCGCTTGATGGCCATGATGCCCGCCACGCGCGCGCAGGCGAGCACGTCGCCCTTTTTGGCGCGGTCCTGCAGCACCATGGCCTGCGTCTCGGGATGCATGAGGATGGTGCCCTCGGCGATGGCAATGCGATGGGTCTCGGCCTTGTCGGACACGTCGACCATGCGCACCTCGCCCTTGGCGTCCACGTGCGTCAGCTCGTCGCGACGGGCGTCGCGGGCGGGCTCGGTGGCAGCGCTGGCAGTCGACTGCGCGCCTGCAACGGCATCGCTGGCCGCAGCCGTGACTTTGTGGGCAGACATCGCGGCCCTGCGAGCGGCCTTGGTGGCATCGGCGTACCTGCTCTTGGCCATATGATCATCCTCCGATTTGGGACATAAATCGTTGCGTGCCCTCAATTATCGCGTGTTCCTGCGGTTTGTGGGCCACGGCATCGCGCCAAATCGAAAGTACCTGCATATCATCACCACGGCGCAGCGCCTCACGCACCGAATACTCGGCATCGCTGAACAGGCACGGACGCACGTTGCCATCGGCCGTCAGGCGCAGACGGTTGCAATTCGCACAAAAATGGTTGGACATGGCGCTGATAAAGCCGACCGTTCCCGCCGCGCCCGGAAAGTGCCAATAGCGCGCAGGGCCCGCGCCGGCAGGAGCGTCGTTGATGTCGAGCGGCTCGAGCTCGCCCAGCCCCACCGTGGCGGCCCCGGCATTGATGCGCGCCCGCAGCTCGTCACTCGGCACGGTATCGCTCGCGTCCCACAGTTCGGGATTGAGCGCGGGCGCATGCGGGTCCACAGCGCAATGCGAGCTCGTGCGCTCGTCGCCGATGGGCATATATTCGATAAAGCGCAGGTGGATGGGGCGGTCGAGCGTGAGTCGCGCGAGGGCCGCCACATCCTGGTTGAGCCGGCGCACCACAACGCAGTTGACCTTAAGGGGCTCAAAGCCCCAAGCCAGCGCCGCGTCGACGCCAGCCATGGTCTGTTCGAGCCGGCCCAGGCGCGTGATCTTTCCAAAGAGCGCGGGGTCGAGCGTGTCGAGCGAGATGTTAACGCGGTTAAGACCGGCATCTTTGAGCTGCGGTGCCAGCTTGGGCAGCAGGGCGCCATTGGTGGTAAGCGAGATGTCCTCGATCTGCGGAATCGCGCGGATGTCGCGGATGAGCGGAATGATACGGCGGCTGACCAGCGGCTCGCCGCCCGTCAGGCGCACGCGGCGAATGCCCTCTCCCGCCACCAAGCGCACAAAGCGGGCGATTTCCTCGGCGCTGAGCAGCTCGTCGTGCGCGCGGGGCGCCACGCCATCGGCCGGCATGCAGTAGATGCAGCGGAAATTGCACTTGTCGGTAACGGCAATGCGCAGGTAGTTGATATCGCGGCCAAAGCCGTCATGTTGCACGTGCCCGCCCACGCGGCCCTCCCCTCACGCGGCGTTTTATTCTTCGGAAAACATAATACCCCACGATAGAATCATGCCGACACCCGTACGACAGGACAGGTCGCTTCGAGCAAGTCCGGCTTCCCAAGCCCATCCTCAGCATACAAACCATCACAACATTCGATGCTTTTCCCGTTTTTGGCAATAAACGTCGAATGATGTGATGGTTAGCCTGCCCACGGCACCCCGTAGAAGGACCAAAGCGTCCCTAAAGGCCGCCGTCCCAGTGCCGAATCACGAATTCTCGCAGGTCGTTTTGACGTTTCTGGAACGCTTCGCTTCGGTCGCACTTAAGACCCATAGCGAGCGCGATGGCATTCATCGCCCGGTGCAATTGCAGCTGATGGGCAAACTGAGTCCCGGTGAGGACGATCATCCTAAAGCCCAGCGCGCTCAGCACGGTCATACGCTCCGCATCCGACGCGCTGCGCTGTTTATCAAGATGGTCCGAGCCGTTGTATTCAATCCCCGTACCGCTCGCAGGCGCATATACGTCGATTTCGAAATACCCGGCCTTAGCGAGATACTTGAACTCGTTGGGAACATCGACCCGATGGTTGAGCTCGACCTTGGCGTATCCCAGCCCGCCCTGGGAACGTTTTGCTACGATCATGATTGCGGTGGCCGTCTCCATGGGCGACCGCGCGCCATCGTGCACGCGCTTGAGCACGGCGGCCGCGCGTATAGCCCCCTGACGAGATCGGTTCTCGTTGCAATAAACAATCAAGTCGGCAACGGTGTGCCTCTGCCCCATCTCGATATAATCGCCTGTCGACAGATGATTCAAATGGTAACGGGCGCAGATTTCATACCCATATTCCAGCTGCTCGGGCTCGCTCATCCACGAACCCGCTTGGACAAAACACATGGCCTCATCAACCACCAGAAGGCCCTCTGCCACCTCAATAAGATGGTCTGGAGGTACCGGCGCTCCAAACACGTGGCACCTAAATCCAGCCGGCGTCGAGCGCTCAAAATCGAAGTTGACGAGCGTGTCGATATGATCGAGCTCTTCTCGTGGAATACCAAGCGAGACCAGATAGTCGGCAACGATCCCAACTGCCATTGAAGCCCTCAGCCCCTTGGCATCGAGTCCCAATTTGGGCAGGCTCGCGGTCGGCTCCGCCTCGCTAGCAAGCGAGTCCTCATCGTATAGGCTGCTTGCTCGCGAGAGCGGCTCGGACGGGCGCGCCACGTTGTGGTACAGCCAGGCAGTCTTATGGGACAGGACGATCGGCAAGTCCATGAGCCCTCCAATGGAGTCGGATAACCAGCCTTATTCCCCTGCCCACGGGTCCGCACACCTTCGTGCGCAAGAAAGCGATTCCACCCGGTCGAGTGGCAGAAAAACCATCACAACATTCGATGCTTTTCCCGTTTTTGGCGAAAAACGTCGAATGTTGTGATGGTTTGAGGCGAGGTGAGGCGCACGGAGGGGCCAAAGCATCGTGCTTGGAGCGTGACTATTTTCGCCCCACTGCCAACACAAACCTTGACTCTACAATCGTTGTAGGGTTTTCACTACACTGGTACGTAAACAGACCAAGCCAGAAAGCCCCGCCCATGGAACACGACCTCACACGCGGCAATGTCCTTAAGACCATCGCGGTCTTTGCCTTGCCCTATATGCTCTCGTACTTTTTGCAGATGCTCTACGGCATGGCCGACCTGTACATGATGGGGCAGTTTAGCGGTGCCGCCGGCATCACCGCCGTGGGCAATGGCGCGCAGACGCTCTACATCATTACCGTGACGCTCGTGGGCCTGGCCATGGGAACGACGGTCATCGTCGGCCACGCCGTGGGTTCGCGCCGGTTTGACCGCGCCGAGACCGCCATCGGCAACACCATCACGCTCTTTATGGGTATCTCGGTGGTGCTGGCCGTCATCTTATTTGCACTATGCCCGCAGGTTGTAGCGCTCATTGGCACGCCTGCCGAGGCGGTCGAAGGCACCGCCGCCTACCTGCGTATCTGCTTTGTCGGCATTCCCTTTATCGCCGCGTACAACATCCTTTCGGCCATCTTTCGCGGCCTGGGCGATTCGCGCTCGCCCATGTACGTAATCGGCGTGGCATGCATCATTAACATCGCGCTCGATTTTCTGTTTATCGGCCACATGGGGCTCGGCCCCGTGGGCGCGGCGCTCGGCACGGTAACCGCCCAGACGGCAAGCGTTGCCCTCGCGCTCGTGTGGCTCAAGAGCCGTCGCACGAACATCCACGTTAAGCGCAGCGACCTGCGCCCCCAGCCCGAGGTTCTCGGCAGCATTCTTAAGATCGGCGTGCCTGTGGCTGTGCAGGACGGCTGCATCCAGGTGGCGTTTATGTTTATCACCGTCATCGCCAACCACCGAGGACTCGTCGACGCCGCCGCCGTGGGCCTGGTCGAGAAGATGATCAGCTTTTTGTTCATTGTGCCGAGCTCCATGGGTGCCACCGTCAGCGCGCTCACGGCGCAAAACGCCGGCGTGGGCAAGGGCGACCGCGCACGTCAGGTGCTCAAAGACGCCATGACCATCTCGGTAGTGTATGGCTGCCTGATCACGGTGCTGATGTGGCTGGTGGCGCCGGCGTTTATCGGCTTTTTTGCCAAGGACCCCGCAGTGGTCGCCGCCGGCACCGGTTATATGCACAGCTACATTTTCGACGCAATCTTTGCCGGCATCCACATTTGCTTTAGCGGCTTTTTCGCTGCGTATGGCAAGAGCTACATCGGCTTTGCGCACAACGTGCTGGCCGTGGCGCTCATTCGCGTGCCCGGCGCCTGGCTGCTGTCGAACGCCTATTCCGACACGCTGTTTCCCATGGGCATCGCTTCGCCGTGCGGATCGATTTTGTCGGCGGTCATCTGTGTTGTCGCGTTTACCGTACTCAACCGGCGCGGAGCTTTTGACAAGCTGGTGGCGTAGCGAGGCAACGCGAAATCGCCCTCATCGACGATATCATCAGCGACGACCCGGCGACCTACGTGACGCAGATCACGGTGCCGGTTGTTCCGGCAAAGTAAGAACCTCCCGAAAGGCATCGTGCTTCCGGGAGGTTCTTACTAATCATCATCCAGCAACTCGAATCGATTTCTAGATATCACCAATGCAGCATAATCTTGGCTTTGGTGAAAAATATGGGCAATCACAACGTCCTCGTTATCGTAGTAATAAAGCATTACATAAGAATTAACGAGGCAAGCATGGTAACCAAGCACTGCAAGCTCGGGTAACTTCGATAAGCCGTAGTCAACTACACCACTTTGAAGAAGCTGGAGCTGGCTACGGTATTTATCAAGAAAGTGCCGGGCAGTAAAAATACCATGCCCCAATAGATAATCAACGATATCGTCAACTTCTTGTTCAGCTGAAGGCAGAATCTTGACGTTATAGGCCATATTTTGCCTCAAGGTCATCGAGAGCCTCAAAGGCATCACGTGCCGTACCAGCAGCACGCTCCCGTTCGGCCACAGCTATACGAGCCATCAGACGAGCCTTAGCCTGTTCCTGAACCATGAGGTCGTAGTCCTCGGATCGAAGTACAACAAATTTGCTATAGCCGTTTTTTGTAACAGTCACTGGACCAGTAGTAGTTTCAACGAGCTCCGAGAATTTCGCGGTGTCCCGCATATCTTTAATTGGAACGCAAACGGGCATGGCACACTCCTAACATAATTGTGTACATAATTATGAAGTATAGCTCAGCTAACGAGCGTCGGCTACAGGAGAACTACCATGTCGAGGACAGTCCCCGATATGGCGGTTTTACTCCTCCGGAATCGGAAACGCACGGATGAACTCTGCAGGCGAGAAGGTCTTGATGGTCGAGCGCACAAAAGCGGCGCGGTCACGCGTGATGATAAAGTCCACGCCGGCACGCTCGGCCATCGCACGGATACAGCCGTCCTCAAAGTCCGGCTCATCGGAATAGGCGGAGGTAAAACAAGCCTCTTGGTCGAGAGGCTCTACCGAGTAGCTCTTAAGGCAGTCGCGCACTACCTCGCGCCCGCGCGCCTCGCCGGCCTGTTTGGTGAGAATGTAGTACGCGTCCTTGAGAGAGCAGGCCGAAACAACGCCTTCGATAAGCCCCACGTCGACGAGCCCCTTGATCGTTTGCGCCGCTGCGTGCTCCGGCCGGCCCGGAAGCACGCAATCGAGCTGAAAATTGGTATCGAGAAATGCTCTCATAGGTAGCGCTCCCTCGCGACGCGCTTTTCATCTTCAACCGTCATCGTATCGAGCGGCGTTCCCTTTGGCATGTTAGCCACGATATCGAGATACTCCTGGTAGTCCTCATTCTCCGCGAGCATCTCGCGAATCTCCTTCCAGGTGATCTTGGGATGCCACATCGTACCCACGTCGCGCTTGGGCTTGCCCGTGTCGCACGTCGGTTTTGCGCCCCCACGCTCCTGGGCAGCGTCATATTCCACCGTAACTGGACCTTCATAGTCGAGCGGCACGATCTTGAACAACGGCTTGCTCCGCTTGAAGACCACAACCTCCTCGCCCTCATTGGCAACCTTTTCGGCCACCTGCGTAAGGTTTTGGCGCAGTTCCGAAAACGCGACCGTAACCATAACTGCTCCTCTCAACATATATCTTCACTGCTGAGTATACACGTTAATGTTAATGTTAAAGTGTATAAAACTCATCACAATGGGGCAGCCCCGTTGTGGGACCTCACTGCGGGGCCCCTTTGCTTTGCATGAATCTTCTATCGCTCCGGAACGGCACCGCTCCGCAGGGTCACCCTCAGCAACCTACATGACGCAGATCACGGTGCCCGCCATCACGCCCAAATAAAAACCTCCCGGAAAGTATCAACCTTTCCGGGAGGTTTTCTAATTTGATTATCGATGTCCTAAGCCTGGGGCACCTCACCAGTCGCCAGGATTTGCTCGAGTGCGTCCTCGTCCAGCACGGGCACACCCAGCTGCTCGGCTTTGGTGAGCTTGGAGCCCGCTTTGGGGCCGGCGACTAGATAGCTCGTCTTCTTTGAAACACTGCCCGAGACCTTGGCACCAAGCACCTTGAGCGCCGCGCCTGCCTCGTCGCGCGTGCGGCTGACGAGCGTGCCGGTGAGCACGAAGGTCAGACCCGCGAGCGGCTGTGCGTCGGCGAGCTCGCCCGCCACGCCAGCGTCGGCCGCGGCTTGCGCGTGCGCGGTGCCCAAGTCGACCTCGAGCGAAAGGCCCGCCTGACGCAGACGTTCCAGCACGGCAAGGTTTTCGGGCACGGCCAGGAACTGCTTAACGCTCGCCGCAATCTTGGGACCGATGCCCTCGCACTCGGCAATATCCTCTTCGCTCGCCACGATAAGCTTGTCAATCGACAGGAATCGCTCGGCGATGACCTCGCCCACACTCTTGCCCACGTGGCGGATGCCCAGGGCAAACAGTACGCGACCGAGTGGCTGGCTCTTGGACTTGTTGAGCTCGGCGATGATTTTCTCGGCCGTCTTGAGGCCCACCGGAATGGGGTCACCCTTCTTGACGCCCTTTTTACTGTTGGAGCTGGCATAGGTGCGCCCCGTGTCCAGGTCGGCGATATCGTCGACCGTGAGCTGGTAGAAGTCTGCGACGTCGTGAATCAGCCCGGCGGCGATCATCTTGTCGACAATCTCGTCGCCTAGGCCGTCGACGTCCATGCAGCCGCGGCTCACCCAGTGGAGCAAGCGCTCCTTGAGCTGCGCGGGGCAGTCGATGGAGACGCAGCGGTAGGCAACCTCGCCATCCTCGTGGACCACGGGGCTGCCGCACACGGGGCAGACCTCGGGCATGTGCCAGTCGACCGAATCGGCCGGGCGCTTGTCGAGCACCGGGCCCACGACCTCGGGGATTACGTCGCCTGCCTTGTGCACGATGATGGTGTCGCCCTCACGCACGTTTTTGCGACGGATCTCGTCGATGTTGTGCAGCGTGGCGCGCGCGATGGTGGAGCCGGCGACCGTCACCGGGTCGAACTCGGCGACCGGCGTGAGCACACCGGTGCGGCCCACCTGGATGCGAATTTCGCGCAGGACGGTCTGCTTTTCCTCGGGCGGGAACTTAAAGGCAATGGCCCAGCGCGGCGCGCGGGCGGTAAAGCCCAGGTCGAGCTGCTGCTGGAAGCTATCGACCTTTACGACCACGCCATCGATGTCGTAGTCCAGGTCACCGCGATGTTCGAGCGCCTGGGCACAGAACTCGTGGACCTCGGCCGGCGTGGCGCAACGAGCCACGTTGGGGTTGACGCTAAAGCCGGCGCTACGCAGCCAGTCGAGGAACTCGCGCTGGCTGTGGACGTGCAGCGGATCGGTATCGGCAATGGCATAGATAAAGGTGGCCAGGTCGCGGCGCGCCGTGACCTTGGGGTCCTTCTGACGTAGGCTGCCGGCGGCAGCGTTGCGCGGGTTGGCGAAGGGGTCGCGGCCCTCGGCATCGGCCTCGTCGTTCAGACGCACAAAGCTGCCCTTGGGCATGTAGACCTCGCCGCGCACCTCGATGGTACGCTCGCGGTCGGCGCCCATGTGGGCGAGCGCCGGCTCGGACAGGTGCATGGGCACATCCTTGATGGTGCGCACGTTGAGCGACACGTCCTCACCCGTGGTGCCATCGCCACGTGTGGCCGCACGTACGAAGGTGCCGTTTTGGTAGGTAAGTGCCACGCCCAGGCCGTCGATCTTGAGCTCGCAGGTATAGGTAACGCTACCGGCGCCGAGCGCATCCTCGGTGCGTTGGAGCCACGCGTCGAGTTCGTCCAGATCCATGGCATCGTCCATAGAATACATGCGCGCCATGTGCGTGACCGGCGTAAACTGCTCGCTCACGTAGCCGCCCACACGCTGGGTATAGCTGTCGGGCGTTACCAAATCGGGGTAGGTCGCCTCGATCTCCTGCAGCTCAACGAGCATTTTGTCAAAGGCGGCATCCGTGATCTCGGGCGCATCGAGCATGTAGTAGCGATAGGCGTGGTAATCGAGCTCGTGGCGCAGCTCGGCCGCACGCGCTGCCGCCTGGGCACGGGCGTCGACCGGTGCGGTGGCATCTGCGCTCGCGGGCGTTTCGGTATCGATGTCCACGCCGTCACCAAACAGGCTCGATTGCTCCATAGCGGCACTCCTTCGCTCGATTTCAAACGGATACAAGAGTACCACCGGTCGCAACGGGGCCGAATAGCCCTTTCAAACCGCACCGAAACGGCAGCCGCCAGACTGGGGTGGACAGTTAGTTCAGATACGTATAAATCCTAGAGCTGGATCGGGCACAAACACCTCTGTTTCGACTAATTTTGGGTTCCTCGAGACCATGTAAACGTCCCACTCTCCCTTCCAAACACCCATCCGAGCCCCATCCCAATCAAAAATTGCTCAAAACGCATCCCAAGCTGCCCCAGATTTATACGTATATGAACTAACTGTCCAGACCATTACGAACCAGGCCTCATGCCAGCCACAAGTGATCCGTTTTCCTCCGTCCCCAACGGATCAATAAGAAAAGAGGGGCTGTCCCGCGTTGATGGGACAGCCCCTCTGGTTTCGATATATGCGATACGGCTCGTTAGAAACCCTGACCGTAGCCTTGACCCTGGCCCTGGCCCTGCTGGCCCAACAGCTCCTCCAGATACTGGCGCAGCTGCTCATCGGTAATACCGCCGTTGCCGGTGTCGGTCGCGCTGTCGTCCTGCTGCTGGTTCTGCAGCTCCTCATCGGAGCCCAGCTCGACGGTGACCTTCTTCTCTTCCTTGCCGCGCACGAGCGTGATCTCGACCTTCTCGCCCACCTCGTGGCTGCGCAGTGCGATGATCAGGCCATCGGCGCTCGTGATCTCGTCATCGCCCAGCTTGGTGATGACGTCGCCCTCCTGAATGCCGGCCTTGGCAGCAGGACCGTCCTCGACGACACTTGCCACATACGCGCCGCTATCGGTGCTCAGCTTGTTAGTGCGGGCGTTAAGCGCATTGACGCTCGAAAGCGTAGCGCCCATGTACGGATGCACCGGCGTCTTGCCGTCGATAATCTGGTCGGCAATGTTCTTGGCGTAGTTGACCGGAATGGCAAAACCCACGCCCGAGCTGGAGCCCGAGTAGCTCTCGATGAGCGAGTTGATACCCACCAGCTCGCCATTGTCGTTGACGAGCGCGCCGCCGGAGTTGCCCGGGTTGATGGCGGCATCGGTCTGGATCATGTTGGCATAGATGGTGTTACCGCTGGTAGAGCTCATGGCCGTGGAGCGGTAGAGCGCCGACACAATGCCCGTGGAGACAGACTGCTCGTTGCCGAACGGCGAGCCGATCGCCATAACCCACTCGCCCACGTTGAGCTTGGAGGAGTCGCCGATCTCGATCGGCGTGAGCTTGGAGGCGTCGGCGTCCTTGAGCTTAATGACGGCGAGGTCGCTCGAAGCATCGTTGCCCACGAACTCGGCCTCATAGGTGGTGCCGTCGTCCATGGTCACCACGTACTGGTCGTAACCATCGACCACGTGGTTGTTGGTGAGGATGTGGCCCTCGGTATCGAGCACCACGCCCGAGCCGACGCTGCCCGAGCTGTCCGACTCATCAGCAGACTGCGAGAGCGAGCCATTCTGGCTGCCGCTCGAAGTGGCGGTGATGGAAACCACGGAGGGCAACGCCTTGGCAGAAACGGCCTCGGCCAGCGTAGTATCCTCGGAGTCAATGGTGATCTTTTGCGTCGACGAACCCGAAGCACCCGCCGTCACGGCGTTCTTGCCGCCGCCGATATCGAGCGTGCCACTCATGATAAGCGCAATGACCAGCAGAGCTCCGCAGGCACAACCGGCGAGCGCCGTAATAAAGATCGGCAGCTTTTTGGTCTTGGTCTTGACCACTGTGTGCTTGTTTACAACCTGCTGGCCGCCCAGCGGCTGGCCGGTCTGCGTGTCGTAAGCCTGCACGTAGGGAATGTTGCTGCCGGCAGGCGTCGACTCCACCTGCACACGCGGCTGCTGCTGGGTCTCGCCGGCGTGACCCGCATCCTGGGGGCGCTGGGAATCGTTCTCGCTCATGGCTGCGATCCTTTCGTCAAATAACCAAAGGCCCGCCAAACATGTGGCGGGCCATCATTGTTCACGTTGAGTTGTACCCCAATATGCGGGCGAACGTGTATGAGAACGCAATCTTTTAGGAAGGCTTAAGTTCTGCTGCAGATTCGAGAGGAACCCGCACCTGCGTCAAGACCACCACAAAGGTGCCTGTCCCCTTTGTGGTGGAAATCTAGTCCTTAAACAGATAGCCCACGCCGCGGACGGTGGTGATGTGTGCCGCGATCTGCGGGCCCACCTTGGAGCGGATGCGTCGGATGTGCACGTCGACGGTGCGCGTGCCGCCGCAGTACTCAAAGCCCCACACGCGGTGCAGCAGCACCTCGCGGCTGTAAGCACGGTTGGGGTGCGTTGCCAAAAAGCTCAGCAGCGAGTACTCCATCAGCGTCAGGTCGATGGGCTCGTTATCGAGTGTCACCTGGTAGGTGGCCAGGTTGATCTCGAGGTTATCGATATTGAGCACATCGTCGGCGGCGACGGTCTCCTCCTCGCCCATCAGGCGCTGCGCACGAGCCTTGAGCTCGTTGGGCGTCGCCGTGGGGCATACAAAGTCGGCATGCGCGTGATTCGGCAGGCGCAGGGTGCCAAGGGCCTCATCGTCGACGATCACCAGCATGGGGACGCCGCCACGATCGTCAAGCCACTTGGCAATCTGATCGATGCGGTCGCTGCGAATGCCGTCGGAATCGAGGATCAGCAGGTCAAAGTCGTGCGCCGCAGTCGGCGAATCGGGGGTTGCCAGGCTCACCTCGACACCCAGGGTGGTCGTCAAGCTGCGGGCAAACTCGTGGAAGCGCGTCGTGCGCGCCATGAACAGGGCACTCTTTTCGGACATATCGGCCTCCAAAGAAATGAGCTCAATCGTACTGGAACAAGCCAGCGCGATTAGGAGTTCGCCAGGTAGTGCTTGATCTCCCACTCGGTGATCGTAGACTCAAACTTATGCCACTCGTCACGCTTCTTTTTGAGGAAGAAGCTGTGGATGTGCTCGCCGAGGGCATCCTTCATAAACTGCGAGTCCTCAAACACGTCGAGCGCCTCTTTGAGCGAGCGCGGCAGCGGCGTGTAGCCGGCCTCGACCATCTGACGGTCGGTAAGCTTGAGCGTCTCGGCCGTGGCCTCGGGCGGGAGCTCCAGCTTGCGCTCGATGCCGTCCAGACCAGCCGCCAGCGTGACGGCGTTGACCAGGTACGGGTTGGCCATGGGATCGGGACTGCGCAGCTCGATGCGCGTGGACAGCTGCTTGCCGGGCTTGTAGACCGGGATGCGGACCATACTCGCGCGGTTGCGCAGGCCCCACGTGGCGTACTGCGGCACGGAGTCGCCACCCGTGGTGATGCGCTTGTACGAGTTGACCGTGGGGTTGGTGATGGCGCTGATCTCGCGCGCGTGCGCCAGAATGCCGGCCATGTAGTGTTTGGCGATGTCGGAAAGATGGTACTTCTCGTCGTCCTCGCCCCAAAAGACGTTGTTGCCGTCGTGGTCGAATAGCGACTGGCACAGGAACATAGCACTGCCGTCCTCGCCTGCCAACGGCTTGGGCATAAAGGAGGCGTGGCAACCGCTCTCGTAGGCCTGCTGCTTAATGATGAGTTTGGCCGTGGTGATGGCGTCGGACATGCTCAGGGCCTCGGCGTGGCGCAGGCTCATGCCGTGCTGCGAGCGGCCGGCGGCGTGGAAGGTGTACTCCACGGGTACGGACATCTTCTCGAGCGTGAGGACCGTGTTGCGACGCAGGTCGCGAGCGGCATCGCTCACCGAAAGATCGAAGTAGCCCACGTTGTCGAGCGGCTCGGGGGTGTGCTCGTCGGGGAAGTAGTAGTACTCCAGCTCGGCGCCCACGTTGAGCAGGTAGCCAGCCTTCTCGGCCTTGCGGAACATGCGGCGCAGGGCATCGCGCGGGTCGCCGGCAAACGGCTTGCGATCGGGAGTGCACACGTCGCAGAACACGCGGGCGACGCCGTTGTGGCTCGGGCGCCACGGCAAAATCTGGAAGGTTGAAGCATCGGGAAACGCCAGCATGTCGGCTTCCTCGGGCGTGGCAAAGCCCTCGATGGCGGAACCGTCAAAGCCAATACCCTCCTCAAAAGCGACCTCGAGGTCCTCGGGGCTAATGGCAAAGTTCTTGAGGCGGCCGAGAATGTCGACAAACCACAGACGCACAAAGCGGATGTCACGCTGCTCTACGGAGCGGAGTACGTAATCGATGTTCTGCTGGTTCATGTCGCTCCCCTTTCTTTCGGGCGGGTTTCGACTGGTCTATATCGCAGATACTATCGCAGAAAAATGTTTCCGCAGGGTTAAAGCGTATCAAGCGCTCAAAAAACGTGCGCGAACAGGCAGTTGCGAACGAGTTGCTAGCGCGAGGTCGAGGCGCGGTATTCGATGTGGCCGGGGATCTCGATGCGTTTGGGCGCCAGCTTTGCGGCTTCGCCCACGGTGGTGGTAACAACGTCGATGCGCTCGGACAGGCGCTCGACCACGCGCTCGGCAATGGTAAGGGTGTCTTGCGCGGCCGTGGTCACACCGCCAAAGAGCACGTGGTTCCAGGGGTAATCGTCAAACGTCGCGATCTTAAGACCAGCCGGCAACGAGGGTCCCAGCTGCGCCAGTGCCTCGGTCAGACGCAGGAAGACCAGGCCGTTGACGGCAATGAGGCCGAGCTTTTTACCGGCATAGTCACGCATGGTCTCGTCCAAGCGGCCGACGCCCGTGGCGCCACCATCGGCCAGGGTGACGACCTCGCCCGCAAGGCCGCGGCGCGAAAGCTCGTCGGTAAAGGCCTCGGCGCGCTCTCGACGCACGGGGCTGTCGTCGCTTGCCTCGGTGAGCAGGCACAGACGCTCGCTGCCCGCAGCGGCCAAGGCGTCTACCAAGCCGGCGACTAGCTCGCGGTTGTTAGATGTCACGAGATCGACACCGCCGTCGGCAACATCGCGGTCGAGCAGCACAACGGGCAGACGTCCCGCTGCCGCGGCGATCGCCTCGTCATTGCCTCCGCAGGTGTTGACGACCAGGCCGTCCACGCCGGCATCGATAAGCCTGGTGAGCGACTCCGCTTCCTTAGCGGGGTCGTTGCCGCTAATGGCCGTCATGAGCGAGCAGCCGCGCGCGGCGGCGCTGGCGGAAAGCCCTTCGAGCATGGCGCTCGAGAACGGGTTGGCGATGTCGGCCAGGATCACACCGATGAGGTTGGTACGCGAGCTGCGCAGATTGCGCGCGGCGGCACGCGGGCGATAGCCGGTGCGCTCGATAACCGCCGCGATGCGAGCACGGGTTTCCTCGGTCATTTGCCCGGGGCGGTTGTTGAGATAGCGCGAGACCGTGGCCGGACTCACGCCCGCCTCGGCGGCAATGTCCTTGATTCTCATCTGCGCCATAGCGCACCCCGTTTCCCATTTGTCGGCGGTCTGAACCATTTTAGGCATTTTTTTAAAAATCTCGGTAGCAAAACGCTGTAGGTGAGCAGCGTCGTTTTTGCGTCTCGAGCAGATGCGATGATGGGCTAAATAGACGAGTCTTTAGACAGCTCAAAATAGTCGGGATGCAGGGCGATAACCGGGCCCTGCTCCTCGGGCATCAGGTGCAAGTGCGTCTCTGCCAGATAGCTCGCCGTATCGGTGTCGCCTTCCTTAATGGCCTCCAAAATCCGACGGTGCTGACGACGAATCGGCTCCCAATCCAAATCCTGTGACACCATACGCAACCAGTTGTATCGCTCAAAATGCGTGTTGATGCTCTTCATCCAATCCCACAACATGTGACGATCGGCAATCTCAAAACATGTCTCATGGAACAAGTTGTCCAGATCGAAAAAGCGACGTGTTTCGCTATGGTCGAGTGACTCGGACTCGGCAAGAATCTGCTCAAGCCGCTGCTTTTGCTCGGGCGTAGCAGCCGAACAACATTTAATGAGCACGCTTCTCTCGAGCTTCTCGCGCAAGAAACAGGCGTTCTCGGCGCGCTCCATGCTGATTTTTGAGACATAAGTGCCGCTTTTGGGACGCGTTTCCACCAGCTCCTGCTCACGCAGGCGCACAAAGGACTCGCGAATGGGCGTGCGCCCGATTCCCGTCTCCTTTTCCAGACCAATCGCCGAAAGGCGCGTGCCAGGCTTGAGCTCGGCATAGATGATCTTGGAGCGCAATGCGTTGTATGCCTGGTCTTGCAGGCTCTGATAATGCTGGTGTTGTTCCATAAAGCCCTCGGATGAAGCCCACGGTTTGTCGAATATCACCCGTAATACTATCGCATCCCCCGCCCCCTCATAAGTTGCGGTGGAATAGTTCCTGCTCAAAGCCTTCAGCAGCAAAAACAGGAACTATTCCACCGCAACTTCCAACAGTCTTTTTGGGACGGGGCTTTTTTGGCTACCCTGAGCCGCAGGTCGGCCCCTTGCCACAAAAGGGGCCCATCTACTACGTTAACGCGGAGAGCCCAGACCATGCTGAAAAGTGCAAAAACAAAACCGCTGGTAGAGAGCTTATCGATTTTCAAAATAGCCGGCTATGGTTGACCTCTGCGGCTTAAACGTAGTAGATAGGCCCTATTCGTGGCACAGCACTACTCCATCCCAAATTGGCACCCCGAGCCCTCGTGAGTTGCCAACAAGCTGTTCGACCAGCGCTTTATCCGCGCGGCATTTGGAAAATAGCACCACCGCAAAACCCGCGAGTAGCGCTTGCTTTGCTATATCTCACTATACTTTGCTATATCTTGCTATACTTTGCTATATCTTGCTATATCTTGAGCAAAGGTGGCTCACATGCAAACAAACCCTTTTAAGCCCACAGCAGGTAAAGCACCTCCCACGATTATCGGCCGCGAAGATGTACTTGAAGAATTCAGTGAAGGCCTCATCAACGGGCCTAGTGCCCCTGGGCGCCTAATGCGCATAGCCGGCGTCCGTGGAACGGGCAAGACGGTCCTCCTTGACGAGTGCTCACGTTTGGCGCAAAGCCGTGGCTGGACGGTCATAAAAGAGGTCGCAACCGAGGGACTTTGCCAGCGCATTCTCGAACAGCTGCAGCCCAAATTCCAGGCCAAACACGCCAGATTTGAGCCCACCGTAGCTGGCATATCCATCGGCAGCATAGATATTGAGCGAATCGGCCCATCGCTACGCGACGCCATGAGACAGACAATAACCAAGAATGGAAATGGCCTGCTCATCACTCTCGACGAGGTTCAAGACGCAGAGCTCGATGAGGTCCGAACGCTCTCCATTGCGATTCAGCAGGTTATCGGCGAAGACCTTGATATCGCCTTTGTTTTTGCTGGGCTGCCTTCGATGATTGAAAGCATCATCAACGGAAAGACACTTACGTTTTTGCGCCGTGCCCTCCCCTTTGATCTGAAGGCTGTGGCAGTAACCGAAGTGTCGTACTCCCTCGAGGAAACCATTGAAGCGTCTGGCATGGAGTTGCAGCCAGGTATTGCCGGCCAACTTGCCGAGGCAACGCAAGGCTATCCTTTCATGATCCAACTCGTTGGATACTACGCATGGCAGTTGGCAAGACGCGCACATACAGCGATTATTGGAGAAGAAGAAGCCGAGCGTGGCATTGCAACGGCACGCGAACGCTTCTGCGCCATGGTGATTGAGCCCGCGCTGCGGCGCATTCCGCCCACGTGCATCGCTTATCTGCTGAGCATGGCGTCTTTGGGGCAGACGAGCTCGACCAGCATGGTTGCCGATGCCCTAAACAAAACGCCTCAACAGGTGAGCTCCGTCCGCAGCCGCCTGTTAAGAGAATCGATTATCGAGGCTCCTTCGTACGGCAAGGTCTCATTTGCCATCCCCTACATGCGCGACTACCTCTACGAACACAAAGCCGAACTGGAAGTTGAACTGTAGAAACGGCAACTGCCCTGCAAGACGAAAACCGTTTTCGTACGGATTTAAAGCAGACGTAAACGGTTTTCGTCTTGATTTGCGTACGGAATTAAGACGTAAATATCGCTTTCGTACGCTTAATTACCAGACGCAAATTGTTTTCGTCTGTCAATATGTCTGCAATCCAAACGAAAAGAGCCCCGAGCTCATATGAACTCGGGGCTCTTTGTGCCGCACATCTATGAGAGGGAATCGATGCGCATGGGCGCTACTCAATGTAGCCGCCCTGGGATGGCGGCAACCTCGTCGTTCCCCGCCTGATGGGCGTGCTCAAGGCATCCGTCCCCCTCTTTATCGACGTGACTGGCAAAAAGCTCGTCGAGGAAACTATCCGCACGCACCGCGATGTGGCCGACGCCATCGCCTCACGCAATCCCACCGCCGCGCACGACGCGATGTATCTGCACCTGGTGTATAACCGCAACATGATTGCGGAGGGAGCAGGAGCAAAAGGCATTTAGGGCCCGACAATCATCTTTCTTTGGCAAAACGCAGGCGGCGGCTGCCCAACACACAGGGCAGCCGCCGCTTTTTGCAATCGATTGGTGCAAAGGGGTTGACTAGAGCTCGCAGGCAACCTTGTAGCCATCGCCGATGGCATCGCGAATGTTGCCACACTTCTGGGCGTCGCCCAGCACGTGGACAGCAGCGCCAGCGGCGGCAAGGTCGTCGGCCAGCTTGGTATTGGGACGATAACCCATGGCAAGCACCAGCGTATCGGCACCGGTGATGGTGTAGACCTCGCCATCCTTCTCGTAACTGATAGTGTCCTCGGTGATCTCGGTCACCTTAGCCTCGGTCAGCACGTGGACGCCCTTGGAGAGCATGCGCGTGATGAGCACCGCGCGACCGGCACCGCCCTCGTTGGCGGCGAGCGTCTTGGTCATCTCGATGACGGTGACATCGCGGTTGGCCGGCGACAAGTCGTTGACCAGCGGGGCCAGGTAGTCGGCCGTCTCGCAACCGACGGTGCCGCCGCCCACGATGACGATCTTCTTGCCCGGGAAAGCCTTGCCGCCCAGCAGGTCGTCGGCCGTCATAACCTGCTTAAAGCCCTGCATGAAAGCCGGAGCGATGGGCTCGGCGCCATAAGCCAGGACGACCTCGTAACCCGCGTAGTCACGCTGAATGTCCTCGGCCGAAAGCTCGGTACCAAAGACGCATGTGACGCCGGCCTCGGCCAGGCGACGATACTGGTACTTGATCACGCGCGTGAGTTCCTGCTTTGCCGGCGGAACGGCCGCGATGCGCATCTCGCCGCCCGGCTCGTCCTGCTTATCCACGAGCACCACGTTGTGGCCGCGCTTAGCGGCAATGTAGGCTGCCTCCATGCCCGCAGGACCAGCGCCCACAACCAGCACGTTCTTGACCTCGGCGGCAGGCTCGTAGCCAGCCTCGTCGCGCTCCACGTCCGGGTTGACAGTACAGGAGATGCGCTTGCCGAACATAATGCCGTTCAGGCAGCGCAGGCAGCCAATGCAGGGGCGGATGTCGTCGGCGTTACCGGCAGCGGCCTTATTGCAGAACTCGGCATCGCACAGATTGGCGCGGCCCATCATGCAGATGTCGGCAGCACCGTCCTCGATCAGCTCCTCGGCAATCCATGCCTCGTTAATGCGGCCGACCGTGGCAACGGGAATGTTGACGTGCTTTTTGATCTCTCGCGAGCAGGCGGCATGCGAGGCCTGCTGCGTGCCGGCGGCGGGAATGGCAGAGCCGCGCTTGATGGTGGTACCGCCCGACACATGAATCATGTCGACGCCGGCCTTCTCCAGGCGACGTGAAACGTAGATCATGTCGTTGAGGGTCAGGCCGCCATCGGTGTACTCGTCGCCCGAGATACGGACGTCGATGATAAAGTCCTTGCCGCAGCGCTCGCGAATCTCGGCAATGACCTCGAGCAGGAAGCGCATACGCGCGTCGAGCGAGCCGCCGTACTCATCGGTACGCTTGTTGTAGAGCGGGGTCAAAAAGCCGCCGAGCATGCCGTGGGCGTGCGCCGCATGGACCTCGACGCCATCGACGCCGGCCTTCTGCATGCGCACGGCAGCGTCGCCAAACTGATGCGTGAGCTCGTGGATCTCATCGACCGTGATAGGACGCGGTGCCTCGCGGGCATAGGACGGTCCCACGAAGGACGGAGCGATCAGGCGCGGCGTGCCCGGAATGTTAAAGGCCATGTAGGCGGGGTGGAAGAGCTGCGGCATGATCTTGCAGCCGTACTCGTGGACGGCCGCGGCGAGCTTTTCCCAACCGGGGATAAACGTGTCGTCGTAGCAGCACATGTCACCCGGCAGATAGGTATAGGTGGGCTCGACCGTCACGACCTCGGTAATGATGAGGCCAACGCCGCCCTTGGCACGGGCACGGTAATGATCGACCAAGTCGTCGGTCACATAGCCATGATCGGCCAGGTTCGTGGACACCGGCGGCATAAAGACGCGGTTCTTGACCTCGGTCGTACCGACCTTGATCGGGCTAAAGAGCATCGGATAGGCGGAGGACTCCATGCAGGGTTCCTTTCGTTTGAGCCGCTCGGCGGCAGTTGCTAACACACCTATCGTATCAGCAACTGCCGCATCCGCAGTCAAACATGCTCAAACGCCGGTCGGCTAATGAATACCGCGACCCAAGTCTTCGGCGATTTTGTCTACGCCCTTAAGTGCAGCGCACGTCTTTTTGTTGGAGCAATGCCCCGTGCAAACGCCACCCTGAGCGCAGTCGGCGCAGGTGCCCTTGCGGTAGATGCGCACGCACACGGCGACAAACGCAACGCCGATAACAGCCAGTACAACAATATCGATAGGTGCCATAGCAAGCCTCCTCTAGTTAACCATCACTTACTTTACCCCATTCTCCACCTACCAAAAAGGGACAAGTTGAATTTGGTCAGTTTTATCTGCGGAAATGCCATATCTCTCCCACCAAAAAGCCCGAGTGTCGCTGGGACACCCGGGCTCGTGGAAAGGGGTTGATCCTTATTCGGACTTAGGCGGAAACTGCAGCGGAAGCAGCGTTGGTCTCGTCCTCGTCGGTCCATGCATGCTTGGGCATGGGACGGAAGATCTGGAAGAGCATCGCAACCAGCAGCACGATGGCCACAACCGTCCAGATACCAAACTGTCCCAACACAAGCAGGTTGTAGAACTGGTTGATGAACAGGCCGATCACCCAAGCGAAGATGCACTCGTAACCGATGGCAATCGCGAACCACTTGCCGGAATCCATCTGGTTGCGGATGGCACCCATGGCAGCAAAGCACGGAGCGCACAGCAGGTTGAACGCGCCAAAGGCGACGCAAGCGCCCATGGTCGGGAACATGCCAGCGAACGCGGTCCACAGGCTCGGGTCGGTCTCGCCCGCGTCGGCAACGGACAGCAGCGAGCCGGCGGTGGCGACGACGTTCTCCTTGGCGACAAGGCCCGAGACGGACAGCGCTGTTGCCTGCCAGGTGCTAAAGCCAAGCGGGGCGAAGATCCAGGAGATCAGGTTACCGAGCATGGCCAGCACGGAGTAGTCCATGAACTCCTCGGAGATGCCGTCCATCGCGGGCAGGTAGCCAAAGGAACCGTTGTAGCTACCAAAGTTGGACAGGAACCAAACCACGACAGTGGACGCGAAGATGACCGTACCGGCCTTCTTGATAAAGGCCCAGCAGCGCTCCCACACGTGCAGCGCCCAAGAGCGGATCGCCGGGAAGTGGTAGGCAGGAAGCTCCATAACAAACGGCGTCGGGCGGCCGGCGAAGAGCTTGGTCTTCTTGAGCATGAGGCCCGAAGCGATGACGGCAAAGACGCCCAGGAAGTAGAACAGCGGACTGATCCACGCGGCGGTGGTGGAAGAATCGCCGATGATGGAACCCATGAGCAGGGCGATGATCGGCAGCTTGGCGCCACAGGGGATGAACGTGGTGGTCATGACCGTCATGCGGCGGTCCTTCTCGTTCTCGATGGTCTTGGTAGCCATGACGCCAGGGACGCCGCAGCCCGAGGTCACGAGCATGGGGATAAAGGACTTACCGGACAGGCCAAAGCGGCGGAACACGCGGTCCATGATGAAGGCGACGCGGGCCATGTAGCCGCAGTCCTCCAGGAAAGAGAGCATCACGAACAACAGGAACATCTGCGGGACAAAGCCCATGATGGCGCCGATGCCGGCCACGATACCGTCGCAGACGAGGGAGTCAACAAGACCGCCGTCCTCGGTGCCGCCCGCCACAAGGGCGTCATGCACCGCGGTGGTGATACCCGGGACATAGGGGCCGTACTGCGCCGGGTCGACCGAGTCGGCATCGTCGCCCGCAGCCTCGACGGCTGCATCGTAGGCATCGCGGCCCTGACCGAGCACATACCAACCGTCGGTGCCAAAGAGCTGGTCGTTGGTGAAGTCGGTCACCGTGCCGCCCAGGGTGGAAACGGCGATGTAGTACACGCAGAACATGATGACGACAAAGATCGGCAAGCCCAGGATACGGTTGGTAACCACACGGTCGATCTTCTCGGAGGTGCTCATCTTGGCCGGGGCCTTGGTGAGGCACTCATCGATGATGTGCGCGATGACGCCATAGCGCTCACCGGTGATGATGGACTCGGCATCGTCGTCGCAGTCCTGCTCGCACTGGGCGACCAGCTCCTCCACGCGAGCGGCCTTCTCCTTGGTGAGGTTGATGAGCTTGCAGGCGTCTGCATCACGCTCGAACAGCTTGACGGCGTAATAGCGACGCTTGTTAGCGGGAACGCTCGCCGGCAGGTTGTTCTCGATGTGGTCCAGAACGTCCTCGATGGAGGAGTCGAACTTGTGCTCCGGCACCTCGCCCTTGGAAGCAGCGGACTTCTTAACCTGCTCGAACAGCTCCTTGATGCCCTTGTTCTTAAGGGCCGAGATCATCATGACCGGGCAGCCGAGCTTCTTGGAGAGCTTGTCCGTGTCGATCTTGTCGCCGTTCTTCTCGACCAAGTCGGCCATGTTGAGGGCAACGACCACGGGCAGGCCGGTCTCGATAACCTGAAGCGCCAGGTACAGGTTGCGCTCGAGGTTGGTGGCGTCGACCACCTGGACGACTACATCGGGCTCGCCGCTCATGAGGTAATCGCGCGAGCATTGCTCCTCGGGGCTGTAGGGGGAAAGCGAGTAGATGCCGGGGAGGTCCGTGATGGTAACGTTCTTGTCGCTTAGGAGCTTGGCTTCCTTTTTCTCAACCGTGACGCCGGGCCAGTTGCCAACGTAGCCGTTGGCGCCGGTGATCAGGTTGAAAAGCGTGGTCTTGCCGCAGTTGGGGTTACCCGCCAGCGCGACATGGATCTGAGAATCCGCCATTCAATCCTTCTTCCTTGTGTGCCTGTGCTGCTTTCTCCGCGCAGGCTGGATAATGTGCTTCAAAGTTGCTGCATTAAGTTAGAAAAACCTAACTTTATCTGCAGAAATATACGTCGTGAGCCCTTACTGGACCTCGACGACGGCGGCCTCCTCCTTGCGGATGGAAAGCTCGTAGCCGCGCACGTTGATCTCGACCGGATCGCCGAGCGGTGCAACCTTCACGACCTTGAACGAAGTGCCCTTGATGAGCCCCAGGTCCATAAGGTGGCGGCGAAGCGCACCCTCACCGTGAAGCTTGACGATGGTGGAGCTCTCGCCCACCTTAACGTCACCCAACGTCTTCATCCTCTTGTCCCCCTTTCGGTTTTTATCAAATGCTGCGAACTAACCGACGGTCATGATGTGCATGGCAACCTTGGAATCGATACCAAAGCGTGCGCCCAGCACCGTGACGATGATATTGGCGCCACTCGAGCTCACCACGTGAATTTCGCTGCCCTCGACAAAGCCGAGGTCCTTGAGGTGGTGCTTCATATCCTCATTGCCCTTTACACGAGACACGCGCACGGTTTCGCCCGCTTTTACCATCGAAAGCGGCATTGCCGGCATCTGCGGTCCGCAAGACATGAGTTGCTCCTAACGTCAGTTCGTCCTCAACATCGACGTGATAAAAGTTAACCACGTCTATGTTCGCTTTAGTAAACTAGCACGTGGTTAACTTTTTGGAAAGGGTCCCCATTCAGATTTCGAAAAAGTTTCCTATACGAAACAAAAAGGCGCGGCAAAGGACCATCCTTTACCGCGCCCTATCATGCTTAGAGCGAGAGATTTCTGATCGATGTGACACAGGAGGCCTCATCCACGCCCGAAACGCGGAACACGATGTCCTCGCCACATTCGCCACAGAGTGCCATGAGCCCTATAACGTCGCGGCCATCGACATGACGATTGCCAATCGAAACCGACACGTCACTACGATGCTTGGCGATAATGTCATAAAGCAGCGCAACCGGGCGGGCATGCAATCCCAACGGATCTTTAATCGTCTTCGTAAATTCGACCATGTCCCCTCCCACGACATCGCACATTCGGCCGGCAACCCCAGCCACGTGGTAGCTATTGTAGCGTTAGATGCTTGTCGAGAGCTCCTCTGAGCACCTCGTGGGCAAAAAGTGGCAAATATGAGTACTGCCACCAATTTAGTAGCAGCAAAATCGAGAGCAAATTGCTTACTTTAAGCGATTCGAAGAGGTTGAAAGCCGTCAAACGCCCTTTAAAGGGGGTTAGATAAATTGATTTTGAGCCCATTTTCGCTCAGAGCAGGCCGAAAAATATGACACCGCTTTTGCAACAGTACTCATATTTGGCATTTTTTGCCCACAGAGTCCAAAATCCATGCCCCAAAACACAAAAGGAGGGGCCTCGTAAGGCCCCTCCCTAGGAAAGGGAATCGATTTATTCCACAGCCGTAGATTAATCCTAGCCGCTACTCCATCATATCGAGGACGGAAGGGCGAAGCTCGTTCTCGGCGGCCTCGGGATCGGTCTCGCGCAGGCGGTTGATGTAGCGGTTGTACCACATCACGGCAAGGCCCAGGAAGACAACCACGCCGCCAACGTTGTAGACCAGCGTCAGCCACAGCGGCTGATCGAGCGGAATGGTGCCGCAGATAAGCACGAAGCAGAAGACCACAAGCAGGAATGCGGCAACGACCAGGCCAAAGCTGCGCGAGCCCATGCGGAAGCCACGGGGAGCAGCATCGAAGTTCTTGCGCAGCATAAAGTAGGCAAGCAGAATCAGCAGCGGCGGGAGCAGAGCGGTGGCAGCCGTCATGTTGGTGACAATCATGAGCAGGTCGTCGAGGTTACCGGAGCCCAGGGCCGGGATGATCAGGATGGGGACGACGATGGCGAACTGCAGCCAAGCGGCGCGGGCAGGAATGCCATGCTCGTTGAGCTCGACGATCTTGCTACCAAAGACGCCCTTGGGGATCTCGGTGAAGAAGACCTTGATGGGAGCGGAGGTCCACATCATGAGGGAACCCAGCGTAGCGGCGAGAAGGATCAAGCCGATGACGCGCGTGGACACTTCCATAGGAATGCCAAAGTGGGCAAAGACAGCGCCGAACACGTCGAAGATGCCGGTGGAGATGGCAACGCTGCCCTCGGGGATGAACAGATTAACCAGCAGCGAAGCGCCTGCATACAGAAGGCCGATGGTCAGGCCGGCGATAACGACGGTGCGCACGAAGGCCTTGACGCCACCCTTAAGGTCGTTAAGGAACACGCCGACAGACTCAGCGCCGCCAACGCCCTGGATGATCCAGGCAAGCGTACCGAAGAAGCCCCACGCAGTTGCGAAGTTGCTCATGTCGGGAGCCATGTTAGCGGGAGTAGGAGCCGTAGCGAACTCAACGCCGCCAAGGGCAGCAGCCAGGGACAGCAGGATGAACACGGCGGTCAGGCCGAGAGCCGCGGTCGAACCGAAGGAGGAAATGGAGCCGATCCACTTAGCGCCCTTGGTCGAAACCCACGTGGCGATAGCAAAGACGACGATCTCGATAATGGTGATCCACAGCTGCGAAAGCTCGGCGTTGGCACCAAAGAACACGTAGCTCGCGTAGATGATGACGTTGGGCAGGACGGACGCAAAGAAGAACAGGTTAACGAACCAGTAGCTAAATGCCGTCAGGAACGCCCAGCGACCACCCATCGAGGTCTTAACCCATGCGTACACGCCCGACTCGGAGTCCTTGTTGAGGCCGACGAACTCGGCGGTAACCAGGGTATAGGGGACAAAGTACAAAAGCGTGGCGAAGAAGAACGACGGCGCAGCTGCCAAGCCGATGGCCGCGTTGTTGTTGATGATGTTCTTGATACCGAACACGGCGGCGACCGTCATGCCCAGCAGAGCGAACGAACCGATCGTTCCTCGTTTTTCAGAGCTCATAAGCCCTCCCAATCATCTATTAAATGTCATCCAAAACCGTCCGAGCTGCAAGTGCAATCGCGGACGGCGCACCTGCTAAGGGGAATGGGGAAAAGGGAGTCAACAAAGCCATCCCCCTTAACGGCGCGAAGCAAACGTCCAAACGGACGAATACTACTTGTTGGGGAAGGAATAACCTTCGACCGTCACGTGCAGTACCACGACGCGGGGATCCGAAGCCTCGGCGATAACACGGTAAGCCTCGTCGATCTCGACGACGGCAACGCCGCCGGCGGGAATCGTCACGGTCTCCCCCGCCCCCTCAAAGCGCTCGCGATCATCGATATCGCTGTAAGCGCGGGTGCAGGTGAGGCCTGCCTTGGGGGCAACCTCGACGGTCAGGTCGCCGTCGAGCGGGGCGAGCACGGCATGGTAGCGACGATGACCGACCAGATCGGCAGTAGCCGCCTCGTGGGCGTTCACCCACCAATACACCAGCGAGTCGCCGATAGAGTACGCCACATCGTGCTGCAGTTCAGAAACGCCGTCGAGTGCCTGACCGGTACGCATCCACTTCTTGACGGACTTCATCTGGGCGTCGAAATCGGCACGCGAGTTAAAGATATGCATGACTTATGCCTCCTTAATGGGTGCCAGCGCCTGAGCCAGATCGGCAGACGTCAGCGGTCGCAGGGACACCTCAAAGCTGAAGCTCTCAAAACGGGTGCGATAGGAATCGAGCACCTCGGAACCCCAAGAGTTCGAGCCAAGGCCGAGCAGCTGGTCGTTGATGTTGACCGTAACCGTGTCGCCCGGGACAAGATCGTAGACATGCTTGGCGTTATCGATAGCCTCGCAGCTATAGGGCCATGCGGAGAACGAGAACGGATTGGAAGCGGCGTCGCTCGGACGCGTCACGACCAGACCGTCACCGTGGCTGGAGCGCAGGGCGACCCAGCGGGTACCCTCGCGGTTGGCGCAGTCCTGGGGCATAACGTAGGGCGTGAACATGTCGTCGACCGTAGTGCGGTAATGACCGACCGGGTTGGCGCGCAGCGAGTCCGGATAGTTCTCGCCCGGGCCGTGGCCATACCACTCGACGGCACGATCACAACCGGGAACCTCGAAGGAGATGCCGATGCGCGGGATAATGTCCGAATAGTCGCCGTAGGGCTCGCCGGAAACCTTGAGGTCGACGCGGCCACTCGGAAGCACGGTATAGACGAGCTCGACGCGCATGCCGAACGCGCGGACGGGAGGAGCGATACGCTGGCTCACGGTAACGACGACCGCATTGCCGTCCTGCTTCCAAGAAACATTGCGGGTAGACGTCTGCATCACATCGATGAAGTTATCCTTCCACAGGGAGTCGTACTCCTGAGCGTGGTTATCGACGAGCGGATGCCAAAAACCAACCTGGGGACCGGAGGTCATGACGTCGCGACCGGATGCCTTCCACTCGCTCACGGTACCGTTGACCTTGCTGAAGGTCAGCTCGCCGTTGAGGGAGCGAATGCGAATCTCCTGCTCGGTCTCCTCGACCGTAAGCTCAGGACGAGCGGGGGCGGCAATTGCCGGCGCCGGATGGTTTGCGATGGCAAACTGGCTTGCACCCAGTTGGAACATCGGCTCGCACCAGGCGTGAGCCGCCATGGTGTAGGCGTGCACGGTCAGCAGGGTCTCGCCCACTGCGGCCTCGCGAATCACCAGCGGAAGCTGGACGGACTCGCCGGGGGCAACCGCACCGGGCATGAGCGTCTTGCGGCAGACCACGTCGCCGTCCACCAGAGTCTCCGCCGACAGGCAGACATCCTCGAGGGTGGTAAACCAACGCTTGTTGGTGACGGTCAGCTCGCCCGCCTCGGCATCGTAGGCCATGCGAACCGGGCAGATGACCTGGCCGTACTCGGTAAGGCCCGGGCTCGGCTGCTGCCAGGGGAACACCATGCCGTCGATGCAGAAGTTGCTGTTGTTGGGGTAATCGCCGTTGTCGCCGCCATACATGTCGTAGGCAACGCCGTCCTCGGTCACAGCAGCCAAACCGTGGTCGCACCATTCCCAAATAAACTGGCCTTGGATGCAATCCCAGCGATCGAAGACCTCCTGGTACTCGGACAGGCCTCCGGGACCATTACCCATGGAGTGGCCGTACTCGCAGTTGATGCGCGGCTTGGGGAACGGATGCTCGCCAAAGTCGTTCATCTGCGACACGCGGGAGTACATGGTGGAAATGACGTCGACGGTATCGGCGTTGCGATCCTCCTCGTAGTGGACCGGACGACCGTCGAGCTCGTGAGCTTTGGCGTACATCGCGCGGATGTTGCAGCCATAGCCGCTCTCGTTGCCCATCGACCACATGATGATGCACGCGTGGTTGCGTTCCTGCATCACCAGGCGCTCAACACGGTCAACGTAAGCCGGCTCCCAGGCAGGGTCGTCGGTGACCAGGGCGATATTGCCGATATTCTCGAAGCCGTGGCTCTCCATATCGGTCTCGGCGACCAGCATGATGCCGTACTCGTCGCACAGCTCGTAGAAGCGCGGATCGTTGGCGTAGTGGGACGTGCGCACCGCGTTGATGTTGTGTTGCTTCATGAGCTCCAGGTCGCGGCGCATGCGCTCGAGGCCCACGGCGCGGCCCTTGTGATCGTCGTGGTCGTGGCGGTTGACGCCATGCATCTTAAAGTAGGTGCCGTTGAGGTAGATATGATTGCCCTCGACCGTCACCTCGGCAAGGCCTTGGCGATGCGGAACGTACTCGCTGACCTCGTCGCCGTCGTAGACCTCAAGCGTAAGGTCATAGAGGAAGGGGTCCTCGGGGTTCCAGAAGTGGGCATCGGCAACGCTGCACTCGGCATGGCCGTCGACGCACTCGCCCGTAGCGACCACATTCTGGCCATCGCTGAGCGTATACACGACGCGACTTGCGCCCTCGGCAACCGTATCGAGCGTGATCAGAGCGGCATCGCCCTCGCGGTGCGTGCGGAACCTAAAGTCGACCAGATGCGCGGCGGGACGCTGCATGAGGTACACATCGCGGAAGATGCCCGATGCCCACCACATGTCCTGGTCCTCGATGTAGCTACCATCGCTGTACTGCAGAACCTTGACCGCAAACAGGTTGTCGCCCTCGACGAGCGCGTCGGTCACGTCAAACTCGGCGGACAGGCGCGAACCCTTGGTCATGCCGATAAACTTGCCGTTGACATACAGCTCGCCGTAGCTCTCGATACCGTCGAAGCGAATAATCTCGCGAGCGCCGGCAGGCACGGCGGGAAGTTTGACGATGCGCTGGTAGACGCCCGTAGGGTCGTCGGAGGGAACGAACGGCTGATCCACCGGGAACGGAAAACCCTCGTCGGTGTAGGCAAGGTTGCCATAGCCGTCTACCTGCCACAGGTGCGGAACCTCCACGTGATCCCACTCGGGCTTGTACGTGCAAAGTGCTTCGTTGGAGACGGCCGCGGGGCCCTCAAAAAGGCGGAACTGCCACGAGCCGGACAGCTGGACAAATCCGCGCGACAGCTCGCGGCTGTACGTAGCGGCGAGATCGGCGGCCTCATAACCCATAAAGTACGCATGGGGTGCCAGGCGGTTCCTGTGGGTGAGCGCTTGGTTTTCCCAATCAATCGTTATGGCGTCCATGGTGATGCTCCTTCGTCATCGTAGTGCTTCTTTGTGCAACCGGTTGTCCTTATCTTACGGGCGGTACAAAAATCTGTGCAACCGGTTGTCCGCCGAACGGTCGATTTTGTCGGATTAACGGTGCAACCGGTTGTACAACCATGCTACTTATGTCACCCTAAGCTTAGGTGCACAGCACGGGGCATCGTTCTTGAACTCACAGGCAACTGTCGCGCCTGCCTATGTCTCGCCCATACATGCCGTGCTCAGTCGCAGTTTGATTGCAAAACGACACCGGTCACCGGATACCATGGACGCCGTTCACGCGCGCTATAGTAATCTGTATCCGCATTAGCCTTTATCGATAGCCCACCGACCCAATTGCACAGGAGACGCCATGACCCAACCAGCACGCACCGCACCCACGCTTGCCGAGGTTGCTGAAGCTGCCGGTGTTTCGCGCTCCACGGCATCGCGCGCCCTCAACGACTCCCCCCGCATTAGCGAGGAAACTAAAAAGCGTGTCCGCGCAGCGGCGAAAAAGGTTAACTTCGTTCCCAACGCACGCGGCCGGGCGCTCGCCGTCGGACGCACGGAAATTATCGCCGTGCTGGTTACCGAGCCTTTGAGCGAGCTGTTTAGCGATCCCACCTACAGTGAGTTTTTAAGCGGCATTACCGAGGAACTTTCGGAGTCGTCTTACTTGCCCGTGATCTTGCAGGCATCTTCCTCGCATGAGCGCAACCGCGCACGCGAGCATTTTGAGCGCCGCTCGTTTGACGCCGTCATCGACGTCTCGCCCTACAAGGGCAGTGAGCTGCTCGAGGTGCTGCGCGAGCTGGGCGTACCCACTGTGTTATGCGGCCAGCTCGAGGGCCATCCCTATCGCGACGTGTTCTCGACGGTCTACTCCGACGACGAAGAGGGCGGACGCTTTGCGGCGCTCGCTATGAAAGATCGCGGACGCAAGGACATCGTTGCCGTGCTGGGGCCGCAGGATAACCCCGCCGTCATCGACCGCCTTCGCGGCTACCGTGCAATTTTGGGCGAAAGCCTTCCGGATGAAAATGTCATCTATACCGGATGGAGCAGCGGAGACGGCTACCAAGCCACGCGGCGGTTGCTCGCGCGCGAAATACATGCCGACGGCGTGCTATGCGGATCGGACCGTATCGCAACCGGCGTTATCGCCGCATTCAACGAAGCAGGAATTAGCGTACCCAAAGACATTTCGGTCGTGGGCTTCGATGACCACGAGGTCGCAGCTCGCAGCGTCCCCGCGTTGACGACCATTCGTCAGCCGCTTCGCGAGGAAGGCCGCATGGCCGCAGGCATTGCGCTCGATATGATCAATGGCGCCGTACCCACCACCACCGTCATGCACATGCAGCTCGTTCAGAGAGACTCACTGTAGGAAACTGGGCCGGGCTTTCCGCTAGGCTGCTTTAGCGGAAAGCCCGGCCCATTCCGAACGCCGATTCTGGGATGTACTTTCCGCCAGAAGCTCAACCGGAAAGTGCGACCCGTTATTTGGCTGGATTCTGGGTCGCAGTTTCCGCGACGTCCGGTCACCCTATGTCCTCGCAACGCCCGCGCATAAAAAACGAGGGAAGGCACGCGTCCTTCCCTCGTTGCGGGCAATATATAGCCGCTCGCCTACATAAGGCGCAGGCTGACGTCCTTGAGCTGGGCGCCGCTAACGGCACTCGGGGCGCCCGACATAAGG
Organism: uncultured Collinsella sp.; assembly: GCA_938005465.1. Classification (GTDB taxonomy): domain Bacteria; phylum Actinomycetota; class Coriobacteriia; order Coriobacteriales; family Coriobacteriaceae; genus Collinsella. The sequence goes on from CALLNU010000019.1 coordinate 100,917, forward strand.
TCGGAGCCGCTGGCCGTCTTGGGGAACGCCATGACGTCGCGGATGGAGTCGGAACCGGTGAGCAGCATGCACACGCGGTCCAGGCCCAGAGCGAAACCGCCCATCGGGGGCGCACCAAACTTGAGGGCCTCCATGAGGAAGCCGAACTGAGACTCGGCACGCTCCTCGGTAAAGCCCAGGAGCTTGAGCATGGACATCTGCATCTCGGCGTTGTGGATACGCATACCGCCGCCGCCGGCCTCAAAGCCGTCCATGACAAAGTCGTAGGTGCAAGAACCGGCTGCCAACGGGTCGGCCTCGATCTTGGCGATGTCGGTCTCGGTCGGCAGGGTGAAGGGCTGGTGCTCGGCGGCATAGGCCTTACGGTCCTCATCCCAGTGGAACAGCGGGAAGTTGACGACCCACAGGAAGTCGTGGCCCTCGCGCTTGATCTCGAGCGCGTTGGCCATGTGGGAACGCATGCCGCCCAGGATCTCGTCAGAGAGCAGGCGCGGGCCGGCGGCGAACATCACAAGGTCGCCGGGCTCGACGTCCATGCGCTCGCGCAGAGCCGCCATCTCCTCGTCCGAGAAGAACTTGACGATGGGGCTGTTGATAGAGCCGTCCTCGCGGAAGGCGATCCAAGCCAGACCCTTGGCGCCAAACGTGGAGGCCACGCCGGCAAGCTTATCGATCTTGGCACGCGCCCAGGCACCGGCACCCTTGGCGTTGATGGCCTTGACGACAGAGCCCTCCTCGTTTGCGGCGGTCGCAAAGACCTTGAACTTGGAGTTGGCGAAGATGTCGGTCAGGTCGACCAGGTGCATGCCATAGCGGGTATCGGGCTTGTCGGAGCCATAGGTGTCCATGGCATCCCAGTAGTTCATGCGACGCAGCGGCGTGGGCATCTCGACGCCCATGCGGCCGAAGGCATCGGACAGGACTTCTTCGAGCGCGCTCATGACATCGTTCTGGTCCACGAAGGACATCTCGATATCGACCTGGGTGAACTCGGGCTGACGGTCGGCACGCAGGTCCTCGTCGCGGAAGCACTTGGCAACCTGGTAGTAGCGCTCGACGCCACCGACCATAAGCAGCTGCTTCAGGAGCTGCGGGGACTGCGGCAGGGCGTAGAAGTTACCCGGCTGGATACGGCTGGGAACGATGAAGTCGCGAGCGCCCTCGGGCGTGGACTTAAACAGGGAGGGCGTCTCGACCTCCATGAACTCACGGTTGTGCAGCGCCTCGCGAATGGCAAAGGTGAAGTCGGAGCGCAGCTTGAGGTTGGCCATCATCTCGGGACGGCGGAGGTCCAGATAGCGATAGCGCAGACGGGTGTCCTCGCTGGTCTCGATGCCGTCCTCGATCTGGAAAGGCGGGGTGACAGACGTGTTGAGCACCTCGGCGTGGTCGGTCAGGACCTCGATCTCGCCGGTCGCGAGCTTGGTGTTGGTGGTCTCCTCGCCACGAGCGCGCACGACGCCGTGGATCTTGATGGGCCACTCGGGACGCATGGTCTCGGCGATCTTAAAGGCGTCGCCGTCAGAGTGCTCGGGGTCGAAGGTGAGCTGCGTGATGCCCTCGCGGTCGCGAAGGTCGCAGAAGATAAGGCCGCCGTGGTCGCGGCGACGGCTCACCCAACCGGTGAGGGTGACCTCTTCGCCCACGTTCTCGAAGCGAAGCTCGCCGCAGGTACGGGTGTGCATGGAATGCTCATCGATGGGACGGGTCTGGCTCATACCAGTGATCCTCCTTTATGGATCTGTGCCGCCCCGTGTCGTTCCGGGCGGCGTCGTACAGATTTGCCCAGCCTGCGTAAACCGCGCAGCCAGACATGGCGTTCTATCTTATCGCACCCGCGTCGATGTGCCGCGAAAAAGTAGCTCTTGTCCAAAGACTTGACGGAGACGAAACAATTGACGCGGCCTGGCCGTCGCCAAGGCGCGCCGCGTGCGACAATGTGCCCCAACACAGCTGCGCTCGGAAAGGCCCGTCATGACCGCACGCCTCATCGTTATGGATATCGACTCCACGCTCATCAACCAGGAGGTCATCGACCTGTTGGGCGAGGAAGCCGGCGTAGGCGAGCAAGTTGCGCAGATCACCGAGCGCGCCATGCGCGGCGAACTGGACTTTAAGCAGGCGCTCGAGGAGCGCGTGGGGCTGCTTGCCGGCTTGGACGAGAGTGTGTTCGAGCGCACCTTTGAGCGTGTGACGTTTACCCCCGGCGCGCTGGAGCTTGTGCGCTCGGCGCACAGCAAGGGCTGGAAGGTCGGCGTGGTAAGCGGAGGCTTCCACGAGGTCGCTGACAAGATCGTGGCTGCCGCGGGTATCGACTTTTGCCTGGCCAACCGTCTGGAGGTCGTAGACGGCAAGCTCACGGGTAAGCTGGCGGCAGACATCGTGACCAAGGAATCCAAGCTCATCCAGCTGCTGGACTGGGCGGTTGAGTGCGGTGTCGATATGGCCCATACCGTGGCAATCGGCGACGGCGCCAACGACATCCCCATGATTCAGGCCGCGGGCACGGGCATCGCGTTTTGTGCCAAGCCCAAGACGCGCGAAGCCGCCCCGTTTGCCATCGACGAACGCAACCTGATGCTCGCCATGGACATCATCCTGCGTGACTAGTCGATCCGTCTAACAGCAGAATCAATTCCTCTATGTCTAGTTTCCGAACAATTTTATCTTAATGTTCGGAAACTTGCCCTTGAGTGCTAGACTTTGCACCGTCGAAGGGAACTTATATGGATAAGCGAGATCTTGAGCAATTGCTGAGCGATGTTGCCGACGGAGCAGTTGCCCCGGCAGTCGCCCTCACGCGCCTCCAGACGGCGCCAACCGCCGATCTGGGTTTTGCGCAGCTCGATCTTTCGCGCGGGGTGCGCCAGGGAGCCGGCGAGGTTGTCTACGGCGCCGGTAAAACCGCCGAGCAAATTGCCGCCATTATCGAAGCGCTGCGCGATGCCGGTCAGGAGCGCATCCTGGTCACGCGCCTGGACAGCGAAAAAGCAGCCCGTACCTCGGAGCTTCTCGGCAACGACATCGACCTGGGATATGCCCCGAACGCCCAGCTCGCCCTGGTGGGTGGCAAGCCCTCCCCCACCGGTAACGGACGCGTTGTCGTCGCCTGCGCCGGCACGAGCGACCTGCCCGTCGCCGAAGAGGCGGCACTGACGGCCGAGTTCTACGGCAACGAGGTCGACCGCCTCTACGACGTGGGTGTCGCCGGCCTGCACCGCCTGCTCGCTCATGCCGAGGAACTTGCCCAGGCGCAGGCGGTCATCGCCATCGCCGGCATGGAAGGCGCCCTGGCGAGCGTTATCGGCGGTCTGGTGAGCTGTCCGGTCATTGCCGTTCCCACCAGCGTGGGCTACGGCGCGAGCTTTGGTGGCGTAGCCGCGCTGCTCGCCATGCTCAACTCCTGCGCCAGCGGCGTTTCGGTCGTCAATATCGACAACGGCTTTGGTGCCGCCTACCAGGCAAGTCTTATCAATCATCTGAGCGCCGGCACACCTCGCGCCCGTTAAGGAGCATTTCATGTCCAACCATCAGCACACGCTTATCATCGACGGCACCTCGGGCATCAGCGGCGACATGACCGTCGCGGCCCTGCTCGACCTGGGCGCCAGCGAGGAGCACCTGCGCGAACAGCTCGCCACGCTGCCGGTCGACGGCTTTGAGATTGCCGTCACGCGTGCAAACAAGCATGGCATCGACGCCTGCGATTTCGACGTCCAGCTTGCAGAGGAGCTCGAGAACCACGATCACGATATGGCCTGGCTCTACGGCAACGAAGCAGCTGCCGAACACACGCACGAGCTTGAGCACCACCATCATGACCATAGCGAGCACGAACACGAGCACTGCCACGAGCATGACCATGAGGCCCATGGCCATGGCCACGAGGACCACCATCACGCCCATCACCATCACCACCGTTCTTTGGCGGACGTCACCGCCATCATCGATGGCTCGCAGCTAAGCGATGGCGCCAAGCGTCGCGCCCTCGCCATTTTTTCCGTACTCGCCGCGGCCGAGGCCAAGGCTCACGGCAAAACGCCCGAGACCGTCATGTTCCACGAGGTGGGCGCCGTCGACTCCATCGTCGACGTCTGCTCTGTCGCCATCTGCCTCGATGACCTGGGCATCGAGGATATCGTGGTCGAGTCGCTCTCCGAGGGCCACGGCACCATCCACTGTGCCCACGGCCTCATGCCCATTCCCGTCCCCGCTGTCGTCAACCTGTGCCAGGCGGGCAATATCGCCCTCACGCCCGCACCGGTCGCCGGCGAGCTCGTGACGCCCACGGGCGCCGCCATCGTCACCGCGCTGCGTACGTCCGACCAACTGCCCTCACGCTACCGCATCGAAGCCGTCGGCTACGGCGCCGGTAAGCGCCCCTACGAGGGCTGCTCCGGAACGCTCCGTTGTCTGCTCGTTCGCGTGGATGCATAGCCATGGATGCCCGCAAAGAAAAAAGCCGCGCTGCCATCGTCGCGGCATTCTCTGAGCTCCTGCGCGAGGAAGACTACAGCAAGATCACCGTCGGCGACATCATCGCTCGCGCCCATGTGGGTCGGGCCACGTTCTACGGCCTCTTCAAGAGCAAAGATGACCTACTCGCCGCGCTCGTGAGCGACATCTGCACCCACGCCCTCGACGACGATGGCACACCGCTCGACGACCCACTCGTGCAGGTCGAGCATATTCTCAACAACCTCTGGGAGCGCCGCCAAGGCGTTCGAGCCCTCGTAGCCGGCGCCGGCTCCCGCGTCTTCGCCGACTGTCTCCGCAAGACCATCATGTCACGAGCAGCCGAAACCGTGCCCGCCGACCCCACAGGCCCCGCCGGCACCATGGACCGCAGCTTCTTACTACACCACATAGCCTCAAGCTTCGTAGCAACCGTCCAATGGTGGGCCTGGCACAACTTCCAAGCCCCAAAAGAGAACGTAGCCAAAGACTACCTATCAGCCATAAAACCCCTCTTCAGCTAAGTAAGAAGCTCATCTCAAAGCACCGCCCCACCCCAAGGCGCCACGCATCCCAAAGTGTCACTCGCACTTCGATGCCCCCAACAGCAACAAGCCCCTCCCATCCAAATTCAGATATATATGTTGGGTTGCTTGTTCGAACACAGCCAAAAATGCCCAGGGCTCGGTAAGGGTTAACTTTCCAACGCACTCCGCAGGACGCAAAAAGGCTCGCCGCACGAAGTGCGCAGCGAGCCTTTTTGCATGTCCGAGGACGCGTTGGAAAGTTAACCCTTACCGAGCCCGGACCTTATAGAGCCGTCCTTAGCCTAGAACATGCCCAAGAAACCGTGCACAAACAGTGCGGCCAGAGCGGCACCGATAAACGGTGCGATGCCAGGAACAAGCAGGCCATACTTCCAGTTGTTGTCAGCCTTGTTCTTGATCGGCAGCACCTGATAGGCCATGCGAGGACCAAGGTCACGAGCCTGGTTCATGGCGAAGCCGGTGATGCCGCCCATGCCCATGCCAACGGCCCAAACGATCAGACCGACGCAGATGGCAAGCATCAGAACGTTCTCGCCGGCGCGGCTAGCGGCAGCAAGGATGGCGCTGATGAACACAAAGGTGCAGATAGCCTCGCAGAAGAAGTTACGGGCATAGTTCGTGCCCTCGGTGGTGGGGTTGGTCGAGAAGATATTGCGCTGGGCAATGGGGTCGACGACGCCCTCGGAAGCCTTGAACTCATCGGCATACATCAACCAAGCGATTACGGCGCCCACAAAGCCACCGAGCATATCGGTAAGCATGAAGGGGATGCAGCTGCTCCACGGCACCAGGCCTACGATGCACTGGGCAAGCACCATGGCCGGGTTCATGCACACGGCGCCGCCAAAGACAAACAGGCAGACCGAGATGCCAAAGGACCAGGTGGTGATGGCAAACATATGGCCGGAACCCTGATACTTGGTGCCCTTGAGCACGGTATCGCAGTGCACGCCCACGCCAAAGATGATCATGAGGGCCGTTGCGCCGAATTCGCAGAGGAGTTTGGTAAGCATAAAACCTTATCTTTCTTGTCGGTTATAAACGATTCGTTTAGGCCGCGCACTAGTGCTGTGCGACGACAACGCCCAGGCCATCGGGAATGACGGCTACCTTGGCATCGGCACCCTTCATCTCAAAGGCGAGCTTGAGCGCCTCCTCGAGGGTGTTGACCGGCGTCATGTGCATATCCTTAATCATCTGGTGATCGCACAGGTCGGTGACCATGATCACAGGGTGATGCGCCAGGATGCGGGCGAAAATCTGGCTCGTCCACTGGTCGGGCAGGGTCTCGTCCTTAGGACGGTCGATGCAGGCGCGCTCAAACTCTGCCGGATCGTTGTCGGCGATGTTGTGATAGAAGCCCTCGCCACCGTGACCGTCGGCACAACCGGCGACATCGATGATCACGCCGCCCTCGGGAAGTGTGGCCTCTGCAGAGCACATGCCCTTCACGGCCTGATAGATGTTCTGGTCGAGCGGGTAGCCGCCGTTGGTGGTAATGGCAATCTCGCACTCGACGGGCTCAACGCCGGCAAGGCTCTTCACGAACTCGCAGCCAGCCTCGTGCGCCTTGTGGATGTCACCGGCAAAAGAACCGATGACCTCGTGCTTGCCGTTGAGCACCACGTTAAGCACAAAGGCAAGGTGAGCCATCTCGGCGGCGGCAAACATGTCCTCGCTCACGTGGTTGTGGCACAGGTTGCCGGCACGCGAGTGGGAATCATTCACAAACTGACCGTTGTGGTTGTACATGATGGTCTTGTAGCTGGCGACGCCAGGCAGGACGGACTTGCGGCTACCAGAGAAACCGGCAAAGAAATGCGGCTCAATAAAGCCCTCGGCAAGCAGCAGATCGCAATCGGCAGCAATCTTGTTGATGATGCACTCGCCGCCAGAAGGCAGGGTGCCGATCTTTTTCATCATGCTGTCGTCAGTCGCGACGTGCATAACGATTTCCTCGTTGGCAACGATCTCCTCGCCGTACTTGTTGACGAGCTCCTCGTGCGTCGACGGACGATGCATACCCGTAGCAACCAGAATGCGAACGCGCGCTTCAGGCGCAGCAGAATGGATGTGATGCAGCAGAATAGGCATCGTCACACGCGAGGGAACAGGGCGCGTATGGTCGGAGCTAATGATGACAATATCCTTCTTGCCAGCACAAAGCTCCTCGAGCGGAGGCGAGCCATAAGGGTTGGCAAGCGACTCCTCTACCAGCTCTTCCTGCGATTTCGTGGTCTTAAACTCGTTTTGATGACCTTCCATCACACCCGCGAAGTTCTTATCCTCGAGCTCCAGATGCAACGTCTTGCGGTCAAACGGCAGTTCACATTCAAACAATGACGAGCGCCCTCTTCCTTTTCAACTGACACACTAGATAAACCGTTGGAAGGATACGCCGCTCACCGAAAAACACCACCGTCCACCGACTCATTAACACAACGTTCATATTTGACCCACAACAAAACGGCCGCGACCCCAAACGGAACCGCAGCCGCCTGTCAAAGACACTATAGACAGGATGATTTACGCAGCGCCGAGGCAAACATCTAGCCCGAGACGTACGCACGTAAGCCATTTTGCATAAATGCGTTAATTAATTGCATAAAATGGCGCATGGATTTCTAGCCGTAACAGGGTGGTACCCTCCGGAGCGTGCATTTTTGCGAGTATTCAGCATCGCGGGATAAGATTTTGGTGTCAAAAGTCTTTCAAAAGGTAGATAGTCCTCATGGCTCGTCCCATCTGGATAGCATGCGGCGAGAAACCAGCCATATATGAACATCGCCAAAGCCCAATCGTCGTGCAAAAGCATCAACAGGGGCCGCGAACGTCACCCATAGCCTTATGCACCAATCTTTGGCTGCTGAAAACTCCGTTTTTTGCACGTCGTCCCAAGCACCACCCTCACCCAGCGGCTGATCCGCCGTAAACCGAGGACGAAAGGACCCGATGGGTTTCCCTCTGAATGCACTCCGCAGCACGAAGCCCCTTCCAAACGCGCGAAGCGCGCCATTAATTCCCCCAGCCAGTAATCCGCCGAAGACCGGACATCGCAGGGCCCGCCATTAGTTTACTTTTAGGCACACTCCGCAGGACGCAAGAAGCCCTCGCCGCACGAAGTGCGCAGCGAGGGCTTCTTGCATGTCCGAGGACGTGCCTAAAAGTAAACTGATGGCGGGCCCGGACGACTACAGGGCTATCGATTACCCCGTGTTCTGCAGTCCTGCCGAGACGCCGGTCACAGTCGAAAGAATCAGGCTCATGTACTCGGCCTTCTTCTCCTCGGCCATCTCATCCTGGTTCATACGCACCTCGCGAAGGGCGCGGACCTGGGCGATGGACAGGGCGTCAACGTAGGGGTTACGCACGCGAACGGCGCAGCCGAGCACGCGGCGGCGCTGCAGCGGCCACTCGTCACCGACGATGGCAAGGACCCACTTGCGGGTGAGCTGCATCTCGGTGAAGACCTTCTCGGACAAATCCTGGCGATCGCCCAGGTGCAGATACATCTTGGCGATGCGCTGGTCGGTCTTGGCGATCGACATCTCGATGTTGTCAATGAACGTGCGGAAGAACGGCCACTCCTGGTAGGCAGCCTTGAGCTGGTCAAGGTCGCCCAGCTGCTCGCAGGCGGTGCCTAGGCCGTACCAAGCGGCCAGGTTAATGCGCGCCTGGCTCCAGCTGAAGATCCACGGAATGGTACGCAGGTCGTCGAGCGACTTGGCGCCCAAGCCGCGCTTGGCGGGACGCGAGCCAATCGGCAGCAGACCGACCTCGGTCAGCGGCGTCACGGTCGAGAACCACGGTGTAAAGTCCTCGGTGTTCAGCAGGTCCAGATAGCGCTCGTGGCTTGCGGCGTTAAGCTTCTCGGCCATATCCCAGAACTTCTGCGTGGTCTCGGTGTTAGTCTTCTCGACACTCGGGGCCGACTGCAAAAGCGTTGCGGCGGCAACGGACTCAACATGGCGCTGAGCCAGCGTGCGGTTGCCGTAACGGGCAAAGATGACCTCGCCCTGCTCGGTGAGCTTAAAGAAGCAGTTGACCGAACCCTTGGGCTGCGCCAGCACGGCCTTGTTGGCCGGGCCGCCGCCACGGCCCACGGCACCGCCGCGACCGTGCATGAGCACCAGGTCGATATCGTTCTTCTCGGCCCACTTGGCAATGCGCTCCTGCGCGGAGTGCAGCGCGAGCATAGCCGTAGTAGGACCGGCATCCTTGGAGGAGTCGGAATAGCCCAGCATGACCTCCATGCGGCGGTTGGTCTGGGCAAGGCGCTTCTGCACCACGGGCAGCGTAAGCATCTGGTCGAGCACGTCGACACAGCCCTCGAGGTCCTCGAGCTGCTCGAACAGCGGGATCACGTCGAGCTCGGGAACGTCCTCCTCGTGTGCGAAGGACAGGTGGGCCAGCTCAAAGACGTCGGCCACATGCTGGGCGCTCTTGGTAAACGAGATGATGTAGCGGTGCGCCATCTTCTTGCCGTAGCGCTTTTGGATGGAGCCGATAGCGCGGAAGGTATCGATGACCTCGCGCGTCATGGGCTGCAGGTCGCCATGGATACCGTTCTCGTGGATATCCTTGAGGGCGCGGGCGTGCACCACGGAATGCTGACGGAACTCCATCTCGACCATATGGAAGCCGAAGGACTCGACCTGCCAGATGATGGTCTGGACCGGGCCGTAGGCGGCACGGACGGCACCGCAGGCAGCAAGCGAACGCTGGACGACGCGCAGGTCATCCAGGAACTCGTCGGCGCTGTGGTACATGGTGTCGGTGATGCGACGGACGGTGGCGTTCAGACGGTCGGCCATGACGAGCATGACGGCGCGATGCGGCTCGTGCTCGGAAATCAGCTCGGCGCGGGCCGTGTACTGGGTACTCATCTCGACCTGATGGTTCCACAGGTTGATGAGCTCGGCAGACGGCTTGCTGTAGGTGGCCTCGAGCGTGAGGTTGCGGCCGATGCGGCGGCACTTGTCCTCGAGCTTGAGCACCATGTGGGTAAAGTACTTGGCGGCGACCTCACGGCTCACCTTGGCGGTGACGTTGGGGTTACCGTCGCGGTCGGAACCGATCCAGCTGCCGGGATGGAAGAACGCCGGGCACAGCGGCGGCACGGTGCCGGCCTTGTCGCCCAGCACCCAGTCGTCAAAACGACGATAGATGACGGGGATAACGTCGAACAGCGTGTTATCAAAGATGTCGATGATGGTATCGGCTTCCTCGACCGGCGTGGGCTTCTTGAGCGCGATGGGGCTCGTACGCACCAGGGCGTCGATCTCCTGCAGCATATGGCGCTCGTTCTCCACCAGGTCGGAGCCGCCCAAACGCGGACGCTCCTCCAGCAGGTTGGAGATACGGCGAATCTTGCCCTCGACGGCCTTACGACGGGCCTCGGTGGGATGTGCGGTAAAGACAGGGTGGAACTCGAGCTTGCCGAGCAGCTCATTGGCACCCTCGACGCCCAGCTCATTCACCAGCTGGTGATAGGCGACGGTGAGCTCGTTGGCGGGATCGACCTCGGTATCGGTCGACGCACCGGCCTCGCGCTCGCGCAGCTGCGCCACACGGTAGTTCTCCTCCGACAGGTTTGCCAGATGGAAGAAGCTCGTAAAGGCGCGGACAATGACCTGCTGCTTATCGAGCGGCAGGCTGTCGATCAAATCGACGACCTCACGAAATGCCACGGCAGTGGGTTCGTCGGCGGTGGGCACGCCCTGCTCGTCGACGGCCTCGTCGGCAGCACGGGTACCGGGGTTGCCGGCATTGGCCACAATCTCGGCCGACAGGATTTTGTCGAACAGGTCCGCGATCTCAGGATCATACTCGCTAAGCACACGACGCTCCAGGCGCAGGAACAACGCCAGATTGTCGCGCAGCTCCTCGGGGATCTCGATCTCGGCGAGACGCTCCCTGGACTCGGCATTCGAGCCGATTCGGTTAACGAGGCGGTTGACCACGGCAGCGACGCGCGCCGCGGCTTCGGGTACAGACTGGTTGCTTAGGTTCTCAGCCACGTTTCCTCCCATTCCTCCTTCTATGCACGTAACATGCGGTATTCATTATAGGCGCTTGAGAAATACTTTCGACACTGATTGCGCTTTACCACACAAAAGTATTTTCTGCATTGCAAGGGTTTTTGCCCTAAATGGTCGTATTTCTCGGTGGACGGCATACACAAACGGGGGCATTCAGCATAAATGCGAAACACCCCCGTAACAATCGCTCGCCGCGAGAGGGAAATGTTAGCGGGTCCGCAGCTCAAAAAGATGCGCTACAGGCGCTCGCGAACCGCCTCGACAACGTTGGCCAGATCGGCAAGGACCTCTTCATGGCTCTCCATGTCGCGCACCTTGACCTTGCCGGCGGCAAGCTCGTCGCCGCCCAGGACCAGGATGAGCTTGGCGCCTACCTTATCGGCCTGCTTAAACTGGGCTTTGAGCGAACGGCCCTGATAGTCGGCCTCGGTCACGATACCTGCGGCGCGAAGCTCCTGCGTAATGGCAAAGACGTTCTGGCGCAGCTCCTTGCCGGCGTTGGCGACATAAACGCACGGGGCCTCCTCGGCACCCAGATCGCTGCCAAAGGCCTGCAGGGCCAGCAGGGCGCGCTCAAAACCGACGGCAAAGCCGACGCCCGCCGTGGGCTTGCCGCCCTCGAGCTCGACCAGGCCGTCGTAGCGGCCGCCGCCGCCGATGGAGCCGACGCCGGCGCCAGGGGCCTCGACCTCAAAGACGGTACGGGTGTAGTAGTCCAGGCCGCGCACCAAGGTGGGATCCTCGACATACTCGATACCGGCGGCATCCAGATAGCGCTTGACCTGCTCGTAGTGCTCGCGGCACTCGTCGCACAGGTTGTCACCCATCAGCGGAGCCTCGGCCATGATCTCGCGGCAATGGTCGTTCTTGCAGTCGAAGGCGCGCAGCGGGTTAAGCTCGGCGCGCTCGCGGCACTCGTCGCACATCTCGTCGGCGTGGTCGAGAATGAACTGCTTAACCTGCTCGCGATAGGCCGGACGGCACTGGGGATCGCCCATCGAGTTAATGAGCAGACGGAGCTTGGAAAGATCGAAGCCCAGACGCTTGTAGAACTCCATGAGCATGATGATGCACTCGGCGTCTGCCGCCGGATCGGGAGCGCCGAGCCACTCGATGCCCACCTGATGGAACTGGCGCAGGCGGCCCTTCTGGGGACGCTCGCCGCGGAACATGGCCTCGGCGTAGTAAGCCTTAAACGGCGTGGAACCCTGGGGCACCAGGTTGTTCTCCACGACGGCGCGCACCACACCGGCCGTGCCCTCGGGACGAAGGGCCAGGCGCTGCTTGGGCTTAAGCTTGGTGTCGGTGCCCTCGGTAAAGACGCGCTCCAGGTTGGCGCCGCTAAACACGCGGAACATCTCCTTGCGCACGACGTCGGTCGACTGGCCGATACCGTGGACAAACACGTCAGCCTGCTCGATCGCGGGCGTCTCGATGGGCTTAAAGCCAAACGGCTCGAATACGCTGGCCGCAATCTGCTGCATCTTTTGCCAGGCGCGCATCTCGGCGCCGATAAGGTCGCGGGTTCCCTCCGCCTTCTGTGCCTGCATGGGCAAACACCTTTCTTTTGTATCGCGTCATAGATAGTGGACATTATACGGCACAAACACAAACAGCGGCGGTGCGTCTGACCGAACGAGGGTATGGGGACTCGTTCGGCCTGACGCACCGCCGCTGTTTGCGATCCGCTTTCCTCCGTCCCCTTCGGATCACGTGATCTGTTGGGGACGGAGGAAAACGGATCATTTCGTAGGCCCGTGACCGCCTTGGAAACCGAATGATGGTACGAGCATCTATTCGGCTTCCAGGGCGGCCACAAACAGAACGGGGCAAACAGAAAAGAGCACGTAGACCTGCCACAGTTCACCGACAAGGCTCATGCCGGCAAGAACGGCAGAGGTGGCGATTACAGTGAGGGAGCCCAAAACGCGACCGCTTACTTTATCGGCAACATGACCGATCACAAGTGAGCCGATAACGCTCACCACGGTGGAGATGGCGTTGGAGATGTTGTACTGCGCAAGCGTGATGCCCAGGTCGCTGACGACGAGCGGCTGAAACAGGCTCATGCAGTTAACGAAAATCGTGTAGCACGTGGCCATGATGACAAAGCCGGAAGCCACCACGAGCCAGCCGGGGAAGAACTTACGCTGCTGGGACATACTGCTCCTTTTTAAACAAACGAGTAGCAAGATTGGGTGCTACCGGTGGTCGGCGATGTAGCCCAAAGCGACTGCCGCATAAGCCGCGGCGCCAAGGGGAAGCTCGGCATCGCTAAAACGTGCCTTGGGATGATGCTGAGCAAAATGCTCGTCCGTATCAGTCACGGCAGCGCCCACGGTAAAGTACGCACTCGGGATCTCACTCGAGATCAACGCGAAGTCCTCACTCGCCATGGCGTGGAACAGCGGCAAGAAAGCCGCCTTGGGCAGCACTGCGCCCACGTAGCCAAGCGACGCCTGAGTCATATCGCTGTCGAGTACAAGCGGCGGAACATCCGAAAGCGTCTCGATGGTCGCCGGCGTACGATATGTTGCGGCAACGCCGTTAACGACCTCCGCGATGCGGGTCTTGAGGTGCTCCATGAGCTTGACGTCGAAGCCACGCAGCGTTCCCTCGAGCACACAAGTGTCGGGGATGACATTTGCGGCCTGACCGCCGGCGAACTTGCCAACGGTAAGCGCGACCTCCTTGGCCGCCGGCACCTCGCGGGAGATGAGCTCCTGAAGCGCCAGATGCACATGGACGCCGGCCGTGATGGGGTCGATGCAGATCTCGGGGCTCGAGCCATGGCCGCCCTTGCCCTGAAGCGTGACGCGAAAACCGTACACGCCCGAGAGCGCCGGGCTGCCGTAGAGCACCAGGCCAAGCGGCGACTGGCTATTGACATGCATGGCAAAGGCGGCCTGGGGGCGTGGGCTCTGCAGCAAACCGTCGACGATGGCAGCACGGGCACCCTCAAAGGTTTCCTCGCCCGGCTGGAACAGCAACTTAACCGTAGCGTTGGCATCAACAAGCTCTGCCTCGCGCGCTTTGAGCATACGAGCCGCACCAAGCAGCGCCGTCGCGTGCATATCGTGACCGCAAGCGTGCATGCAGCCGTTGGTGGATGCAAAGGGCTCGCCGGATTCCTCGGCAACGGGCAGGGCGTCCATGTCGCCACGCAGCATGATGACCGTACCGGCCTGCTCATTCGTGCAGATGCCATTGCCTTGGGCCGCGGCGGCACCGGCGCCGACAAGGCCCACAACGCAGGAACCATCGACGAGCGTAGCAAATGGGATGTCCATCTCGGTCAGGCGCGCTTGGATATACGTAGAGGTCTGCGGGAGGCTATTACCCAGCTCGGGCATCTGATGTAAATCGTGTCGCCACGCAGCGAGCTCGTCTGCAAAAGTCTGAGCTTCTGCAACAAGACCGTCACCGATAGCGGCCTGCGCCGCTGCGGTAGCCTTGGGCGCTGGTTGCGGTTGAAAATCGGACAAAGCTGGTGCCATAGATGCCCTCCAGTAACGTTTTTGCAGCAAGCACTTTGATAGCATAAAGTGCAAGGTACAACTTTAAGGGCGACGCATAAAAAATGCCGCCCCGGGAGGGCGGCGCAACAAGTTGTTTACAATTGCGGGCGCGGCTTTTTGCGCAAAAAATCGAAGTGAGTCTCACTCAAGATAATCGACAGGAAGATAAGCACGAAGCCGGCGAGCAGGCGCGAGGTGAGCGCCTCCCCCATCAGCAGCACCGAAAACAACACGCCCGAAGGCGACTCCATCGAAAGGAGCAGTGAGCCCGTCGAAGCCGGGACATGCGCCAGGCCGACGTTTTGGATGAGCAGAGCCACGCATGTGCAGCCCACCGAGAGAAACGCCATCACACCGATAAAGTTCGGCGTCCACACGGACAGAGGCGCCTGGGTCTCGAATAACAGCGACGAAACCAGGCTCAGCACGCCGTTGCCCACAAACATCCAAAACGTGATAACGTTGATGTCCATTTTGCGACCGTACTTGGCGGTCACCGCCATCTGGATGGCGAAGAAGACCGCGCCTGCCAGCGTAATGACGTCACCGATGTTGAACTCGACGCTATCGAGCGCCACCAAGCCAATGCCCGCCAAGCACAGCAGTGCCGCGCCCAGGTTATAGCGGGTGAGTTTTTCTCCGCTCAGAAAATAGCTCGCGAACGGCACGAGGATGCAATACGTGCCCGTCAAAAAAGCATTCTTGCCCGCCGTAGTATATGCCAGACCGACCGTCTGCAACGCATAGGCCGCCCACATGAGCACGCCCATACTCAGGCCAACGATCAGATTGCGAGCGTTGAAATGTGCAGTGATGCGCTTGTGGAAGACGGCAAACATGACCAACGCTGCAGGCAGAAAGCGTACATAGAGCAGCTCGAACACCGGAATGGTGCCGAGTGCGTCCTTCATAGTGGTAAAGGAGTATCCCCAGATGACCGCCACCGAAAGTAGCAAAACTTTCCAGAACAGCGGGGAGCGTGCGCCGGCGCCCCTGGGAATACCGCCCGCGCCCAAATCCTCACGGGCCACAGGGCTATCGGGCATGTTTTCGATTTCGTTGGCAGCGTATTGGGCCATGGAACATCCTCACACTCAATCTGGGCGTGGTGTCCGCACGCGTATGGCTGCGTGCCGCCTCATGGTCAAATAAAAACGGGGCGCACCGGACCCCCGGCACGCCCCGCTACTGTAGCAACAACCAAGCAGCCCACGCAATCCAGCCCACTAAAGCGTCGGCAGAGTAAACCTCGATGTTTCGTCGATGTCACGCTGTTGCACTAAATAAGTTTCGTGCTTTCAAGCTTTTCGATGATCCAGTCGTTGGCTTTGATGACCGGGCGGCGGAAGATGACGCCCAGGGCCAGCGACGGAATCAGATAGCTCGCCAGAATACCCAGCTCAACCCAGTACTCCATATGGTAGGCGCCAGCCATGGCGGCATGCATGGCGTTGATGCCGTGAGTGAACGGCAAGAACGGATAGATCGCCTGGAACACAGGGCCGGTCATCTCGATGGGGAACGTGCCGCCCGAACCGCCGACCTGCATGACCAACAGCACGACTGCAAGCGCCTTGCCGATATCGCCAAACGAAACCGTAAGCGTGTAGACGATATTGGAGAACACGAGACTCGCGACCCAGCCCGCTAGCACAAACTGCAGCGGGTTGTCGCACTGAATGCCAAAGAACAGAATGTCGCCCGCGCACACGAGCGTTGCCTGCAGCAGAGCCAAGCCGCCAAAGAACAGGTAACGACCCAGATAGATCTCGTGCAGGCGCACGGGGATGAGCTCGTTGATAAGCTCATCGTCAACCGAGACCTTCATCATGGCCGCCAGTACGATCGAGCCGACCCAGAGCGACAGAATCGTGTAGAACGGCGCCATGGCCGAACCGTAGTTGCGGATCGGATAGACCGGCTTACGGTCGAGTGCGACAGGGCCGGAAAGCGACACGGCCAGACCCTCGGGATCATTGCCGATCATCGTCTTGATCGTGGCTAGATCATCAGACATAAGGGCACCGTCGAGCTCGTCCTTAAACGCGCTGATCTTGCCCGACGCCTCGCCCAGCTGATCGGAAGCCTTGTTGACCAGCTTTGCAGCCTTAGAGAGGCCCTTTGCCAGCGAACCGGATGCGTCGGTCAGGTCGTCTACGGCACTATCCAGATCGCCCGAAATACCATTCAGTGAATCCAGAACCCCCGAGACGGTCTTCTTGAGCTCTTTGGCCTTGACCGAAAACGTAGAGTCGTAGTCAATCTTGGCGCCCGAGATACCAGCCTTGGCATCGGCGATGGCCTGATCGACCTCGGCACGCGATTTGTTAACCTCTGCCATACTCTTCGTGAGCGACGTCGCGATATTCGTCAGCTCATTGGCATTGTTGCGGTACTCCGTTGCGGTTTTATCAAGCTCGGCAGCCGCGTCCTCAAGCCCTGCCTTGAGCTTATCGTTACTCACCTGGCCAGCAAGACTACGGAGCTCATTCGCCGTGTCATCAATCTCGTCGGCACGTTTATTGAGTGACGCTGCGCCATCGTTGAGCTGAGACACCGTAAGATCGACGTGCTGGTTTGCAGCGTCGAATGCCTTTGCGAGCTCGGTAGAAACGTTATCGAACGAACCCGCGCTCCCATCAATAGCGGCATCGATCGCATCGCTGGCGGACTTGAGCGCTTGCTCGGAATCGGCAATACCGCTCTCGGCATGCTGCATGAGCTGCTTCACCGACTCCTCGGTCGATCCGGACTGCTTGAGTATGCCGCCCGCCGACGTCAGTGAATCGGCCGTGGAGCTCAAAATGCCCGCAAGCGACGTTGCGCTGGCCTGAACGTCCTGCAGGTCCTGGACCGAATCGCCGAGCGTCGAGGACAGGTTGGCGATAAAGTTGCTGACCTGGTCGGTGCTCATGTAATCGAGCAGGCTGGACACCGTCTTAAGACCGACGCTCGTAATGGTCTCGGTAAAAGATTCGTTAACCTGGTTCTGAACGGCGCTCGAACCCTTCTCGGTCACGATCTGCGCGATGGCGTTGGCCTTCTGGTTCTCGTAAAACTCGATATCGGCGTGCTTCACGTCGGTCGAGAAAAGCGTCATCATGTCAGCGCTAAACGTTTTGGGGATAACGACGGCCGCATAGTACGCACCCGACTTTACGCCCTCGATAGCTTTATCGCGATCGTTAAGCACAACCCAATCGAAGCTCTCGTTGCCGCGTAGGGTGGCGGTCACGTTTTCGCCCACGTTAACCTCGACGGGGATCAGATCGCTCTCGTAACCCTCATCGGTGTTGACCACGGCGATCTTGAGGTTGCCGGTGTTGCCGTACGGATCCCAGCTGCCGGCGATGTTAAACCACGCGTACAGACACGGCACGATAATGAGGCCCATCACGACAACCAAGCCGATTACGGAGCGAGACACGTTTTGGACATCGCGCTTAAACAGATGCAGGATGTTCTTCATTTATGCCTCACCTCCTTTGGAGTGCTTGCCAAGCGGGGTGGTATCTCCATCATTTGTGGCTGTGCTGTCGCTGCCCTGAGATTTATGGTGCGAGCCTATATGCGGCAAGCGGCCCGTGGACTGATCGCCACCCTTGGCATCACGCTCGCTGGCGTTGAGGCCAAACATGCGGCGGGCGGCAGGAATGGCGGCCGTGTGCTCGCGCATCTCGCGACGCAGGTCCTCATCGGAAAGCGCCGAGATGCGCATCTGGGTATTGAGGCTCGCGCGGATATATTCGATATTGATAAGCCAGCCGCAGATGGCAATAACCGAGATGATCCAAATGACAAGCAGGATGATCTTGCCGTTATTGTCGATATCGAGAACCGTCGACAGGACAAAGAGCAGGACCTGAACGCCCACCACGGCGGCAAAACCGCCCTTGATGTAGTACGGGTAGCGATGTTCAAAGGCGACCGCATGATCGAGCAGTTCGCGACGGTAGGAATCGGAATCGAGCACGACGCGCATGGCCGTTCGCAAGGAGTAGCGCTCGCGCGGCAGGTCGTTAGACTCGCAAATCATCATACCGGTCGTGGAAAGCTGTTTATCAAAGAGCAGGTTGAGATTGAGCAGCAGCGGACGCAGCTGCAGGCCGATAAAGAGCGCCACGATCAAGAACACGCCCAGAATGCACAGGTTAAACAGGTAGTTGAACGAATACATGCCGCCGACCGTCTCACGCAGCAGATTGATGCCATAGGTAAAGGGCAGCAGCGGGTGCAGCCACTGGAAGAAGCCGGGCATCATCTCGATGGGGTACATGCCCGACGAACCCGGGATCTGCACGATGACAAGAATGACGCCAATTGCCTTGCCGATATGCTTAAACGTAGTGGACAACGCGTAAATGATGTTGACGTACGTAAATGAGATGGCGATGCCGCCCAGCACAAATAGGAGCGGACTGACGCACTGTACACCAATGACAAGATCTCCCACCGTAACGATAATGGCCTGCAACGCGCCCAGGATCACCAGGAGCAACCAGCGGCCAAAGTAGCCCTGACGCGCGGTAAAGCTGCCAACGCCTTCGCGATCGACCTCGAGCTTGTAAATGGCGATGAGCACGTAGCCGCCCACCCAAAGCGCCAGATTGGTGTAGAAAGGAGCAATGCCCGAGCCGAAGCTCTTAACCGGATAGATCGACTTGGAGGTCAGCTCGACCGGAGATGCCATGAAGTCAGCAACGTCATCGACGTCGACGCCCATCAGGTCGGCCAGCTCGCCCATGGACTCGGAGGTCTGCAGCGCCGCGATGTCGTTGGCGGCGGTGGCGAGCTTGTCCTGGACCTTGGCAAGCGAGGCGTCGGTCTGGGACAGCGTGGTCTTGGCCTGACCGAGCGTAGCGTTGAGTTGCGAAAGTGTACCGCGCGCACTTGCAATAGTAGGCGTGAGGCCAGACACGATTCCCGTCAGATCACCCGAGACGGCGGCAAATGAATCAAGCGCGCTCGAGGCCTTCGGCAGCGCGTTTTGACCCAGGTCCGTCTGGGCCTGGCCAAGGTTGGTCGCACCGGTCTGGATTGCGTTATTGATAGCGTCGCTGGCACCCGAGACAGCCGCGGCGTCATTCGCCATGGCGCTCGACTGTGCAGACAGACCGTCCTTGATGCTCTGAAGCTTTTCATTCTGCTTGCGGAGCAAATCGATGGTCGATACAATGCGCGCGTCAATTTCCTTGGAACCTGTCGACGTGTCATTGACGAGAATTTCCAAGTGCCCGATAACGGCCTTATTGTGGTCGATCGTCGCCTGGAGAGACTCGAGCGAGTTGTCGATGCGGGTGGTCGTAGATGTGATCGTGCCCGTCAGCTTGCCAATCGCAGCGTTCGCGGAGGCTGACGTCTTGGTGAGCGCAAGGCTGCCTTCCGAGAGCGCCTTGGAGAGCGAGGCGACAGAGTTACCCGCCGTGGCGCGAGCCTCGCCCAGCAGGTCGTTGCCCTGGGAGATCGCCTGCGTCAGCGACGGCGCCTGACCCTGCAGACCGGCAAGTGCTGCATCTGCCGAGGCAATGGAACCACTCGTCTTATCGATGGCGGCATTCATGTCGTCAATCGAATCGCGCACTTCGCCCAACGTATCAGAAGCCTCTGATACCGAACCGGCCAACGAATCCTGAGCCTGGGTTGCCTTGTCCTTTAAATCGACTCCGGCATCCTTGGCAATACTGGCAACGGTCTCACCCACCGTGGAGACGAACTCCGAGTTAATCTGCTGCTCGATGGTGTTTGCACCGGTGTCGGTAACCTTGGGTGCAATAGCGCTCTTTTTCTCATTGACGTAGTACGTGAGCTTGGGCTGATGGTAGTTGCCGTCGAGCATCGAAACCAGGTTATCCGAGAAGTTCTTGGGAATCACGATAGCGGCATAGTACTCGCCGCTCTCGACGCCCTCCTTGGCATCGGCCGTCGAGTCGACGAACGTCCAGCCCAACTGATGATTCTCCTTGAGCTGGTCGACCACTTTGTCGCCAGCGTTGAGCTCACCCACCAAGTCGTTTTGGGTGCCTCGATCGTTGTTGGCGATAGCAATCTTGATGCCTTGGGTGTTTCCATACGGATCCCAGTTTGCCACGATGTTATACCAGGCATACAGCGAGGGAATAACGCACACGCCTAGGGTAACCACCAGGGCGACGGGGTTCACAAGCAGTCGCTTAATGTCGCGCTTAAAGATCGCAAAGGACACCTTTGCATTGGATAGTTTGCTGCCGAGACTCACGCTTGGACCATCCATCCTGTCGTTAAATCGAATCGTACTATCGACAACCATTGTACGTAGGCGCTTTAGCGTCTCGGAGCACAATGGTATTGACTTTTGCGGGTAGCAATATACTACGAAGATGAGTTAGCGTACAGTTGTACAGTATCCTAAATTTCAGCAGGTCACAAAACCACAACCCGCACAAATTAGCAATTCAAATAGTCATCGGGGACGTTCTTAAACGACTAGTCAAACAAAAACGTCCCCAATGACTAGTTTGGACCACGGTAACGTCGACGTTTTGGCAATGCCAGCGAGCGGGCGCCAGAGCGAACAAATTGGCATGAAAAGAGGACGGCATAGACCTTCTGGTCATGCCGTCCTCTTTGAATGACAAGTTGTCGCTCTGGCGCCCGCGCAGCGTCGACCGGTCCGCCGTTCGTTAGAACGGCGGAACCAATTACATTAGTTCACATACAGCTGCGGCGAAGGCAACGGGGTCCTCGGGGAGGATGCCCTCGACCAGCAGGGCCTGGTCATAGAGCAGACCGGAGTACTGCTTGATCTTGTCGGCGTCGCCTGCCTTCTGGGCAGAGACAAGCTTGTCAAAGACCGGGTGCTTGGCGTTGAGCTCGAGCACGCGCTGGCTCTTGGGCATGCCGTCGGGCGCGCCCTCGGGTCCCTTCTGGAGCACCTTCTCCATCTCGAGCGATAGCGGGCCCTCGGTGGTGATGCAAGCGGGGGCATCGGTCAGGCGTGCGGAGACGGCAACTTTCTCGACCTTGTCACCGAGTGCCTCCTTCATAGCGCTAAAGAGGTCCTCGTTCTCCTTGGTGGCGTCCTCGGCCTCCTTTTTCTCGTCCTCGGTCGCCAGGTCAAGATCACCGGTTGCGACGTTCTTGAGCTCCAGGTGACGATCCTCAACCTCGGGCTCGGCGCCATCGGCCACGGCCTTCTCGGCAGCCTCGCGGGCAGCATCGTCCTCGTAGATCTTGGGCATATCGGCGGCAACGTACTCACGCATAGCCTGGAACGTGAACTCATCCACGTCCTGCGTCAGCAGCAGCACGTCATAGCCGCGGTCGAGCACGCCCTTTACCACGGGCATCTTGGCCAAGCGCTCACGCGAGTCGCCGGCGGCGTAGTAGATGGCCTTCTGATCCTCGGGCATGCCCTTGGCATACTCGGCCAGGGTAATCATCTTCTGTTCCTTGGCAGACCAGAACAGCAACAGATCGGCGAGCTCATCGGCCTTCATGCCATAGCTCGAGTAGATGCCGTACTTAAGACCGCGGCCAAAGTTCTCAAAGAACTTCTCGTAGGCCTCGCGGTCGTTGTCACGCATATCCTCAAGGTCGGCGGTGATCTTCTTTTCCACACGCTTGGCGATGGCCTTGAGCTGACGGTTCTGCTGCAGCGTCTCACGCGAGATGTTGAGCGACACATCGGCGGAATCCACGACGCCGCGGACAAAGTTGTAGTAGTCGGGCAGCAGGTCGTCGCACTTCTCCATAATCAGAACGTTGGAGCTGTAGAGTGCCAGACCCTTCTCGTAATCCTTGCTGTACAGATCGAACGGCGCGCGGCCCGGCACAAACAGCAGGGCATCGTACTCGAGCGTGCCCTCGGCATGGAAGCTGATGGTGCGCGCAGGATCGTCAAAGTCGTGGAACGTGGACTTGTAGAACTCGTCGTAGTCCTTCTGCTCGACATCGGAGCTGCGCTTCTTCCAGATCGGTGTCATGGAATTGACGGTCTCGAGCTCCTGGTAGTCCTCGTACTCGGGCTTGTAATCGTCGCCGGCGTCCTCGGGCTTGGGTTTCTGGCGGCTCTTGGACACCATCATCTGAATCGGGTAGCGCACATAGTTGCTGTACTGCTGAATCAGGCTCTTGAGACCCCACTCGGTCAGGAAGCGATCGTAGGTCTCGGCCTCGCCGTCGGCATCGAGCTTCTCGTTCTCGCGCAGCGTCAGGATGACATCGGTACCGTGCTCGGCGCGCTCACCGTCCTCGATGGTGTAGCCCTCAAGACCGTCGGATTCCCACACATGGGCGACATCCTCGCCATAGGCGCGGCTGACGACCTTCACATGGCTGGCAACCATAAAGGCAGAGTAGAAGCCCACGCCAAACTGGCCGATGATGTCGACATCGGAGCCCTGCTGCTCGGCGTTCTCGGTCTTAAACTCCTCGGAGCCGGAATGGGCGATGGTGCCCAGATTGCGCTCGAGCTCCTCGGCGGTCATGCCAATGCCGTTATCCGAGATGGTAATGGTGCGGGCGTCTTTATCAAAGGAGACGCGAATGGCCAGGTCGCCCTGGTTGATCTTGACGCTCGGATCCTGCAGGCTCTTAAAGTTGAGCTTGTCGACGGCGTCGCTCGCGTTAGAGATAAGCTCGCGCAGGAAGATTTCCTTATTGGTGTAGATGGAGTTGATCATGAGGTCGAGCAGTTTTTTGCTCTCGGTCTTAAATTGACGCATATGCAGTCCTTTCGCGCTACCCCCGTCCGCAAAAACGGCCCGGTTGCCCGAGCCGCATCGCAGACCTGCTATGTTCAGACTTAGATTTTATAACCCATTAGCGCGCATATATACATACGGAATCGAAAAACTGTATGTCTAAGCGCTCCGATGCGCCAATTGCCAAGGAGTGTCCCCGACTGCCGGCAGAAAAGGAACGTCCCTATCTGCCATCTACGCGCTTGGCCATCCAGACATGGGGCTGGCCCTCGTCTTCGTGATCTACCGGGGCAATTTGCGTGTAGCCCGCCTTTGCATAGAGCGGCAACACGTATTCCTGCGCATGCAGCTTAATAAGCTTAGCGCCGGCATCGCGTGCACACGAAGCACTGGCCTCGACGATCGCACTCGCCAGTCCGCGACGACGCATAGCCGGCAGCACGGCGACGCGCCCCATAATGTAGGCCTCCCCCGCCGCAACGCCTTCGTCCATGTCGCATGCCGGCAACACCGGGGCCCCTGCGTCAGCCACGCGCTCAAGCTCTTCGGGAAACACGCGCGAGCAACCGGCAAGCTCGCCGTCTACATAGAGCGTCACATGAATGCAGTTTGGATCCTCGTCGATAGCGTCGAACTCATTCTCGTAGCCCTGCTCGTCCATAAAAACGACGCGGCGCACCAACGCCGCGTCATCAAAGCATCCCGTCTTAAGTTGGATATCCATGGCTGCCCTTTCATTCAATGCGAACGTTAGGGACAGATATTAGCGAAAATGAGCTCCGCGCACGCTAAACTTCGCGCGAGCCTTCGCCAGGCAGTCGTAATGACCCACGTTATGGGCATCGCTCGCGATGAAGCTGTACAGGTTCTGATCGAACAGGCGCTGTGCCGGCTTTTTCTCGCGACCAAAGCGACCGCCGGCAATAAAGTCCGCCGAAGCCTGCAGCTTGCAGCCCATATCGACCAGGCGCTCCGCCACGCTTACATCCTTTTGAACCGCACGATAGCGCTCAGGATGAGCGATGATCACCTGGTAGCCACGGCACTGCAAATCGTAAATCGTGTTCTCGTACTCTCTAAACGCATACGCATCGGCATGCGTCGAAAGCTCGAGCAGAAACTCGTTGGTCCCATCGAAATGCAAGTGCTCCGCGGCATCGATACCAAGCTCAACGAGCTTTCGATGGTTGACCTCGAAGCCCATCTGGAGCGGAAAGCCGTCAGCGTTATCACGCAGCAGCTCAAAGGCATCCCACATCTTGTCGTAATCAAAATAGGGATCACGGCAGTGAGGAGTGCAAACGATTCTGGTTACACCGGCCCGCTTGGCAGCCTCGAGCATCGCCAAGCTCTCATCGAGATCGGCGGCGCCGTCGTCTACACCCGGCAAGATATGGCAATGAATGTCACGCATAGGTCAGCCTTAATCAACTAAACGTTTGCTCGGTTGGTGAAGATGCCCTTTTTGGAAGTCCCCTGATCGTCGGAGCCCTTCTTCACCTTCTTACCGTCCTTGGTGTAGTAGGAGTAGTAGTACTCGCTGGTCTCGGTCTCGCAGTAGTTCATAACGGTACCAATGAGCTTGACCTTCTCGGACTTCTTAAGCTGACCGATGGCGTTGAGCGCCTCCTCGCGCTTGGTGAAATCCTCACGCACGACAAAAAGCGCACCGTCGGTCAGACTTGCGATCTCGGCAGCATCGATGAAGGTGCCGACCGGGGGAGCATCAAAGATGACGTACTGGAACTTGGCGGACAGTGCCTTTACCAGCTTGGCAAAGCGGTGAGAGACGATGATGTCGGCAGGATTGGGAATATGCGGCTCGGCATCGAGGAAGTAGAAGTTCTTCTGACCCGTCTCGACAATCGCCTGGTCAATGGAGATCTGCTCGGAAAGGACCGCATAGAGTCCGCCGCGCGAACGAACGCCGAGCATATCGGAAAGAGACCTGCGGCGCATATCGGCCTCGACCAGGAGCACGGACTTGCCGCTCGTGGCGATTGCCTGAGCAAGGTTAATGGAAACCGTAGACTTGCCCTCGTTGGGAATCGAGGACGTGACGGTAATGGTACGAATGGGGTCGTCCACGCTCGCAAAGCGGAT
The DNA here is from genome assembly GCA_938005465.1 of uncultured Collinsella sp. Lineage (GTDB taxonomy): Bacteria > Actinomycetota > Coriobacteriia > Coriobacteriales > Coriobacteriaceae > Collinsella. Next base: position 126,263 of record CALLNU010000019.1, read on the forward strand.
GTTGGCCAGAAGGGTCTTGGCGGCATTCTGTACAACGAGCTTATCGGTGTTCTTTGCCTTAGCCATGCCTATTTACCACCTTTCATAGCCGGAATTCGGCCAACAACGGGAATGCCCAGGAGCTCTTCTGCCTCTTCGGCACCGCGGATGCGGGTATTGAGCATGTCTGCCAAAACGACATAGGCAACTGCGATAAAGATACCGGCGAGGAACGCGACAGCAACGTACAACGTGCGCTTGGGGCCGCTGGGGACTTCGGGAGTCTTAGCCTCGTCGATAACGTTGATGCTCTGGGCAGCGCCGACGTTCTGAGCGACCGTGCTCACCGAGCTGGCCATGGCCTTTGCGACCTTAGCCGTCTCCTTGGCATCGGTGCCGGTAACCGAAAGCGTAATGACACGCGTGGTGGTCTCGGAGGAAACAGACACCTTGTAGTCATCCAGATCGGTGAGGCCCAGTTCCTTGGCGGCGCCGCTCTTAACGCTATCGCTATCCAGCAGCGTGGCGATATCGTTGGAAAGCATCTGGCTCGCCGAGAGATCGTTGTAGCTCATCTGACCGCTATCGTCGGTCTTGGCGAGAATGTACATGCTCGTCGTCGCGGTATAGGTGTTGTCCATCGCAACAAAGGACACGATGCCCATGGCGATCGCGCAGACCACCGGAAGGGTGATGACCAGCTGAAGGTGCTTTTTGAGCAGCTGGAACAGTTCGAGAAGGGTCATGCAGCTTGCCTTTCATTTCCCCAGTTCGTATTGACAAAACTGCCCGTATGTTATCGCATCTTTTTGCCGAGACCAAACTCTATACATAAGAAACAGGCTCTCCTGTAAAAATGTCGGAAGCAATCGTAAAATTGCACAACAACGCCGCACCCGAAAGTCAAATGCGGCGTCTACATCAATATCTATGTTGTATCGCTATGCGAATGGCTCGTCCTGCTGTATGGGAAACGTCACCGTAATGGTGGTTCCCACGCCCAACTCGCTCGACAGATCGAGCGTGGCGTGATGATACAGGGCCGCATGCTTGACAATGGCAAGCCCCAGACCGGTTCCGCCGCGTGCCTTGGACCTACTCTTGTCCACGCGATAGAATCGTTCAAATACCTTGCCCTGTTCTTCAGGCGCGATACCGATTCCCGTGTCGGCGACCGCAAGGAACGGATGGCCTTCGTCGTTGGTGCCGCACTGCAGCGTAACCGCACCGCCGGGTCGATTGTAGCGGATGGCGTTGCTTGCCAGATTATAGATGAGCTCGTCAATCAAGCGCGACACGCCTTCGATGACCACAGGCTTGGTCTCATGACTTATCGTCACATTCGCCTGACGGGCGACCTGTTCAAGACGCTGCTCAACCGCGTAGATGGCACGCGAGAGCTCAATAGGCTCCGTGGAACCAATGGGCACCGCCTCGCCCTCAGTTGCACGCTCGGCCTCGTCCAAGTTAGACAGCGTAAGGATATCGTTGACAAGCGCTGCCAAGCGGCCCGCCTCACGATAGATGCGACCGCCAAAGTTGCGCAGGTCGCCCTCGCCCTCGACCATGCCGTTTGCGATGAGCTCGGCATAGCCCGAAATCGCCGTAAGCGGCGTCTTGAGCTCATGGGTGATATTCGCCGTGAACTCGCGGCGCATACGGTCGTTGTCCGCCAGCACCGCCATTTGGCGCTTGAGCTCCTGGCGCTGCGACTCAATACGCTCAAGCATGGGGACCATCTCGGCATAGGCGTGCTCATAGCTACGGCGTGGGTGGTCCAAATCCACCTCTTGCAAAGGCGCGATGATGGCACGGGACTCGCGGCGCGCCATAAAAAACGAGAGTACCGCACCCGCTGCTGCGATAAGCAGCATCGGCGCCACCATCGACAGCAAAATCGCCGCAACGCCAGGCTGGGCCTGCGCCAAGCGGACAACCTGGCCGTTATCAAGGGCGACGGCGCGATACAGCATAATCTCGTCGAGCGTAGAGCTTGCGCGCTCCGCGGAACCCGAACCACTCTCAAAGGCCTCGATGACCTCGGGACGATCGCCATGGTTGGGCAGTGTGGAAGGCGACGCCTCGTTGTCGTAGGCAACCGATCCATCCTTGTTAATCAGCGTGATGCGCAAGTCCTCTCGATCGAGGCTACGCAAGAACGGGATGGGCTCCTGCTGCTCGTCGAGGGCGGCAGCAATGAGCTCGGTTTCTTGCGCCAGGTTGGCACTCGTGGCATCCGCCAAGGTGTTTTGCACAAAGAACGCACCCAGCACCGTAAACGCCACGATAACCGCCATGGCGCAGACAAAGATCGTCACAAAAACGCGGTGCGACAGCGTATGTTTTCCCTGGGGGGCGAAGACCACGGGTTACTCCTCCGATGCGGTGGCCGCGGTGTCGTCACCTTCGGCACCATCACCGGCAGAAGGCTCGGCCAAGCGGTAGCCCACGCCGCGCACGGTCTCGATGGCGCTGGCATGCTCGCCCAGTTTTTGGCGAAGCGTCTGCACGTGCACGTCAACGGTGCGCGAACCGCCGTCGAAGTCCCAGCCCCACACGCTCTGCAGCAACGACTCGCGGGTAAAGACCACGCCGGGCTTGCGCATGAGGTACTCGAGCAGGTCGAACTCGCGCAGGGTGAGCTTAAGCGACTCGCCGGCAACAGTCACCTCACGATGGCTGGGCGAGAGCACAATGTCGCCCACGCTGAGCACATCGCTTGCCTGTTTGACCATGCCGCCGCGACGCAGCAGTGCGCGGCAGCGGCTGGCGAGCTCCATGAGCGAAAACGGCTTAGTCAGGTAATCGTCGGCACCGCCATCGAGCGCCATCACCTTGTCGAGCTCGGTATCCTTGGCGGTAAGCATCATGATGGGCACCGTCGCCGTCAGGCGATCGGCACGCAGTCGACGCATAATCGCCAAGCCATCGGTATCGGGCAGCATGATGTCGAGCAGGACGGCATCGGGTACCCGTCGCGCCACGGCAGCCTTAAACTCACCGTCGCACGAAAAGCCTTCGGCCTCAATCCCCTGCTTGCGCAGCGCATAGACCGTCAAATCCCTGATGTTGTCATCGTCCTCGACGTAATAGATCATGTTGAACCCCTTTGCGGCCGGCATGACCGCATCTTAACCCTAAAGGTACCTTTACTAGATGGTATCAGCCAAAACGCCCCGTCAAATAATCCGCCGTGCGCGGATCGGTCGGATTCTTGAAGAGTTGCGCGGTGGGCGCGTGCTCCACCAGCTCACCCAGCAAAAAGAATGCGACCGAATCGGAGATACGCGCCGCCTGCTGCATATTGTGCGTAACGACCACGAGCGTGCAGGTCTCTTTGAGCTCGCAGGCCAGCTGCTCCACCACCAGCGTCGACACAGGGTCGAGTGCCGAGGTCGGCTCGTCCATCAGCAGAATGTCGGGCTGCACGGCAAGTGCGCGGGCGATGCACAGACGCTGCTGCTGGCCGCCCGAAAGACCCAGACCCGACTCTTTGAGCTTGTCCTTGGCCTCGTCCCACAGGGCGGCGCGTCGCAGGGAGTCTTCGACCAGCTCGTCGAGCACGACGCGATCGCGCACACCCATACCGCGCGGCCCATAGGCGACGTTGTCGTAGATGCTCATGGGAAACGGGTTGGGGCGCTGGAACACCATGCCCACGCGCTGGCGAAGGCGGCAGATGTCGTAGTCGCCCAGGATATCTTGACCATCGAGCGCAATCTTGCCCTCGATTCGGCAGTCCTTGATGCCGTCGTTCATGCGGTTAAAGCAGCGCTGCAACGTGGACTTTCCGCAGCCCGAAGGCCCGATGAACGAGGTAATCTGCTTGTCGCGGATCTTGATATTCACGTCCTTGAGCGCATGGTGGTCGCCATAGAACAGGTCGAGGCCCTCAACATCGATTCGCGTCGGCGAGGCGGCAAGATCCTCTGCCGTGGGGCGAGTCGCATCCCCAACCTCGCGCTCGTGCGCGGCCTCGGCCTGCGCTTTCATGAGTTCTTCAAGCTCCGTGGGCTCCACAGCCGCAGCAGCCGTCATACCGCATACCTCCACATCGATATCAATTCAGCAGTATCGATAGTAGGAATCGCGGCTCATATGCACGTGAGCGCATTGTCAAGTGTTTGTAAGGGCACACTGGCTATGCGGCGGGCAGCTCGATGGTGAATATCGTGTGTTCGGGCGTCGATTCACATGCAACGGTACCGCCGTGCGCGCATACGATCTCCTTGGCGATGGCAAGCCCCAGTCCAGCGCCGCCGCGATTGGTCGCACGCGCCGCATCCAGGCGATAGAACTTCTCAAAGATCACCTTGAGCTTTGCCTCAGGGATGGGATCGCCCTGATTGATAAAGCGCACGCGCACGCCACCGCCGTCCCGGCGTCTGGCCTCGATCGTGATGGTCGAGCCCTCATAGCTATAGGCAATAGCGTTTTTCATGATGTTGTTGAACACGCGAGCCATCTTGTCGCCATCCACGAGCACCGTCAGGTCCTCGCGAATATCAACTTGGACTTCCTTATGCTGCTCGTTGAGGATGGGATAGAACTCGTCAGTCACCTGAGCCAGCAGCAACCCCAGATCAACATAGCCGCGCGTGAGCACGATATCGTGGAAGTCAAAGCGCGTGATATCGAAGAACTCTTCGATGAGCGTATCGAGCCGGTGCGCCTTGTCGAGCGCCACGCCCGTAAAGTGCGCACGTTGCTCAACCGGCAGCTCGGGAGCCTCTTGCAGCAGCGAAAGATAGCCCACCACACTGGCAAGCGGGGTGCGTAGGTCATGTGCCAAGTACGTGACCAAATCGTACGTGACCAAATCGTCCTTGCGATGCGACTCGTCACGCAGAGCTTGCTGCACCTTGCGCTCACGGTCACGCACGCGGTTAAGGGCGCCCTCGACCTCCAAGAAGTCGCCGTCGATGTTATCCCAGGTGTCGGGGTGATCGATCAGGCGATCTTGAATACGAGCGGCCAGCACACAATCGGCATGCTGCTCGCCCTGCTCGTAGCCCTGGTAGTACAGGGCGCGGCCACACAAGAACAGCACGCACGCGGCAAGCGCCAGCACAAAGCCAAGCATGTTGAATACAAAGCCGGCATCGAACAGCACCGGCCCTTCGATGCCGCCGAGCGCCATGGCGCCAATCGCCAACGTCATGGCCCACGCGGCGCCGCCAATCACCACGCAGCGGCACACGATCTCAAATCGATCGATCAGCAAAAAGCCGACAAGCAGCACCGCCAAGATTCCGACGATGTTATCGATGCCAATCAGCAGCAGGCTCAGCAAAAAGAGCAGCACCGTTGCAAGCGCGCGGTTGTCGACGACCGACCTCACGTATTCAAAGAGCCGATCGGGCACCTCGAACGCTTGCCTATCGTCTTTTGTCATATCAAGATCCTCACAAGCGAAAAGCGTTATTCGATGATGTAGCCGACGCCCCAGACGTTTTTGATAAAGCGTGGCTTTTGTGCGTCGTCGCCGATCTTTTCACGCAAGTGGCGAATATGCACCATCACCGTATTGTTGGAGCCGGGCATAAAGTCCTCGTTCCACACCGCGCGGAACAGGTCCTCCACGGCCACCACGCTGCCGCGATGCTCGACCAGATACAGCAAGATTGAATACTCGGTGGGCGTGAGGCGAACCGGTGAACCGTCCACTGTCACGGAACGAGCATCGCGGTTGATCTCCAAGCCGTCGAGCTGAATGGTCGGCGACTCAGCCGCCTGTGCACGGCTACCGTAGCTGGTGTAGCGGCGAAGCTGAGCGTGCACGCGCGCGATGAGCTCCAGCGGACGGAACGGCTTAACCACGTAATCGTCCGCGCCAAGCGAAAGGCCCTCGATCTTGTCTTGCTGGGCATCGCGCGCCGTCAGCATGATCACGGGATAGGTATGGCTGGAACGGATCGTACGCAGCAGCTCAAAGCCATCGATATCGGGCAGCATGACATCCAGCAGCGCCAGATCGAACTCCTGCTCCAAGATTGCCTTGGCAGCATCAGCCCCGCTATAGGCAATCTGGACGTCAAAGCCTTCTTTTGTAAGGTAGATGCCAACTAGGTCGGCAATGGCCTTCTCGTCATCAACTACCAAAATGCGCTCGTTCATGCGTGCTCCTCTCGCGCTCCATTATGCCTGAGGCGACGCACGCCACACACAACAAGCGTGGGTGATTAAGTCGGCCTTAAGCACCCTTGTGCCCGTTCGGGTGCGGATGTGGGCCACGCGCGCACGCGATGATCGCCGACGCCGGCAAACGATATACTCTAGTTCCAGAAGAGACCATCCCGTCGAAAGCGAAATCCGTGAAGTCCCTCACCTCTTTTGCAAAGCGCTCAGCCCAGCTTGCCGCCGGCTTTGTCTGCGCTATCGCCCTTGCCGCTGGCGCGCCCACCGTCGCCGGCGCCCAAGTGCTCACGACCGACAATGTTTGCGGCAAAACCGCCGATGCGCGCGGCATCACGGCCGAAAACCTGCCCGATATCGATGCGACCAATGCCCTCGTCATGGGCAAAGACGGCACCGTCTACTATGGGCGCGGCGCCGATGAGCAGGTCAAGATCGCCTCGATCACCAAGGTCATGACCGCAATCCTAACCGTCGAGAATTGCGAGATGGACGAGAAAGTCACGGTGAGCAACGCCGCAGCCACCGTGGGTAATTCGACCGCCGGCTTGCTCGAAGGCGACGAGCTTACCGTGGAGCAGGCACTGCGCGGCCTGATGATTCCCTCGGGCAACGACGCCGCCATCGTGCTCGCCGAATATGTGGGCAAGAAGATCGACCCTAAGACCAAAGACGCCGAGGCCACATTTGTGAAGGCCATGAACGAGCGCGCTAAGAAGCTCGGCTGCACCGGTACGCTTTTCGAAAACCCGCATGGTCTGGACTTTGATGAGTGGGCTGGCAATATGCACTCAACCGCACACGACGTAGCGCTGATGATGCAGGAGGCCATGAAAAACGACACGATCCGCGAGGTCGTAGCGAGCGAGGATTCCTGGATCGAGGTCACGGGCGCCGACGGCACCGACCATTCGCATTCCATGGACACGCATAACTATTTGCTGGGCCAAGATGGCAACATCGGCGGCAAGACCGGCACCACCGACGACGCGGGCTATTGCTTTGCGAGCGCCTACAACCGCGATGGCGACGAGATCTACACCGTTATTTTGAACTCCACCACCACCGACCAGCGCTTTACCGATACCGCCACCCTTGCCAACTGGTACTACGACCACAAGGTGACGGTCGCAATCGCCAACACGCAGGAAAAGACCGCCAACGGCAACCCGCTTATGGCACGCATTAGCCAGACAGATTGGACGGACAAGACGATCGACGCCACGCTCGCCGACCCCGCCGCACAGGCAACGGTGTTCTCACTCGCCGGCGAAGTGACCGAAAAAGTTAGCTACGATGACCTCTCGGGCACGGTGCATGTTGGCGACAAGGTAGGCAGCGTTACGCTCAAGCAGGACGGCACCAAGGTCGCCGTCATGGACCTGGTTGCCGACGAGGAAGGCACAGGGCCGAATCCCATTGAATGGCTCCTTGTGAAGCTCGACCGCCTGGGCCGCCGCATCGACAACCGCCCACTCACGGCAGAAAGCGAGACCGTCGCCAAGGCTCCTGAGATGTAGGGCGCAAGAATAATAAGTCCACTGAAAGGAGGCGTCCGAAAGGATGCCTCCTTTTTGAGGGTTCGAATCCCCAGCCGCCATTCTTGATAATAAAAAAGGGCCCCAAATGGGACCCTTCTTCAAAGTCATACTGGCGGAGAGCTGGGGATTCGAACCCCAGATGCCCTTTTGGGGCATACTCGCTTAGCAGGCGAGCACCTTCGGCCTCTCGGTCAGCTCTCCGTAACAGCCGTTCTATAGTAACCAAACAGCCGAAGTTGGGCAAGGGGAATTTTGAGGCGTTTCCTCTTTTACCTCTCTTTTACCAGTAAACGTCTCAGTCAATCATCTCAACCTGTAACATCTGCAGGCCGTAATCCCCTCCAGATGTTACAGGTTGAGACAAAGATACAAGGACGGCCCCAGCGACAGCGCGGACAGCCCATTCTTTATTAGTCCTCTCGAACGGTCTCCAACAGATAATCGCGCATGTACGGAATTGCAAACGAAACACAGCCATAGCCCGCGGGCTCAATCAACCCCGCATCGATCAGACGCTTGCGATATGACCCAACTTTGTTCGCCGACAAACCCATCTTCTTGGCGATATCGCCGTTGGCGATATCGACGCCCTCGCATTGAGCCATCGCCGCGAGATACTGAAACTGCCGTTCCGACACCCTGCGCAGCGCTGGGGCAATCACCATAGCATTAAAGCTATCAAGAGCCGCCTGGATACCCTTACGAGCCGCCTCTTCGCTCACGCTCTCCGCCCCACTGCGCGCAGCAACCTGCCAAGCGTAATATCCGACCAGCTGGACCATAAAGGGATAGCCTGCCGAAGCTTTTGTTAATAGCTCAGCGGCACCTTTGTCGAGCTCCTTGCCCGCTCGTCTCATCGTATCCTCAAACGATCCGCCAACTTCAAAATCGGAAAGCCGAGTAAGTTCAACATGTTTGGCTCGCTGAAGGAACGTCAACGTATCATCCACCACCACGCCATCTACCGATGTCGGCAGCCCGGCGAAAGCGAAAGCGACATTCGCTCCTTGGCGGATCAAGAGCTGCATCTCATTGCCTAGCTCGCGCATTTCCTCAGTTGAGGCATCCTGGATCTCGTCGAGCGTAATGAGCAGACCACCGCGCTTCGCAGCATCGTACATCGCCTCGCCCAGATGAGAGGCCGACTTCGACATCTCCATGGAGCCAAGGCTGACCCCTAAAATCGATGGGGAAATCGAGATTGATTCAAGACGAACGTTTCGCTGCAGAGCCTCGAGGATTCTATTGCAAAAACCAGCATTGGAGGCAACGTCAACGACCTCGAATCCTTTTTTGCGTGCAAGGTCACCCAATGCATTAAGGAGCACCGTTTTACCTGTGCCTCGGACGCCCGAGATGCGCATGAGTCGATCGGGGGCACCAGGACCATTCTCAAGAGCCTCGGCAAAGTCATCCAAAACAGTGTCCCGTCCGATAAGCTCAGGCGGATTCATGCCCGCCGTTGGCTTAAAGGGGTTAACAGCTTTCGTCATTCTGCCCTCCTCTGCTAGTTTTAACAACTTTAACAAAGTTTAGCAACTTTAGCAGAGTTTAACAGTTTTAGCAGGCTCGGCGGCTTTATGCCTTACCAATCCTGCCGGGTCCTCCCGCCCGCGCCGATACAAATAGCGCGGTGCGGCCCCTCTATATCGCCCCTACCCCAGCGAGCGGTTGAGGGAGCCGAGCTCGTCGTTACCCATGGTACGCCACATTTGGAAGATGCAACCGCGCGCCAGGAAAAAGAAGCCGTTGTCGACCAGTTGCACAGCGGCATCTGCCAGCTGATTCGTCACGGCGGACACTGGCGGCAGCTCAAGTCCAGCCTTGCGGATGGTCTCGACCGCCTCCTCGAACGTCGGAGGCTCGCTGACGCCCATCTCGTTCATAAGGCCCTGCATTTCTTCCAGCGCGCTGCTGCCCGACTCCTCGCCGCGCGGCACCAGACGGTAACAAGCCAGCGCCAGGTCGAGCTGATCGCAATTCCAATAGGCAAACGCCAAGCGATAGAACAGGTAGCCAATTGCAGAACGATCGCTGGCAATACGTAGGCCGTGGCGCGCCACCTCGATAATCTCGTCAAAGCGCTCCAGACGCGCAAGCACGTTGATGAGCGCAAAGTGCGATTGCATGGACGAGCGCGCCAGATCGTAAAGATGGCGCACCTCGGGCAGCGCTCGTTCAAAGTCCTCTTGCTCGGCATAAAAGCTGCAGATCTCGTGCTGGGCAAAGTACAGCGCATCGGGCGCACGAAGGATTCGCACAGAGCGGTCTTCTTCCAACACCGGTAGCACCATGCGCACCAGCTGGTTATCGCAAAACTGCGTTTGAACCGGACCTGTCGCCAAAAGCTCGGCGACAGTGCACTTAGCCTCCAACTCCTCGACAAGACGGGAAAAGCCTTCAAAAGCACCTGTACGGTCTACTTTTGCCTGCTCGCGCAATTCAACAACACGGGCCACGTATGAGTCATCGTCCTCTTCCATGACCTCCAACTCGTCAGCCGTATCGGCAAGCAGCAGATCGCGCAGCGCCGGCGGCAGCGTGCGATGGTCATCACGCGGACGAGCATGAACCTCCGCAGGCTCAATCGTCTCCGGAGCGGTTGACTCATACGCCTCAAGCACACGCTTGCACGGCATATCGTCCATGTCCATGCTCTCAAGATCCTTGGCGACAGGCACGCAATCGGCCAGATAGGCCGCGCGCCCAAAGAAATACGTTGCAACAACGCGCTCGCCCTGCTCACTGTCGGGAGCAGCAATCTGCACATAGCAGCGCGTGATGCAGGTGCCCGCGGCAAAACACGCTGCCGCAAGCGTGAGTGCCACGCGCGCATCGTGCTCCGCGGCCCAGATCGCGCGCGTGTCCTCGTCCAGCTCGCGCCAGGCGTCATCCTGAGCGTCGTATTCACGTTGCAGCATGGCATCAACGACAGACTGCCCAAACCGAACGAGCATAATCCCCTCGGCAACGTTTGCCCGATAGGTATAGTCGAGCCGCGTGACCACGTTGAGCGCCTCAACGATTCGCGCAAAACGGGTGCGCACGTCCCACTCGCCGCCCGGCTGGCACGAAACCGTTCCCGGCTTGGCCCACGGGTTATCGCTCGAAGCCGTATCGAGCAGTCGGGGAACATCGTTGGTCGTCTTGGCGATATGCCACGCATCAAAGAGCGCGCAGCCCTCAAGGCTCGGCGAGGATGCCGCAGGAGCCAATCCGGCCCCGATGCGCTCAAGGATGCCGGAGAGGCGGTTGAGACGGCACTCGATGGCAAGCAGCATGTCAATCTCGTCCTGGTCCAACAGGCTACGATCAAAATTGAGATAGAAAATCTTTGAGCGATCAATGCGAGCCAGGCTCATCTCGGACTTAGCAGCGATGGTGCGCAGGCGGGGCAAGTCAATTTCGCTCATAAGGGCGGCGGCATAGCGCTCGATACCGCTCGGATTCTCGGCATGGTCAACGCGGTAAAGCAGCGTCTCGATAGCATCGGGGAGCGGTGCCGTGTTAAAGCCCAAAAACACCTCGACCGGCTCGGGCAACTTTACGAGCTTGATCTTGTCGACAACGTTTTGCATACCCTCGTCGAGTCCGCCGGCGTCCGCTGTGTTCACAATAGCGCTTTCGGAGTTGGCAAATATCACGTAGCGCAAGAACATCGAAGCCATGAACTCACCGTAAGGAAGGGCGCGGGTCGAATTCCATGTCTCGTGGTCGGACTGCTCGCGCATGGGGCCTTCGGGAGAGCCGGCAGTTTGCGCACACGCGCGCATTGCACCGTTGGCTTTCCTTACCATAATCTCACCAATACTGGAATCCGACTCGTCAAGGACCAGTTCCATGTCGGGATCGTTGGGCAGCGGAGCCTCGCTGACGGGGCGGTCCACCTTGTACACCTCACCCGAAACGCTTACGTAGCCCAAAAGCGACACATGACTTTTGCCAACGAATTCGACGACATAACAAGATTCATGCTGATCCTCGCCAAAGAGTTTCCAGACCACGCCATATGAGCGTCCCGCAGGCTGCTCGGGCATCGCCGGAAAGCGCTTCTTAGGATCGAGAAACCTGAGCTTGTATGTCGGACGCTCTGCCACGAAATATCACCCTGATCGGTCGTTTGAAGAAGGAGTGGTCGCGAATAAGTCGCGACATCTACTCGGAATCTTACACGAGTCGACAGGAAATCGTCCCTTTGGACGAAAGCACTCAAGCTGGCGTAAAAGAAAAGCCCCCGTTGCCGGGAGCTTTAATCTCAAATGGTGCGGCGTATAGGATTCGAACCTATGACGTTCTGATTCGTAGTCAGACCCTCTATCCAGCTGAGGTAACGCCGCAGCGCAAGACATATAAAACCACTTTAGCTTATTGGAGTCAAGCACAATCTCAAACTTTTTTGTGGAACGCAGTTTTGTCATGCTGCTCCGCATATACCGCTGTTCCCCGTACGATCGATTGGCTTTTCGATCACGTCAAACTTAGCATCAAGTTCCCTCAGGAGCGATCTCACCCGCTGGGCGCAATCATAATCGGCAAACGAGATGCTCAACATGCGCGCGACCTGGTTGGAAGTCCCAACTCCATAGAAGTGCTCCAGCGCCACAAGTCCCTCGTGCGTCACAAAGGTCTCGACCACATGCGGCGACTCCTCAAAGCACCATTGCGTCAACGGACCCTCACTCGTCTGCCGAACCACCAGGCCGCCCATGCCAGACGGCTCACACGTTACAAGCAGGTACTCCCCGCCCTCGTCGCTCTCAAACAAAACCACCCGATCATCAAACAGCTCCATCGCGTCCCCTTTCTCTCGCTCTTATTTAGCAAAAGCATAGCAGGTAGATGGCTGTATACAGAACAGTTGTTCGTGTGTTTTCTATTGAGCTGTCCGCACGGCATGGTATGGACCTGCGCACGAAATAGGGCGCCCCCGAAGGAGCGCCCTTGCATATCCCCTATGCAGCCGAGTTACGCGACCGGCTCGATCTTCTCGAGACCGCCCATGTAAGGACGCAGAACCTCGGGGATCGTGATGGTACCATCGGCGTTCTGGTAGTTCTCCAGAATGGCGGCCATGGTGCGGCCGGCCGGCAGGCCGGAACCGTTGAGCGTGTGCAGGTAGCGCGAACCCTTGAAGTTCTCGGGGTCGCGATACTTGATGTTGGCGCGGCGAGCCTGGAAGTCACCGCAGTTGGAGCAGGAGCTGATCTCCTTGTAGGCGTTGTAGCTCGGCAGCCAGACCTCGACGTCGTAGGTCTGACGGGCAGAGAAGCCCAAGTCGCCGGTGCACAGGCTAATCACGCGATACGGAAGGCCCAGCTGCTGCAGCAGGTACTCGGCCTCGGCGGTCATGCTCTCGAGCTCCTCGTCGGACTCCTCCGGCTTAGCGAACTTGACCATCTCGACCTTGTCGAATTCGTGCTGACGGATGATGCCGCGGGTGTCGCGACCGGCGGAACCGGCCTCCTCGCGGAAGCAGGGGGTGAAGGCGGTGTAGCGGCGCGGCAGGGTGTCGGCGTCGAGGACCTCGCCGGCGTGCAGGTTGGTGAGCACGACCTCGGCGGTGGGGATCAGGAAGTTGTCGCCCGAGACGTGATAGGCGTCGTCCTCGAACTTGGGCAGCTGACCCGTGCCAAACATGGTCTGACGCTTGACGACGATGGGCGGCCACCACTCCTTAAAACCACGGCTGGTGTGCGTATCGAGGAAGAAGTTGATAAGGGCGCGCTCCAGGCGGGCGCCGGCGCCACCGAGAACGGTAAAGCGGCTGCCGGAGAGCTTATTGCCACGCTCGAAGTCGAGGATGTCCAGATCGGTGCCCAGATCCCAGTGCGGCTTAAAGTCGAAGTCGAACTCGCGCGGGGTGCCCCAACGACGGCGCTCAATGTTCTCGTCCTCGTCCTTGCCGTACGGCGTGGCCTCGCAAGGAATGTTGGGCAGGTGAGCCATGAAGTCGTACTGCTCCTGCTCGAGAGCAGTGCGGCGCTCGGCCAGACCGTCAATCTTCTCGTTGACGGCGCGCACGGCCTCCTTGGCGGCCTCGGCCTCGTCCTTCTTGCCCTCCTTCATCAGGGCGCCGATCTTCTTGGACTCGGCATTGCGCGTAGCCTGGAGCTCCTCGACCTCGGTGATGACGGCACGGCGCTCGTCGTCGAGCTCAAAGAACTTCTCGCGATCCCAAGACGTCTGGCGGTTAGCCATGGCGACATCGATGGCATCGGGGTTCTCGCGAACAAACTTGATATCAAGCATTAGATCCTCCGGCGATATACATTCCATTTAGGTTGCAACCTTGTACATGTATGGGCAAGTATATACTTATGAGCGTTTACGACCCAACTCAACTACGCAAGAAGGCACCCAATGGACGCAGTTTTTTCCTTTTTGTTTGGCACCCGCACCGGTTTTGCCATCCTTTTCGCCGGCGGCATCCTGTTATTTGCGATTCTTGCCTTTGTAATGGAGAAGCGCACCCATAAGATGTACGTCGACCGCGGGCCCAAGTCCGAGGATGAGGAAGACAGCTTCTGGGACTAACCTGCCAAAAAGGGACAGGTTTATTTTGGTCGGTTTTATCTGGGCAAATGCAAGCGCCCCGCAACTGGAATTGAGCCAGTTGCGGGGCGCTTTTCGTACATGTGACAAAACCGCAGGAAAACCTGCCAAAATAAACCTGTCTTTTTTGGTCGGTTTTATTGGAGAGTTGCGTCGATGGCCTTGACCAGGGCGCTGCGCATGCCGGCATCCTCGAGCGCGATGACGCCCTTGATGGTGGCACCGCCGGGCGAGCATACGGCATCCTTCATCGCCGCAGGATGCTGGCCAGTTGCAAGCTGCAGCTTTGCCGTACCCAACACCATCTGGCTCACAATGCGATAGGCATCGGCACGCGGGATACCGTGCTTGACCGCTGCATCGCCCAGGGCCTCGATTGCCATGGCGACAAATGCCGGAGCGCAACCACCCACCGTGCCGCCCACAAACAGCAGGCTCGTATCGAGTTCGACGACAGCGCCAAGCTTACCGAGCAGGTCGAGCACAACAGCACGCTGCTCGCCGTTGAGCGTAGAGGACTTCTCGCAAGCGATGACGCCCTCGCCCACCGAAACCGGCGTGTTGGGCACCGTCGAGATATGCGCGACGCCCGGCAGGACCTGCTCCCACTTGGCACTGTCCCAGGTCCAGGCAACCGACAGAACGACCTTTTTGGCAAGAGCATCCTTGAGCGGGGCGAATATCTTCTCGATCATATACGGTTTGACCGCAGCGACCACGATATCGGATGCGGCGACAACCTCGGCGGCATCGTGGCAGGCGACCATGCCGCGCGCCTCGCAGCGCTCAACCAGTGCGTCGTAGCGACCCGCGCAGGCGCACATGTCGCTCGCAGCTACACCGGCAGCGATCCAGCCATCGGCCATAGCGCTCGCCATATTGCCAAAACCGACAAATCCAATCTTCATATCTCATAGTCCTTTCAGACACATTCCTCAAAACGAAAGGTATTGTCCCACGCCATTGTTTCGTATTGCCGACCTATTTGTGATACGGCTCGCCACGGCTGATCTTGCAGGCACGGTAAATCTGCTCTAGCAGCACCACACGCGCCAGGTTATGCGGCAAGGTAATGCGTCCAAAGCTGAGCATCTCGTCGGCGCGGGCGCGTACCTCATCACTCACGCCGTCCGAACCGCCGATTACAAAGGCAATGTCGCTGCTGCCTCGGAGCATAAGATCGTCGAGCCGTGCCGAGAGCTCCTCGCTCGAACGCTCCTTGCCCTCGATAGCCAGCAGGATCACATGCGCTCGAGACGGCAATGCAGCAAGAATTGCCGCCCCCTCCTTGTCGCGCGCGGCATCCACGCCGCCCGCCTTAGCCGGGTCGATATCGGCCACCTCGCGGATATCAACCTTGGCATAGGCACCTAGGCGCTTGGTGTACTCAGCGCACGCGTCCTTCCAAAAGCGCTCCTTGAGCTTACCGACGCAAACGACGGTGTATTTCACGCGCGTCTACTCCTTCGAATCGTTTTGAACTTTGCTGGCGGTCAGCATCTGCTCGAACATCGAGGCCGACTGCGAAAAGTCGCTCGGCAGCACGACCGTCGAGGTTTTACCCGTGCGAGCGAACTCCGTCATCATCTCGGACCACTGCGTAAACATGAACAGTTGGTTGGCCTCGTCATTGCCGACACCCGTCTCTTGGATGATCTCGAGCGAATCTTTGATACCCAGCGCGATGGCCTTGCGCTGGTTGGCGATGCCCTCGCCCGCCTTTTCCATTGCCTCGGCCTCGGCGGTCGCCTCGGTGACGCGCTTGATGCGGTCGGCCTCAGCGAGCTCCTGTGCCGCAGCGCGCTTGCGCTGGGCAGCGTTGATGTCGTTCATGGAGTTCTCAACCTCGGTCGGCAGTGCGATTTTGGTGATGAGCGTCGACACGAGGGTGAAGCCGTAGGCGGCCATCTGCTCGGAAACGGTAGCGTTGACATCCTTGGCGATGTCATCCTTCTTGGCAAAGACCTCATCGAGTGTGTAGACGGGGATCGAAGAGCGCAGGGCGTCGGTGATGAAGTCACGCATCTGGTCGACGGGCTCCTGCAGCATGTAGTAGCTCTTGTAGATACCCGAATCTGCCGGGCCGGCGCCCATGTCATAGCTCACGTGGTACTGAGCAGAGACCTCAAGGCCGATGGTCACGTTGTCCTGGGTCTTAACGTCGATGCCAAAACCGTTTTTCATGGTGCGCAGACTCACCGTGGCGGCCTTGCGGTCGATCACGGGCACCTTCATGTGGAAGCCCGCGTTAACGATGCGGTTAAACTTGCCCAGACGCTCGATGATCACGGCATGCTGTTGTTCAACGACATAGCAGGCGTTAGGAAGCAGCAGCAACAGGATGATGATGGGAATCAAAAGGCTGGTAAGGGCGGCGATGATACCGGACAACAGCATGGTCTCTCCTCTGATAGGCACACGTTGGCACTAGGATACCCGCACGAAGCAGCAACGTGACATCAACAAGAGGCCCATAACAAAAAAGCTCCCATTGCTGGGAGCTCTTTCAATCAATGGTGCAAGCAAAAGGACGTCCGCGTATCCGCTTCGCGGATTCGCACCGGCTTCGGCCGCCTGCCGGCGTCCTCGCCAGCTCGCTAAAAACGCTCCGCGTTTTCTTGGCGCTCGCTCCTTCGCAGGTTCAAGTCCCCGCGATGGGCCCAAAACAAAAAAGCCCCCATTGCTGGGAGCTTTTCAATCAATGGTGCGGGCGAAAGGACTTGAACCTTCATGGGGTTGCCCCCATACGGACCTGAACCGTACGCGTCTGCCAATTCCGCCACGCCCGCGTGCAGAAATTAGAATAACGGAGCGCCATCGCGAACGCAAGAACTATTTTTGAAAAAGTTTGCAGGCATTTTCCCAAGCTGCTCGCGCGATTGCCTCAGCATCCTCGCCGGTACGATCGACACGGTCGTTGACCAGCGTGTTTGCCGTAATGGAGATCATTGCGGGCTCGCATTCAAGACCGCGGATGGGCTCCGGAGCCATATACGGGCAATCCGTCTCGAACAAAATTCGATCGAGTGGGGTTGCCGCGAATGCCTCGCGCACGTCGTCGTTGCGCTTAAAGGTAGCCGCACCACCATAGGCGATATAGCAGCCCAGCTCCACAAAGCGCTCCATCGTGGCGCGGTCCTCGCCAAAGCAGTGCAGCACACAACCGACCTGGGGCACGCCCACCTCACGAAGCACGTTGTACGCATCAACGTGCGAGGTGCGCTCCCCATCCGAGTCCTCGTGACGCAGGTGCAGCTCCACCGGCACATTGCGGCGCACGGCAAGCTCGAGCTGGCGCGCCATGCAATCAATCTGCACGTTATGGGGTGCCGGCGCGATATCGTCGTCATAGTCCATGTGATAGTCCAGGCCGATTTCGCCAATACCGGCGCATAAGGGGTCATCAAGTGCCGCAACGACCTGTGCATGAACGTCGTCGGTATAGTCCGGCGCGCCATACGGATGCACGCCGGCAAGATACTTGATCTGCGGAATATCCTGCATCGGAAGAATCTCGCGCACCAGCCAGTCGCTATAGTCCGCCACGCTGCGTTTGTCAGCGATGGGGTCGAACATCGTCACCAACAGGTCGACGCCCGCAGCTTTGGCGCGCACGAGCGTCTCGGGCACTTCTTTGCCCCAAAACGAAAGCAGGTGCGCGTGCGTATCGGCAAGCGGCGCCAAGGGCACGGGACAAGCAACCGTCTTCTTTTTCTTGGTAAACGTCACGCGTTCGACATTAGGCGTCATGGGAAAGCTCCTGAGCCAGGCGGACAAAGTCGGCAACATCGAGCGTCTCGGCGCGCGTGGTAGGTGCGATACCGCAGGCCTCAAAGGCGGCGTCGAGCACGTCCTTAGCAAAACCGTTGGCGCTCATGGAATTGCGGATGGTCTTGCGACGCTGAGCAAATGCAGCGTCAATCACGCGGGCCACAAACTCGCGATCGAGCCCCTCGGGCACCACGCCGTCAACACGGTCGATGCGCACCACGGCAGAATCCACATGCGGTGCCGGCATAAAGCAGCGCGGCGGCACCTCAAAGCGCCCCGTCACCTGCGCATACAGACCGAGCTTTGCCGTGTAGCCGCCATAGGTCTTGTTGCCCGGCGTTACGCCAATACGATCTGCAACCTCCTTTTGCACCATGACGACAGCGCGCTTAAGCGCGGGCATCGTCTGGAAGAACTGAAGGATGATCGTCGCCGCCACGTTATAGGGCAGATTCGCGACAAACACCGTGGGTTCACTACCGGCGGCCTGCTCAATCTGCTCCGGCGTCACCTTGAGCGCATCGCCCATGATAAAGCGGAAGTTGGCATAGTCGGCGGCGTGGGCGTCAAGCACCGGCTCAAGCTCGGGATCTGCCTCAATCGACGTAACGCACGCCGCCTCCTGCAGCAGGGCCAACGTCAGTGTGCCGCAACCCGGGCCGACCTCGAGCACGCGCTCATCGCCCGCAAGCTCAGCGAGCTCACAGATACGTTCGATCACATGGTTGTCGATCAGGAAGTTTTGGCCCAGGCGATGCTTAGTCGCAAGGCCAAACTCCTCTAGCAGCTCCCTGGTGGCCGTGGGGTTTGCCAAAGGCGAAGTTGTCATGGTTGCCTCCTTAGCATGATGGCGGCGTCTTGAAACAAAAGGGCATGGACCGTGGCGGCCATGCCCTTACAGCTAAACAGCAAATTGCCGATATGGCGCTCGCGCGGTCTCTACGCCAGACGCGGGAACAGCGGATCACCCTTCTCGACGGGCTGACCACCAGCAAGCAGGCCCCAAGCGCAAATGCCCTTGAGGTCGTCGCTCGCGGCCTCGTCCTCGCAGGACAGGCGGCGCAGAGCCTCGGCAGAAGTCTGGGGCATGAGCGGCATCAGCAGGTGAGCGGCAATGCGGATGGCCTCGAGCAGGTTGTAGATCACAAACGCCAGCTCGTCAGCCTTGGCCTCGTCCTTGGCAAGTGCCCAAGGCTCGGAGTCCTCGATGTAGTGGTTGGCGGCGTGGATGAGCTCCATGACCTCGTCCTTGGCTCCACCGTAATCGAGCACGTCCATCTTGGCCATGTAGCGCTCGACCAGACCATTGGCGATCTTTGCCAGCGGGTTGTCGAACGCATCGAACGATGCGGGCTTGGCGGGCGCGCAACCGTCAAAATACTTGCCGCTCATGTTGAGCGAACGCGAGATGAGGTTGCCCCAGCTGTTGGCCAGGTCGGCGTTGTAGACCTGCTCCATGCGGTCGAAGCTGATGGCACCGTCGGTGCCGGGGACGACGTCGGTCATGAAGTAGTAGCGATAGCCCTCGACGCCCAGCATGTCGATAACGTCCTGCGGAGCGATGGCGTTGCCGCGGCTCTTGGACATCTTCTCGGCCTTGCCGGTCTCGGCATTGCGCACGGTCAGGAAGCCGTGGGCAAAGACGTGCTCGGGCAGGGCCTCGCCGATGGCCATGAGCATGGCGGGCCAAATGACGCAGTGGAAGCGGATGATGTCCTTACCCACGATGTGGAACTGCGCGGGCCAGCGATAGGCCAGCTCGGCACGCGCCTCGTCGGTGTCGACACCGTAGCCGACGGCCGTCATATAGTTGAGCAGCGCATCGAACCACACGTAGGTCACGTGACCCTCGTCAAACGGGACCTGAATGCCCCAGTCAAAGCTCGTACGGCTCACGGAAAGGTCGTTGAGGCCGCCCTCGACAAAGCTGCGAACCTCGTTCATGCGGAACGCAGGCTCGACAAAGTCGGGATGCTCGTCATAGAGCTTAAGCAGCTTGTCCTGGAAGGCGGAAAGCTTAAAGAAGTAGGACTCCTCCTGCACGCGCTCAAGCGGACGGTGGCAGTCGGGGCACAGGTGCTGGCCGACGCTGCCGTACTCCTCGTCGCCCTTCTGGACCTGCGTATCGGTAAAGTAGGTCTCGTCAGGCACGCAATACCAGCCGTCGTAGCTGCCCTTATACAAGTAGCCGGACTCCTTCATGCGCTCCCACAGGTACTGCACGGCATGGTGCTGGCGCGGCTCGGTGGTGCGGATGAAGTCATCATTGGAAATCTCGAGCTTGCTCCAAAGCTCCTTGAAGTGCGGGGCCTGGCTGTCGGTCCACTCCTGCGGCGTCATGTTGTGCTTGGCTGCGGCCTCGGCGACCTTCTCGCCGTGCTCGTCCATGCCGGTCAGGAACTTGACGTTATAGCCGGCGGAGCGGCGATAGCGAGCCTGAACGTCGGCGATGATGGTGGAATAAGCCGTGCCCAGGTGCGGATCGGCGTTGACGTAGTAGATGGGCGTCGTGATAAAGAACGAAGGCTTGCTTTGATCCATGGGGTTTGTCCTCCAGAAAAACGTTGCATACAGAGGATGATTCTAGCGCAAGGGCTGGATATCCTCCATCTATTGCATATCGAGCACCATGGCATAGACATCGCGCTTGCGGCGCGAATACTTCTGAGACAGGCGCTTGGCCACCGCAGAGGCGGGCTCCCCCTCCTCGAGCGCGGCGCGGATATCCGCGCGCAGGGCCTCATCGGGATCCGCTGCCGCGGCGCCAACCGGCGCGATACCGGCCTCTTCGTCCTCGCTCGGCGGCGCGATGACCAGCGCAATCTCGCCCTTTACCTCGCCGCGAGCACGCAGCTCCTCGGAAAGCTGGGCAGCGGGCCCGCGCAAGACCTCCTCGTGTAGCTTGGTAAGTTCGCGGCAGACGGCAACCTCACGCTGGGGAAAGACCTCCGCCACGGCCTCGAGCGTCGCCACGATGCGATGTGGAGACTCGTAGAAGATGAGCGCGCCGGGCACCACGGCAAGGCGCTGCAAACGGCGCACACGGTCGCCGTGCTTTCGGCCCAAAAAGCCCTCGAAGAAAAAATGCTCGCAGGGAATGCCGGACGAAACAAGCGCCGTGACGCAAGCAGAGGGCCCGGGAATAACTTCGACGGGCACATCGGCCTCACGCGCCGCCTCGACCAGCGCCTGGCCGGGATCGGACACGCTCGGCATGCCGGCGTCCGAGGCAAAGGCAAGGGTCTCCCCCGCCAGCAGACGGTCGACCAGGCCGGCGGCGCGGCCGGCGATCACATTCTCGTCGCAACGGACAAGCGGCTTGGAAATGCCCAGGTGCATCAGCAACTTTGACGTCACACGCGTGTCTTCGCAGCAGATGACATCGGCAGCGGCAAAGGCTTCGCCAACGCGCGGGGATAGGTCGCCCAGGTTGCCGATGGGCGTGCCGACCACATAGAGTTTGCCCGTATGGGCGCTGTTTTGCGTCATATCAACCTATTCAATCATGCCGCGCTCGAGCGTACCGAGCGCCGCGCGGGCGTCCCATGCCGCAATTCGCTTCTCGGTCTTCCACGTTTGGAAGAACCAACCGGCAGCCGGCGCAAACGAAGCCAGCTGGTTGGCGATAAACACGCGCTCGTAGGCATTGCGGCCCTCGGGCGTAACCGACGAGTTGGCAAAGATCGCCGCGCCCGACCATTCGCCCACCAGCACGGGGAACCCAGTCGAAATCGCTTCTTTAAGCTCGCGCTTGTTGCGCGAAATCGCCGTCGTCAGCCCGCGGGGGCTCGTGATATCGAGCGCATACTCGTCGCGGTAATGGTACAGGTGAAGGTCCATGTAGACGTTCTTGTACTTGGCGCCGCGCATAAAATGCTTCCACTCGCTGGGATGCCCCGACGACGAGAAGACGACGATCTTATCCTCGGGCATATACGAACGGACGAGCTCGTAGGCATCGCGATAGAAATTGCGCAGGTAGTGGGCCGGAATGCCATCCGTCATGGCAAAGAGACTCTTGCGGACACTCATCTGCGGCGTATCCAGCAGCTCAATGCCCAGCAGGCTCTCGGCCTCGCCGTAACGCTCGGCCAAGCGCTCGAGCACGTCAAGCGCGACATGACGGCCGTTAGTGGACGAATGCCACTCGGCAACAGCCTCCGGCGTGGCGGGCGAATCGTTGGAATCGCCCTGACCACCGGGCACAGTCGCCAGGTCAAGCAGCACGCGAATGTTGTACTTGGCAGCCCACTCAATCGCGCGGTCGATGTAATCGACAACCGAGATGTAGGACGCATCGGACTCCTGCGAGCCAAAGGCATACCAGGGCACCGGCAGACGCACGGCATTGAGACCGATCTGCGCCATGCGACGGAAATCGTCCTCGCTCACAAACGTCTCGTAATGACGGCGCATGCGCTCGTTATAGGCGGCGGTGCCCATGGCCTCCTGCAGCTCGGCCGCGTTGGATGCACCGGTCGCCGCGTATAGCGACGGGGTCACCCAAGGCTCCGGAATAAACCAGCCAGAGAGATTAACGCCGAGTATCCTCTCCATCACTGCCCCCTTTTGAATCATACGGGCTAAGCCCGCATCGCTCTTGCATGACATATCTATCGATTTGAGTATACCCGCGCATGCAGACAGGCGACCGAACGGTCTACAAAGTGGCGCAAAAGTGGGAGGAATGTCTGGGACAGGTGGGCACGAGCTGGTGCGCCGAGATGTGCGCGCACGTCGGAAGTAAGCGCCGGAAAGCGCATCCCGTTCTGAGCGCGGGATCTGGGACGCAGTTTCCGCCAAAGACCGCAAAAGGAAAGCACATCCCATTCTGACGCCGGATTCCGGGTCGCGCTTTCCCAAGCGGCCTCAAAGCGGAAAACGCATCCCACTCTGAAGCCAAATTCCGGGACGCAGTTTCCGCAGAACCCTACATAAAAGAAAAGGACCCCTTTGCAGAGGTCCTAGTCAATTCAAGGTGGCGGGGAAGGGAATCGAACCCCTGACACGAGGATTTTCAGTCCTCTGCTCTACCAACTGAGCTACCCAGCCATTTGAGGTGTGCCTTGTTTCAAGGCTTGATTAGTATAACCAAGGACGCGTTCCGGTCAACCGAGAATTTTAAAAAAGTTTTTGAGCACAGCCTCGGTTCTATAAATCGGCACGTCAGAGACATCAGCCGGCAGCAAGAAGTTTTTCGCTCAGAGCCGCACGGGCAAACTCACTTGGCGTCATCCCCTCGGCAGCCGCCCGTCGACGAATGGCCTCCTTCATTCCCAGAGGAATCTTGACCGACAGCGTTGCCGTCCCCTCACCTGGGAGCGGGGGCCGTCCATGCACGATCCCACCAACGGTGTGTTCGCCATCCGGAAACTCTCCGCGCTCGTACGACTCGCACCACGCGTCAATCATTTCATCCGTTACAACCTGACCATTAGCGGCCGTATACGTCTTGCCCATCATCGACCCCTTTGCCGAGCCTGTTCAATCTCCTGCCAAAATTTCTTCTGGACTGGAGACAAGGCATGAATGATAAGCCACCCACGGACAAGCTCGACCGCAACAAGTTCCACACTTCGACCATCTGGAAGCCATCCAATGGCAAGCCATCTCGGCGGCTCGTCCTCCGACTCGCGGCGAATGCACTCAGTAACCGCGAACCAGGCACCAAGCACCTGCTTTTCCGTCAAGTGTTTTTTGGCGTTCGGATGGATCTCAACATCCATGCATCTTCTCCTCCATCTTACCCAATTTCGTATGACGAAAGTCCGCCGTCGTCAATCTCTTACGCCGGCACTTGTTGGAGGGCGGGAGGTGTAGCGAGGATTGAAGGGCGTTCCAATACCGCCCAGGCACCGGGACAGGAACACATGTGCCAAGGACGGACGTTTTCGTAGCGCGCGAGGATATTGCCGTCGCGATTGATGAAGGCGATGTCGATGGGATAGGCCATAAAACACGTATGGACCGAAGAGCGGCGTGGAAACGCCATGACGAGCGGCAGGCCGTTGGCGGCAACCGGACGCCGTCCCAGCATGCCGCGCAGGCGCATGACAAACGACTCCGTTACCACAAACTCGGCCGGCGTCCAACCCAGCCTATTGAGTGCCCGCGCGTAGGCGATGTAGGACGAGACCGCGGTCACATGACCACCCCCGGGCGCCATGGATCGACCGTCACCGCGCGCTCGTGCGACAACGTTGTCGGCGCCCCCAGCGGAACGCCAGCGATGCTGAGAGAAGTCGGCCACGGCTCATAGTGCATGGTGCAGGTGTAGGTCTTAAACGTACCGGATAGGGAGAGCAGGCCACCATCCGATGCCTCCGCGCCTTGCTCGCTCGACACTTCGATCTGTAAGTCATAGCCTTCCATGACATTCAGAATTTGAGTCTGGACCGTCACCGAGGCATCGGCAGAGTTCTCGTCACCCTCCCCGCCCGGCGCCACAGCGTGCGCCAACACGATGTCGGGCACCACGCGGTCGAAGCGCGCGACAGCGCTGGCAAAGATCATGACGTTGTACACGATGAGTGCCAGCACCAGCAAAACGGGCGTAACCACTGCCATCTCAACCGTCGCTTGGGCGCGCTCCTCGCGCAGACGCATGCGGATACTCATTACGACCCACCGCCCAAAGCGCCAACCAGCGTGGCGACATCGACGGTGAGCGGGATGGAGCCGCCGCCGGGCAGAGGAATCTCCGCAAGTGTGAACACCGTACCGCTAATGGTGCGTTCGACTTGATATTCCAACGCCTCGCAAAGCGCCTTGGGATCGGTCACGCCCAACGGAATACTTCGCAGTTTGTCTTGCGTTTGAGAGAGACCCGCAATGTCAGACCCCGGACTCTTAATGACGTTGGCGGAATCGGTCAGCACCGGCTTTCGCAGGCGCAAGTCGCACGGTTCCAAACCCAGCGCCGCCACGGACGCCGAAACGGTATCGCCGAGCCACGATGCAATGGAGCCCAACGCACCGCTGCCCCCTCCTAGGTCTTTAATCATCTCGTCCATAAGTTCGTCGGCCGAACCTTGGATGTCTCCGTATCCCACGAGTAGCCGTCCCCAAACATCCATGACGCCGTCGAGCACGCCGGCAACGCCGCCCGAGCGTTCCTTCAATGTCGAGAAAAATCGCGAAAGCACGTTGTTTTGCGCCGTCGCCTCATCGGACGCCAGCACCGCGGCAGAGATAGCACCGCGATCGCCAAGCCTGACTGCCGCGTTAAACGAGGAGTTAAGTTGATCGGGGCTGGTAATGTCACCCGAAACTGCAAAGGCGACCACGCCGTTGCGGCCAGGTGGGGCGATACGCGGGCGCTCGCCGGAAAGCGCTTTAATGGCCTGGTCAAACGCATTGCCCGCACGGTCGGCCTCATCCTCGGTCTGACGCTCAAGTTCGAGTTCTTTGTTGCGGCATTCGACGTAGTCTTCCAGAGCCTCTTTGAATCGATCAAAGTGGTACTCAAAGCCGTTTTCGATAGAAGTCGAAGGAGCCGCAACGGCACCGAGCGACGAAACACCAAAATGGCATCTGTTGCATCTGTCCTGTCCGTCATAATCAGCAACCGAGGCTAACCCGCCTGGCGACCCCTTCTTATAGTTGGGGCAACTCGTTCCGTAATGCAGATACGTCTTGCCATCGATGGCGCTGGTTGGCCACGCCGCATCGGTATAGAGTTCCGTCGCTCGCACCTCGTCAGCGTTGCGCGGCAACAGCGGGATATGGGAAGTAACTTCATCTCCGTCCTCGGTTACATATGCACGATTGACCTCTGTACTCGCATAGGTGTAAAACGCCTTGCGCGCCGCCGACTCTGCCTTCATCTCGACGCTCGATCCCTGAGGTTTTTCATTCGCCAAGCGCTGCCGGTAATAGATTTTCGCGCGATCGAGCGCTATTTGCGGCTCCCATGTGATGCTCGACTTTTCATGACGGTTCTGACTGTCAGATAGTTCTGCTAGTTTTTTCGCACGCTCCCACATACACGAGTACTTGCCAATCGAACTCTCGTCCGACCCGCCACAATCCGCCAGCCAAGCGCGCTCTTTAGCCTTCGCCGTGTCCTCAGAAGCCTTCCGCAACTCCTCGGCCGCACGCTCTAAATCATCTGATGTGTCTTTAATGGCATCGGTCGAGATCTCAGAACCCTCGAGCGCAACGAAATCCGACTCGGACGTCCTGGGCACGGCAAGCGCCGTACCGGTATAGGTCACACTATCGGTATCCTGCGCCGACACCGCCTGCGTGGCACGCGCGGCGATCAGATACGGCAGAGCCGTCTCGATTTTCTGTAAGCCTTCCGATGCGCTTTTGGCAAACTTGTTGCGCGTTTTAATGATCTCAATCCCGGTGTCGACCATATTGCCGGCAACTGGTTCGGCACCCGGGATGAGGATGGCGACCAGACCCGTCCCGATCGTGGCAAACCCCGCCAGCCCCAGACTCAAAATGCTCGCATCCACCACCGTGGCAGCCGTGTGATAGGACGACACCACATTGGCGCCTGCCAGCGCGCCGCTATCGGCCGCCACCTGGGTATCCCCGGCACGCGACATGCTCCATATCGCCGCGGTCGACGAAAACAACAACGTGAGCACCACTAGGATGACCACGGCAGAAGAAAGCGTGGTATAGGCGCCGTCTTCGATAAACAGATCAACACCGGCGCGGCCCATAAAGCCGCCTCGCTTGCGATGGCAGCTCGGACGGCGCGTCAAAACGCATCTAGACCAGAAACGCTTAATCCCATGCAGCAATCCACGAATCATAATCTCCCTCCAGCCATTCGGGACGCGATTGATACGAGACATCGACCTTGAGCTCAACGTAGCCGCCCTCGGCGGTACCACCCATAGCCTGCGCAAACGCACCGATCACAGGCAACGGCTTGACCTCGCCGGAAACGGACACGGACGAGACGCCACCCGCACCGGCCCGGCCAAGCTCGATATCCCACGACAACGGCCCGCCGGCATGAAAGATCGAAACGTTGGGCACCGCGGCAAGCCGGCGGCGGGTGAACTCCTTAAGATCGTCGTCCTCCGCCGTCGTCGTGGTCATGAGCCGCGCGGTCTCGGCGGCGGCAGACTCCATGACCGCGCGCGTATAAAGCAGGCACACCGGTTGCAGTGCGAGAAGGATGAGCGTCAGAAACGTCGGCAGCAAAAAAGCGGCCTCGACCGTAGACTGCGCCCGGTCCTCGCACGCGATATCAATACAACGCGATGTCCTTAGCGCCCGCAGCGGCGTCGATAACCGACGTCGAGGCAACGCCATGGGATGCCGCCCGCTCAACCAGCGCCGCCAAGCGTCCATCGGTGCCAGCACGCCAAAGTCCCGCAATCGCCAGCACGATCGATAGCAGCGCCACCGTGACGATGGCGTATTCCACAGTCGCTTGGGCAACCTCTTCACGCAGAACGCCATGCATTTCACGATCCCTCCTTTGAGCTTATTGTTTGCGGGACCAGGCGCACCGCGCGCAGACGACACGAAGCATCGCCGGTATCCGCGGCAACCGTCACCATATCGACCCAGCCGCGCCCATCGCGCACGATGGCGCCCCATACGTTGCCCTTAATATCGAGATAGCCGCTCAGGGCGAGCTGGGCCGTTGGCACCTCGCGGTAGGCGCGTAACATATCCGCCGCTGCCTCGGTCATCGGTCGGTCCTCGAACCATGCAAGCCGGACCGCAATCGCGTTGTCCTCAGGCAAATCCGTCGCAGTGCCAGACCGCTTGTCGAGCGTCCGCAGAAAGGTTTGCGCCGTGACAGCGACATCCGAATCGTCCGCATCTCGCATCTCATCTTTTTGAGACGCCACCGCCGAATCTGAGCCCGAATCGAAGGCGGCCCCAGGACGCTGCTGCCGCGCGGCGCTAAGCCCCCAAAGCACCGCCGCTATCGCCACGGTCAGGCAAGCAAACACCAGCAGCACCCCGATGGGGCGCTCGCCCTCTACAGGCTGTTGATGCCCTCGCTGATCGCATCCCATAGCTCTTTAACCTTGCCCTTAAATGCGACGATGGCGATAATCGCGATCACCACGAGCACGCCGACCAAGATGGCATACTCGGTGGTACCCTGTGCACTCTCCTCCTGCAGTAGCTCCTTGGCGCGTTGACGAACATGTGCCGCCCGGCAAAACGCCCAGCCCTGGACCTTGCCAGCAGCGCCAGTCATCGTGTTCATGTATTCCTCCCTACATCATCCCGCCTGCTCCCAGCAGCGGGCCCAATATGGACAGAAGCAACGCCGGCAAGATGAGCGTGCCGGTGGGAATCAGCAGCTTGACGGGCGCACGCTCGATCTCACGCTCGACCGCGGCGCGATGAGCCGCACGGATCTCGCGACTTTGAGCGGCCAGCGTCTCGGCAAGTGGGGCACCCAGGGCGAGCGCCTGCCCCACCGTGATGGCAAAGGTCTCGAGCGCTCGCACGTCCAGGTCGCGCGCGGCGGCCAACAACTCGTCCTCACGCGTGCCCACGCCCACCTGCCACGCCATGCAGGCCCGCTCAAGTCGAAGAGCCAGCACTGACCGGCGGTTGGCACAGAAAATCCCAAGCGCCGCATCAAACGAAAGACCGGCCGAAAGACCCAAGCGCACAACATCGATCATCTCGGACACTTCGCCGAGCGAAACTCGCGCCGGGCCGCCCGCTCCAACCGCGCCCTTCACTCGCGCGGTCAGGGCATCGACCACCGAGCGACCCGCGGCAGCGACCCGCACCGCCTCGCGCTTGCAGGCCCCTGCGATCTCGCGCGCATCCGCCCGATCCAAACCCGTCGCGACAAATACACTCAGGGCACACAGGCAAGCCACAACTGCAACCGGGGCGCTCATAGCTCCACCCGCATAATGCGCCGGATAACCACCAGGGCAACGACGTTGAGGGCTAGACCCAGCACCACAGCGCCCGCACCGGCAGGCGTCGCAAGACCGCGACGAAAATCTGCCGAAAGCAGCGCCAACACCGCGCACATGCCCGCCGGCATCGCCGCGACCATGTGTGCCGACATACGCGCCTGTGACGTCTTAACATCCAGGCGGCGCTTGAGCTCAATGCGCTCCCCTACCATGCTCGACGCCTCGGACAGCAAGTCGGCAAGCGGAGCGCCGGTGCGCTGTGACACCTTAAGCGCCAAGGTCACAAGCGAAAGACCGGGGGCGTCGATGCGCACGAGCAAGTCATCGAGCGCGTCGGTCGCCGAGATGCCGCAATCGATCGCCGCCGCTACCCGCAAAAACTCGGTATGTACCGGCTCTTGCGCATGAGCGCCCACAAAGCGCATGCCCTGGGCCAGCGAATGTCCCGAGGCAAGCGACATGGAAAGTGCGGTAAACGCCTCGGGCATGGCCTCTTCTGCATCGTGTTGCTCGCGCCGGCTCTCAAAGCCATCCCGAGCGGCGCCAGCGGCAATCGGAGCAACAAGTCCCAAGGCAAACCCGAGGGGCGATAACGACACCATCGTTAGTAAAACGCAGCAGACACCGCTCGATAGCAGCAGAAACGCCAAACGCTCCGAAGCATCCTCGATCACGAGGCCAAGGCGACGCGCCGGAGCCAGCGATGCCCACGAACGGGCAATCTTTTTCAGCAGATCGTTTTCCACCAGCTCACGCGGCAGATTCTCTGCCACCGTCTCGAACGCCTGACGCGCCAGCTCCGCCGGCGGCACCTGCGGCACACGAGGTTCCGCCCCGCACGCCGTCGCGACAGAAAACCCTGCCAAACCCCCTACGACGAGGGGCACAGCGACCTCCATTCGTCCACCTCCTCTTGTGTGAGCGTCCCCGACCGCAGGCCTTCTGCGATAAACGGCGGCTCGCGGTCAAGCGTCCAGGTGCGCTCGGCGGCATCGAAAGTCACATAGCGCTCGAGCTCTACGCCGCCCGACGCGGCGCGACGCACCCCCGAATACGAGGAGACGAAGCGCCTGCCATCGGCGTGGCGCTCGGACATCACGATGCCGTCGAGCGCCATGGCAATCTGCTCCTCGATGAGCTCGCTCGGCAGATCGATGCCATAACGTGCAAGCAACGTCAGACGCACCACGGTCTCCTGCTCGGAACCCGCATGAAGCGTGGTGAGCGACCCGTCGTGGCCCGTGTTCATGGCCTGCAACATGTCGCAGCACTCGGCACCGCGCACCTCGCCCACCACGATGCGGTCGGGGCGCATGCGCAGGGCATTGGTCACCAGGTCGCGGATCGTCACCGCGCCCTCGCCCTCAATTGAAGCCTCGCGCGCCTCTAGACGCACCACGTGCGGATGATGCGCAAACTTGAGCTCGGCAGAGTCCTCGATCGTCACGATGCGCTCGCCGGTGGAAATCTCACATGACAACGCGTTGAGCAGGGTGGTCTTACCAGATCCCGTGCCTCCCGCAACCGCCAGGTCCTGTCGCAGCGACACCGCGCACGACAACAGCTGCGCATACCAAAGCGGCAGCGACCCCAGCCCCACAAGCTCGTCCAGCGAGCAGATGCGGTCCGAGAACTTTCGGATGGTGAGAATCGGTCCGTCAATCGCCACAGGCGGAATCACCGCGTTGACGCGATAGCCCGTTTTGAGGCGGGCGTTGACGATGGGGCTGCGCTCGTCGATACGGCGGCCAAGTGGCGAGATGATGCGGTCGATAAGCACACGGATCTGCTCATCATCCTCAAACGCATGCTCGATGGGGTGCAAGACGCCGCCGCGTTCAAAGAAAGCCGAGCGGCAGCCGTTAATCATGATCTCGGTAACGGTGTCGTCCTCGATGAGCGGCTGCAACGGCCCCAAGCCCACCACGTCATCCAAAATCTCGTCGATGATGGTCTCGCGCTCGGACGTCGCGAGATCAGTCGGCTCCTCAACATTGAGCGCCGCCTCCACCGCGGGACGCAATTCCGAGCGGGCAAGTGCCGGGTCGATATAGGCGCTGATACGCGCCACTTCGTCGTAACCCATGCGGTCCATCACGGCGCGCTTGGTGCGTCGTTTCACCGCGCGGCGACGCCCCGCATCTACAGGCGCTGCCCCCGCTGCAGCGCCGGCAGCCTTAATCCTCGTTTGCAGGCTCATCGCTGATCACCCTCGCGCGACCAGGGAAGGCGGATACGCGGGCGTTCGGTGCGCGTTGCACGGTCGGCGACCATATCGCTCCAAGGGCCGACGGCGCACCCCAGTTCCACGAGCATCTCGCGCGTGGCCTCGCGCACGCTGGTCGCGAAAGCGCTCGTCTGACCCACTGCCTCGTCAGCGCGCCCAAACGCCATGAGCGCGGCGAGATCCTGCCCGCCATCGGCGATACGAATCTTGGAGCTCAACGCACAGGCAATCTCAAAGCGCATGGCGACGTCCTCGTCTGCCCCGCGCGCACCGAACCGGTTGAACACGGCGCTCATGCGCGTGCGCGGCACACCTACTCGACTTGCCAGTTCAATGACGCGCGACGCCGACGTCGCGGACGACACCGCAGCATCGCCAACGACCAGGCAACGGTCGCTCGCCGCCACCGCAGCCGCCACGGCGTCGCCCCAAAAGACCGAGGTATCGATAAAGACCACGTCGGATTCGCGACGCAAAACATCAAGCAGTAGCTCCACCGGACGTGCCATGAGCTCGGCTTGCTCGGGAGCCGCGACGGGACCCCAGAGCGTAACGCCCGGCGCCACGCGCATCGATGTGGCTACGATATCCGGCTCGGTGAGCGCGCCCGCCGCCGGCTCGATAAGTGCCGCCATATCGCGCGGAGCATCGACGCCTAACAAGTCGTAAAGGTTTCCAAACATCAGGTCCAGGTCGAGCACGGCGGCACGCAAGCCCAACAGCGACGATGTGTGTGCCATGGTGGCAACGATCGTCGACTTGCCGCAACCGCCCGAACCCGAAATGGCGCAGATGACCGGAGCTCGATGCTGCGGAGCGGCAGCGTCTGCCGGCGGCATCGGAGGCGGCGGGGCGGGCGTCGGTGACAGCGTCCCCGTCTCCCCCGCCGCAACCACACGCTGCGTCCAAGCCGGCATGGCAGCTTGTTCGGTCTGCGAGGCAGGCTCGTTCTGTGCAATCTGCTCATGCTGCATCAGCGACAACTCGCCGCACCCGGCAAAGCCCTCAACTTCGTCGAGTTCATCCGCCAGATTCACGCCGTGCACGTATCCCATACCTACAGCCGGGGAGTCAGCATGCTGCGCCGGCTCTCCAGCGTCATCGTATACAAGGGGGTTCCGGGGGCGCCGACCATGCTCGGCTTCCGCTTTTCCATAATCATCAACACGCGGGCCTCTTGTAGCGCGAGGCGCCCCGGGTTCCCTATCAACAAAAGCATCGGGCTCAATCGTCATGCACCGATCGGAATCAACCGCTCCCTCGCCCGCGCGCCCGTTGCCGCATATACTGTGCGCAGCGATGACCTCGGTCGCCCCTGCGCGAAACAGCCCCTCGATATCCGATGGATCGAGTGCTTCTATCAACACGACCACGCGACTCACGCGGCCTTCGGCCGTCAGGCGCGCAACAGTCTTGCGCACATCTTCGGTATCAAACAGAGACGCCGCGATGATGGCAGCCCCGCGGCGCGACGGAAACGCCCGCGCCATGGAAACCAGCCCGTCCAGGTCACCCACGCGAAGCACCTGTGCACCCGTATCACGGCCCTCGACTTCCTGCTGCAACAGCCCGTAATCGCCGCACGCGCAGCACGCAAGCCAGATCGCCTTCATCACTCGTCGCCTCCGCTCTTTTTGCCGCGCGCCGTGGAGGGAATCGTCAAGCTGACCGTTCCCTTGCCCGATGCCCCCAGCAGTTCCTTGACGTCTTCGGGGTCAGCCGCCAGCGTCACCCATTCGATCTTGCCCTCGCGCGTGGCACCGGAATC
The DNA here is from genome assembly GCA_938005465.1 of uncultured Collinsella sp. GTDB lineage: Bacteria > Actinomycetota > Coriobacteriia > Coriobacteriales > Coriobacteriaceae > Collinsella. The sequence goes on from CALLNU010000019.1 coordinate 159,107, forward strand.
TTCACTGGTATCGATCACGTACGCGCCGCACAACCGATCGGTTACGCCGTCTTTTTGCACATACACATCCACGTAGCTGCCCACGCCCGTAGCACCGCCGACCGAGTGCTCGGCATCGACCGCCACCGAAACGGCGACCTTGCCCTTAGGCACCTCGAGCTTGTGACTCTCGGCCTTGGTGTAGACATTGCAGATCACGGCGTTTTTGGGAATACGCGAAGTCGTCACGTCGCCGCGCACCTGGCGCAGCTCGGTCGCCGCGTCACGCGGCAACAGGCTCGTCAGCCATTCCTGGGTTATGACATTGGTCTCATCGAGGGTCTCGCCCACATCGATATCGCGCGCCGCGACGCATACCTCGACGCGATCGCCACCGTACTTGGCCAAGGTCTCAGCCTGGACCTGTTCGGCTTGCGAGCGGATCGACGAGCCGTAAACCATGCAGAGCAGAGCAGCGAGCACGCCCGCGACCAGACTGATGGCGATGCGTTTGCTCTTGTTCACGGCCGCTCCTCTCATGGCAGTGCCGGGCGAATGCCCGTACCACCATTGTCTGGGCGGTCAAAGTGCAAAGCGGCGCAATTGCGATTTTGGTTTTCGATGTCAAGCCAATCGCTGACCAAAAGCTGACCAGCCCGTCAAGCTCGTGGCAAGGTTTTGGTCAGTACGTCAGCAAACTGCATGTTTCGAGGCTTTTCCGCAGCAAAAAAGCCGTCTCCCGAACAGTTGGGAGACGGCTGTCATAGGAAAAATCAATTACAGATGGACATCGGGATCGAGCATTTGAGCACTCACGCGCATGGATGACGCCAAATTTTGGAACGTTTCCAAACGCAGGCTGTCGATCTGCCCGGCGTCCTCGGCCTCGCGAACGGCACAACCCGGCTCATGGGTATGCGTGCAATCGCCAAACCGGCACGCACGCGATGCCTCGACAATCTCGGGGAAGGCGCGCGCCAGACCCCGCTCGTGACCCACGAGCGGTAGGCTGCGTAGGCCCGGGGCATCGGCGATCACGCCGGCGTCGCCCGGTAGCGCCACCATCACGCGCGCGACGGTAGTGTGACGGCCCTGGTCGTCGCGTTCGCGCACACCGCCGGTCGCCAACGCATCGTGGCCCAGCAGCGCATTGAGCAGCGTCGACTTGCCGGCACCCGATTCGCCCAAAATCATGGCGCAGCTCCCGGCGGGCACGCAGGCGCGTACCTCGTCCAGGCCGCGGCCCTCGGCAGAGGACGTCACGATTACGCGCACGTCCGGACCCACCAGGCAGCGCACGCGGTCCAGATCGCGCTCGAGCTCCTCGGCATCGCAACGGTCAGCTTTGGTGAGCACTACCACCGGCTCGGCATCGCAGTCGAGCGCCAACACCAGCGAACGCGCCACGCGGTCGAGCAGTACCTCGCCGGCACCGAGCGCCTGCACGATTAGCACGCTATCCACGTTGGAGCAGAGCACCTGGCGCTCTCCGCGGGCACGGCCGCGCCAACGCTCAAAGCTCGTACGGCGCGGCAGCACGCACTCAATCACGCCCATATCGTGCCCGGGAGCGCGGCGCACCGCCACACGGTCGCCCACGGCAGGCAGCAGGACCTCGTCCTCGCCGCGCGACTTGGCAAACCCCACGGCATGCTCGGCGCGGAAGGTATCGTTGGCAGTCGCCACCAGCGGAAACCCGCGATCCAAGCGCACCACGGCGCCAAGCTGCATCTGCTCGGGCTCCTCGGCATGTGCGCAGAAATCATCAAAGGCAGTCTGCTGGGCTTCATCGACCGGCAGGTCATCAAACGCCGGAACATCCTGCAGCGCATCGAGCCCCGGTACGCTCGCCAACAACTCCTCGGCAGACACGGGCGCTTCGGTCGCGAGCTTCCGACGACGGTCACGCTTAGCCCGCGCCCCCGTCGTCTTTTTCTTCGCTTTAGCCTTCGCCTTGCCCACAAGCGCCTCCCAGCACCACAAATCACAACTGAGCAGGTATTTTAAATCAAAAAGAGCTGGCCGGGCAAAGCCCGACCAGCTCACAAACTTTCCCTCAGCCCTTTTCATCCGCACGGAAGAAAAGCCAGCAAGGATACCGCAGGGCCCGCCCCGGAAGCCCTTTCTCCCGAACGATCCCGCAGCGCGAAGCGCGAGGACCAGTGAGGGAGAAAGGGCGTGGGGCGGGCCCGGACGAGTACGCTACTCTTTCTCCACAGCGCGCATGATCGCCTTGTAGATCTCCATCAGCGGGATGATCAGGAAGGCCAGGCCCAGCGCGGCAAGAACGCCCTTGAGCTCAAGCGTCACAGGGCCAAAGAACATCTCGGCAAGCGTCGGCTGCACGGTCACGATCACCGTCAGCACCAGTGCCAGCGCGGCGGAAGCCCACAGCCACTTGTTCTGCTTCTTCATGGTGAACAGCGACGCACGACGGCTGCGCATATTGAAGCAGTGGAAAATCTCGACCATGTTGAGCGTGATGAACGCCATCATCACGCCTTCCTCGTCGGCATTGCCGGCGATCATATCGGCGATGTGGATGTAGCCCATGTCAAAGTACACGCCCACAAAGAAGCTCGCCAGCACCAGCACGGTGATGATCAGGCCCTGGACCACGCAGTCCAGACCCATATTGCCGGCAAAGACTCCGTCCTTGGCGTTGCGCGGCTTACGCTTCATGATGTCGCCCTCGGCATCCTCCATGCCCAGCGCGAGCGCGGGGAAGCAGTCGGTGACCAGGTTCACCCACAGCAGCTGCACCGGCTGGAAGATGGTAAAGCCGATGAGCGTGGCGATAAACACCGAGAACACCTCGGCAAGGTTGGCCGAAAGCAGGAACTGGATGACCTTGCGGATGTTGTCGTAGATGCGGCGACCCTCTTCACAGGCACCGATGATGGTGGCGAAGTTGTCGTCGGCGAGCACCATGTCGGCGACGTTCTTGGTGACGTCGGTGCCGGTGATGCCCATGCCCACGCCGATGTCGGCGCGTTTGATGGACGGGGCGTCGTTGACGCCGTCACCCGTCATGGCGACCACGCTCCCCCTGCGCTGCCACGCTTCCACAATACGGATCTTATTTTCCGGAGAGACGCGGGCAAATACGGCGATGTGCCCGATCAGATGATCCAGCTCCTTATCCGGCATGGCATCCAGTTCGGGACCGACCAGTGCGATATCCCCTTCCCCGAAAATGCCAATCTGCTTTGCAATCGCCGTCGCCGTCACTTTATGATCCCCCGTAATCATGACTGGTCGGATTCCCGCCCGCTTCGCATCTGCTACAGCCGCCGCAGACTCTGCGCGCGGCGGGTCGATCATCGCCACAAGCCCAAGAAAAATGTAATCACACTCCCCGGAGATTGTCAGCTTTTCCCCCTCCTTCAGTTCCCGGTAAGCAAAAGCCAACACACGAAGCCCCTCGCCGGAAAATCTTTGATTCTGCTCTAAAATCTCCGTACGGTCTTCCTCCGTCATCCGCCGGATACCCTGCTTCTCCCTAAGATAGACCGCGCGCTTCAAAAGGACGTCCGGCGCCCCTTTGGTCAGCAGTGTCGGTACACCGTGCAGCGCATAGACCGTGCTCATCAGCTTGCGGTCCGAATCAAACGGCAGTTCCTGCTGTCGTTCCATTGCTCCCCGTAAGAAATCATCATCCACGCCACATTTACGCACCATCTCGAGCAGTGCTGACTCCGTCGGGTCGCCAATCACTTTCCCGTCATCCATGCGCGCATCGTTATTTAAAATCGCATCATACATCAGATAACGGTGAAGCTGATCGTTGATCTGCAGCGCCTCCGGCATGATCGCCGTATGATCCAGATAAATCTTCTGCACGGTCATTTTGTTCTGTGTAAGCGTACCCGTCTTATCCGAACAGATCACCGACACACAGCCCAGACTCTCCACCGCCTTCAGATCTTTGATGATCGCATGCTCCCTCGCCATTTTCTGGGTTCCCATCGCCTGCACGATTGTCACGATCGAGCCGAGGGCTTCCGGAATCGCCGCAACTGCAAGCGCGACCGCAAACATCATCGCGTCCAGAAGCGGCATATCCCGGTACATGGACAGACCGAACACCAGCGCACAGACAGCCAGAATCAGATATGACAGCTTTTTTCCAAAATCATCCAATGCAATCTGCAGCGGCGTCTTTTTTTCCTTCGCATTGCTTAAAAGTCCTGCAATCTTACCGATCTCCGTGTTCATCGCAGTCTCCGTCACAAAAACCTCTGCCCTTCCGTAAGTCACCAGACTTCCCGAATA
>CALLNU010000020.1 GCA_938005465.1 uncultured Collinsella sp.
TTCGTCACGCAGTCGGTGAGCCCCATCATGCAGCTGGCCGTCTCGCTCGACTACGCCATCTTCCTGCTCAACAGCTTTGAGCGCCACCGCAGGGAGGTCCCCGACCCGGAGGAGGCCATGCGCATGGCCATCAAGGAGTCCTTCTCTTCCATCGCGGCCTCGGCGGCGACCACGGTTTTCGGCTTCCTCGCGCTCATCTTCATGCGCTTCGGCATAGGCGCGGATTTGGGCCTCAACCTGGTCAAGGGCGTCGTGCTCAGCTACATAAGCGTCATGGTGTTCCTGCCCGCGCTCTCGCTCTCCTGCATGAAGCTCATGGACAAGACGCGCCACAAGCGCATCATCCCCGAGCTCGGGAAGGTGGGCCTCATCTTCGTCAAGGTCCGCATCCCGGCGCTCATACTCGTGCTGCTGGTCGTCGTGCCCTGCTACCTCGGCCAGAGCCGCGCGGACTTCCTCTACGGCATGGGCACCCCCGACCCCGGCGTCCGCTACGGCGCGGACACCGAGCTCATAAACGACACCTTCGGCGAGAGCCAGGCCATAGTCCTGCTCGTCCCCCGCGGTGACCCAGGCGCCGAGGCCGAGCTCGCCGCTGAGGTGTACGGCATCGAGCCGAACATCCACGTTATGCACCACATCGTCAAGTGCCAGATGGCCTCTTGGCGTCAGGGCACCCAGTCTGCTAAGGGTCGCTCTGAGGTTTCCGGTGGCGGCAAGAAGCCTTGGCGTCAGAAGGGCACCGGCCGTGCCCGCCAGGGTTCCATCCGTGCTGCCCAGTGGCGTCACGGTGGCGTTGTCTTCGCCCCCAAGCCCCGTTCCTACGCTAAGCGTATGAACAACAAGGAGGTCAAGCTGGCTATGCGCTCCGCGCTGTCCGCCAAGCTGGCCGATGGCGAGCTTGTGCTCGTCGACGACTACGGCTTCGAGAAGCCTTCCACCAAGGCTGCCGTCGCCATGCTCAAGGCTCTCGGTCTTGAGGGCAAGCGTCTGACCATCATCGTTCGCGATGAGGACGTCAACGCCTACCTGTCGTTCCGCAACATTCCCAAGACGTTCATCATCACCGCCGACGAGGCCAACACCTACGATCTCGTCAACAACAACGCTGTGCTGATGCCCGCCGACATCGCCGCTCACTTCGGGGAGGTGCTTGCATAAATGACCGCCCACGAGATCATCATCCGTCCGATCGTGTCCGAGCGTTCCTTCTCCGGCATGGAGCTGAACAAGTACACGTTCGAGGTCGCCAAGGATGCTAACAAGTATCAGATCAAGGACGCTGTCGAGGAGATCTTCGGCGTCAAGGTCGTTCGCGTGAACACCCTGACGGTCAAGCCCAAGACCAAGCGCGTGCGCTATGTCGCCGGCAAGACCCGTTCTTGGAAGAAGGCCATCGTCACGCTGGCCGAGGGCGACACCATCGAGGTCTTTGGCAACCAGGCCTAAGACTCGCTGCTGTTGAGTGAGCTCATGCCTCCCAAATAGGGGAGGCGGGAGCTCAAGGTTTTGGGCGTATAAAATGGACACGCCCGGAACCGTGTATACGTCCGGTGTCATCGCACCCGAGGCAGAACCTCGAATCCCTGTCTGCGATGGCTAACGGATTCCTATTGAAAGGGATTGTAATGGCTGTAAAGCACCTTAAGCCGACCTCCGCTGGTAGGCGTTGGCAGACGATCTCCGACTTCTCTGAGATCACCTGCACCAAGCCCGAGAAGTCTCTTCTCGAGCCCCTGCCCAAGAAGGCCGGTCGTAACAACAACGGCCGCATCACCACCCGCCACCAGGGCGGCGGCGTGAAGCGTCGTTACCGCGTGATCGACTTCAAGCGCAACAAGGACGGCGTGCCCGCCAAGGTTGCCACGATCGAGTACGATCCGAACCGTTCCGCTCGCATCGCTCTGCTGCACTACGCTGACGGTGAAAAGCGCTACATCCTGGCCCCCAAGGGCCTCGAGGTCGGTCAGACCATCATGTCCGGTTCTGACGCCGACATCAAGCCGGGCAACGCTCTGCCCCTCGCCGACATCCCCGTCGGTACGCTCATCCACGCCGTCGAGTTCCAGCCGGGCAAGGGTGCTGCTATCGCCCGTTCCGCCGGTAACTCCTGCCAGCTGATGGGTAAGGAGGGCAAGTACGCTATCGTCCGTATGCCCTCCTCCGAGATGCGCCGCATCCTCGTTACCTGCCGCGCCACCGTCGGTGAGGTCGGCAACGCCGATCACTCCAACATCGTCATCGGCAAGGCCGGCCGTAAGCGTCACATGAACGTGCGCCCGACCGTCCGCGGTACCGTCATGAACCCTGTCGACCACCCGCACGGCGGTGGCGAGGGCAAGAACCACACCTCTGGTCGTCCCTCCGTTACCCCCTGGGGTAAGCCGACGAAGGGCCTTCGTACGCGCAAGAAGAAGAAGGTCTCGAACCAGCACATCATTCGTCGCCGTAAGAAGTAATTTCGGATACCGAGTTTTAGGAGAAAGCACTTATGAGCAGAAGTCTCAAAAAGGGCCCGTTCGTGGAGACTCGCCTTCTCTCGCGTATCACCGCGATGAACGAGGCTGGCAAGAAGGACGTCGTGAAGACCTGGTCCCGCGCGTCCACCATCTTCCCCGAGATGGTTGGTCACACCATCGCCGTCCACGACGGCCGCAAGCATGTGCCCGTGTATGTTACCGAGTCCATGGTTGGTCACAAGCTCGGCGAGTTCGCGCCGACTCGTACGTTCCGTGGCCACAAGGCCAAATAGGGGGTTAACCGTAAATGGCAACTAAGTCTATTGAAACTGAGGCCACCGAGGTTCGCGCCGTCGCTAAGTACGTGCGTGTTTCCCCCAGCAAGGCCCGCCTGGTGGTCGATCTGATCCGCCGCAAGCCTGTTGCTCAGGCCTTCGACATCCTCCACTTCTGCGACCGCGCCGTCGCCGTGGATGTCGAGAAGGTTCTCCGTTCCGCCGTTGCGAACGCCGAGAACAACAACGGTCTGCGTGCCGACAACCTGGTTGTCGCCGCTGCCTATGTTGACGAGGGTCCGACGCTTAAGCGCATCCGTCCCCGCGCCAAGGGTTCCGCTTCTCGCATTCTGAAGCGTACTTCCCACATCACCGTCGTCGTTGCTCCTCGAAAGGAGGCGTAAAGCTGTATGGGTCAGAAAGTCTACCCCACCGGCTTCCGTCTTGGCATCACCGAGAACTGGCGCTCCCGCTGGTTCGCAGAGAAGGATTACGCTAAGACCCTCGGTAACGATCTCGAGATCCGCAAGTACCTCGAGAAGCGTCTTTCCCGCGCAGCTGTCTCCCGCGTCGAGATCGAGCGCGCTGGCGACAAGGTGAAGGTCATCATCCTCACTGCTCGCCCCGGCGTTGTCATCGGTAAGAAGGGTGCCGAGATCGATACCCTCCGCACCGAGCTCGAGAAGGTCGCTGGCGTCTCCAAGGGCCAGCTCTCCGTCGACGTTGTCGAGATCAAGCGCCCCGAGCTCGACGCCAACCTCGTTGCTCAGTCTATCGCCGAGCAGCTCGAGGGCCGCGTTGCCTTCCGTCGCGCTATGCGCAAGGCTGTCCAGTCCGCCCGCAAGGCCGGCGCTAAGGGCATCCGTATCCAGTGCTCCGGTCGTCTCGGCGGTGCCGAGATGGGCCGTCGTGAGTGGTACCGCGAGGGTCGCGTGCCTCTGCACACCCTCCGTGCCAAGATCGACTACGGCACAGCTGTCGCCAGCACCACTATGGGCGCTTGCGGCGTGAAGGTCTGGATTTACCTGGGCGAGAAGCTCCCGGGCCAGCCTGTTCCCAACCCTGCACTCGAGGGCTCTTCCCGTCCTCGTCGTCGTAACTCCGAGAGGAGGGGTCAGTAGTGCTTGCCCCTAAGCGTATTCTTCACCGCAAGGTGCAGCGTGGCTCCATGAAGGGCCAGGCCAAGGGTAATACCGAGCTGCATTTCGGCGAGTTTGGTATCCAGGCTCTCGAGGCCCATTGGATCACCAACCGTCAGATCGAGGCCGCTCGTATTGCTATGACCCGCTACATGAAGCGTGGCGGTCGTGTCTACATCACGATCTTCCCCGATAAGCCCATCACCAAGAAGCCTGCCGAGACTCGCATGGGTTCTGGTAAGGGTAACCCCGAGGAGTGGGTGGCCGTCGTCAAGCCCGGCCGCATCATGTTCGAGGTCAAGGGCGTGCCCGAGGAGGTCGCTCGCGAGGCTCTGCGTCTTGCACAGCACAAGCTTCCCATCAAGACCAAGATTGTTGCTGCCAAGAACGCCGAGCAGCGCATCGAGAAGGAGATGGCTGAGGAGGCCGCTCTCGAGGCCAAGTGGGCTGCTGAGGACGCCGCCGCCGCCAAGGAGGAGAACTAATGAAGCCCGCAGAGATTCGTGAGCTCTCGGACGCTCAGCTCGTTGAGAAGCTGAAGGAAATGCGCGCCGAGCTCTTTAACCTTCGTTTCCAGATGGCCACCAGCCAGCTGGACAACACCGCTCGCGTCAACACCGTGAAGAAGGACATCGCTCGCGTCCTCACGGAGCAGCGCGCCCGCGAGATCGCAGCGGAGAAGTCCGCTGTCGCCGAGTAGGACCTAAGGAGAGAACATGACTGATTCGCGTAACTCGCGTAAGGTCCGTACGGGTGTCGTTACCTCCGTCTCCGGTGCCAAGACCATTGTTGTCACCATCACCGAGCGCAAGCGTCACCCCAAGTACGGCAAGATGATGACCAGCTCCAAGAAGCTGCACGCTCACGACGAGGAGTGCACGGCTGGCGTGGGCGATACCGTCCGCGTTATGGAGACCCGTCCTATGTCCAAGATGAAGCGTTGGCGCCTCATCGAGGTCGTCGAGCGCGCTAAATAAGCAGTCGCTCTTACGACTTGTACGTTTCCGAAGATGTGCGTATGCCTGGCTTGCATACCACAGGCTGTATAAAGGCTGCGCACCTCTCTTCGGTTCTTAGTTCGGAGGAACATCTACCATGATTCAGATGCAAACCATGCTGAACGTCGCCGACAACTCCGGCGCTCGCAAGATTCGCTGCATCAAGGTGCTTGGCGGTTCCAAGCGTCGTTATGCAGGCATCGGCGATGTGTTCATCGGTGCTGTCCAGGAGGCTACCCCTGGCGCCAACGTCAAGAAGAAGGACGTTGTCCGTTGCGTCGTCGTTCGCACCGTTAAGGAGATCCGCCGCAAGGATGGCTCCTACATTCGCTTTGATGAGAACGCCTGCGTTGTCATCAACAACGATGGTTCGCCCGTCGGCACCCGTATCTTCGGGCCTGTCGCTCGCGAGCTTCGTGACAAGAAGTACATGAAGATCGTCTCGCTCGCTCCCGAGACCCTGTAGTTAGGGGAGATATATGTATATCAAGAAGGGCGATAAGGTCCAGGTTCTCTCTGGTAAGGATCGCGGCAAGCAGGGCGTTGTCCTGCGTGCTCTCCCCGCCGAGAACAAGGTCGTTGTCGAGGGCGTTTCGGTCGTCAAGAAGGCCGTCAAGCCCAACGCTGCCAACCAGCAGGGCGGCATCGTTTCGCAGGAGGCTCCCATCGACGCCTCCAACGTCAATCTCGTTTGCCCCGAGTGCGGTAAGGTTACCCGCGTCGGTCACGAGAAGGACGGCAAGAACAAGCTGCGCGTCTGCAAGAAGTGCGGCCACAAGTTCTAAGCTGCCCGCAACATCAAGTTGCTAGCAAAGGCCCGGATGCTACGGCACCCGGGCCTTTTTCTATCCCTACTCATTGGGGACAGACTTAAATGACTTGTCGTTGGGGATGTTCTTAAACGGCTAGTTGATGGGGACAGTCTTTAGATTTGTATATCTGGCCATCTGGGATAGGCTTCAACGAAAGCGGCACCTAGGGACAGTCCTTTGATGTCTGGTGCCCCCAGAGGGGTGAAGTAATGCAGCTGGCTCTGTCTTTAGGGCTATGGTGCTCCGCCCCTATATGTTTCACAAGGTTTGTCGCATGCGCATTTACGCGCAGAGTCTTGCGCGATGATGCGCATGGCCGCGCAAATATCTGATAACTATGGTTAAATAATGACCGATAAACAAATACACACGCAAATACAAGCAAATGCGCGCGCATTTGTGCGAATATAAGGCTGTTGGAAATGAAGGACTTCCGATGACTCAGGAGGCACATAATGGCAGATTCCAAACAGGCTCCGCTCGACGCCGAAGCAGCCGCAAAAGCAGCGTTCACTTCGGTCCAGGACAAGCCATTCCCCGATGATATCTTTACGGCTCCCGAGCTTCGTTGGGCTGTGATCGGGTGCGGCGTTATCGCCAACCAGATGGCCCAGTCTCTCGCTCTTGCCGGTCGCAAGCTTGCGGGCGTCGCCAACCGCACGCTGTCCAAGGCTCAGGCTTTTGCTGAGCAATATGGCATCGAGAAGGTCTATGAAACGGTCGAGGACCTCTACGCCGATCCGAACATTGACGCAGTCTATATCACCACGCCGCACAACACGCATATCACCTACCTGCGAGCCGCTCTGGCAGCTGGTAAGCACGTACTCTGCGAGAAGGCCATTACCCTCAACTCTGCCGAGCTCGACGAGGCCCGCGCCATCGCCGACGAGCACAACGTGGTCCTTATGGATGCCACCACGGTGCTCCACATGCCCTTGTATCAGGAGCTGCGCCGCCGCATGGATGCCGGCGACTTTGGACGCATGAACCTCGCCCAGCTCAACTTTGGCAGCTACAAGGAGTACGGCGACCTGACCAACCGCTTTTACAATCGCAACCTTGCTGGCGGTGCCATGCTCGATATTGGCGTCTATGCCCTGTCCGTCATGCGCCTCTTTATGGCAAGCCAGCCCGCTGAGGTCGTTTCGCTGGGCAACACCTGCGAGACTGGCGTTGACGTCGCGGGTGGCATCGTCTGCCGAAATGCCGAGCAGCAGCTGGGCGTCGTGAGCCTTACGCTCCACTCCAAGCAGCCCAAGCGCTCGGTCATCAGCTTCGACAAGTGCTACATCGAGGTCAATGAATATCCGCGTGCCGATCACGCGACCATCGTGTGGACTGCGGACGGCCACCGCGAGGAGGTCCACGCCGGCACCGAGGCTTACGCCCTGTGCTATGAGATGGCCGACCTGGAGAAGGCCGTTGCCGGCGACGACTCCAAGCGCGAGCTGCTGGATTATGCTTCTGATGTTATGGAGCTTATGACCAAGCTCCGCGCCGGCTGGGGAGTTGTGTACCCCGAGGAGGAGTAAGCGATGCTTGCGGAAGATAGGCTCAACGCGATCGTGTCGATGGTGCAGCAGGCCGGCTCGGTTACCGTGCCGGAGCTTGCCGAAGCCCTGGGCGTGACGGCGTCTACCATTCGGCGCGACCTGCAGACGCTCGACCGAGCTCATCGCATCGCCAAGGTCCACGGTGGAGCGACGAGTCTTGAGCGCGCGCACGTGACGCGCGACCTAACGCTTAATGAGCGCAGCGACCTCCATAACGACGACAAGGAGCGTATCTGCGCCCGTGCGGCGGCGCTTGTGGAGCCCGAGAGCTTTGTATACATCGACTCGGGCTCGACGACGCTGAGGCTCATCGAGCATCTTCCACACCTTGAAGATGTCACCTATGTGACCGATTCCGTGCTCCATGCTCAGCACCTTACTTTGCGCGGCATGCGTACCGTGGTGTTGGGCGGCGAGCTCAAACCCGAGACCGAGGCGCTCGTTGGCCCCGATGCCTTGGCAACCTTAGACCGCTACAACTTCAACTGTGGCTTTTGGGGCTCTAACGGCATTGCCGCCGAGCAGGGCTTCACGGCGCCCGATATCGAGGAAGCACAGGTCAAGCGTATCTCGATGCGCCATACCGCCAAACGCTTTGTAATCTCGGACGCCAGTAAATTTGGCATGGTGGCGCCCGTCAAGTTCGCGGACTTCCGTGACGCAACGGTTATCACCGCGGGCGAGGTGCCCGCCAAGTACCAGACGATGAAAAACGTCATCACGGTTTAGCAACGGGGCGAAGTAAGGCCAAAACCACCGCGAAGGGGCAGGAACCTTTGTGGTGGTTTTGACGTTTGTCCAGATAAAACCTGCCAAAATAAACCTGTCCCTTTTCGGCAGGTTTTAGGGCTCCCAGGGGCAGGGGGCTTCGATGTGGATGTGCTCGCCGGTTACGGGATGCGTGAAGGACACGCTGTGGGCGTGGAGCATCAGGCCGCAGGGGCGCGGCGTTCCGTACAGGTCGTCGCCAACCAGGGGGTGACGCTCGCTGGCCAGGTGCACGCGAATCTGATGCTTGCGGCCGGTGAGCAGCTCAACATCGATATACGAACGCGCGGGCAGGCCTCGGCGGCTCTTAAGGCGCTTGAGTACCTTGACGCGCGTCTGAGAGGGCTTTCCGCTGGCGCCGACACGCATCTTGCGGCTATCGTGGCGATCGCGAGCGATAGGCTTGTCGATGAGCTTCTCGTTCCAGTCGATTTTGCCCTCGGCGAGCGCCAGATAGTGCTTTTCGAACGCGTGGTCGATGACCATCTGGTCAAAGGCGGGCTGCGTCTGCTTGTCGAGCGAGAACAGCACCACGCCGGTGGTGTCACGGTCCAGGCGATTGAGCGGCTGCATGTCGGTCGCGGCAAAGCCGTCGCCCATCGCCAGCAGCAGGTCGCTGGCGTAGTCGGTGAGCGTGCGTTCACCGGTGCCGTCGCCGTGGACGATCATGCCGGCGGGCTTGTCGATGGCCATGAGCCAGGCATCGCAGTAGAGGACTTGAGGTTCTTCGTTCACGTGTAAGCCTTTCGGTTAGCTGATTCCCACAAACATGCAGCCCGAGGTCGCCCCGCGCAGGCGGGCGGCGGGCTTGCGGCCGGCTTGAGCCGCCTCGACGGCGCGACGGACGCGAGCGACGGCACGGCCAATCTCATCGGCCTCGAGCAGCGTTCCGTCCACCATAAGACGACGGACGCCGGCGTCGAGCAGCTGCGGTACCTGCGGCGTGAGGTCGATGGGGTAGGCATCGTACAGGCGAGAGCGGCCGTGGATGTCAGTTCGGACGGGCATGACCTTTCCGTCGATATTCTTGAGCGAGAGCTTGCGGGCACGCAGGCGGCAGCTGGCACAATCGTGGATACAGCCGTTGGCAACCTGCAGAATGCAATGCTCGCTTGTCATGACGCGCGGGCGGCCAAAGACGGTGATGCCCAGAGCCGCGGGCGCGGCGGCGCCGAGCGAGACAATCTCGTCGAGTGTGATCTCGGGCGAGAGCCAAAACGCACCGGCTCCGCGCTCGGCAAGCGCCTCCATGCAGGGCGTGTTGTGCACCGGCAGGCAAGAGCGGACCTCCGCCGTGGCGCCAACCTGGGCGGCCAGCGCGAGCTCAGAGATGTTGCCAATATCGACCGTGGCACCGGCAACAACCCACGGGTCAACGCGCTCGTGGTCGACGGTGCGGCAGACCTCGTCGAGTACGGGTACAATGCCCTGCTCAAGTGCATCGGCGGGGGAGACACCGGCTGCCTCGAGCGCATCGGTGGTCATGTAGATGCGCGTTGCACCCTCCGCGCGGGCGGCCTCGGCGGCCTCGAGCGAGGTGACGGTGGTGCAGATCTGCGGCTCATCGCGGCAGTGCTCGGGCGCGGGGCGGGAATTACTGGTTACAATCGCCGGCAGCTCGAGCGTTTTCGCGCGCTCCTCGTACGGTGCCAGAATGGCCTCTTCCAGCGCCTTACAAGCGGCGGCGCGCACCTTGTGCACGGCGGAAAAGCCCATACCGCAGCCGGCGTCGAGCGAAACGTCAAAGCTCGCGGCCTCAAAGGGAGAGGAGCCCATGCGCCCGACGTGCTCAACCAGATCGGACGCCTCGACCGCGCGGGTCTTGGCGGCCTCGACGGTAAAGCCCGTGGCCGTGGCCGTAAGCGAAGGATCGTCGCAACAGGTGAGCGTAACGGCAAACGGCTCGCCCAGACGCGCCACAACGGACACGTCTACGGCGCGGCGGCGCAGCACATCGCGCTTGAGTGCGGCGCCGGCGGCGTCAATGGCGCGCTGGCTTCGAATCACGCGCACGCGGCAGCCCTCGGGCATGCTACGGGGCACGCGACACTCGATAACATCGCCGGCAGCGGCATCATCGGCGGCAATGGTGGTCAGGAACTGGTCAAACTCGTTATCGTGGCGAAGCTCCAGCAGGTCGCCCTTGCCCACGGGCTCAAGCAGCTCAATGCGGGCGATGGCGGCGCGGCGACGGCGATCGTCGGGCTTTAGTCCGCGTACATCGCGGTTGGCCAGACGGCTGCCCAGCACCGTGCCCACAATCTGGCCGCGGTTGTTGGAGCGCTCGTAGCTCATCATCTCGTCGCCCGAGGTGCCATCCTGGTAGGCGTGCGTAAAGTCGCGATTAAAGCAGCGCTTGAGCTGGCGCTGGCGAGCGGCGTCCTCGTGCTTATCTACGGCGACCCCGGCCAGCATGTCATCAATCTGGTGACGGTACACATCGACGATGGAGTACACGTAATCGGGAGCCTTCATGCGGCCCTCGAGCTTGAGCGATGCGGCGCCGGCGTCATACAGACGGCGAACAAGCTGCGACGTGTTAGTGTCGCGCGGGCATAGCGCGCGCTCGCGACCGGCAGGGGAGAGCGAGCGGCCGTTCTCGTCGATCAGCTCGTAAGGCAGGCGACAGGGCTGAGCGCACATGCCGCGGTTGGCCGAGCGGCCCGCCATGGCAAAGCTCGACAGCAGGCACAGACCCGAGTAGCAAAAGCAGATGGCGCCGTGGCTAAAGACCTCGAGGTCCACATCGGGCGCGGCGTTGTGAATGGCGGCGATCTCGTCGATGGAGAGCTCGCGCGAGAGAGTCACGCGGTCGGCGCCCTGCTCGCGGCACCAAAGCGTTCCGCGGTCATCATGGATGTTCGCCTGGGTCGAGATGTGCGTCTCGATGCCGGGCATCGTGCGCTTGACCTCAAAGAACAGGCCCCAGTCCTGGATGATGAAGGCGTCGGCGCCCAGCGTGGAGCAGCGATGGATGAGTTGCAGCGCATCGCCCATCTCGGACTGCTTGATGACGATGTTGACCGTGACGTAGACGCGCGACCCGGCTAGATGTGCGGCGCGGCAGGCTTGCTCAAAGGCCTCGTCGGTAAAGTTGGTGGCCTTGCGGCGGGCGTTGAAGCTGCCCATGCCGCAATAGATGGCGTCTGCCCCCGCGGCGAGTGCGGCGGCAAAGGGCTCGGGCCCTCCGGCGGGCGCCAAAAGCTCGGGTCTGCGGTTGGTGGTTCGACTGGCGGTTGCGGTCATATCCTGCCTTTCAAAATGCTTAGATATTCAAAAGTATAGTGGTGCCGTTGCGGCAGGCGATGCCCGTGCTCCAAGCGGGATAAAGTCTTCAGCAGCTTGGGCTGGCTGACCCCGTGGAGAACCGTTCAGCGGTTCGGGGAAACCGTTGGGCGATAAAATATTCTCGTAAACTGATAATATTCTTGCATCAAACAGAAACCTTGAGTACTATCCCAATCAAGCGCGGTGTTCAGACCGAACTGTGCCTCCCGGTGCGAACGCCGCGCTCACGCTCTCTATCTGATCGTAAGGAGAAAAACATGAGCAAGACCGTCGTGTCTTCCGATAACGCACCCGCAGCCATCGGCCCGTATTCCCCTGGTATCCAGACCGGCAACATGGTGTTTCTGTCCGGCCAGCTGGGCATCGACCCCGCAACCGGCAAGATGCCCGAGGGCGTCGAGGCCCAGGCTAAGCAGTCCCTTGCTAACGTCGAGGCGCTGCTGACCGCTGCCGGCGCCACCTTTGCCGATGTCGTCAAGACCACGGTCTACCTGGCCGACATCGCCGACTTCGCTGCCGTGAACGAGATCTACGCTTCCAAGTTCGAGGCTCCGTTCCCCGCGCGCAGCGCTTTCCAGGTTGCCGCCCTTCCGGCCGGCGGTCTGGTCGAGATCGAGGTCGTCGCCGCTCTCTAAGGCGTTGGCAACAACTAAACATGACATGCAAAAAGACCCTGCAGCGCGTGTGAACTGCAGGGTCTTTTGTCAAGCGATGCGACAAAAATGATCCGTTTTCCTCCGTCCCCAAGGAGTCAGCGGGTTAGCCTTCCTTGCGGACTTTTTGCAGGTAGCGGTAGACGCTGGGCTCCGAGATGCCCAGCGCGGTGGCGGCGCAGGCTACGGCGCCCTTGAGCATGAACACTCCGTTGCCGTTGAGGTGGCGAATGACGTCCACGCGGTCGCTTTGACCAAGCGACGCCACATCCAGCCCGCGAGCGCTCAGCAGCTCGGCAATGCTGCGGTCGATGAGCTCCTGTGTGGACTCCGAAAGGCTTTCGACCTCGATAGAGGCGGGCTCCGTGCGCGTCGGCGCCGCGTCGAAGCACGCCATGAGCTGCTGTGCCATGGCGTTGATGGAGCGCACGGTCGAGAGGTCGGTGTTGACGCAGAGCATGCCGACGATCTCGTCATTCTCGCGGATAAAGTACGTCGCTGACTCCAATGTCTTGCCACCGGCACCGCGGCCCTCGTAGCCCGTAATAAACGGCAGGTCACGATACTTGGCGTCGTGCATGATCTTGAGTGCCAGGTCGGTGGCGGGACCGCCGACCTTGCGGCCGCTCACGATGCCGTTGCGAATATCAACGATGGCGTGGTCGGGATCCGAGAAATCGTGCAGCACGATTTCGCTGTTTTTGCCGAGTATCTGCTCCAGAAAATCGACCATCGGCAAAAAGCGACGTACGGTCTCGTTCACGGGCAACTCCTTTGGGTGAAATCGGAAATGTTCATAACAATTTTTTCTCATGGTAACACGCTGCCCATCATCTCGTATATCCGCAGGTACATTGCGTAATGCAGACGAACGGTAGGAATTTAGCGGTAAACGGTTGACCAAAAGAAAAGTTAGATGGTATTTTGACCAGACACTTTCCTGACCTGCGGAAATGCGTTATTTCAGCTGAAGAATAGTCTGATAACAAAAAATTATTATTGAGAATGAGAATCATCTTTAATACGATATGCAATGAAGGCACAACCTCAACCCCGCACTGCGTCACAATAGAGCGTTAGATGCGAAAACAACTACTTCGAGGATTGGTGGTCAAATGACCCAGGAGACGGTTACGAACGGCACTGAAGCCCTGTTCACTCGCGAAGGCATGCCTCCCGTTAAGGAAATGATCCCGTGTGCCCTTCAGCACGTACTGGCATCGTTTGCCGGCATCATTACCCCGGCGGTCATCATGGCCGGCGTCTACGGCTTTAATAGCCAGCAGAGCACCGACATCATCCAGGTCGCGCTCATTCTTTCGGCGATCGATACGGCCCTTCAGGCCTTCGCTCCCTTCCGTCGTATCGGCGGCGGCCTGCCCATCGTCATGGGCGTTTCGTTCGCGTTCCTGCCGGCCCTGCAGGCCATGGGTGCCTCGGGTTTTAGCTTTGGCGCGCTGCTGGGCGGCGAGATTGTCGGCGGTGCCGTCGCGGTCCTCTTTGGTCTGGCCTACAGCAAGATCAAGTGGCTGTTCCCGCCCGTCGTGACCGGTACGGTCATCTTCTCCATTGGCGTCTCTCTCTATCCCACGGCCGTCAAGTACATGGCCGGCGGTATGGGTACGCCGCTGTGGGGCACCCCGCAGGCGTGGTGCGTCGCTCTTATCACCTTCGCCGTGGTCTTTGCGCTCGCCAACTTTGGCAAGGGCACGCTCAAGCTGGGATCCGTGTTCTTTGGCATGATCGTTGGTATGATCGTCTCCATTCCCTTCGGCATGATCGACTTCTCCAGCGTCGCCACCGCCCAGGTCTTCGCCCTTCCCAAGCTCATGCCCTATGCGCTCGAGTTTGATCCCGAGGTCTGCATTACCCTCGCCGTCGTGTTCCCCATGGTTGCCATCCAGGTTATCGGCGACGTCTCTGCCGCCTGCCTGGGCTCCATCGACCGTATGCCCACCGAGCGCGAGCTCTCCGGCGCTATCGTGTCCCAGGGCCTCACCTCTATGGTCGGCGGCCTGCTGGGCGGTCTTCCCACCAGCGCCCTTGGCCAGAACGTGGGCATCATCTGCTCCAACAAGGTCGTCAACAAGTGGGTCTTTGTGATCATCGCGGCCGTCTTTGCCATCGCCGGCCTGTTCCCGCAGCTCTCTGCCGTCCTTTCCGCTATCCCGCAGCCCGTCATCGGCGGCGCGACCGTCGGCGTCTTTGGCACCATCACCATGAACGGCGTGCGCATGTTCACCCGCGAGGGCCTCACGCAGCGCACTACCACCATCGTCGGTACCTCCGTCGTCTTTGGCCTGGGTATCTGGATGGCCAGCGGTTGCCTTGCCGGCGAGGGTATGCCCACCTGGGTGCCCACCGTCATCGGCTCCAATGCCGTAACCCCCACCGCCATCATGGCCATTGTCCTTAACCTGATTCTTCCGCAGACGCCGGTCGTGGCTCAGCACATCGATGCTGCCAAGGACGCTGCCGTGGATCTGGTCTTGCCCGAGAGCAAGAAGTAACCAATTCGGTGCTATTCGTCGGCGGGCGCATCGCCTCGTCCGCCGACGTCATGCGGCGCCAAGCCGCACTTCAAAGGGTTTGTCCCTTTGGTGAAGCGTTGACGGGAGAGGGCCCGTTTCCGGTGTAGGCCGGCGCTTCGCACTCCGCCATGTCAGAGGTGTCAAACCCCGCCCCTGATGTTGAAGGGAGCATTTATGCTTCTGGTCGCTAACGGTTCCGTCTTTACCCGCAATGCTCAGGCCCCGTTCATTCCAAACGGTGCGGTCGCCATTGACGGAGATACGATCGTCGAAGTGGGCCCCGAGTGCGAGCTCAAGGCCAAGTACCCGGATGCCGAGTACGTCGATGCCCAGGGCAACCTCATCATGCCCGGACTCATCAACTGCCACACCCACATCTACTCGGGTCTGGCCCGCGGCCTTGCCATTAAGGGCTGCAACCCCACCAACTTCCTGGAGAATCTTGAGCAGCAGTGGTGGAAGATCGACGACAATCTGACGCTCGACGGCACCAAGGCAAGCGCCTATGCCACAATTCTGGACTCCATTCGCGATGGTGTCACCACGATCTTCGACCACCACGCGAGCTTCTGCGAGATCCCGGGAAGCCTCTTTACCATTAAGGATGCAGCTCAGGAGCTGGGCATGCGTTCGTGCCTGTGCTACGAGGTCTCCGATCGCCGCGGCCAGGAAAAATGCAACCAGGCCATTGCCGAGAACGCCGAATTTGCCCAGTGGGCCGCCAAGGAGCGTCGCGATAACGACAACCATATGATCGCCGCCATGTTTGGCGGACATGCCACCTTTACGCTTTCGGACGAGACCATGGATAAGATGGCCGAGGCCAACAACGGCCTGACCGGCTTCCACATCCATGTGTGCGAGGGCATGAACGACGTGTGGGATTCCCGCCTCAACCGCGGCGGCATCAGCCCCGTCGAGCGCCTGCTGCAGCACAACCTGCTGGGTCCCGACACCATGCTGGGCCACTGCATCCACGTGACGCCTGCCGAGATGGATATCGTCAAGGAGTCCGGCACCTGGCTCGTCAACAACCCCGAATCCAATATGGGCAACGCCGTGGGCTGCGCCCCCGTGCTCGAGTTCTTCCGCCGCGGTATTCCCGTGTGCATGGGCACCGATGCCTACACCCACGATATGCTCGAGAGCCTTAAGGTCTTCCTGATCATTCAGCGCCACAACGCCGCCATGCCCAACGTGGGCTGGTGCGAGGCCATGACCATGCTGTTCGAGAACAACGCCAAGATGGCGAGCAAGTACTTCGATCGCAAGCTCGGCGTGCTCGAGGCCGGCGCTGCCGCCGACGTCATCGTCATGGACTACAAGCCCTTTACGCCGCTGAGCGAGGAGAACATCGACGGCCACATGCTCTTTGGCATGATGGGTAAAAACTGCCGCACCACCATCATCAACGGCCGCGTCCTGTACAAGGATCGCGAGTTCGTTGGCATTGATGAGGACAAGATCAACGCGTGGACCATGGCTGAGTCCAAGAAGCTCTGGAGCACGCTCAACGATCGCACCTACTAATTCACAAGTAGATTCACGCGCGTCGGATGTTTCGCCGCATCCGGCGCGCGTATAGGCGACCTCCGCGGGGTCGCCGGCGCTGTGCTAGCGCTACACCGTATTTGCGCCCGCCGCGCGGTCTCGCCGGGCGTTACAGAGAGGAGCTCACTATGAGCGACATCATGAGGCCGATCCCGTTTTCGCAGCTGATGAACTGGATCATCGAGGAGCACAAGACCCAGGGCGCCGTCTTTGGCGTGCGCAAGATGGTCGCGACCAACCAGGAGGGCGCGCTTCCCATTTTTGACGAGCGCATCGAGACTCCGTTTGGCCCGGCCGCCGGTCCCAATACGCAGCTGGCCCAGAACATCGTGGCATCCTACGTGGCCGGCTCCCGCTTCTTTGAGCTCAAGACCGTTCAGGTTATGGATGGCGAGGAGCTCTCCAAGTGTGTGAACAAACCCTGCATTGTGGCGCAGGACGAGTGCTACAACTGCGAGTGGTCGACCGAGCTCGAGGTTCCGCAGGCCTTTGCCGAGTACGTGAAGGCATGGTTCGCCTGCCACCTGATTGCCCGCGAGTACGGTCTGGGCAGCCCGGACGGCTTTGTCTTCAACATGTCCGTGGGTTATGACCTGGAAGGCATCAAGAGCCCCAAGGTCGACGCCTACATCGAGGGCATGAAAGACGCCAGCGGCTCCGAGGTTTGGAACGAGTGCCGTACGTGGGCGCTCGCTAACCTGGACAAGTTTGAGCATGTCGACGCCGCATTTGTCGAATCCATCCCGGCGCGCGTGTCCAACTCCATCACGGAGTCCACCCTGCACGGCTGCCCGCCGGCCGAGATCGAGCGCATCGCGACCTATCTGATCACCGAGAAGGGCCTCAATACCTACATCAAGTGCAACCCCACGCTGCTGGGCTATGAGTTTGCACGTCAGCGCCTCAACGAGCTGGGCTTTGACTACATCGTCTTCGACGATACGCACTTCCGCGAGGACCTGCAGTGGGCCGATGCCGTGCCCATGTTCGAGCGCCTGATTGCCCTGTGCGCCGAGCGCGGCCTGGAGTTTGGCGTCAAGCTGACCAACACCTTCCCCGTCGACGTGACGAGGAACGAGCTGCCTTCCACCGAGATGTACATGTCCGGCCGTTCGCTGTTCTCGCTGACCATCGAGGCCGCCCGTCGCATTACCGAGCAGTTCGATGGCAAGCTGCGCATCAGCTACTCCGGCGGCGCCACAGTCTACAACATTCGCGCCTTGTATGACGCCGGCATTTGGCCCGTTACCCTGGCGACCGACGTGCTCAAGCCCGGTGGCTACGAGCGCTTTAGCCAGATGGCCGGCGAGTTTACCGACCTGGATGGCAAGCCGTTCGCGGGCGTCTCTCTCGAGGCCGTGACTGCGATCCAGGCCGACTCGCTCACCAACCCGCTCTACAAGAAGCCGCTGCGTCCGCTGCCCGACCGCAAGGTTGCCGGCAAGAGTCCGCTTTCCGACTGCTTTACCACGCCGTGCCGCACGAGCTGCCCAATCCAGCAGGACATTCCTGCCTACCTGGCGGCTGTTGACGAGGGCCGCTACGAGGACGCGCTCAACATTATCATCGAGCGCAACGCCCTGCCGTTCATTACCGGCACCATCTGCCCGCATCCCTGCGGCCGTGCCTGCGAGCGTGCATTTTACGAGCCCGAGGGCGCCCAGATTCGCGCCAGCAAGCTCAAGGCCGCCCGCGAGGCCATGACCGCCGTGCTGCCCAAGCTGCGCGCCCAGGCCATCGCCAACGACGGCGAGCGCAACGTTGCCGTTATCGGCGGCGGCCCGGCCGGCCTGGCGACGGCATTCTTCCTGACGCGCGCCGGCGTGCCCGTCACCATCTTCGAGGCCCGCGACTCGCTCGGCGGCGTGGTCCGTCACGTGATCCCCGAGTTCCGTATCGCCAGCGACGATATCTCCCACGATGCCGAGCTCTGCCTGGCCTTTGGCGCCAAGGTGCAGCTCAACGCCCGCGTGGAGTCCATCGACGAGCTCAAGGCCCAGGGCTTTACTGACGTGGTCGTGGCTACCGGTGCCTGGATGCCCGGCTCTGCAGGTTTGCGCGAGGGCGCCGAGCTCGACGTGCTTGAGTTCCTCGAGGCCGCCAAGAAGGGCGAGAAGCTCGAGCTGGGCGAGGACGTCGTGGTCATTGGCGCCGGCAACACCGCCATGGACGCGGCTCGCGTGGCCAAGCGCCTGGCTGGCGTGAAGAACGTGCGCCTGGTGTATCGTCGCACCAAGAAGCAGATGCCCGCCGACGAGGAAGAGCTCGATCTTGCTCTTGCCGACGGCGTTGAGTTCTGCGAGCTGCTGGCGCCCAAGGCACTCAACGGCGCCGTGCTGACCTGCGACGTCATGGAGCTCGGCGAGCCGGATGCAAGCGGCCGTCGCAGCCCTGTTGCCACGGGCGAGACCGTCGAGCTTTCCGCCACCACGGTGATCTGCGCCGTGGGCGAGGGCATCGATGCCAGCCTGTACGACGCCGCGGGCGTCGAGCACGACCGTCGCGGCCGCCTCGCCGCCACCTCCACCGGCGTCGAGGGCGTCTGGGCTGCAGGTGACTGCCGTCGCGGTCCGGCCACCGTGGTCGAGGCTATCGCCGATGCCGCCGAGGTCGCCCGTGCCATTGCCGGTGTCGACTTTAACAAGTACGCCGACCAGAATGCTCAGGCCGGCCGCGAGGACACCTGCTACGAGCGCAAGGGGTCGCTGTGCCGCGACAAGCGCAACTGCACCAAGACTCGCTGCCTGGGCTGCGGCTCGGTGTGCGAGGTCTGCTGCGACGTGTGCCCCAACCGCGCCAACGTGGCAATTAAAGTGCCGGGCCTGGCCAAGCATCAGGTCGTCCATGTCGACGGCATGTGCAACGAGTGCGGCAACTGCGCCGTGTTCTGCCCCTACCAGGAGGGTCGTCCCTACAAGGACAAGCTCACCCTGTTCTGGAGCGAGGAGGACATGGAGAACTCCGAGAACGAGGGCTTCCTGGCCGTGGACGAGGACCACTTTAAGGTTCGCGTCGCCGGCACGGTCCGCACCGTCTCGGTCGATGCCGTCAACACCGGTCTTCCCGAGGCCGTCCGCCTGACCATCAGGGCTGTGCGCGACAACTATTCGTACCTTCTTAAGAAATAGGCGAGTCTCTTATGGCCAAATCCATTCAACATAACGTGGCCTACGTTGCCTGTGGAAGCGGTTGCGCCTCCGCAGGCGGCGACGCCCACTGCAGCGAAGGCTGCATTGGCTGTGGCGCCTGCGTCACGGCCTGCCCCCACGGCGCCATTGCGCTGGTCGATGGCATCGCCCGCGTGGACCGCTCAAAGTGCACGGGCTGTGGCCTGTGCGGCATGGCGTGCCCGCAGCGCGTGATTGCCTTCGTTCCCGGCTACCAGAACATCCTAGTGCGCTGCAACAACACCGATAAGGGCGCCATTGCTCGCAAGATCTGCGACACGAGCTGCATCGGTTGCGGCATGTGCGCTAAAAAGTGCCCTGCCGGCGCTATCCGCATCGAGGACAACTGCGCCCATATCGACGGCGTGGACTGCCTGTCGTGCGGCATGTGCGCCGTCGTCTGCCCGCATGGCGCCATCCACGACCGCACCGGCATCGCCGCCGGCGTGTAGAAGGGAATCACCATGGCACAGGAATTCACTTTTACCGTTAACGGCGTCGAGTGCACGACGACTCAGAACAAGCCACTGCTGCGCTATCTGCGCGACGACCTGCACATTCACTCCGCCAAGGACGGCTGCTCCGAGGGCGCCTGCGGCACCTGCACCATTCATGTGGACGGTGCGGCCGTCAAGGCGTGCGTGCTGACCACCGCTCTTGCCGCCGGCCGCAACATCGTGACCGTCGAGGGCCTGCCCGAGGACGTGCGCGAGGCCTTTGTGTACGCCTTTGGCGCCGTGGGCGCCGTGCAGTGCGGTTTTTGCATTCCCGGCATGGTCATGGCGGGTGCGGCGCTCATCGCCGAGGACCCCGAGCCCACTGAGGAGCAGATCAAGTACGCCATTCGCGGTAACGTCTGTCGCTGCACCGGCTACAAAAAGATTATCGAGGGCATCTCGCTGGCCGCTGCGGTGCTCCGCGGCGAAAAGCAGATCGACGAGGACCTGGAGCGCGGTGACGACTACGGCGTGGGCAAGCGCGCCTTCCGTATTGACGTGCGCAAGAAGGTGCTCGGCGAGGGCAAGTATCCCGACGACATCGACGAGCTCGATCAGCCGGGTCTGACCTACGCCAGCGCTGTGCGCTCCAAGTATCCGCGCGCCCGCGTGCTCTCCATCGATACCTCCAAGGCCGAGGCCCTGCCCGGCGTGGTGGGCATCCTGCGCGCCGAGGACGTGCCGGTCAACCAGGTCGGCCACCTTATCCAGGACTGGGACGTCATGATTGCTCAGGGCGATATCACCCGTTGCGTGGGCGATGCCATCGTGCTGGTGGTCGCCGAGGACGAGGCGACGCTCGAGAAGGCCAAGAAGCTCGTAAAGATTGACTACGAGCCGCTGGAGCCCGTGCGCAACATTGTCGAGGCCAGGGCCGCCGACGCCCCGCGTCTGCACGACAGCTTCTTTGCCTTTGGCAACACGGTGGAGCTCAAGGACAACGTGTGCCAGAGCCGTCATGTGACGCGCGGCGACGCCGCCAAGGCGCTGGCCGAAAGCGCGTTCACCGTGACGCAGCGCTTTACCACGCCCTTTACCGAGCATGCCTTCTTGGAGCCCGAGTGTGCCGTTGCCTTCCCGTACAAGAACGGCGTCAAGGTGCAGTCGACCGACCAGGGTGCCTACGACACACGCAAAGAGTGCGCCCACATGTTTGGCTGGGATAGCGAGCCCGAGCGCGTGGTCGTCGAGACCATGCTCGTGGGTGGCGGCTTTGGCGGCAAGGAGGACGTGTCCATCCAGCACCTGGCCGCGCTCGCCGCATATAAGTTCCAGCGTCCCGTGAAGTGCAAACTCACGCGCGCCGAGTCGCTCGCGTTCCATCCCAAGCGCCACGCCATGGACGGCACCTTTACGCTGGGCTGCGACGCCGAGGGCAACTTTACCGGTCTGGACTGCGAGATCAACTTTGACACCGGCGCCTACGCGTCGCTGTGCGGCCCGGTGCTCGAGCGCGCTTGCACGCATGCTGTCGGCCCCTACAAGTACCAGAACACCGACATTCGCGGCTTTGGCTACTACACCAACAACCCGCCCGCTGGCGCGTACCGCGGCTTTGGCGTTTGCCAGTCCGAGTTTGCGCTCGAGAGCCTGATCGACCTGCTGGCAGAGAGGGTCGGCCTGGATCCGTGGGAGATTCGTTACCGAAACGCTATCGAGCCGGGCGAGGTTTTGCCCAACGGCCAAATTGCCGACTGCTCCACGGCGCTTAAGGAGACGCTGCTCGAGGTCAAGGATGCCTACTATGCGCATCCCGGACACGCCGGCATTGCTTGCGCCATGAAGAACGCCGGTGTGGGCGTGGGCCTGCCCGATGCCGGCCGCTGCAAGATTCGCGTCGAGAACGGCGTGGCCGTGGTCTATGCCGCCACGTCCGACATCGGCCAGGGCTGCAACACCGTCTTTTTGCAGGACGTTGCCGAGGCATGCGGCCTGCCGCTTCGCTGCATCGCCAACGGCGAGTGCTCTACCGAGAACGCTCCCGACTCCGGCACCACGTCTGGCTCGCGTCAGACGGTCGTGACCGGCGAGGCCGTGCGCGGTGCCGCCTTCCTGCTGCGCGATGCCATGCTTGACATCGAGGCCGGCAAGTCTGCGCCCGCCGCTCCCGTGAGTGCGCATGGCGACGGCGTCAAGATCGAGTATGACGACGGCCGCGCCTATCAGCTTCGCACGCAGGAGCTCGTCGCCGGCCAGGGTATGCATCCTCAGGATCCTGCGGCCGCCATCAAGGCGCTCGAGGGATGCGAGTTTGGCTACGTGTACTTGGAGCCGACCGACAAGCTGGGCGCCGACGTTCCCAATCCCAAGAGCCACATCTGCTACGGCTTTGCCACGCATGTGGTCATTCTGGATGATGACGGTCGCGTGAGTGAGATCTATGCTGCGCACGATTCCGGCAAGGTGGTCAACCCCATCTCCATCCAGGGTCAGATCGAAGGTGGCGTGCTCATGGGTATGGGCTATGCGCTTACCGAGGACTGGCCGCTCAAGGACTGCGTGCCCCAGGTAAGGTACGGCACGCTCGGGCTGTTCCGTGCGCCCGAGATTCCGGATATCCACGCCATTTACGTGGAGAAGGACGAGCTGTTGCCCGTGGCATACGGCGGCAAGGGCATTGGAGAGATCGCAACGATTCCCACGGCGCCCGCCGTACAGAACGCCTACCGCGCGTTTGACGGCAAACTGCGTCCAGATCTGCCCATGGTGGATACGCCCTACAGCCGCGTCCGCAACCGCGGGTAGGGTAGGGCGCGGACGGTCATTGCTGACGAGCTGTTCGCGCTCAACATCAACTGTATATGCTGCGCCTTTGGCCCCAGCTCCATCGCGAGCCGGGGCCTTTTGTTTGGAGCGCCTCCGCATGCGGAAGCTGCGTCCCGGAATCCGGCCTCGGAACGGGATTAACTTTCCCAACGGGGCCGCATGCGGAAACTGCGTCCCGGAATCGTGCCTCAGAATGGGATGTGTTTTCCGCTGGCCGGCCGTTTGGAAAGCGCATCCCAGTTTGAGTGTTTATTCCGGGATGCGGTTTCCGCTGAAGGACTCAACCGGAAAGCCTGTCCAGCTCTGAGACGGGATTCCGGGACACGCTTTCCGCCAGGCCCGCCATCCGGAAAGCGCATCCCGTTTTGAGTGTCCAGGCTGGGACGCGCTTTCCGTTGGCGTGGCCGTTGGGAAAACGCGGCCCAGATAGGGGGGATGCGATTCGGCGATGCGTGGCCTAGCAGCTCCTACAGGTCCACCTCGTTGAGCCATGTCGGCAGCGCGGTCTGCCGGATGCCTGCCGTCTGCAGCTTTTTGGCGAGCATTCCTGTCGAGCGGACCTCGTTCATGGTAAAGCGCAGCAGAGGGTGACCGTAGAGCGATAGGTGCGCCTCGCGCTGTCGTTCGGCAACGAGCACCTCGGCGGTGGTGCGTCCGGCCAGCATGGTCTGGTCGGTATATTTGATGAGCCCGTCGAGCTCGCCCAGTGTGAGTTCCCGCGCCTGGCGCTCCCAGGCAAAGTCCGTTCGTATGGGCTTGGCCGAATCGAAGGGGTCCGTCAGCTCGTATTGAAGCCAGTCGGGCGCAAAGCCCGTCTCGATCATGACGGCTCGGGCGACCGATTCCCCGCCGCTCTCGGCGCGGACGTCGGCATATCGAAGCGTTGTGAGGGCGGTGCGAATCGCGCGACCATTGCGTGCAGTCGCTCGTTGCTCCACGGCCTCCATCAGCTGTTCCGGCGCAAGGCCGAGCTTTGAGATCGTCGAATCGGCAATGGGCATGCCGTCGGCAAAACCAGTTTGCAGCAGGCAATCTGTGGCCGTTTGGATGGGCGGCGTTACCGATATGCCGGCTCTGCGTATTGCTCCGGCCGGCTCAATCTGGTGTCGCTGAATATGTGCGCCCGGACGAGCCGACGGCTTTGTCGAGCTGCAAACATGCACGACGTTCAGGTGTCGCCACGAGACCTCGAGCCCCAGCAGGCAAGCTGCCGAAAACGAGCAGAACGTCCAATCGGGATGGATGATCGCAAGGGCGCGGATAATCTCGCAATGGCGTTGCGCTCGGTTGAGTTCATCCCAGCGCGTTTTTCGCGCAAACAACCCCGGAATGGGCGAGACGACCGTGCCGCCGGTGCGCCGAAGGAGCGTTTTTCGGATCGCCGCGCTCGGGGGAATCAGACAGCGCCCCTCTTGCTCGGCTTGAGTGAGCAGTTGGTCGATGAGTTGGTCATTGCAATGGGTCATGAGCTACCGCCTCCTTTTGGGTAGCAAAAACGTATCAGCTGGAACTTGCCGCTCAGCTGACCAAAAGCTGACCAAAATCTAACCATGCAGGTAGATGACCTGCTTTCGGCGACATTTTTACATCCGAATCGGCGGACGGTAATCGGCGACCTTGAACGGTAGCTAGATATGAAGTCTTGGTAAGTTTCGGGACGTGTACTTTTTGAAAAAGAGCATTCTATCTGCTGTTTTGTGTTTCTGGATCGCATATTTGAAGGCATGTGATAAGGGCGGCGGATCGTCGTCTTGTACCTGAGGAAACCGTGACCCGGAATTGCCGCTCGGAACGGGACGCGCTTTCCGGAACGGTCCACGTGCGGTGGTGTACCGACCCTTTTGCGTGCGCCGCTTGTCGAATTACGTTATAGCTAGCTATATTATAGGAAGGTATAATATAGCTAGCTATAACGTAAAGGAAGGATGGCCCTATGTTTATCGGAAGAACGGCGGAAATGTCCGAGCTCAATCGACTGTATGGCACGGGCTCCTTTGAGATGCCTGTGATTTACGGCCGCCGTCGCGTGGGCAAAACGCGTCTTATCACAGAGTTTATCCAAGGCAAGAAGGCTATTTACTTTCAAGCTCGTCGCACCAATGCAGAGGCAAACCTGCATGGCTTTAGCCAGGCGATACTTGCGGGCTCCGTTGGTGTTGCTGGCGTGTCGTTTCGTAGTTTTGACGAGGCGTTCGATGCATTGGCTACCATGGCTCGTACGGAACGTTTGATTGTCGTGATCGACGAGTATCCTTATCTCGCCCAATCGAATCCCGAGATCAGCTCGTTGCTGCAAGACAAGATCGATCACTTGTACAAAGAGACCAAGCTTATGCTTATCCTGTGCGGGTCGTCGCTTTCGTTTATGGAAGAGCAGGTGTTGGGCTACGAGAGTCCGCTATACGGTAGGCGTACGGCCCAGTTTAAGATCATGCCGCTCGATTTTATGACGACCCTCGGCCTGTGGCAGAGCATGGGTCGCGAAGACGCTGCAGTTTGCTATGGCATGACGGGTGGCATTCCTGCATATATCGAGAAAGTCGATCCTGCCGCACCGCTCAAGGACAACATCAAACGTCTTTTTCTTACTCCTACGGGCTATCTCTTTGAGGAGCCGAGTAACCTGCTATTGCAGGAGTGCCGCAATCCCGAGCAATATGATGCGATCGTGCAAGCAATTGCCCAGGGGCGCTCGAAGATCTCGGAGATTGCGAGCTCTACGGGAATCCCTGCGAGCAACGTAAAGAGCTATGTGGATAAGCTGGCGTCGCTTGGGATTGTCGAGCGCGAGCTGCCCCTAAACGAGACGAGCAATAAGCGAGCCGTGTATCTGCTGAGCGACCAGATGTTTAGGTTCTGGTACAAGTTTGTTCCGCAGAACATCGGGCTGATTCAAAACGATATGGCCGAGATGGCGTATGAGCGCATTGAGCCGCACGTATCGGATTATATGGGTACGGTCTTTGAGATTATATGCAGACAATACGTGTACGAACTCGCGCGGGCGGGCCAGCTTGATGTGGTTCCGGCAAGCGTTGGGCGCTGGTGGGGGACGGATAATCGCACGCATACGCAGGAAGAAATCGACTTGATTGTTGACGATGGCGAGGGCACTGCGCTGTTTGCGGAATGCAAATGGTGCAATGAACCGGTGGGCGAAGACGTGCTGCAAAAGCTCGTGCATCGAAGCGAACTCTTTAGGCGGCAGCACAAAAGCTATGCGATCTTCTCGAAGCGAGGCTTTACGCAAGGATGTCAGGAAGCTGCGGCGAGCAGGGGAGATGCCAAGCTGATTTCGTTTGCCGAGATGTGCGAGCGGAGATAACCAAGCACGCTCTGATGTGATGCTCGGAATGGGTCGCGCTAAGGATGCCAAGCGTAAAACCTTCAATGAAAATGGCGTAAAAACTACATCTGTCATGGCGTAAAAACTACATTGAAAGTAGCGTAAAATCAGCATTGAGAATGGCGTAATTTCGCATATCGCGTGATAGAGAGGGACGGCCGTCTATGGATGCACCAAAGAGATTGACCCAAAAGGGATATAGGCCCCGGCTCATAGAGGAGCGCCTCGACACCCTTATGCGGGCGTTTGGCTGTGTGGAGATCAACGGCCCCAAATGGTGCGGCAAGACCTGGACGGCGCTCTCTCGCTCGGCGAGCGTCTCCAGGCTCGATGAGCCTGCGCAGCGTGCGGCGGCAGAGGTCGACCCAAGCCTGGCGCTCATCGGCGATGCGCCACACCTGGTCGATGAATGGCAGGAGGTGCCCGAGGTTTGGGATGCCGCCCGGCGTTTCGTGGACGCGAGCGGCAACGAACGGGGGACACTTTTGCTCACGGGCTCGACCGCGCTCAAAAGCGAGGAGCGCAGCCATGTTCGTCATTCCGGCACGGGTAGGATCGCCCGTCTGTCAATGCGCCCCATGGCCCTGTGTGAGTCGGGCGACGGCGAGCCGCTCGTGTCACTGGCAAGCCTCTTTAAGGGCGAGGATTTTGCCCCTCAGCGTCGCGAGAGCACGGTGGATGACGTCGCCCGCTGGTGCTGCAGGGGCGGTTGGCCTGCAAATCTTGGGCTTTCGGAAGATCTTGCGCGAGAGACGGCAAGCCAGTACGTGCACTCGGTGCTCGACGTCAACGTGCTGGACGAGGGCATGTCGCCCGAGCTTGCACACGGCCTTTTGCGAGCTCTTGCCATGAACGAGAGCCAGGCTGTCACGTACAAGACGCTCGTAAAGGACGCCTCGTACGGTGAGGCGGGCCCCGACGAGAGGACCATCGCTGCGTACTTGGACCTCTTCAACAGGCTCAAGCTGACCGAGGACCTGTGCGGATGGGAGCCGCCCATGCGCTCGAAGGCCCGCGTTCGCGTGCGCCCCAAGCGCTACTTCTGTGACCCGTCACTTGCGGCGGCGTTGCTGGGGGCTACCCCTGAGCGGCTGCTTGGCGATATGCAAACGCTGGGGATGCTCTTTGAGAATCTCGTCCTGCGCGACGTGCGCGTGTTCCTTTCCACCTACGGCGGTGTCGACAACAGTGTCCATTATTTCCGAGATGAGAAGGGCCTTGAGGTCGATCTGATCGTTGAGCACGACGGGCGCTGGGGAGCCATCGAGGTCAAGCTGAGTGATGCGAAAGCAGACGATGGAGCGAGAAATCTCAAGGCGCTGGAGAGGAAAGTGCTCTCCAATCCTGCCGCCCAGAATGCCGCGCCGGCGTTTTTGGCGGTCGTGGTTGGAAAGGGGAGCATTGCCTATACACGCGACGACGGCGTGGCGGTGATTCCCATGGCGGCACTTGGGGCGTAGTGGTTTTGCGGGCGTGCCGTGCTTCCTTTACCGAAAATCCATTTGGTAAACCAGATGCTCGCGGATAGAATAAAGTTGACGGCAGCCCAAGGGTGATAGCTGGGCAGCGCCGTTGCTTGGTCAAGAGGTCAGTGCCTTAATGGCAGCGACTTGTTATGCTTCGAATGCTGCTTGAGTGCCTCGGAAAGTTCGATAAGCGCCGTGAAGAGCGAGACCAAAGCAACCAAGAGCTCTACGAGCTCTGATGGGCCCGGGATGACCGCTGATTCAAGTCACCGGGCCTAAACTTTTTATCCATTTGAATAGAGCGGGCGACTCTCTTGGGGCCGTCTGCATGGCGTGTGATTAGCGCATGGTATTGCGCCCAGCTTTCATGTCCGCACGGGCGCCTATCCTTACGGCAATGTAGCCGCCTATGTAGCAAGCGGCAGTTGACGGAGAAAGGCCCTAACCGTGTCAGCTGAAAAGACGCCGTGTATCTCGGCTATCGATACGACGAACTTTGCGCGCCAGATTGTGCTGGACTTTGAGTTTGCGCCGGCGCCAAAGCAGCGCCAGCGCCGTGGACTGCGCAACGAGATTATCGAGGTCGGCGCCGTCAAGCTCGATTACCACGGCAACGTTATGGGCGAGTTCTCGCAGTTTGTGCAGACGGAATTTACCGAAGGCGTTGCGTTTCCCGTCCGCGAGCTTACGGGGGTATCGGCCGTGGACACCGCGATGGCCGATCCGCTTTACATGGTGATTAAAAGGCTCAGCGATTGGATCGGTCGCTACTCCGCCCAAGTGGTTTGCTGGAGTGGGGCGGACCGGCGACAGCTTTTGACCGAGTGCCAGGCAAAGCACATCGACCTCTCCGCATTTCCTACGGACTGGGCCGACCTGCAGGCGTTTTACACCTCGATCATGGACGTGGGCAGTCACGGGTGTGTCTCGCTGAGCGACGCGGCGACGTGGTTTGGCATCGAGTTTGACGAGTCGACGGGCCATGCTCACAGCGCCCTAGCCGATGCGCGTGTGACCGCCAAGCTGCTCAAGCAGATGATGGAGGGGGACTATCACGTGAGTCCGCGCGCCCAGGAGATCCGCCAACGGTGGGGGATGGGCGAGCGACCCCAGACGCGCCTCTCTAGCAAGTGCCCCGAGCTGGGTGACCTGCTGCTGAAGCTGAAGGCGGCGGGAAGGTAGGGGCGTTAGCTGTCTGCATGGCGCGTGCCTGTCGCGTATCGTTACTCTTCCTGCTGCTTGGCAGGCAAGATGTAGACGTTCTCGGCGTCCACGGCGATCTGCGCGGGGCGGTTGTAGAGGGTGTCGATCTCCTTTACGCTCTGCTTGAACGGCGTGACGTCGGGCGTCTTTGCCTGATGGAGCTTTTCGAGGAGTTTCTCGGATTGCTTGTCGTTGAACTTTCCGATGCTCTCTCCTGCGCCTTCGAGCGCCTCGTCGATGAGTGTATGGTCGCCCACGGGGGTCTTTGCGATGGCGTGACCGAGCAATTTGCCCGCGGACGCGATACCGCCCAGCAGTGCCGCATCGACGGTGTCGACAGCCCCCGCTTCGAGTGCGTTGTAGCAGTCGGTGTAGAGCTCGCGGTACGCGATCGAATCAGCCTCGATCTTCGCAGTGGCGTCCGCGAGCTTTGCGGGCTCGAAGTTCTGGGCGAGCATGGGTTCGAGGAACAGCGAGAACGCGTGGATGTAGGTGGCGAGCTGGCAGTCTTTGAGGTAGTCGAGCACCTTGTCGAGGCGTCTGCCCAAGCCGTCTCGCACCTCGATGAACCCTTTCTTTTTCAGATCCGCCTGTGCCTGCGAGCGGAAGAGTTCCATGTCCTGCGCGGACGACTGCTTGATGTCGAGCACCTTCATATGGGCGTTTGCCATGTAGGTGGCGTTGCCGTAGTTGAGGCCGTAACCGTTGAGGATGTCTGCGAGCGTCTTGAGGTTGCCACGCATGTTGGCCTTGTCGCGCTGACGCATGTACTCGAACATTTCGTCGACGGACTCCTGGATGGAGTCGAGCTTTTGGTTTATCTGCGCGATTGCGGCTGCCATGAATAGCGATGTTGGATCGTAAGGCACCTGCGTGACGCTCGTGGCGATGTCGCCCTCGACTACGTGGAAGCGCGCCTGCCCAAGGCCCTTGGCGGCGTCGCGGTAGCCCCCTGTGAGACCGCTGCCGTCCTTGAACGTGTTGAGTTTCGACGGATCGAGCGGGTTACCATATTTGTCAGTCGCCTGGAGCAGCGTGGGCACGCTCACCGTGTTGGTGACGGTGCGAAACATCGAGGGGAGCGAGGCGAACGCCACGCCGAGTTGGGGAATTCGCTCGAGCGGTAGCTTGATGGCGCCGGAGACGTCCACCCGCTTCTGAGTGAGCGCGAGGTGGATTTTGGTCGATGCGAGCTGTTTTGCCACGAGCTCCTCTCGGCCGTCGTTCGCCGAGGGTTTGGTCTCGTTGTCTGCCATAGCGCGCTCCTTGCTTACGTTGATAGTCGTGGGCATTATCTCATCGCCTGGTGGCTTGCTAGAGCGGGGTAGAGGCCGAGCGTCTGGCGAAACTCGTTAACTGATTGCATTTCAGCGGATTGGGTTGATTATAAGAGAAGGACGGCTATCCATCTGCCCTTCCCAGTTGAGTTCGCTTTGAGCTACTGTTCGTGCTTATGCTGCTTGGGCTCAAGCCTTCTCGCTGCCGTGAAGCAGGCCGTGGCCGCCATGGCCAATGCGATGCTGGCCATCCAAGTGGAGTCGCCGGTTGCAGCGAGCTTTGGTTCATCGGCTGTCGTGCGTCCCGACTTTTTTGTAGCCGCCTCGTCGGCGTCCTTTTCAGGAGTGGCAGGATCACTTTTGTTGTCGCCGGGTGAATCTACGTCGGTCTTTCCGCCCGCCTGCTCCCCTTGGGCCTTCCCCTCCACGGTGAAGGACGCATCGGTCGCCGTCCCGTCCTTCCAGACGGCCGTGACGGTGTGTCCGCCGCCGGCGAGCGTGTCCAGGTAGGACGGCCTGAGCTCGATAATCGTGCTGCCCCTGGTTGCGGTGTAGTTCTCGGCGGAGACCTCAGTTCCGTCCACGAGGAGACGCGTGAACTCATCGAGAGGACCGCTGAAGCGGAAGGTCAGACCGGCCTCGCCGTCCTTTGCATACGCCTGCCCGTCGCCCTTGGTGGCGGCATACAGCGGAGCGGTCACGTCGAAGGTGACGTCCCCCGCGTCGTCGACATCAAAGGTCTGAACGCCGGTCTTGCCGTTACGCTCGGCGTAGGCGGAGCTGTAGACGAAGGTCTCGTGGCCCGTCTTGTCGAGGACCGCGAGGGCTTGGATTTCAAACGAGCCCATCGAGAGCGACGTGGGGAACTCGATTTCGATATAGCCCCTTGCCGCATCGTAGCTGCAGCTCAACGTTTTGCGGGTCTTTAAAGAGTTCGGGTCCTCGACATAGCCGGGGTCGCCGAGGATCGGGGAGACAGACTTTACGCCGTCCGCGTCGCCTACATTGCAATAGATACGGAGGATCCCGCCGACGGGGACCCTCTTCGCGGAGATGGAAACGTTCGAGACCGTGGGCGGGTTCCGGTCGATCGCGCCGCCGGTCACCTCGAAGCACAGCTCGCTCGGGTCGCCAACCGAGAAAGTCGCGCCCGAAATGCCGTTGGCCCTGGCGTAGGAACTCTCGTACACATCGGTCTCGAACCCTAGGCCATCGGTGACCGAAAGGCCGATCAGCCTGTGCCTTCCGATCCTATTGCTGTCGAATGTGAGGTCAAACCCGTCGATAGACGAGCCTCCGTGATAATAGGCTGACGAAACAGAGCAGCCGTCGTCCGAATTCTCCCAGCCCTGCCGCAGTATGGGGGAAACGGAGCGAACGCCGTCGGCATCGGAGACGGTCCAAGAGATGTGGAGGTCGGCACCGGTTGCGACCTCCCTGCTCGAGAGCGACACGGAGGACACGGTCGGCGGGTTTTGGTCCTCGGGTCCCTCGGTCACCTCATACTCGAGGGGGTCGGTGGTGAAGGTCGGACAGTCGAGCCCCTTCTCCTCGGCATACGTCGTGTCGTAGACATCGGTAACCCATCCAAGACTATCGGTCACGCCGAGGCCGATGATCCGGTACCTGCAGGGCCGGTCGCTCGGGGAGGTGGAGATATCGAAGCCCGCGGTCGTGTTGCCGGTCGACGAGAAGGCGAGACGGGAACTGATTCCATGGTCTCCGGTATCGTTTTCGACAAGGACTTCGACTATGGGCGTGACGGACCGTACCCCGTCAGGGTCATCGACGCTATAGCCGACATGCAGCGTGGAGCCGGCCGTGACTGTCGTCGCGGATATCGTCACGTTGGAGATGCTGGGCGGGTTCGGGTCCGACGCGGCTAGGGCGGTTGAGGGCAAAGCAAGCGCTACGGTGGCGGACAGCGAGGCGAGCAGGCTAAGCGCGAAGCGCCTGGAGAATTTCAAGGAGGTCATTGGTGGTGCCGATCTTCCATAATTGTTGCAGCGATACCAGTATATCTTTGGCCCATGCTAGCCAGATGTTCTTTCCGCGAACGGCTCGTTAGTTTAGAGACGGCATATGGACGCCTGTCTCGTCCACGTTTCTCGTAAGGGCGATTATAAGGACATGAAGAGACTTTCTCGGAACAATCAATTGGGGATATCAAAGAAATGCTGGACGCCTCCTGATCGCTCAATGCCTTTGAGGTGAAATGCGGCGCATCGGCTACGTTGTTGAGATCATTTATCGAGCGATACGTCATTCCAGCTGAGGCCACCGTCATGAGGCTTCTGTTCCTACACCCCCCGCAATCCCGCGCGCGGCACCCAACAGCTCGTACTCCCTCTCGCTCCACTGGCACAGCTCGGCAGTCTCGACGGCGTCGCGACACAGGTCCAGAAACACCTCAGCTCCCTCGCAGAAGCACTCGCGGGCAAAGTCACCCGAACCGCTTGCGACGCACGTGCCGTCGGCAAACAGCTTCCAGCTAGACAGCTCGCGCGAGTCGTCTCCAAGCAGCTTGATCTGCAGTACGTGCGGGTCGCCGGCGGTGTAGAGCTCTTTCTCGAGCGCCTGCACGGTAAAGCGCATCTGGTGGGGGAGACTGCTCTTGACCATGGCCGAGGCATAGCCGTTCGGCTTGTCCAGAAGATGCATTCGTTTTGGCTTGGCTGCCAGGTTGTGGAAGTTGCGCTCACTGTGCACGGAGAAATTGTCCATACGGACTCCTTTCATCGATATTGGCAGGGCCACCGTGCCTCTTGGCCGGTTGGCGTCGGGATCGTGGAGCCAACTCTCTACCCCGACTCTGGATAAAACGCGCCCGCTCCTTGCGGGCACGATGGGGTCTATCAACGTGTACGGACAGAAATCAAGCGCCATCCGCGAAATGACGCGCGGATGGCGTTGGTTTCCCAAGTGATTATTCGGCTTCCATCCGGAAAAGTGTCGAAATCAGCCGTGTAAAAGTACGGAAAAGTGTCGAGATAGGCACCTTAAAACTTCGGAAAAGTGTAGCTGGATGACAAAACAGCACTTAGAAGCCGGTGCTGGATGCGGGATCCTGCGGCCGCCTTCAGCTCTCGCTACTCGTCGTCTCCGTCGTTGGGGTCGCCCTTGAGGGTGTTGATGTCCAGGTACTGGTTATCGTCCTCTTTTTGCTGGGTCTCCGACTCCGCTTGGGTGGGGCCGCGGAACAGCTGGAATCCCTCAAACGCAATGACACCGAGCAGGGCAATGATAATGGCGATAAAGGCAACCTTGACTGCCTGCGGAAATTCCGAGAAACGCAGCGCCTTTTCCTCGGCGTAATAATCGGCGAAGCGCTCTTCGCCCATGCTTTTGGTATACGCCGGCGCGGACGCGGCCTCCGGGTCATATTCCGGTGTAGGCGTGGCGGCGTACGGATCGTTGAGATAATCGCTCGATGCGGTGCCATAATCCTCGGTCTCGATGCGACCGGTGCCAGCATAGTCATCGGAATAATCGGAATATGCCGCACCGCCCTCATAGTCCGCGGCGCTCGTGTTGGCGGCAAAAAGCGGGTTAACTGGAACATCGAGCGCCGGCATGCCGGTAGAGGTCTCATCCAGATCGGTTGCAGTCCAGGAATCGTAGGCAACCTGATAGGCAACGGGCTCATCGAGCCTTGCGACCGGAGGCTTGCGTGCCGCAGGAACAGGCAACTGCTGGGCGCTGTACATAACAGTGCTGTCGGCCGATTTGCCCTGCGTCGCTGCTGCGAGAAATGCCGCCGTCTCGGACGGGTCGCTTGCGGGGCGGGGAGCGGGCGTGGGCGCCGAAGTGGGTGCGGGTGTAGGCGCGGGCGTCGAAACAGCCGGCTGCGCAGGAGTCGGCGCAGATGCGGTCTTAGGCGCAAGTGCGGGATTGGGGCTTGACGGGCGAGCCCCGCCGCCGCCCATGAGTTCGTCGGCGGTCCACGGGCGATCATCCATCACATCGTCAAGGCTCAGCGAAAACAGGTCGTCTTCACCCTCATCGAACATGCGGTGCACATGTCCACCAATTGCCGGAATCAATCCGCGACCGGTGCATGATGCCTTGCTCAACGCCATTCTGTTCCATCCTTTCGAAATACTAATGACATCGATTATATGGAACTTCTCAAGCGGCTCGGTCTCGGATTCGCGCTTTCCAGAACTCGCGCCCAAAAGGGGAGGGGCAATCTAGGCGAGTGCCTACTTGTCGCCGGCCGCCGCCTTGGCCTCATTGAGGTAGCTATAGAAGCTGTACTTGGAGATGCCAAAGAACTCGCAGGCGCGCTCGCTCGACTTGGAAATGAGGAAGGCGCCGCGACGGTCGAGGTAGCCAATGGCACGAATGCGCTCGTCTTTGGTCATGAGTGCCGCGGGCTTGCCCACAAACTGCTCGCACTCGTGCAGCAGGTCCTCGAGCAGGTCGCCGATGTTCTTGGTAATGGGCTCGGGCTCGGTGTAGCCCGTGCCGCCGGTGCCGGTAAAGGCGTCGAGCGAACGCTCAAAAGCCTTCATGAGCGTAATGTCAAAGTTGATGCCCAAAATGCCGACGGGTTTGCCCTCATCGTTGCGGATAAAGATCGTCGAGGACTTGAGCAGCTTGCCATCGGTGGTTTTAGTGAGGTACGGCTCGCGGTCGTGCACGTCGGTGGTGCCCTCGTGCATGGACTCAAACACAATATGGCTGGGGCCGTCACCCAGTTTGCGCCCGCTGACGTGACCGTTTTCGATCACTACGATGGAGTGGTCCACGTCATCGGTCTCCAGATCGTGGACGACGACTTC
Organism: uncultured Collinsella sp.; assembly: GCA_938005465.1. Classification (GTDB taxonomy): domain Bacteria; phylum Actinomycetota; class Coriobacteriia; order Coriobacteriales; family Coriobacteriaceae; genus Collinsella. The sequence continues at coordinate 34,537 of CALLNU010000020.1, forward strand.
GCAGTTGGGGCCAAATTGGAGCGCCAGGCCGTGTGCAAGGCGCTTATAAAACTCAATCTGTGCGGGGGTCATAGGTGCCTTCCTAAAAATTAGTTTGGGCTCACTGTGCCATAAACCACACCTGTTCGCAAATAACGAAAGCGTCGCTGCGTTGTGTGACCGTTCGGCGGCGAAAAAGTACCGATTACGGCAACAAACAATTCGTTAGGTATGCCAATCAAAAAGTGTGATAGAACATTACTAACAAACTTTTTGTTTGGCATCCACATAAAAGTTCAGCCGTGTGAATGGGATCGGGCTGAAACGCGTATGCGGGGGCCGGCAAGAGAGGACTTAAGGAGTTCACCGTATGGCCGATAAGATCCAGTGGGCGAGCAACACGATGCCCAAGAGCGATGACAAGCACTTGGGAATCATGAGCCTCGACCACGTGAAGAAGGCCCGCGCCTTCCACCAGTCGTTCCCCCAGTACACCGTCACTCCGCTTGCCCGCCTGGACGGCCAGGCCGCGCGCCTGGGCTTGTCCAACCTGTGCGTTAAGGACGAGAGCTATCGCTTTGGCCTCAACGCCTTTAAGGTCCTGGGCGGCTCGTTTGCCATGGCCAACTATATTGCCGACGAGACCGGCAAGGACGTTGCCGAGTGCACCTTCGATTACCTGACCTCCGATCAGCTGGCCAAGGATTTTGGCCAGGCCACCTTCTTTACCGCCACCGACGGCAACCATGGCCGCGGCGTGGCATGGGCTGCCAACAAGCTGGGCCAGAAGGCCGTCGTGCACATGCCCAAGGGTTCCACCAAGCCCCGCTTCGATAACATCGCCGCCGAGGGCGCCACGGTGACCATCGAAGAGGTCAACTACGACGAGTGCGTGCGCATGGCCGCCGCCGAGGCCGATGCCTGCGAGCGCGGCGTCATCGTTCAGGACACCGCCTGGGAGGGCTACGAGAAGATCCCGTCCTGGATCATGGAGGGCTACGGCACCATGGCTTCCGAGGCTGCCGAGCAGCTGCGCGAGATGGCCATCAACCGCCCGACGCACGTCTTTGTCCAGGCTGGCGTAGGCTCGCTCGCCGGCGCCGTGGTGGGCTACTTCACCAACCTGTATCCCGATAACCCGCCGACCTTCGTTGTGGTCGAGTGCGCTCCGGCCGCCTGCCTGTACAAGGGCGCTGCCGCCGGCGACGGCGACCCGCGCATCGTGGACGGCGACATGCCCTCCATCATGGCCGGCCTGTGCTGCGGCGAGCCCAACATCCTGGGCTGGGATATCCTGCGCAACCACACCACCGCCTTCGTGTCCTGCCCCGACTGGGTCACCGCTCGCGGCATGCGCACCCTGGGTGCTCCCGAGAAGGGCGACCCGCGCGTCATCTCCGGCGAGTCCGGCGCTGTGACCACCGGCCTGGTCGAGACCCTCATGCTCGATCCCGAGTACGCCGAGCTCAAGGAGCTCATCGGCCTGGACAAGACGAGCTCCGTGCTCTGCTTCTCCACCGAGGGCGACACCGATCCGGATCAGTACCGTCGCATCGTCTGGGAGGGCGAATACCCCACTTGCTAATACTGGGCGGAGTAAATAGGTATCGCTCCGCCACCTCACAGGTAGATTCCTTCGTTTGAAAGGTTATGAACAATGGCTAAAGAACTCGATTTCGACGCTATCAAGGCTGCAGCTGAGTCCCATCGTGCTGATATGACGCGTTTTCTTCGCGCAATGATTAGCCACCCCTCTGAGTCCTGCGAGGAGGGTGAGGTTGTTGCCTGCATCAAGGCCGAGATGGAGAGCCTTGGCTATGACGAGGTCAAGGTCGACGGCCTGGGCAACGTCATGGGCTTTATGGGCGAGGGCGACAAGATCATCGCCATCGACTCCCACATCGACACCGTCGGCATCGGCAACATCGAGAACTGGGATGCCGATCCCTACGAGGGCTACGAGACCGACGAGATCATCTACGGCCGCGGCGGCTCCGACCAGGAGGGTGGCATGGCTTCTGCTACCTACGCTGCCAAGATGATGAAGGACATGGGCCTCATCCCCGAGGGCTACAAAATCATGGTCGTCGGCACCGTCCAGGAAGAGGACTGCGACGGCATGTGCTGGCAGTACATCTACAACAAGGACGGCATTAAGCCCGAGTTCGTCATTTCCACCGAGCCCACCGACGGCGGCATCTATCGCGGTCACCGCGGCCGTATGGAGATCCGCGTCGACGTTCACGGTACCTCCTGCCACGGCTCCGCTCCCGACCGCGGCGACAACGCCATCTACAAGATGGCCGACATCATCGCCGACGTCCGCGCCCTCAACAACAACGGCTGCGACGAGTCGACCGACATCAAGGGTCTCGTCAAGATGCTCGACCCCAAGTACAACCCCGAGCACTACGAGGATGCCCGCTTCCTGGGCCGCGGCACCTGCACCGTCAGCCAGATCTTCTACACCAGCCCCAGCCGCTGCGCCGTGGCTGACTCCTGCGCCATCTCCATCGACCGTCGCATGACCGCCGGCGAGACCTGGGAGTCTTGCCTGGACGAGATCCGCAACCTGCCGGCCGCCAAGAAGTACGGCGACGACGTGAAGGTTTCCATGTACATGTACGACCGTCCGTCCTGGACCGGCGAGGTCTACGAGACCGAGGCTTACTTCCCCACGTGGATCAACAAGGAGACCGCTCCGCACGTCAAGGCCCTCGTCGACGCCCACAAGGCCATGTTTGGTGACGAGCGCATCGGCTGCGAGCCCAGCATGGACAAGCGCACCGGTCGCCCGCTGTGCGACAAGTGGACCTTCTCCACGAACTGCGTTTCCATCCAGGGCCGCTACGGCATCCCCTGCGTGGGCTTTGGCCCGGGTGCCGAGTCTCAGGCTCACGCTCCCAACGAGGTCACCTACAAGGACGACCTGGTCACCGCTGCCGCCATGTATGTGGCTGCCCTGAACCTCTACGATCCGAGCCAGGCCGATGGCGACGCCACCGTGTTCCGCGCCGGTCTGACCAACAACAAGATCGATTAGTCCCATTCCTCGATTTTGTTGAGCCGGGGGCCGCTCGTGTCCCCGGCACCCCCTGTTGACTTGGGGCCCGCGGTCGTTATCTCCCATGCTTCCTCAACGGTGGCGGGTCCTCGTCATGGTGCTCTGCATGTTCTAGCCACACGCGCATGGCGGAGCACATCTACTCATTGCGATCGTTTCATCTTTAGAAAGGACATTTCCATGGACGCTAAGTTTACCGAGCTCGTCGAGCAGCTGAACGGCCTCGATTTTAAGGGTATGTACGGCAGCGACTTCCTGCACACCTGGGACAAGACCACCGATGAGCTCAAGGCTCTCTACATTGTCGCCGACGCACTGCGCGAGCTGCGTGAGAACAACGTTTCGTCCAAGATCTTCGACTCGGGCCTGGCCGTCTCCCTGTTCCGTGACAACTCCACCCGTACGCGCTTCTCTTTCTCTAAGGCCGCCAACCTGCTCGGCCTCGAGCTGCAGGACCTGGACGAGAAGAAGTCCCAGATCGCTCACGGCGAGACCGTCCGCGAGACCGCTACCATGATTTCCTTCATGGCCGACGTCATCGGCATCCGCGACGACATGTACATCGGCAAGGGCGACGCCTATATGGCCGAGGTCTCCGAGTCTGTCCAGCAGGCCTACGAGGACGGCGTTCTGGATCACCGTCCCACGCTCATCTCCTTGCAGTCCGACTCCGATCACCCCACGCAGTCCTCTGCCGACATGCTCTACCTCATCAACGAGTTTGGCGGTCTTGAGAACCTCAAGGGCAAGAAGGTTGCCGTCACCTGGGCCTATTCGCCCTCTTACGGCAAGCCGCTGTCCTGCCCGCAGTCGCTGATCAGCCTGCTGCCCCGCTTTGGCATGGACGTCACCCTGGCTCACCCCGAGGGCTACGACCTCATGCCCGAGGTCGTCGAGCGCGCCAAGGGCTATGCCGCCGAGTCCGGTACCACCTTTAAGCAGGTCAACACCATGGCCGAGGCCTTCGAGGGCGCCGACATCGTGATCCCCAAGAGCTGGGCTCCGTTTGCCGCCATGGAGAAGCGTACCAACCTGTACGCCGAGGGCGATGACGCCGGCATCGCAGCGCTCGAGAAGGAGCTGCTCGCCCAGAACGCCACCCATCAGGACTGGTGCTCCACGACCGAACTCATGGAGAAGACCGCCAACGGCCAGGACACCATCTTTATGCACCCGCTGCCCGCCGACATCTCCGGTGTCTCCTGCGAGCACGGCGAGGTTAACGCCGACGTCTTCGACATGCACCGCGTGGGCATGTACAAGGAGGCCAGCTACAAGCCGTACGCCATCGCTGCCATGATGTTCCTGCAGAAGGTTGCCGATCCCGCCGCTACCCTCAAGGCCCTCGACGAGCGTAACACCGCCCGTTGGCTCCAGGCCTAAAGCCGGGTTGAGGTAAGCCATGTAAAGGGGGCGCTCTGCCAACCGGCGGGGTGCCCCTTTTTTGCATCGCGGGCGTGCGGGATAAGCGCTTTCGATGTGGATGCCCGCGGCGCGAGTTATGGGTACGATGGTTTCAGGGGAGGTATCGCCATGAAACTTGGATGCGTCATTATGGCTTCGGGCGAGGGCAAGCGGTTTGGCTCCAACAAGATGCTCGCCGATATCTATGGTGAGCCGCTGATTGCCCGGACCATCGATTCGGTTCCCCGGGGCTTTGACGTCGTGGTTTCGACGCGTTGGCCCGAGGTCGCCCAGATTTGCGAGGACAAGCATTGCCCGTGTGTGCTGCACGATGGCGAGCTGCGCAGCGAAAGCGTCCGTGCGGGCCTTTCGTGGGGAGTCGAACGCAACTGGAAAGGTTGCCTCTTTTTGCCGGGCGACCAGCCGCTCGTGAGTTCGGATTCTTTTGAGGCCATGGTTCGCGCGTTTGACGAGCGTGGCCGCAAACATCCGGTGCGTCTTGCGTGCAACGGTGGGCCTTCGAGCCCGGTGCTCTTTCCGGCGGAACTGTTCGATGCACTCATGTGTCTTGAGGGCAAGGACGGCGGCGGTTCGATCCTCAAGGACCGTACCGACGTGGTGCTGGTCGAGGCGCGTGCCTACGAGCTGTGGGACGTCGATACCGCCAAGGGACAGCAACGCATAACGGAGCATATCGCCGCCTGCTCGTATTTTGATCGCGTGGCCAACTGCATCAATCAATAAGGAGCAATTATGATCATCATCAAAAACGGCGCGCTCGTGACGCCCCAGGGGCTTCGCCGCGCCGATCTTGCCATGGAGGGCGATAAGATTGTGCGGATTGCCGCGGCAATCGAGCCGGGCGAGGGCGATACCGTCCAGGACGCCACCGACTGTTGGGTGTTCCCCGGCTTTATCGACGGCCACACGCACATGCAGTGCTGGACTGGCATGGATTGGACGGCCGATAGCTTTGAGACCGGTACGCGTGCGGCTGCCTGCGGCGGTACGACGACCATCGTGGACTACGCGACGGCCGATCGCGGCGTGACCATGCCCGATGCCCTTGCCGAGTGGCATCATCGCGCCGACGGAACCTGCACGGCCAACTACGCGTTTCATATGGCACTCGCCGAGTGGAATGAGCGCAACCGCGCCGATCTTTCGGCTATGCGCGAGGCGGGCGTGTCGTCGTTTAAGACCTACTTTGCCTATGACCACCTGCGCCTGAACGACGCCGAGACGCTCGAGGTGCTGGAGGAACTCAAGCGCGTGGGTGGCATGCTCTGCGTGCATTGCGAGAACGGTACGCTGGTGAATGAACTGCAGAAGCGCGTGTACGAGCAGGGGATTCATGGGCCCGAGGGGCATGCACTCAGCCGTCCGGACGTGTGCGAGGCCGAGGCCGTGAGTCGTCTGCTGTATCTGGCGCACTTAGCCGGGGACGCTCCAGTCAATGTGGTGCACCTTTCGACCAAGCTGGGGCTCGAGGCCATTCGCGCTGCCAAAGCGCGCGGGCAGAAGAACATCTATGTCGAGACCTGCCCTCAGTATCTGATGCTCGACGATACTTGCTACTTGGAGCAGGGCGAGGACGGCTTTGCGGGTGCCAAGTATGTGATGAGCCCGCCACTGCGCCATGCCGGCGACCGTGCCGCGCTGCGCGAGGCGCTTGTGGCCGGCGAGATCGATACTATTGCGACCGATCATTGCAGCTTTAACCTGCACGGGCAAAAGGACCGCGGACGCGATGATTTCCGCGCGATTCCCAACGGCGGGCCCGGCGTGGAGCATCGTCCCGTCGCGATTGCCACGAGCTTTGAGGGCCAGCTGGGACCCGAGGATCTGTGCCGCTTGATGAGCGAGAACCCGGCGCGCGTCTTTGGCATGTATCCGCGCAAGGGCTGTCTTGCCGAGGGCGCCGATGCCGACGTGTGCGTGTGGGATCCCAAGGCGCGCTGGACGATCAGTGCCACGACGCAGCATCAGGCCGTGGACTACACGCCGCTCGAGGGCTTTGAGGCGCATGGCCGCGCCAAGGCCGTGTTTGTGAACGGCGTGCTGGCGGCACGCGACGGCGAGCCCACCGGAGCCCAACCTGGCCGCTACGTGCCCCGCTAACGGGGACGACGCCAAATTAGCTACCCCTGGAGGATGGTGGCGATGATGGGGCGGTCGAGAGCTGCCTCGAAGCGGTCGGCCATCGTGGGGTCGCTGAGCGTGCCGACTTGGTTGAGCATGACGCGTGCGGTGCTGAGTCCCAGCGCCTGCATCTCGGCATTGAGCACCTGGGCGACGCGCTCGGGTGTGGCGATGTCGGTGGGCTCGCAGCCGCAGCGCTCGCAGAAGAGCTCGGGGCGGTGGACAACCTCGGCGACGGGCTTGCCCAGCCCCGAGGCGCCGACGATCCAGACGATGTTGGCCGTGCCAGAGGGAATTACCGGCTCCCAGGCGGCGTGCGCCTTGAGCGGGAGTCGCTTGCTGCCATCTGCCTCGGCCAGGACGTAGTCAAAGCGCTGTGCCAGCTCGTTGAGCGGCTCGGCGGGGGCAGAGAGCTTGCCTGTCTCCGGGTCCAAAACGCCCGCCTGGCAGATGCTTCCGTGGCTCATGCCAGCGCATGCCTCGCAGGTGCAGCCGGGAACATGCAGGCCCCCCGGCTTCCAAGGCGCGGCGTCCAGGCGACGGCTCGACCCGTCCCACGGCACGCCGGCGACGGGGAACATGCGCGTGGCGGTACAGAGAAGCACCCTGCCGCCAGCGCGCATAAGCTCAAGGCCGAGCGTCTTCAGCAAGGTCGACTTGCCTCCACTGCCGATAATTGCGGTAATGCCCGGCTCGATCTTGAGCGCGGAGGCAAGGTTTCCGCTCGTCGTTTCCATCTGTTCACCGCCGTATAATACTGTGATAATAAATAATCATCAGAGTAGCGGTCGAACCGCATTTGCTCTGCTCAAACCGTAGCACAGGGAGGTGTCCCGGGAATGCTCGTTTATGTTCGCGGCGCCGGCGATATCGCCACGGGCGTCGCCGCTCGCTTGGTGCGCGCCGGCGTGTCGGTCGTTATGGCCGATATCGCGGTTCCCACGTGCATCCGCCGCACAATCAGTTTTTGCGAGGCTATTCGCTTGGGCGAGGTCGAGGTCGAGGGCATTCGCGCTCGCTTGGCACAGACGCCGGCAGAGGCGCTTGCAATTACCGAGGCTGGAGACGTCGCCGTTGTGGTGGACCCCCAGGCCAAGATGCTCGGCGAGCTGAAACCCGCTGCCGTGGTCGACGCGATTCTGGCTAAGCGCAACCTGGGTACCACGCGCGACATGGCGCCTGCCGTCATCGCCGTGGGGCCGGGCTTTACCGCGCCGGTTGACTGCGACGCCGTGGTCGAAACCATGCGCGGGCATTTCCTGGGCCGTGTCATTACCCAGGGTTCGCCCCAACCCAACACGGGCGTGCCGGGCATTATCGCTGGCTATGGCAGAGAGCGCGTTATCCACAGCCCCGCCGCCGGCGTGTTTCGGTCCGACCGTGCGATCGGCGACATCGTGAGCGCCGGAGACGTGATTGGCTACGCGGGCGATTCGCCCATGTGCACGCAGATCGATGGCTGTCTGCGCGGGCTTTTGGCGAACGGTGTGCAGGTGACTGAGGGCTTTAAATGCGCCGATGTCGATCCGCGCGGCGATGCCAGCTATATCAACTACATTTCGGACAAGGCGACGTCGGTCGGCGGCGGTGTGCTCGAGGCACTCGCCATGCTCATCGGTGTATTCCAGGGATAGGAAATTGCAATGGAAAAGCTCGATGTTGTGAATGCGGCGCTTGCCGCCCTGCGTGCTGGCGAGACGTGCGAGCTCGTGGTCGTGGCCGGCACGGCGGGGTCGTCACCGCGCGGTGTGGGCGCATGGATGGCCGTCTTTGCCGATGGCAGCCAGGCGGGCACTATCGGCGGCGGCAAGATTGAGCTCTTTGCGCTGGATGAGGCGCGCGAACTCCTGAGCGCGGGACAGTCGCGTCTGGTCCGCTACACCATGGGCGGCGAGAACTCCGATACCGGCATGATCTGCGGCGGAGCCATTTGCCTGTGCTATCTGCATCTGGATGCGACCCAGGCACCGTTGTTCCAGGAAATTGCCGACGTCTTGGTCTATCGGCGCATCGGCGACTTCGTCATCGACTTTGAGCCGTTTATCGCGAGCGCGTTCGAGGGCGATGTAGCCGAGTACCATGGCGAGGAATCGCGCCGCACCATTGCAGGCTGCCCCGGGCTTTCGCTGGTGGAGGAGGGGAGTAAGGTCACCTACACCAACGCGGCCTCTGAGATTCCCGCGGCGCACATCGAGACGCTCTGCCCCGAGGGCCTGACCTATATCTTTGGCTGCGGCCACGTGGGCGCCGCGACGGCGCGCGTGCTCACGGCGGCGGGCTTTGCCGTCGTGGCCTGCGATGACCGCCCCGGCACGTTGACGCCCGAATGGGTGCCCGGTGTCTACGATCGTCGCCTGGTCGATTACAAGAACCTGAGCGAGCTGTGCCCCATCGGTCCGCGCGACCTGGTGGTCGTGGCCACAGCAGGCCACAAGTCCGATATCGACGTGGTGATTCAGGCCATGCGCGCCAAACCCGCCTATCTGGGTTGCTTGGGCTCGCGCCGCAAGACGGCCTTTGTGCGTGCCCGCCTGGAGCAGGAAGGTTTTACGCAGGACCAGATCGACGAGCTGCACCTTCCGATCGGCGTTGCCATCGAGGCCGAGGACCCCAAGGAGATCGCCATCTCCATCGCCGCCGAGATGATCCACCTGCGCCGCACCAAACTCGTCCCCCGCAAGCGCTAATCGCATCCCCACCAATAAGTTGCGGTGAAATACGGACTGTTTAAGCCTGTTAGGCCGCCAAACAGTCCATATTTCACCGCAACTGCTTTTTGGGATCCATTTGTGCGGGGGAGTTGTGGAGTTGTGCAGGCAGACGAGGTTTTTCTGGAAATACGCTCCCGATGCGCGTATAGTACCGATTGTTTTGTCGGCTCCTGCTGCGTCGAGTCCAAACCGCAAAATGCCATGAGCGGTGCGGATGCAGTCAGGAGGCACGAGGACAACCCGCTGTGGCCACGCCCCGTGCTTAAAACCCCAAGAAGGAGTGAACAATGGCAGAAGAGAAGTATGTGCCGCGTCTGAAGACCAAGTACAACAACGAGGTCAAGCAGCAGCTTCAGGACAAGTTCCAGTACGAGAACGTCATGATGATCCCCAAGTTTGAGAAGATCGTCGTGAACATGGGTGTCGGCGAGGCCGCTACCGATTCCAAGGCCATCGACGGTGCCGTGCGCGACCTGCGCGCCATCACCGGCCAGCAGCCGATGATCACCCGTGCCCGCAAGTCCATCGCTACCTTCCGCCTGCGCGCTGGTATGCCGATCGGCTGCAAGGTTACCCTGCGTGGCGACCGTATGTGGGAGTTCTTCGATCGTCTGACCTCCGTCGCGATCCCCCGTATCCGCGACTTCCGCGGCATCTCCGCCAAGAGCTTCGACGGCCGTGGTAACTTCTCCATGGGCGTCACCGAGCAGCTCATCTTCCCCGAGATCGACTTCGACTCCGTCGATCACCAGCGCGGTATGGACATCACTTTCGTGACCACCGCCAATACCGATGAGGAGGCCAAGGCCCTTCTGGACGCCTTCGGTTTCCCGTTCAAGAAATAGGTTCACCTGCCCTATAAGCGCCGTTCCCACAAGGGGGCGGCGCTTGGGGCGAACAATACTCTATGTGAGGAGGATATAAGTGGCTAAGACATCGATGATCGTCAAGTGCAATCGCAAGCAGAAGTTCTCTACTCGTGAGTACACGCGCTGCCAGCGCTGCGGCCGTCCGCACTCTGTGTACCGCAAGTTCGGCCTGTGCCGTGTCTGCTTCCGCGAGCTTGCACTCAAGGGCGAGCTTCCCGGCGTTAAGAAGGCCAGCTGGTAAGTCACTACCAGCGTTTCAAGCATCAGTTTGGAACAGGGAAAACGCGCTAAAAAGGCTTTGCCGTTAAGGGCGGCGAAGAACCAAGAGCACGTGTTCATCAAGAACGAAGGAGAATCTGTATGAACCTTACAGACCCGATCGCAGATATGCTTACGCGCATCCGTAACGCTAACTCTGTGAACAAGGCCACGGTCTCCATGCCGAGCAGCAAGAAGCTCGTCGAGATCGCTCGTGTTCTGCACGAGGAGGGCTACATCGAGGGCTACGATGTCGAGGACACCGTTCCCCAGAAGACTCTGCACATCACGCTTAAGTATGGTCCCAAGAAGGCTAAGGTCATCAACGGCATCCGCCGCATTTCCAAGCCGGGCCTGCGTAAGTACACCGGCGTTGCCGACATGCCCCGCGTCCGCGGTGGCCTTGGTACCGCCATTATTTCCACCAGCCATGGCGTCATGACCGACCGCGATGCTCGCAAGCACAACGTCGGCGGCGAGATCATCGCTTACGTCTGGTAATTCGCTCGGTAGGTAGAAGGAAAGGAGATCACCGTGTCTCGTATCGGTAATAAGCCTGTCCAGATTCCCGCCGGAGTCGAAGTGGCAGTCAACGGCAACAACGTTGTCGTCAAGGGCCCCAAGGGCCAGCTCGAGCTCGATGTCTTTGAGAAGCTCGCTATCAACGTCGAGGACAACGTCCTCACCGTTTCCCGTCCCGACGACGAGCGTGAGACCCGTGCCCGCCACGGCCTCACCCGCGCCCTCATCCACAACATGGTTGTTGGCGTTTCCGAGGGCTTCGAGAAGAAGCTCGAGCTCGCCGGCGTCGGTTACCGCGTGCAGCAGAAGGGCAAGAACCTCGAGTTCTCCCTGGGCTTCTCGCACCCCGTGATCGTCGAGGCTCCCGAGGGCATCACCTTCGAGGTTCCCGACAACACCCACGTGAACGTCAAGGGTATCAACAAGCAGCAGGTCGGTCAGATCGCCGCTGAGATCCGCGGCCATCGTCCTCCCGAGCCTTACAAGGGCAAGGGTATCCACTACGTTGGCGAGCACATCCGCCGCAAGCTGGGTAAGGCCGCCAAGTAGTCGTAACCGACTCACTCGCATAAGACCAGCACCCCGTCAGGTGCTGGCAAGATCAACCTTTTTAGGAGTTTACGTATGAACAAGCATAAGGCGAAGCTGGAAGGCCTCAAGCGTCGTCAGCGTCGTGTTCGCGGCAAGGTCTCGGGTACCTCCGAGCGTCCGCGTCTTCGCGTGACCCGTACTAACGCCAACATCTATGCCCAGATCATCGACGACAGCAAGGGCTCCAGCCTGACGCTCGTCTCTGCCTCGACCCTCGAGGCCGAGTTCAAGGGCACCCACACCTCGAACAAGGAGGCTGCGGAGAAGGTCGGTCAGCTCGTTGGCAAGCGCGCCATCGAGGCCGGCATCACCAAGGTCGCCTTCGATCGCGGTGGCCGTATCTACCATGGCCGCGTCAAGGCCCTCGCCGACGGTGCTCGTGCCGCCGGTCTCGAGTTCTAGGAGGTATGTAGCACATGGCTCGTAATCAGAAGCAGCAGCGCGAGGCCTCCGAGTTCGAGGAGCGCGTCGTTTACATCAACCGCGTGTCGAAGACCGTCAAGGGCGGTCGTCGCATGAGCCTCGTCGCTCTCGTCGTCGTTGGCGACGGCAAGGGCAACGTCGGCGTTGGCATGGGCAAGTCCGCTGAGGTGCCCATGGCCATCTCCAAGGCGTCTCTCGATGCCAAGAAGAATATGTTCCACGTGCCGGTGACCGATCAGGGCACCATTCCGCACGAGGTTCTCGGTCACTTTGGTGCCGGCCGCATCATCATCAAGCCCGCTGTCGAGGGTACCGGCGTTATCGCCGGCGGCGCTGTGCGTCCCCTCTTCGAGCTTGCTGGCATCAAGAACGTCCTGTCCAAGTCCCTCGGTACCGACAACGGCCTCAACATCATCAAGGCTGCCGTCGAGGGCCTCAAGGAGCTCTCCAGCCCTGAGGACGTCGCGGCTCGCCGTGGCCTGACGGTCTCCGAGATGTTCGTCGGTAAGGAGAACTAAGCATGGCTGACACCATCAAGATCAAGCAGGTCCGCAGCACCAACGGTTGCAAGCAGGACCAGGTCCGTACTGTCCGTGCCCTCGGTCTCCACAGGATCCGCGAGGTTCGCGAGATTGCTGACAACGAGTCCGTCCGCGGCATGATCTTCAAGGTCAAGCACCTTGTCGAGATTGTAGAGGAGTAGCAAATGCAGCTTCACGATCTTACTCCCGCGCCCGGTTCCACCAAGAACCGCAAGCGCGTCGGCCGTGGCAATTCTTCGGGTCACGGCACCACTTCTGGCCGTGGTCAGAAGGGCCAGGGTTCCCGCTCTGGCGGCACCAAGGGTGCCGGCTTCGAGGGTGGCCAGACTCCGCTGGCTATGCGCCTGCCCAAGCTTCCGGGCTTCCGTAACCCCCGTCGTATCGAGTACACCGCTGTTAACGTTGAGCGTCTCGAGCGTAAGTTCGAGGACGGCGCTGTGATCGACGGTGCCGCTCTTAAGGCCGCTCGCATCACCAAGAGCGAGTTCGAGCCCGTCAAGGTGCTCGGCAATGGTGAGCTCACCAAGAAGTTCACGGTCAAGGTCGACAAGGTCAGCGCTTCTGCGCAGGCCAAGATCGAGGCCGCCGGCGGAAAGGTCGAGCTGCCGTGCTAAATGGTCTTAAGAATGCTTTCCGCATCAAAGAATTGCGCGAAAAGATTCTTTTTACCATAGCTATGCTCGTCGTGTACCGCATTGGTGCGCACGTTCCTGTGCCCGGCATTCCCTTCCAGGGGATGCTGGGCCTTTTCTCGACCGATAACAATTCGGTCGCCGCAGGTGCTATGGCCCTCCTGAATCTTTTCTCTGGCGGCGCGTTGAGCTATGTGTCGGTGTTTTCGCTGGGCATCATGCCTTACATCACCAGCTCGATCATCCTCCAGATGCTCCAGGCCGTCGTGCCTTCCCTGCATGAGCTTGCCCGCGAGGGCGAGGTCGGTCAGACCAAGATTACGCAGTATTCGCGTTACCTCACCCTGGCTCTGGCAATCCTCAACTCCGTGGGTTACCTCTTCCTCTTTAAGAGCTTCGGCATCAGCTTCAATGGCGCCGGCGCTCCCGAGATCATCTTCGACCTCATGATCGTCGGTACGCTCACCGCGGGCGCCATGCTGATCATGTGGATTGGTGAGCTCATCACCCAGCGCGGTATCGGCAATGGCATGTCGCTGATCATCTTCGCGAACATCATGGCCGGTCTGCCGCAGGCTATCTTCTCCAGCACCGAGGGCAATGCCGGTGGCATCATCACCATGGTGATCATCTGCGCCATCATCCTGCTGGTTATCCCGCTGATTGTTTTCCTTGAGCGCGGCCAGCGCCGCATCCCGGTCTCCTACGCTAAGCGCGTCGTGGGCCGTCGCATGATGGGTGGCCAGACCACCTACCTGCCCATCAAGGTCAACACCGCGGGTGTCGTGCCGATCATCTTCGCTTCGGCGCTGCTGTACTTCCCGGCTCAGATTGCCGTGTTCTTCCCCGGCATCGGCTGGATTCAGGCAGTTGCCTCCGCGCTTTCGACCGGTTGGCTTAACTGGGTGCTTAACGTTGTCCTCATTGTGTTCTTCGCGTACTTCTACACCTCCATGGTGTTCAACCCCGATGACACGGCCGATAACCTTAAGAAGCAGGGCGGCTTTATTCCGGGCGTCCGTCCGGGTAGGGCTACCGCGGCCTACATCAAGAACGCGCTCAACAAGATCACGCTTCCCAGCGCTGTCTTTTTGGCGCTCATCGCCATCGTGCCTTCGATCATCTTCTCCTTCACGGGTAACCATCTGATCCAGGCATTTGGCGGCACGTCCATCCTCATCATGGTCGGCGTCGTGCTCGACACGGTCGATAAGCTCGAAGGCCAAATCAAGATGTATGATTACGATGGATTCTTTAAATAGGCTAGAGGAGGATTGCTCATGAACCTCGTATTGCTCGGAGCTCCGGGTGCCGGTAAGGGCACCGTCGCACAGGAGCTCGTCGCCGAGTTTGGCGTCGCCCATATTTCCACGGGCGACCTGCTGCGTGCTGCCGTCAAGGGTGGCACCGAGCTTGGTATTCAGGCTAAGAAGTACATGGACGCTGGCGAACTCGTTCCCGACCAGCTCGTGATCGACCTTGTCAAGGAGCGCCTTGCCGCCGATGACGCCCAGCAGGGCTTCATCCTCGACGGCTTCCCGCGCAACACCGCCCAGGCTGTGACGCTCGATTCCGAGCTTTCCGCCATGGGTCGCGAGATCGACTGTGCCCTTCTGGTCGATGTGGCCCCCGAGGTCATTATCGATCGTCTGTCTTCGCGTCGCACCTGCCGCGCCTGCGGTTACACCGGCACCGCTGCCGATGCCACCTGCCCCAAGTGTGGCGGCGAGATGTATCAGCGCGACGACGACAAGCCCGAGACCATCAAGAACCGTCTCGACGTCTACGAGAAGTCCACGAGCCCGCTCGTCGACTACTATCGTGGCCAGGGTCTGCTCAAGTCGGTCAACGGTGACCAGGCTCGCGAGACCGTGTACGGGGATGTCAAAGAGGCTCTCGGTCTATGATCAAGATTAAGTCTGCAACGCAAATCGAGCAGATGAAGAAGGCAGGAGCGCTATCTAAGATGGCGCTCCGCCACGTTGGAGCCATGGTGCGCCCCGGCGTTTCGACTTTTGAGCTCGATCAGCTCGCGGAGCAGATTATCCGCATGCATGGCGGCACCCCTGCCTTTAAGGGTTACGGCGGGTTCCCGGGGACCATTTGCGCATCGATCAACGATGCCGTGGTCCACGGTATTCCCAACCCTGACATGATCCTGCGCGATGGCGATATCATCTCCATCGATACGGGAGCCGTTGTCGACGGTTGGGTCGGCGATAACGCATGGACGTTTTTCGTCGGCACCCCCACGCCCGAAGCCAAGGCTTTGTGCGAGGTCACGCGCGATTGCCTTAAGGCTGCCATCGAGCAGGCTGTTCCCGGTAACCATATCGGGGACGTCGGTTATGCCGTTCAGTCCCTCGCCGAGTCTCACGGTTACGGCGTGCTTCGTGATTATGTGGGCCATGGCATTGGCCGCGTGATGCACGAGGACCCCAACGTTCCTAACTACGGAAAGAAGGGGAGGGGCGTTCGCCTCCAGGCCGGCATGGTCATTGCCATCGAGCCGATGGTTACGATGGGTTCCAACCATGTGAGCACGGGCTCCGACGGTTGGATTGTTACGACCAACGACCACCTGCCCGCCGCGCACTACGAGAACACCGTCGCCATTACCAATGACGGTCCGGTGATTCTGACCACGGATGCCCAAGGTGCTTGGTGTTCGCTCCAAGGCGGAGAAATGTAACAAGTTCCACTTAGTTGTGGAGCCATTACGAAGTTATTACGATGCGTGCATACGTGTTGTAGAATACTCAATCGCTGTCGTTTTCTAGAGAAAGATGATTGCTTGTGAAGAAGGAAGACGCAATTGAGCTCGAGGGTACGGTAAAGGAACCGTTGCCCAACGCCATGTTTAAGGTCGAGCTCGAGAACGGTCATTCGGTTCTGTGCAACATTTCTGGCAAGATCCGAATGAATTACATCCGTATTCTCCCCGGTGACAGGGTTGTCGTGGAGCTTTCCCCGTACGACCTGACCCGCGGCCGCATCACCTATCGCTACAAATAGCGGCACGTATACACGCACTCCATTTCCGACTGCAGGCTTAGCTCAACCTACGGTCGGATTGTGTGTGAAGACCAGCCATAGTTTTAAACGCCTGCGGCTGGGCGAGTAGATAGTAGGGAAGTAGTTTGAGCGCTACCGAAAGGAAGAACGATGAAGGTACGTCCTTCGGTCAAGAAGATGTGCGATAAGTGCAAAATCATTAGGCGCCATGGCAAGGTCCTCGTCATTTGCGAGAACCCCCGTCATAAGCAGCGTCAGGGTTAAGAGAGGAGACTACGTTGGCCCGTATTAATGGTGTCGACCTCCCGCGTGAGAAGCGCGTTGAGATCGGTCTGACCTACATTTACGGCATCGGCCGCACCACTGCGACGAAGATTTGCGTCGAGTGCAACGTTAACGTGGATACGCGCGTTAAGGACCTCACCGAGGATGAGGTTAACGCCATCCGCGATTATATCGACAAGAACCAGATCATGGTTGAGGGCGACCTCCGCCGTGAGCGCAACCAGAACGTCAAGCGCCTTATGGACATCGGCTGCAACCGCGGCCTTCGTCACCGCAAGGGCCTCCCGGTCCGCGGCCAGCGCACCCACACTAACGCTCGTACCCGCAAGGGCCCGAAGCGTCAGATCGGTGCTAAGAAGAAGAAATAAGGAGCGCTAGATAGATGGCTACTGCTAAGAAGAACGTTCGCGCTGCCCGTCTGAAGCGCGCGGACCGTAAGAACATTTCCGTGGGCCAGGCTCACATTCGTTCTACGTTCAACAACACGATCGTTTCGATCACCGATCCCCAGGGCAACGTCATTTCCTGGAAGTCGGCTGGCCAGGTGGGCTTCAAGGGCTCCCGTAAGTCCACGCCGTTCGCTGCCCAGATGGCTGCCGAGGCTGCTGCCAAGCAGGCCATGGAGCACGGTATGAAGAAGGTTTCCGTCTTCGTCAAGGGCCCCGGCTCCGGTCGTGAGACCGCCATCCGCTCCCTCCAGGCTGCTGGCCTCGAGGTCTCGAGCATCCAGGACAAGACCCCCATTCCGCACAACGGCTGCCGCCCCAAGAAGCGTCGCCGCGTGTAACTGAAAGGATCGTATCAATATGGCAATCGACAGGACTCCTGTTCTTAAGCGCTGCCGTCAGCTCGGGATCGATCCCGCTGAGCTCGGTTACAGCAGCAAGAAGGAATCTATCCGTCAGCCCAAGCGCCGTCGCAAGGAATCTGAGTACGGCATGCAGCTGCGCGAGAAGCAGAAGGTCAAGTTCATCTATGGCGTTCTGGAGAAGCAGTTCCACGGCTACTTCAACAAGGCCCGTAAGATGAACGGCGTCACCGGTGAGAACCTCATGATCATTCTTGAGTCTCGCCTCGACAACGTCGTCTTCCGTCTTGGCTTCGCCCGCACCCGCAAAGAGGCTCGTCAGTCCGTCCGTCACGGTCACTTCACCGTGAACGGCAAGCGCGTGGACATCCCGTCCTACCGCGTCAAGGCCGGCGACGTCGTCGCTGTCGGCGAGAAGTTCCGTGACCTCCTCCCCATCAAGGAGGCCCTGATTTCCTCCGAGCGCTTTGAGGTCCCTGGCTGGCTCGAGGTCGATATCGAGAAGCTGTCTGGTAACGTGCTCGCTCTGCCGACGCGTGAGCAGATCAGCGGTGATATCAACGAGCAGCTCATCGTCGAGCTCTACTCTAAGTAGTCCATCCGGGCTGCTGAGGCTGGAGGTAATACATGTCAGAATTCATTAGGCCTCAGGTTCAGGTCGAAGAGATCAACGAGACGTCTGCTCGTGTCTCCGTTGAGCCGCTCGAGCGTGGCTACGGCGATACGCTGGGTAACTCCCTTCGTCGCGTTCTTCTGTCCTCGCTCGAGGGTGCCGCCGTCGAGGCTATTCAGATCGATGGCGCGCAGCACGAGTTCATGACCATCCCTAACATGGTCGAGGATGTCACCGACATCGTCCTGAATGTCAAGGGTCTTGTCTTCAGGGCTCTCGGCACGACCGACGAGGCGACCGCCACCATTTCGGTTGACGGCCCCTGCGAGGTCACCGGTGCGGACTTCTTTATTCCGTCCGAGTTTGAGCTGGTCAACCCCGAGCAGCACATCGCTACGCTCACCGAGGGTGGCCATCTCACCATGAGCATGCGCATCGGCTATGGCCGCGGCTATGTTTCTGGCGAGGCCAACAAACGCGACAACGATCCCATCGGTGTGATCCACGTCGACTCGCTGTACTCGCCGGTTTCCCGTTGCGCCAAGCTCGTTGAGGCTTGCCGTGTCGGTCAGCACACCGACTACGACCGCCTTGTCCTCGAGATCGAGACCAACGGCTCCATCGCCCCGCGCGACGCCGTGGTCCAGGCTGCCAATATCATTAACCAGCATATGGCTGCCTTTATGAACCTTGCCGAGACCCCCGAGGTCGAGGAGGAGGCTTCGATCTTCGCTCCCGAGGTCACCAACGACAACGCTGAGCTGGACAAGCAGATCGAGGATCTGGACCTTTCCGTCCGTTCTTACAACTGCCTTAAGCGCGCCAGCATTCACTCGGTCCGTCAGCTCGTTGAGTTCTCGGAGAACGATCTGCTCAACATCCGTAACTTCGGTGTTAAGTCGATCGAGGAAGTGAAGGACAAGCTTGAGTCCATGGGCCTGAGCCTGAAGGCTTAATGCTTCGCATATTTGAGGAGAAACTAGACCATGCGTCATAACGTTAAGAAGGGCCTGAAGCTCGGCACCGATGCGAGCCACACCAAGGCCATGAAGAAGAGCCTTGCTAAGGCCCTCTTCGAGAACGACCGCATCAAGACCACCGAGACCCGCGCTAAGGCGCTGCGTTCGGTCGTCGATCCGATCATCACCTGGGCCAAGAAGGGCGACCTGCACTCTCGTCGTCTGGCTATCGCCAAGCTCGGCGATAAGCAGCTCGTTGCCGAGATCTTCGACAAGGCTGCTCAGGGCATGTGGCAGGACCGCAACGGCGGTTACACCCGCATCATGAAGCTCGGTAACCGCAAGGGCGACAACGCTCCCATCGTTATCATGGAGCTCGTCACCGAGCCTTGCACGCCTAAGGCTAAGAAGGCTGCTCCGGCCCCCAAGAAGGCCGCTGCTCCCAAGAAGGTCGAGGCTGTCGAGGAGGCTCCTGCTGAGGAGACCGCTGAGTAGACAATCCGTCTGCATAGGCTATATTCGAGGGGTACGTTCGCGTACCCCTCTTTTTTTGTCGCGATACCGTTGCTTGTTTGTTGGGAGCGCCCATGACTGCGCCGTCTGATTTCAATTCGATTTCCGAGCTTGACGCCACACTCGTATTTCGCGTGGCCTATGATGGCTCGTCGTATAGCGGATTTGCCGAGCAGCCGGGACAGACGACGGTTGCGGGTGAGCTACGTCGAGCTATTGAGACGCTCCTGCGCCGTCCGATCGACCTGACGTGTGCGGGACGTACCGATGCCGGCGTGCATGCGGTGGCACAGTTTATCAGCGTGCCCGTAACGGACGCTGAGTTGGCTTTGACGCGCCGTAGGTGGCTGAGGGCCATGGATGCCCTCCTGCCCAAAGATATCGCCATAAACGAGGTCTACAAGGCCCGTAAAGGCTTTTCTGCACGCTTTGATGCGCGTTCCCGTACGTATACGTACCGTATTGCCGATCGCGACGCGCGCCCTGTGCTTTCGCGCGGTGCGGTGTGGTGGCATCGCTACCCATTGGATGTTGAGGCGATGTCTGCGGCCTGTCCCGCGCTGCTGGGCGAGCAGGACTTCAAGAGCTTTTGCAAGGTGGCGTCTGCCGTGGGCAAGCCCACGCACCGCTGCGTGATGCGTGCCGAGTTTGGCCATGAGGTTGCGTTTGGCGAGGACATCCTGACGTTTACCATCGAGGGCAATGCGTTTCTGCATTCGATGGTCCGCACGATCGTGGGCACGCTTGTCGAGATCGGCATGCATCGCCGTGAACCCGAGTGGATGCGCGAGGTCATCGATGCTTGCGACCGTACCGCTGCGGGCCCCACGGCTCCTGCCTGCGGCCTTACGTTTATGGGCGTGGATTACGATCCCGCCGAGCTTGTCGTGCTCGACTAGGGGAGGGCTCGGCGCGTCGTGCGTCGGCACCTGTCATCTGTGGGCTGCGCGTGTGCAACATCTGTTCTTGGCGTGCAATACAACCGGTGTCTCATTGCTTTTATTGCCGGGGTGTACCATGAACGACAGTTTGATTCACTGCTGTCGAGAGGACGGATAACTTGGTTCGACGTGGCTCGCATCCGCGACTTTCGGTGATCCTTGTGGTAGAAGGTTCGCCCAGCTATGCGATGCGTGCGCTCGAGAGTATCCAGAACCAAGACCTCTACGATTTGCAGATTGTCGTTGTCTGCCGCGATGCTGCGCCCGGTGTGCGCCATTCGCTTCAAGTTGCTGCCGACAGGGACATCCATATTGATTTGATTGACGTCGAGGACGCGAAGCGCGGCGCTTGTCTTCGTGCCGGTTTTGCTGCCTCGCGCGGCTCTCAAATCATCGCTATGAACGCCGATGAGTGGTTTGCTCCGCAGTCCCTTTCCAAGATGGTCAATATCGCGTGCGATACTACGGCAGACATAGTGCTCCCCACGGTGTCGCTCGACCGCTATGATGCACATCGAGAGCGCCATTCGCGCGTCTTGGACGCTGCTCATATTTCCATTGATAGCAAATCTTCGATGGTGGCCGGGCTGCCTCAGTTGATTTTAGGCGGCCTAGTCGTTCAGACCTCTGGTGTGATGTACAGCCGCTCGCTGTTTGAGGCATGCCTTTTGTGCGACAAGGTGTTTCGCACAGTTGGGTTTATGGCATGCGCGCTTTCGCAGACACGATGCGTGTCCGGCTGCGGCGATGCTTGTTTCCACACGGCGGCACCTAAACTTACAGATGCCTTTGATCCCACCATGTATGCCAAGGTATCCGATGACACTCGAGCGCTCGACGAGCTTGCGGACTCACTCTCGGAAGCAGACAGCGGTGGTCGGCTCAAGCTGGCAAGCCAAAAGTTCTACTTTGCCGGACTGGTCGCCTGCATCGAGAATTTGTGTCTGAGCCCGCATGGGGTGTCGTCAATCGAGCGTTCCGCCCGCATGCGTGATATGCTCGATGCGCCTCGAACCCGTCAGATGGTCGCCGCGCTCAAGGATAACCATCGGGGGCTCGGTCTGTTGTTTGGGCCGATCGCCAGCGCCAAGCCCGCGCGCTGCGTGATGTGTACGCATCTGGCAGCTTTTCTTAACCGGACGGGCGCAAAAACCGCCTAAACGGCTCATTTCGAAACAAACTTGCATAGAATTGTTTCGAAATGCGTTCTTATACACAAAAGCCTTCAAATAGCGTTAAACTATTCAATCACTGATTGATTGTCTCCGCCATCTTTTGGAGAGAGGGTTTGTATGGCTAAAAAACGCAATGGGCGCCAGGATGCCATTAGAGATATTGTGCGCAATAAGGACGTCCGCACGCAGCGCGTGCTGGTCGATGAGCTCCGCGCTATGGGCTTTGATTGCACGCAGGCGACTGTCTCTCGCGATATTGCCGATATGGGGCTGCGTAAGCTCCCCGAGGGTATCTATGTTCTGGCAGAGGACCTGCACCTGCAGCGTATGGTTTCCGAGCTCGTAACGGGCGTTCTGCGCACCGATAATCTGGTTATGATCAAGGCTCAGCCTGGTACGGCTTCCGGCATCGCCGCCGCCGTTGATGCGGCAGAGTTGCCCGATGTGCTTGGCTCGCTTGCCGGCAACGATACGATTTTGGTTATTGCCCAGACGGCCGAGGACGGCGAGCGTCTCGAGGCGCTGATCAATAAGCTGAGCAATTCTCGCAAGTAGGCGTGCGGGTCGTGCGCTCGGCACTGTGTGCGTGACATGGTGGCTTGTAAGGGGGTATCGACGTTGGTCGGTACCCCCTATATTGTTTGCCGGTATAAAGGCCGTCCACCAGGTCGCTTTAAACTAAAAGGCCCCCGAGCACTTTAATAAGCTGCTCGGGGGCCTTGTTGCTAATGGCCGGATGAATTTCTAGCCAACCGTATCGTCAGGCGTGGGCGAGGGGTCGGGAGTGGGTGTAGGCGTAGGCGTAGGCGTGCCGCCATCGCCGCCGGTCGAACCACCAGTGGAGCCGCCCGTCGAGCCACCGGTCGTACCGGTGCCGCCGGTGGTGTCGCCGCCCGTGGTCTCGGTGGTCGTGGTCGTCGTGGTAGTCGTTGTGGTGGTTTCCTCTTCGTCCTCGTTCTCGTCCTTGTCGTCATTCTCCGTCTTCTTGGTGTTGTTGGTGCCGTAGAACTTCCAGACGCTGTTGTTCTTGTAGGTGGGCGCCGTTCCGGTCGCAAACTCCTCGCGCTCGGTACCGGTCAGAACGGTGTTCATAAACCGCTTAAAGACAGGCAGGTTGGTGCTGTCGCCCAGCAGGTCTGTGCCGTATTTTTGGATGGGAATCTCGCCCGCGGAATAGCCGGTCCACAGGGCGCACGCCAGCTGCGGGGTATAGCCGCAGAACCACAGGTTGGTGGTGTTGTCGGTGGTGCCCGTCTTGCCGGCATAGGGCTGGTTGACGCTCAGGGCGCCAGCAGCACCTGTACCGCTGCCCTGCATGACGCCGGACAGAACATCGGTGACCGCGGCGGCCTCGCCCTCGGTAAGCACCTGTGAGGGATTGTCCGTGTGCTGGTACAGCACCGAACCGGTACGAGAGTCAATCTCGGTGATGGCGATCGGCTGGCGATAGTAACCGCCGTTGGCAAACGTCGCGTAGGCGGCGGCCATCTCGAGCGGCGAGATCGAGCCAGTGCCGAGGGTCATGACGGGAACGTCCTCGATGTTGTCCTTGGCGGGATCGATGCCGAGCTTTTTGACGAGCGAGATGATCTTGCTGTTGCCGATGGCTTCCGCCACCTGGATGTAGCCAGTGTTGGAGGAGTATGCCGTTGCCTGCTTAAGCGTGATGTTGCCATAGCTATGGTTGGCGTAGTTTTGGACCTCGGTCGTAGTGCCCTTGGCCTTGAGCGGCGAGTTGCAGTTGAGGGTGACGTTGGGGTTCATGCCGTTTTGGATGGCAGTTGCCAGCGTAAAGGCCTTAAAGGTGGAGCCGACGGGACGCTTGGCCGTGGCATGGTTTACGTGGTTCTCGTCGGCGTTGTAGTCGTAGCCGCCCACCATGCACTTGATGTAGCCGGTCTTGGGGTCGACGACGACCATGCCCATGTCCAGGCCGTCGAGTGAGAGCGTGTCGAGCTGCTCGCGGACGGCATTCTCTGCCACCTGCTGCATCGTGGGGTCGATGGTGGTCTTGACGGTCAGACCGCCCTTAAAGAGCACGTCGGTCGAGAACTCCTGCTCCAGCAGCTGCTTGACATAGGCGACAAAGTAGGGCTGCGAGTATACGTCGACGCCACTGCCCGAGATTTCGGTCACGTTGAGGGTGATGGGCTCGGCCTGTGCGGCATCGTGCTCCTCCTGCGTAATGTGGCCCAGGCGCAACATGTTGTCGAGGACCTTGTTGCGGCGAGACAGTGCCAGATCGGGATTGACCGTGGGGTCGTACTGCGAAGGCGAGTTGGGAAGGCCGATCAACAGTGCGGCTTCGCTCAGGGTGAGGTCGGCGGCGCTCTTGGACAGGTAGGTCTCGGCTGCGGCCTCGATGCCGTAGGCGCCGTGGCCGTAATAGATGGTGTTGAGGTACATCATGAGGATCTCGTCTTTGGAGTACATGTCCTCCATCTTTACGGCGATGTAGGCCTCGCGCACCTTACGCTCGATGGTCGAGTCGAACTGCTCCTCCTGCAGAATGGTGTTGCGCACCAGCTGCTGGGTGATAGTCGAGGCGCCTTCGTGCCCGCCGCCGAGGGTTGCCACCGCAGCACGCGCGATACCCCACAGGTCGATACCGCCGTGCTCGTAGAAGCGCTCGTCCTCGACGTCAACGGTGCCCTGCAGCACGTAGGGGGAGACCTCGTCCTTGGTGATGGACTTGCGGTTTTGCGTGTAGAAGCTCGCGATCTTGTTGCCGTTGCAGTCGACGATCTCGGTGGGCTCGCTCACCAGATACGCGTTGGCGTCGGTGTAGTCGGGCAGATCGGACAGCCAGCGGTTGACGTTGCCGACCATGCCGATGCCAAATGCCACGCCCGCGATAAGCAAAAAGCCCAAAAACGAGAGCAGGATTATGGGCAGGGCATGCGTCTTTGAACGGCTGCGTCCCTGTCGTTGGCGAGGACCCATATATTGACCTCCAGGTATGTCGTGCCGGACGGCGGATATGCCGTCGGGGCAGGATGGACATAAGTTATTACACGATAAACCAAACGGGGCGCGCGAGGCCTCGTGTATGCTGGAAGACGGCATTTTTCAGAGTGAATGCATACCTTGGTAAGGAGTTTGCCGATGGCGATTCGGACGATGGGGCCGAGCGGACAATACGAGACTGGATTGGATGCTGCCGGTGCGGCGCTGCCCGAGCTGCTGGCGCCGGCGGGCGGGCTCGACCAGATGCTTGCGGCCATTGCCGCGGGTGCCGATGCCATCTATGCGGGGTTGGGCGGCTTTAACGCCCGTGTGAGCGCTCATGGCTTTACGGATGACGAGTTTGCGCGCGGTTGTGCCGTGGCGCATGCTCATGGCGTGCGTGTGTACGTGACGCTCAACGTGTTCGTGTTTGACGATGAACTGTCCGACGCGGTGGCGCTGGGAGCTCATGCACTGGAGCTGGGCGCCGATGCTCTGATTGTGGCCGATGCCGGGTTGGCCTGCGCGCTGCGCGCGGCGATTCCCGGGGTCGAGATTCACCTGTCCACGCAGGCGGGCGCTCATAGCGAGGGTGCCGTGCGGCTTGCCGCCGACGAGCTGGGGGTCGAGCGCGTGACGACGGCACGCGAGCTGACGGTCGACGAGATTGCGGCGCTATGTGCCACGGGCGTGCCCATCGAGGTATTCTGCCACGGTGCGATTTGCATCGGCTATTCGGGGGCGTGCGAGTTCTCGGCCCTGCGGCGTGGGCGCTCGGCGATGCGCGGCGACTGCACGCAGCCGTGCCGCCTGGCGTACGACCTGGTGGACGAGGCGGGGCAGAGCGTTGTCGCCGTCGAGGGAGATCGCCTGCTGTGCCCGCGCGACTATCTGGGTATTGCGCATCTGCCCGAGCTTGTAGATGCCGGCGTGGTGTCGCTCAAGATCGAGGGGCGCATGAAGAACCCCGATTACGTATTCAACGTGGTGCGGGTGTGGCGCCGGGCACTCGATATGCTGTGCGACGGCGCGTGGGACCCCGGTGCCGTGGAAGAGCTTGAACGCGAGCTGGGAAGGTCGTTTAACCGTGGGTTTACCGATGCGTACCTGCGAGGGCGTTCGGGTGCCGAGCTGATGAGCTTTGAGCGCGCAATTAACCAGGGCGTGCGCGTGGGGCGCTTGGTCGCTGTGGGCCACGAAGAGGTGACCGTTGAGCTCGACGCCGCCGTGGCGGCGGGTGACACGCTCGAGATTCGGTTCTATCCGGGTGCCGACGCGCGTCCCGATGTGCCCAAGCGCTGGCCGCAGGTGCCCTGCCCGGTGGATGCCGCAGCGGGGAAGCGCGTCGTCGTGCATTGCAAGCGTAAGGTGGACACGGGCTGCGAGGTGTACCTGATTCGCAGCGCCGGCGTGTTGGATCAGACGGCGGCAGTGTTGGAGCGCATGCGGGCCGAGGCGGATGCGATTACGCCCGTTGCGCGTGCCGTTGAGGTGCTGCCCTTTGAGGGCGTTGCGGTGGATGGCGGTGCGTCCACGGAGTTGGTGGAGTGCGCGGTTCCCACTCGCATGGTTTTTGCTTGGCAGCTGATGGATGCCGACCCGCGCGGAGAACTCGATTTGTCCGACGCCGTTGTGGTGCTTGACGAGGTGTGCCGCACGGGTGACGCTGACTGGACCCGCTCACTGATACAGCGTGCCGGGCGCGTCGTCTGCCGCAACCTGGGACAGGTGGTGATCGCTCGCGAGCTGGGCGTGACGTTTGACGTGGCGGTGCCGGTGTTCTGCGCGAATCGGGCCACGCTTACCTGGCTGCGCGGACTCGGTGCGGGGCGGGTGTGCTTGCCGGCGGAGTTGCTCGGCAATGATGCGGAGCGTATTGCCGAACTGGCCGCTGAACCCGGCGTCTTGGGTCCGGTCGACGCCGACCGTCCCGAGCTTATGGTGTGCGAGCACTGCCTGCTGACCGCCGAGGGCGTCTGCGCCACCGATGCGACGGGACAGGTTCGTTGCCGCGACTGCTTGCGTCGTCGGCAGGTACGCTATCTGGTCGAGCGTGACGGTACACGTCTGCCAGTTGCCATTGACGCATGCGGCAGGACGAGGATTTTCCTGTCGTAGGTGCCGCGTCGCGTCAGTTTGTTATCATAAGAGAGTTTATGGACTTCCAGCACCGCCGTTTTCGGCGAGGGTGCTATAGCAAAAGGAGGATACCCAATGCTGTCTGTTGACGAGCAAATGCGTATCATCACCTCGGGCGCCGCGCAGATCGTTCCCGAGGCCGACCTTCGCAAGAAGCTTGAGAAGGGCGAGCCCCTCAACATCAAGCTCGGCGTCGACCCCACCAGCCCCGACCTGCACCTGGGCCACGCCGTGCCGCTGCGCAAGATGCGTCAGTTCCAGGACCTGGGCCACAACGTCACCCTCATCATCGGCAACGGTACCGCGTTGATTGGCGACCCTTCGGGCAAGAATTCCACCCGTCCGCAGCTTTCGCAGGAGCAGATCGAGGCCAATGCCGAGACCTACGTGAGCCAGGCCATGAAGATCCTGGATCCCGAGAAGACCACCATCGTGCACAACGGTGACTGGATCCTTTCGATGGATCTGGCCGGTCTGCTGCAGGTGTGCTCCAAGTTCACCGTCGCCCGCATCCTCGAGCGCGACGACTTTACCAAGCGCTACCAGTCTCAGACGCCGATCGCCCTGCATGAGTTCCTGTATCCCGTGATGCAGGCTTTCGACTCCGTGCAGATCAAGGCCGATGTAGAGATGGGCGGCACCGATCAGCTCTTCAACCTGCTCGCCGGCCGTGAGCTCATGGAGAAGATGGGCATGGAGCCCCAGATCGCCCTCACCATGCCGCTGCTCGAGGGCACCGATGGCGTCCGTAAGATGTCCAAGTCCTACGGTAACTACATCGGCCTGACCGATGCTCCCAAGGATATGTTCGGCAAGACCATGTCCATCCCTGACGAGATGATCGGCAAGTACTATCGTCTGGCGAGCTCCCTCACCCCGGCCGAGGTCGACAAGATCGACGCTGCTCTGGCCGACGGCTCTGCCGATCCCTATGAGCTCAAGCGCGCCCTGGGCCGCGACCTGTGCGACACCTACCACGGCGTCGGTGCCGGCGACGAGGCTCAGGCCGAGTTCGACCGCGTGTTCAAGGAGGGCCAGCTTGCCGACTTCCCCGAGAAGCACGTTGAGCTGACCGTCAACGACGAGGGCCAGATCTACCTCGCAGGCCTGCTTAAGGACCTGGGCCTTTCGGCGAGCGCCGGCCAGGCCCGTCGCGACATTGACGGTGGCGGCGTCAAGATCAACGGCAAGGCGGTGGCTCCCAAGAGCTATAACATCGATCCCAGCGCCCTCAAGCTGGGCGACACCCTCTCCGTAGGCAAGCGCAAGGGCTTTAAGTTGGTCTAACGAGCGAGTTGACCTCACAAGTGCAATAAGGCCGCAGCCGGGAATCCCGACTGCGGCCTTTTTTGGCACTTGGGGACGTTCCTTTTGTGCCGGCACTTTGGGACACTCCTTGTCATTGGTGCAAAGCAACCTCTCCTCATTGCACCAAGTGGCGTGTGCCGTTAAGCGGAGAGGCGTATTGTTGACCCATCGTTTGGGCATACAATGGCTATTGGTCTGCTGCGGTGAAGGTCTGTCCGCTCCGCAGCTTTTTTCTACGGTTAAAGGAGTATGTATGTCCGTTGAGGTCATGAGGTCTGTGATCGAGGCCGCCGAGGGCCGCGTGCCCGTCGACACGCTGTTTATCAATGCGCAGATTGTCGACGTGTATGGCCAGCGTGTGGCGCCCGGCAGCGTTGCCGTCAAGGACGGTGTGATCGTCGGCGTGCTCTACGATGGTCGCGACGATGCCGCCGGCACCTACGAGGCTGCCGAGGTCATTGACTGCCAGGGCCGCTATCTCGCCCCCGGCTTTATCGACGGACATCTGCACATTGAGTCCTCGAACATCCGTCCCGCCGAGTATGCTCGCATGGCCGCGACGCGCGGTACCACCACCGCCATTGCCGACAGCCACGAGATTGCCAATGTTGCCGGTCTCGACGGCTTGCGCTTTATGATCGAGGACGGCCGCCGCGCACCCATCTCCATCAAGTATATGATGCCTTCGTGCGTGCCCGCGCTGCCCGACGAGCAGGCCGGTGCCGTTATTTCGGCTGCCGATATGCAGGCGTTTTTTGCCGAGCATCCGGGCGATGTTTTTGGTCTGGGCGAAATGATGAACTTGCCGGGCGTCTTTATGGCCGACCCCGAGACCTGTGCTCGCATCGATGCTGCCAACCAGACGCCGTCCAAGCAGGTTGACGGCCACGCGCCGCTCGTTGCCGGTAAGGACCTCAACGCCTATGCCGCAGCGGGCATTATCGCCGACCACGAGTCGACGATTCCCGAGGAGGCACTCGACAAGCTGTCTCGTGGCATGTACGTGATGCTCCGCGAGGGTACGTGCAGCCATGACTTGGCCAACCTGTCGCCGATGCTGCTGGAGAATCCCGCTCGCGCCCGCCGCTGCTGCTTTGCGACTGACGACCGTGCCCCTTCCGATGCGCTTGCGACCGGCATGATCGACAATGCCTGCCGCGTGGCGATTGAGGCCGGTATCGACCCCGTGGTCGCTATCTCCATGGCGTCCCTCTCCACGGCCGAGGCGTTTGGCCTGGATCACGGCTGCCGCGACCCGCACGAGCTGCGCGGTGCGATTGCCCCGGGCAAGCGTGCCGACCTGCTGGTACTCAATGACCTGACGTTTGCCACGGCTCCGCATCGCGTATATGCCGCCGGTGCTCTGGTGGCGCAGGACGGCACCTTTGTGGGCGAGATTGCACCCGAGATGGCCGAGGTTGCGGCCCTTGCCGATGAGCTGCGCGCTTCCGTTAAACTGCCGAAGCTATCGCTCGACGTGTTCGACTATGCTTTTAAGCCGGGCGAGGCCGTGATCGACGTGGTGCCGGGCAAGGCCATCACGGGTATGGCTCGCCCCGAGAGTGCCGAGGGCCTGCGCCGCATTATGCTGATCGAGCGCCACGGCCGCGGCGTGTCGCTGCAGGCCGAGGGCGCCGATGGCGACGGCCCCGCTGGCCTGGGCCTGGTCGGCAAGCATATCGGTCGCGGCTGGGTGCGCGGCTTTACCATCACGGGCGGTGCCATCGCCTCGACGATCGGCCACGACTCGCACAACGTGTGCGTGGTGGGCGACAGCGCGGCTGATATGATGGCTGCCGTCGAGGCCGTGGGCCAGGGCGGCCACGTGCTGGTGCGCAACGGCAAGGTCGTGGCGCGTATTCCGCTGGCGCTCGGTGGCCTTATGAGCGAAGGCACGGCCGAGGACGTTGCTGCGCAGCACGACGACTTTATGGTCAAGGCGCGCGCCATGGGTATTGAGCCGCCACTCGACCCCATCATGGGCATTATCTTCCTGCCCCTGCCGGTCATCCCGACGCTCCGCATCCGCCCCGAGGGCATGTTCGACGTCACAACCTTCACCTACGCCGACTAGTCATTGGGGACGTTCTTAAACGACTAGTCATCGGGGACACTCTTTGGCGGACTGCCTGACGCCGCGACCGTAGGACCTCTGGCATGTGTGAGCTATTTGCCAGGTCCTTGTAACGTTTACGCCCGCGGAGTCTTATTTGAGCTCCCTTTGGGTACGTTGGAATCGGATACACGTTCGATTCCAACAAGTCCGAAGGGAGCTTTTCTATGTTTAAACTGATTGCATCCGATATGGACGGCACACTGCTTGACGAAAACGGCCAGGTACCTCCCGAGACCTACGAACTGATTCTGGCGCTACACGAGCATGGCGTGCATTTCGCCGCATCGTCAGGTCGTCGCTACGATCGCCTGTGTGAGTTCTTTGCGCCCGTTCGCGACAAGATGGACTTTGTCGCCGCTAACGGCGCCCAGGTCTACGCCGACGGTAAGATGGTAGACCGTGAGGTGTATTCCCACCTGGCGATTCGAAGGCTCGCCCAAGCCGTCAGGACGTTTCCCAATCTGCATCTTGCGCTCTTTGACCGAATCAAGTCCTTCCTGCTCGATGACGAGTGCAAGTTCGTGCGTGAGGTCGATAAGGACCTTCCCAATGCCGAGCGCATTTGGGAGCTGCCCGATCCCAGCGTAAATATCATCAAGGCGAGTATCTTTTGCGATGACTGTGCCGTTATGGACAGTGCCTACGTACTGCAGCGCGAGCTTGGCCAGCTCTTTACCTTTGCGCCTTCTGGAAACGCATGGATCGATGCCATGCAGCCCGGTGTGTCGAAAGCCTCGGGAATCGAGCAGCTCATGGAGCACTATGGCGTCGAACGCGACGAGGTCATGGCGTTTGGCGACTCGATGAACGACTACGAGATCATTCGCTTTGTCGGCACGGGCTGCGCGATGGAAAATGCGCGCCCCGCGCTCAAGGCGGTGGCCGATCGCGTGGTGGGTTGTAACCGTGACCACGCCGTCCAACGTGAGCTCCGTCGCGTGCTGGAGAGTTTCTCCTAATCCGGCAGATGGGGACGTTCTTTTTCTGCCGACAGTGGGGGACAGTCCTTGCAGCTTTTTGCGAAGAGTGTCCCCAGTGACTGGTCGTTTAAGAATGTCCCCAATGACTACCCAACGACTAGGCGAGGGCGGCCATGATGGTGCGGGCGACGCCGTCGTGGTCGTTGTCGTATTCGGTGATGGCGTCGGCGGCCTCGCGGTCCTCGGGCTCGGCGTTGATCATGGCCATGCCGTGGCCCGCTGCCTGCAGCATGGGGATGTCGTTGATGTTGTCGCCGAACGCCCAAGCGTCGGCGAGACGCTCGCCCAGGTGCTCGCAGAGCCACGTGAGGGCCGTTCCCTTGGTGGCGCCCTCGCCCATGACCTCGATATTCATGGCGTACGAACGCGTGACTTCAATGCCTCCGAGCGTGTCGAGTTCCGCCGCGATGGCGTCGCGATCAGCCGGGTTGTGCCAGTACATGGCGATGCGCTCGAGCGTCTCGACCTCGTCGATCTTGCTGTCGATATCCATGTCGATCGGTGTTCGTGTGCGCTTGAGCGAAGCCGCGATGTGGGGGTCGCCGCCGCAGAATTCGTCCAGGCGCGTGTAGAGCGAGCGGGGGAGGAAGCACTGCCCATCCGCGAAGATATCGAAGGTCACATCGTGGCCGGCGGCGATGCGATGGATGCGATGGGCAATGCCGCAATCGAGCGGACGGCTCAAGATGCACGTGGCGCGCGAGGCGTCGGTGGGCACATCGTCGTCGAGCTGCCAGACGCTGGCGCCATTGGCGCAAACGGCATAGTGCACGGCGGTATGGGCGAGGATGGGCTCAAAGATGCCCGACAGCGGACGTCCCGTGCAGGGCACAAATTCAATCCCGCGTCGAGCGAGCTCGTCGAGCATCGCCCAGGTGGCATCGCTCATCTGCTTATCGCTCGTCAACAGCGTTCCATCCATATCGGAAAACACAATCATTTGATGCAGCCCTTTCTGCTGGCATAAAAAGCGTGGCCGAGGGCGATGATGCCCTGGCCACGCTCGGGTTCTATAACGGTCCGCGTCCTAGCGATCGGCGAGCGGCTTGTACTCCAGCGGCTCGATAACCGGGCGATACGCGGGGCGAATAATGCGGTGCGCGCAGAAGAGCTCTTCCATGCGGTGTGCCGACCAGCCGGCCATGCGGGCGACGGCGAATAGCGGCGTAAAAAGCGTCTCGGGTACGCCGAGCATCTTGTAGATAAAGCCCGTGTACAGGTCGATGTTGGCACAGATGGGCTTGGTCATGCCGTGGTCGCGCATCACCTGCGGTGCCAGGCGCTCGATGCGCTCGATGAGCGCGAACTCCTCGCCCAGGTCCTTCTTGGCGGCAAGCGTGCGCGCGTAACGGCGGCAGACCTCGGCGCGCGGGTCGCTCAGCGTGTAGACGGCGTGGCCCATACCGTAGATGAGACCCGTGCCGTCGAAGGCCTGCTTGTCGAGGATCTTGCCCAGGTAGGCTGCGACCTCGTCCTCGTCCTCCCAATTGGAGACGTGCGCACGGATGTCCTCGTGCATGGACACGACCTTGGCATTGGCACCGCCGTGGCGCGGGCCCTTGAGCGAGCCGATAGCCGCGGCGTAGGCGGAATACGGGTCGGTGGCCGAGGAGGACAGCACGCGGCAGGCGAACGTGGAGTTGTTGCCGCCGCCGTGCTCGGCATGCAGCATGAGCATCACGTCGAGCAGCATGGCCTCGTCGCGGGTGAATGCCATGCCGCCGCGTAGGACCTGCAGGATGGTCTCAGCGGTGGAGAGGCCGGGTGTGGGGTGCGGCACATGAACCTCGGAGCCGCGGCGCTTGGCGACCGAGGCCATATGCGCGAAGGCGGCGATGCGGGGGAGACGGGCGAGCATGGAGATGGCGACGTCGATTTCGTGTTCGGGTGTAATGGCGTCGGGCTCGGCGTCGAAGGCGTAGAGCAGCAGCACGGCGCGCTGAAGCACATTCATGATGCTCGACGACACCGTGGTCATGGGGAACTCACGGACGTATTCGTCGCTCAGGTGCCTAAAAGCACCCAGGCGTCCGCAAAAACCGTCGAGTTCCTCTTTGGTGGGCAGCGAGCCCGTGATGAGCAGATAGGCGACCTCTTCGTAGCCGTAGCGGTTCTCGGCCTGGGCGTTGTTGACCAGATCCTCGATGCTGTAGCCACGAAGCGTGAGCTTGCCCTGATCGGGCACGACTTTGCCGTCGACCTTGTTGTAGCCGTGCACGTCCGAGATACGGGTAAGGCCCGCGACCACGCCCGAGCCGTCGGCATTGCGCAGGCCGCGTTTGACGTTGTGCTCTACGAACAGGCCCTCGTCGTACGGGGCGGTCGGCAGGCCGTGGTAGAGGTTTTCGCTTTCGGGCGAAATCTGACGGCTCGCCTCGTAATCCAGAACCAGGCGGCTCAGGTGATCGTCGAAGCGGTAGTAGATTTTCTTGGCGTCGTAGGCCATGCGCGCTCCTCTCCGGTCCGCTTTGGGGCCGCGCGCTTGGACGATATGACGTCAAGCTGCCCCGAGCGGCTTGTTCGCTACAGGCGGTACATAAAGTTAAAGACGTCCTCGCGCTGGATGGACACGTTGACGCCCGAAAGCTCACCGGCCTCGGCCAGCGCCTTCTGCAGCTCGGCGAAGTCGAGCTTGGACTCGGCGGTGTCGGCCAGCATGGTCATGGTGAAGATGTCCTCGATAATGGACTGCGTGATGTCGCGGATGTCGACGTTGGCCTCGCCCAAAACGCGGGTGACGCCGGCGACGATGCCGGGGCGGTTCTTGCCAAGGACGGTGATGACGATGCGGGAGGACGAGATCTCGGCCATGGGAAACCCTTTCGCGTGGTTGCGGTGCGCGCGGGGCGCTCCGCTACGGTACAGTGTTCATCATTGTACCTGTCTGGCGCCAAAAGGGGTGTGCTTACTGCGGCGTTACACGTCTGCAACATGGGAGAAGGGGCGGCAGGGTGCGTGTCCGCTGCGGTTGGCCACGCCGCGTTGCACAAAGACCGTGAACCTTTTGTGGGACACGCGGCGCCGTGGTACCATAGCCGAGTTTGTTGTCTTGGTCGGAAACCAAGACGCCTTATGCGCTGATCGGTAACCAGCGCCTGACCAATAAGGAGTCCTACCATGAAGCAGGGTATCCATCCCCAGTATGTCGAGTGCACGGTGACGTGCTCCTGCGGCAACACCTTCAAGACGCACGCTACCGTGTCCGAGATGAAGGTCGAGCTTTGCAACGAGTGCCATCCGTTCTACACCGGCCAGCAGAAGTTCGTCGACACCGGTGGACGCGTCCAGCGCTTCGCCGACAAGTTCGGTGGCGCCGCTGCCGCCCAGCTCAAGAAGGCTGAGGAGGCCAAGGCTGCCAAGGCCGCCAAGGCTGCTGAGGCCGAGGCCGCTCGCAAGGCCGCCGCTGAGGCTAAGGCTGCCGAGAAGGCTAAGCGTGCCGCTAAGTTTGCCGAGGAGGCTGCCAAGCAGGCCGTCGAGGCTCCCGCAGAGGCTCCCGTCGAGGAGACCGCTGCCGAGGCCGAGACCACCGAGGCTGCTGAGTAAATAGCTCGCCGCGGAATCACTCGCATTCATGGCATAAGGGCCGTGCATCCGTTTGGGTGCGCGGTCCTTTTCTTTTGGCTCTGTTAGACCAGGATTGACATACATATGTCCTCACGGTGCCATATCGTTGACC
>CALLNU010000021.1 GCA_938005465.1 uncultured Collinsella sp.
TTGCAGGGCCGAAAGGCAGATGGCCGAGTAAGCGCTGACGGGCCTTCCCCGTTATCGGAAGAGCATATGTTGGTATGCAGTAACAGGTGGTATAGCGAGTGATTTATTGTGCGCTCGTCCTTTTACGGGACGGGCGCATTTTTTGTGCCGTGTACGGTCCGAACTCTGTCCTGTTGCATACCCGAAGAGTCCAAAGGAGGAACACTTGCATGAAAAACGACGGCGCGAACGTCCTGTGGTATCGCCAGGGCGCGCTGAGCTGGAACGAGGCGCTGCCGCTGGGCAACGGCCGGCTGGGCGCCATGGTGTGGTCCGGCGTGGACCACGAGACGCTGTCCCTCAACGAGGACTCCCTGTGGTCCGGCTATCCCAAGTGCGCGGACATCCCCGGCGCGGTGGAGTATTACAAGCAGGCCCAGCAGCTGGCCCGGGAGAAGAAGTACTCCGAGGCCCAGGAGCTGCTGGAGGACATGTTCCTCAGCGACTACACCCAGAGCTACCTGCCCTTGGCAGACTTGAAGCTGGAGCTGGAGCACCCCCAGGGCGATGTGGAGAACTACCGCCGCAGCCTCTCGCTGGAGGACGCCATCTCCCGGCTGACCTACACCATCGGGGGCACCACCTACACCCGGGAGGCCTTTGTCTCCGCCCCGGACCAGGCTATTGTGCTGCGCATCCAGGCGGACAAGCCCGGCTCCATCACCTTGAAGGCGCGGTTCGACTGCCGCCTGCGCTCCTCCTGCACCATTGAGGGCGGCCGCCTGGTGCTGGACGGCGTGGCCCCCTCCCAGGTGGACCCCTCCTACCTGGGGGAAACGCCCAACCCCATCGTCTATGAGGAGGACCCCCAGAAGAAGGGCATGCGCTTCTGCGCCATCCTGGAGGCCCAGGCCCAGGGCGGCACCATCCACCCCTGGGAGGACGCTTTGGAAATCACCGGCGCGGACAGCGTCACCTTGCTGGTGGCGGCCCAGACCAGCTTTAACGGGCCCTTCCGCCAGCCCTACCTGGACGGCAAGCCCTACAAGGAGCTGTGCCTGAAAGACCTAAACGCCGCCGCTGCCCAGAGCTTTGAAGCCCTGCGCCAGCGCCACATGGAGGACTACAAGTCCTACTTCGACAGGGTGTCTATGAACCTTGGCCCCGACGAGGACGAGGTGCCCACCGTGGAGCGCCTGGCCCGCTGGAACGAGGACGTGGACCCCCAGCGCTACGCCTTGCTGTACCAGTACGGCCGCTATTTGATTATCTCCGGCTCCCGGCCCGGCACCCAGCCCACCAACCTCCAGGGCATTTGGAACAAGCACCTGCGCGCCGCGTGGAGCTCCAACTACACCATCAACATCAACACGGAGATGAACTACTGGCCGGTGGAGGTGTGCAACCTCTCCCAGTGCCACTTGCCCTTCTTCGATTTGCTGGAGCGCATGTACCCCCGTGGCCAAGAGGTGGCCCAGAAGATGTACGGCGCCCGGGGCTTTGTGGCCCACCACAACACGGACATCTGGGGCCTTTCCAACCCCGTGGGCAACCACGGCCGGGGCACAGGCAGCTACGCCTACTGGCCCCTGTCCGCCGGGTGGCTGTGCTCCCACGCCTTTGAGCACTACCTGTTCACCCAGGACAAGGACTTCCTGCGGGAGACGGGCTACCCCATCATCCGGGACGCCGGCCGCTTCTTCCTGGACGTGCTCATTGAGAACGCCGAGGGCAAGCTGATTTTCTCCCCCTCCACCTCCCCGGAGAACGTGTTCATCTACAACGGCAAGCGCTGCTCCGTGGCGGAGACCACCACCATGACCATGGCCATCGTCCGGGAGACCCTGGAAAACCTGGCCGCCTGCTGCCAGATCCTGGACACCGACCCCGACCTGGCCAAGGAAGTCCACGCCGCTTTGGAGCGCCTGCCCCAGTTTAAGATTGGTTCCCGGGGCGAGCTGCTGGAGTGGAACGAGGAGCTGGAGGAGGCCGAGCCCGACGCGCTGGCCTACCTCGACTTCCCGCCGACCCACTGGAAGCGCCTGCGCACCAACAACGTGCAGGAGAGGACCAACCGGGAGATAAAGCGCAGGTCGCGCGTCGTGCAGGTGTTCCCCTCCACGGGCTCGCTGGTGCGGCTCGCGGGCGCGGTCATGTGCGAGCAGGACGAGATATGGCAGGAGTCCAGGTACTTCTCGGAGGTGAGGATGAACGAGCTCTACGATGACGGTCGCACCCGGGGAATCGACGGTCCCGTCGATTGGGCGCGGCTTGAGGCGGAGGCCAGGAAGATGCTCGAGTCCGGCCTCGAGCTTGCGGACAGGGTCGAGGCGGCATAGGATATCAACCGTATTCCAGATTCCAGGACGCCGGGCCGACTCGCTTCGGATGGGGCTCTACACCAACTTTCTCGACACTACCGAGTCTTTGCCAGATAGCGAATGAAAGGAAGCGACGTCGATAAGGCCGCTGACGGCGGTTTTGCCCCCTCCGATTTGTCCAATAAGGGGAGGTTGCTTTTTGCTGATTCGTCCTTTTGGCGTTCGGACCGGCTCTCTGGTGTCCGTAATGTCGAGAAATCGTTCGAGCTGCGATTTCCATTGGGCTATGAGCGCGGTCTTTGGAACAATGACGAGCGCCGGAAGACCAACGGCGGCAATAAGATAAGCTCCGATGACGGTTTTACCGAAGCCCGTTGGCGCAGACATGATTCCGTCTTCGTATTCAAGCATCTGGTCGGCGGCAATTTGCTGTTCGGGATGAAGGGTCCCTTTGAATGCCATCTCAATTGGATTGCCTGTGCTACGTTCGTCTGAATAATGGGCAGTAACGTGGGCTTCTTGAATCAGCTGCTCAAGTTGGGCTTTGCAGCCTCTGGGAATCGCGACGCGGCCATCTCTAAGTTCGCTGAGGTCTATGAGTCGCGGTTTGCCGAATACTGATTGATGCATAGATTGCGCACGGAAGAACTCCGGGTTGGCAAATGTCGCAAGCCTGCGGATTTCCATTTGAGCTGCCGGGCTCAGAGACTTTTCGGGGATGTAGAGCATATCGGCTTGTGTGACGAGCAGGTTCGAGGGGAAGTCTCGTGGCGTGAGCGGGAGCCGCTTTCGTGGCTTTTGGACATTGCGCCTGGTTTTGTTTGTCGCTGCAGCTGTTGCTATTCCAAGCGGTTTGTTTTTGGTGTCCTCGATCAGACGATCCACCGTCGCACGCGAGATTAGTTGGATTTGCGAAAGGTAAAGCCATTGGTCGGGAAAGGGCTCGAATCGTTCGTCAACAAATACGCTGTTTCCTTCCCGCTGCGCTTTTCCCTGAAAGGGCAGCGCAATGAGATTTCCAAAGCCGCCTTCAGGAATGGTGGACTGCGCGGGTATCATTCGGTCAAAGGCTTCGAAGGTGATTGTCTTGTTGAGTGCCGCTGCTTCGGCGATAAGGCAGCTACCGAAATCTCGTGCTGTCTTTGCGTTTATAGGTTCTAGGAAGAAAAACCAGATATGCGCGCCGTTGCCTGACCTTGATCGCTCGACCGCAGCGTTAATTCCATGGTTTTTTACGACAAGCCTGATAGCGTTTGTCGCTTCTTTCCAATCGGCTTTGTCAAAATCAATGACAAGGACATTTGTGTTGCAGTCTTTGTCGAGAACATATTGACCTATGACGTCCCGGAGCCTGTCGTCGCTGCCTTTGAAATGGGCGATAATGGCGGCATCGTTCAGCTCAAGGAATGTGCGGCTGCGACATTCAGCGCATTTAATTCTGTGATGGTTTGCTTTGGGGCAAATGCCTGGCTTCCACTCATTTGCGCAGGCGGGTGTATAGCCGATGCCCCCGTCTTTTCTGCGATACCCGTGAGCGTGCACATCTTTGCGGCCGGTAAAAAGATTGCGAAAGAGCTCGAGTTTGTCGCGCGCTGGGCTCGCGCTGGTAACGATGCCCTCGGTCTGTGCACGTTCGCCGAAAGATTTGCCGGCTTTGTCCCATTCTTCGAGTGTTGCGTAACGGATGTCTGGACCGTTGCTACAGATTACGATCTGCTTACGCGGATCTGAAGCGTGGACAACCGTTTTATTGAGTTTGAATAAGGCGTTCCCGAAAAGGGCGTATTGATGCACGGCGTTGCTCATTTGAATGCCATTCTTGTCAGCGTTCATTGGGATGAGGGTACGCCATTTCGGCTATTTGAGATACTCGACTTTGATTTTGGTTCGGTGATAGTGGGGTGCCGCTCCGTGAGCGGCATTCGGCGGTTCGCTGTCTTTCGACTATTCGGCCCCTTTCCCACCGCAATTCCTAAAGGGATGCCGGCGCGCCTTGAGTTGGGGTGCACCGGCATGATGGCTTTGCTACGGCTGGCTGTACCTTGGTTGTTCGATAGCTCCTGCCTGCCCGATCTTGTCAGGCTGGTATTTGTTGGCGCTGGACGTTTGCCCAGATAAAACATGCCAAAATAAACCTGTCCCTATTTGGCAGGTTGGTAGCGGGGGCAGTAGCTGATGGCGATGGCGTCGACGCCTACGTGGGTGGCGATGGTGCAGCCGATGGGGCCGGTGCCGGCGTCTACGTAATCCTGGCCCGCGAGTGCCTCGTTGACAAGCTCCTGCTCCTCGGCGGCGCCGGTCGTGAGCACACGCACGCTTGAGCCCGGGTGCTCGTCCAAAAACGCGAGGCAATCTGCCATGGTGTTGGCGACGATGCGCTTGGCGCCGCGACCCTTCTTGATGGCCTTGATCTCGCCCGACTGCCACTCCGGCGAAACGGCCAGGCGAATGTTGAGCATCTGCGTGAGCTGGCCGGCGAGCTTGGGCGCGCGGCCGTTCTTAACGAGGTTCTCGAGCGTGCGGGGAATCAGCAACAGGTGTGCGTCGGGCAGCGTCGCGCGGATCTGCGCCTCGGTCTCGTCCAAGTTGCGGCCGTCTTCGCGCATGGCCAGCGCGTACTCCACCAGCAGGCCCTCGGCGCCGGAGCCGGTGCGCGAGTCGATGCAGCGCACGTCCAGCTCGTGCGTTTCGGCCGTCAAACTGGCGTTGGCATAGCAGGCGGACCACTCGCTGCACAGCGAGATAAAGATGGCGCTATCGTGGCCGTCGGCGCGCACGCGGTCAAAGAGTGCCTTGAACTCGCCGGCGCTCGGCTGCGAGGTGTGCGGCAACTCCTCGGAGCCAGCCATGCGGGCGACGTATTCCTCGGCGGTAATCTGCACCTGGTCGAGCAGGTCCTCGCCCTCGATAATCACATGTAGCGGAATCACGTAAATGCCGAGCTCTTGGGCGCGGGCGGGGGAGATGTCCGACGTGGAGTCGGTTATGATGGCAAAAGACATAATTGCACCTTTCGTTGGGGCGCGGCAGCGCCGCCTTCTGAGAGCAAAGTGCGACAAGTATAGTGGAGTCGTTCCACATTTATAGGTTCAATTGTTGAATAGTCAACAGTTTGAAGTGTCGGTGTGGAAATCGTCAACTGGGGAAGAGGGATGCCGATGGAGGCGCTGGAGATATGCAAGCGGCCGGTCGTGCTGTTTGATTTCGATGGCACGGTGGCAGATACGGGTCGAGCGGTGATGACCTCGACGCGCAAGACGTTGGCCGCGCGCGGGTTTTCGGAGGCGCAGATGGGTGACCTGCGTC
The DNA here is from genome assembly GCA_938005465.1 of uncultured Collinsella sp. Lineage (GTDB taxonomy): Bacteria > Actinomycetota > Coriobacteriia > Coriobacteriales > Coriobacteriaceae > Collinsella. The sequence continues at coordinate 5,607 of CALLNU010000021.1, forward strand.
GCATGATCGGGCCTCCGCTGTGGAAGAGCTTCCACGACTTTTACGGCTTTACGCGCGAGGAGTCGCTTGTGGTGGCCGACGAGTACCGTGCCTTTTTTGATGAGCTGGGACCGGAAGAGTATCCCGTGTTCGATGGAATCCCCGAGCTGCTCGATGGCCTTGTCGCGCAGGGGCATCGCTTGGCCGTGGCGACGTCACGCATGGAGGCAAAGTGCATTGACATGGTGGGCGAGCTGGGGCTTTCGCAGTTTGAGGCCGTGGTCGGCATGAATCCGCCGCAGGGGCGCGAGACCAAGGCGGATTCGGTCCGCGATGCCCTGGCGGCCCTGGGTGCGACCGCGGACGAGGCCGTGATGATCGGCGATCGCTTCAACGATGTGGAGGGCGCACACACAATGGGCGTGCCGTGCATTGGTATCTATTCGGGCGCGGCGGCGCCGGGCGAGCACGAGGCGGCGGGTGCCGATGCAGTGGTGCACTCGGTGGCCGAGCTTGCTAAACTTTTCGCTATCTAATAGACGTAATGTGAGGGACGGGCGTGCCCGTCGCTCATTGGTAAGGAGGTCGTCCATGAATCAGGTGGAGCAGAGCGTTACCGAGTATGTCGACGAGGTCTGGGAGGATGTCGTCGCCGATATCGAGCAGTTGGTGAGTTATCCGTCCGTGGCAGTTTTTGCCGATGCGGAGCCCGGCGCGCCGTTTGGCCGCCCGGTCCGTGATGCGCTCGATTGCGCGCTCGGTATCGCGCAAAAGCTCGGCTACCAGACGAGCGATGACGAGGGCTATGTGGGAATCGCCGATATCCCGGGCCGCGGCGACAAACAGCTCGCGACTATCTGCCACGTGGACGTGGTTCCCGCCGGCCCCGGCTGGAACACCGACCCGTTTGCGATGGAGCGTCGCGAGGGCTGGCTGCTCGGCCGCGGCGTGATCGACGACAAGGGTCCGGCCGTGCTGTCGCTCTACGCCGGCGCCTACCTGCTCAAGCACGGCATCGTTCCGCGCTACACCTTCCGCGCGCTGCTGGGCTGCGATGAGGAAGTGGGCATGTCCGACGTTCACCATTATCTGGAGAACTACGCGAATCCCGACTTTCTGTTTACGCCCGATGCCGAGTTCCCGGTCTGCAATGCCGAGAAGGGCCAGTTTGGGGCGACGTTCGTGAGCCCCAAGATCGACGGCGGGCGCATCGTGTCGTGGTGCGGCTCCGAGGCGAGCAATGCCATTCCGTCGCAGTCCATCTGCGAGCTTGCGATTGCCGCCGATGAGCTGCCGGCGCCCGTTGAGAACGTCGACCGCCTGGAGATCACGGCGCTTGATAACGGGCATGCGCAGATTTTCGCCCACGGTATTGGCGGCCACGCTTCGATGCCTGAGGGCACCATCAACGCCGTCGGCCTGATCGTGGCGTATCTGCGCGAGGCCGAGGACGCGTTTGGTGCACGCGATGAGCGCCTGCTGACGCCTGCCGAGCACGAGTTCGTCAAATTCCTGGCCTTTGTGCATGCGGATGCCTATGGCCGCGGCCTGGGTATCGATGCGACGAGTCCGGCGTTTGGCCCGCTTACCTGCAACGCTGGCGTCATCCGCGTGGCGGATGGCCATATTGAGCAGGTCATCGACGTGCGCTTCCCCGATAGCACCAGTGCCGATACCATCCGCGAGCAGCTCGAGCCGCTCGTGGGCCGTTTTGGCGTGACGTGCCAGCTGGGTCGCGCTAAGGTGCCGTTCTCGGTGTCTGCCGACGATCCGGCCGTGAAGGCGCTTATCGATACCTATAACGAGTTCACCGGCAAGCATGCTGAACCCTTTGCCATGGGCGGCGGCACGTACGCGCGCAACTTTGCCCGCGCCGTCTCGTTTGGCCCCGAGGAGACCGGCCTGGAGCTGCCCTCGTGGGGCGGCCAGATGCACGGCCCCAACGAGTGCGCCAACGAGGAACAGCTCAAGCAGGCGCTCAAGATCTATATTGTTGCGATCCTCCGTTTGAATGAATTAGAGCTTTAAGGTCTCGCGGTTTCCCAATCTAAGTTGCGGTGGAATAGTTCCTAGAATGGGCCATTTGATGGCCAAGCAGGAACTATTTCACCGCAACTTTGTTTTTATTGGTGTAAAAGGCGGGTCATGCTTGGTGGCGGGTTTGTTATTCGTTTGTAAAGGCCGTGCTGCGCTTGCGGTAAGGGTCTATCAAATGCCCGTAAGAAACCGTAGTTGGCGCGGACGCTGCCCGGTCGGGGCCGTATCTTTCCAAACAGCAAAGCGGGTGGGGTGCCCGCGAGTCGCATGTATGAAAGGAAGATCATGCTCGATCAGGCTTATTCTCGTCGTCAGTTCCTCGGCCTCGCTGGTGGCCTCGCCAGCTTCGTGGGCCTCGGTCTCGTTGGTTGCGGCGGCTCCGGCGCATCCGATGCCGCCGACAAGGGTAGCGCCGCTGCTGCCGAGTCCGTCTCCGGCGAGGTGACTTACGACGGTGCCTCTTCGTTCCAGGCTCTCGTCGAGGCCGCTGCCGAGAAGTTCATGGACGCCAACCCCGATGTCTCCGTCTCCGGCTCGGGCAACGGTTCGGGCAAGGGCCTGACCGCTGTCGCCGCCGGCACCGTTACCATCGGTAACTCCGACGTCTTCGCCGAGACCAAGCTCGAGGCCGACCAGGTCAAGAACCTCGTCGATCACGAGGTCGCCGTCGTGGGCATGGGCCCCGTCGTCTCCAAGAACGTGACGGTCGACGATCTGTCCCTCGAGCAGCTCAAGGGCATCTTCTCCGGCCAGATCACCAACTGGAAGGAGGTCGGCGGCGACGACGCCACCATCGTCGTCCTCAACCGCAAGGCCGGCTCCGGTACCCGCGCCACCTTCGAGGCCGCTGTCTTTGGCGACGAGACCGTCGACTTTAAGGGCGACGCCGAGCTCGACAAGTCCGGCGATGTCCAGACCCAGATGGCCAGCACCGATAACGCCATCTCCTACCTCGACTTCTCGCACTTCGACGACTCCAAGTTCAACGCCATCAAGGTCGAGGGCGTCGAGCCCAAGAGCAAGAACGTCACCGACGACTCCTTCAAGATCTGGGCTACCGAGCACATGTACTGCTCCAAGGACGCCGACGAGGCTACCAAGGCCTTCCTGGAGTTCATGCTTTCCGACGACGTCCAGGGCAAGCTCGTCGAGGAGCAGGGCTTCATCCCCGTCTCTGCCATGAAGGTCGTCAAGGACGCCAGCGGCAAGGTCTCTGCTAAATAAGTAATCGCCCCGGAAAGGTTTGCAATGGCAAAACAGCTGCCAAAGCGCGACCTTGAGAACGTGGGCCTGGGCGTCACGGGCGCGTGCGTAGCGCTCGTGACGCTTGTCGTTGCCGCGCTCATCTTTATGGTCGCCCAAAAGGGCCTCTCGGCTTTTGTCAAGGACGGCGTCTCGGTCGTCGAGTTTTTCACCGGCACCAAGTGGGACCTGGCCAACACGGCCGAAAACGGCCTGCCTTATACCGGCGCCCTGCCCCTGATCGTCACCTCGTTTGCGGTCATGGTGCTCTCCACGCTCATCGCGCTGCCCATCGCCATCGGCTCTGCCATCTTTGCGGTCGAGATTAGCCCTAAGTTTGGCTCCAAGGTCTTTCAGCCGCTTATTGAGCTTTTGACCGGCATTCCCTCGGTCGTCTTTGGCCTGATCGGCTTTCACGTTGTCGTCGGCCTTATGAAGAGCGTTTTCCACGTGAGCACGGGCCTGGGCATCTTGCCCGGCGCCATCGTGCTGGCCGTCATGATCCTGCCGACCATGACCACGCTTTCGGTCGATGGCCTGCGCGCCGTGCCCGACAGCTACCGACAGGGCTCGCTCGCGCTGGGCTATACCCGCTGGCAGACCATCTGGCACGTGGTGCTCAAGAGCGCCATGCCGTCGCTCATGACCGCGGTCATCCTTGGCATGACCCGCGCCTTTGGCGAGACGCTCGCCGTGCGCATGGTCATCGGCGGTATCGAGGCCATGCCGACGTCGCTGCTGTCGCCGGCGTCCACCATCACCACCACGCTCACCACGTCTATGGCGGTCTATGCCGAGGGCTCGGCCCAGGACGATGTTCTGTGGGCGCTCGGTCTGCTGCTGATGGGCATGAGCCTCATCTTCATCCTGATTATCCATCTCATTGGCCGCAAGGGGGCGAAGGCTCGTGGCTAGCACGCGCATCCATATCGACGAGGCGAGACTCGGGCGTGTCCAAAAGCAGGACCGCATCGCCACGGGCGTGCTGACGGCAATCGTCGCCATCGTCATGCTCATCGTCGTCTCCATGGTGGCCTATATCCTGTTTGAGGGCGTCTCGACGCTGTTCAAACCTGGCTTTCTCACGGAGCCGTCGCGCGCCAACGGAACCCAGGGCGGCGTGTTCTACCAGCTGTTCGACTCGTTCTATCTGCTGTTGATCACCCTGGTCATCTCGGTGCCCATCAGTCTGGGCGGAGCGGTCTTCCTGGTTGAGTACGCGCCGAACGGCCCTATCCGCGACATCGCCTCTACCGCCATCGAGACGCTGTCCTCGCTGCCTTCCATCGTCGTCGGCATGTTCGGCTTTCTGGTGTTCTCGGTGCAGCTGGGCTGGAAGTACTCCATCATCTCCGGCGCCGTCGCTCTCACCATGTTCAATATCCCCATCCTGGTGCGCGTGATTCAGCAGGCGCTCGAGGACGTGCCACAGGCCCAGCGCGATGCATGCCTGGCCATGGGCCTTACCCGCTGGGAGGCCACGCTGCACATCCTGATTCCCGAGGCCATGCCCGCCATCGTGACCGGCATCGTGCTTTCGGCCGGCCGCGTCTTTGGCGAGGCCGCGGCGCTGCTCTTTACCTCGGGCATGAGCTCGCCGGTGCGTCTGAACTTCTTGAGCTTTAACCTGTCGAGCCCCACCTGCGCCTGGAACGTGTTCCGCCCCGGTGAGTCGCTCGCCGTGCACATCTACAAGATCTATGGCGAGGGCAGCCCCGAGGCCCAGCAGATCGTTTGGGGCACCGCGGCGCTGCTGATGATTTGCGTGCTGCTGTTTAACGTAGTCGCCCGTATCGTGGGCAAGCAACTGGCAAGGAAGATGACGGCCGAATGAGCGAGATGAATGCAACACCCGCAACCGAAGCGGCATCGTCCGAGACCCAAGACTTCCTGTCGAGCGTGGGGGAGAGCGAGAAGCGCGTGCGCGTGAGCGGCAAGGCCGTGAGCGACGAGGTCGTGCTCTCCACCAAGGACGTCAACGTGTACTATGGCGACCACCATGCACTGCACAATACGTCGCTCGACTTTCACAAGGGCGAGATCACGGCGCTCATCGGGCCTTCGGGCTGCGGTAAGTCGACCTTCTTGCGTAGCCTCAACCTCATGAATCGCGAGATTCGCGGCTGCCGCGTGGAGGGCGAGATCAACTATCGCGGGCGCAACGTGAACACCAGGACCGAGAATACGTACGAGCTGCGCCGTTCCATTGGCATGGTGTTCCAGCAGCCCAACCCGTTCCGCAAGTCCATTCGCGACAACATCACGTTTGCGCCTAAGCGCCACGGCATCACCGACCGCGACGAGCTCGACCGCATGGTCGAGGAAAGCCTGCGCGGCGCGGCGCTGTGGGACGAGGTCAAGGACAAGCTCGACAAGAGCGCCTATGCGCTTTCGGGTGGTCAGCAGCAGCGCCTGTGCATCGCGCGCACGCTGGCGCTCAATCCCGACGTGATTTTGTTTGACGAGCCCTGCTCGGCGCTCGACCCCATCTCGACGCTGGCGATCGAGGACCTCATGTCGTCGATCGTTGCCGACCGCGCCATCGTCATCGTGACGCACAACATGGAGCAGGCGTCGCGCGTGTCCAACCGCACGGCGTTCTTCTACATGGGCGATATGGTCGAGTACGACGAGACCGACGAGATTTTCCAACGGCCCAAGGATAAGCGGCTGAATGATTACCTCACCGGCATGTTCTCCTAGTCCGGGACATGCTTGAGGCCCACGGCGGCCACGGTTGCCGCGGGACTGATTGGAGAGGCGGGTCATCTCTTGTGGGAGATGGCCCGCCTTTTTGCGCCGCGACCGAAACGACCGCCACAAAGGGGACAGGCGCCTTCGTGGTGGTTTGGGGTGGGGCTCGCTGCTATCATGGACAACGTTGAATTTCTACGAAGGAGCAGGGCATATGGCGATTCTTTTGGGATGCGATTCCGTCAGCCTAGAGTTTCCCACCAAGCATATTTTCGATAGCGTGACGCTCGGCGTGGGCGAGGGCGACCGTATTGGTATCGTTGGCAAAAACGGCGACGGCAAGTCGACGCTGCTGCGCGTGCTCGCCGGCACGTTGGAGCCCGACGACGGCCGCGTGACGCACCGCCGCGACACCACGATCGGATTGCTCGGCCAAAAGGACAATCTGGCCGATACCGACACCGTGCATCATGCCGTCGTGGGCGACACGCCCGAGTATGAGTGGGCGTCGAGTCCGCGTACGCGCCAGATTCTGGCCGGCCTTATTAGCGATGTGCCCTGGGAGGGCACGGTGGGCGAGCTTTCGGGAGGCCAGCGCCGTCGCGTGGACCTCGCGCGCCTGCTAATCGGCGATTTCGACGTGCTTATGCTCGACGAGCCTACCAACCACCTGGACATGCGCACCATCAACTGGCTCGCGCGTCACCTAAAGGCCCGCTGGCAGCGCGGCCAGGGCGCCATGCTCGTGGTCACGCACGACCGCTGGTTCTTGGACGAGGTCTGCACCAGCATGTGGGAGGTCCACGACGGCCAGGTCGATCCCTTCGAGGGCGGTTACTCCGCATATATCCTTCAGCGCGTAGAGCGCGACCGCATGGCCGCGGTTACCGAGGAGCGCCGTCGCAACATGGCGCGCAAGGAGCTCGCGTGGTTGAGCCGTGGTGCCCAGGCGCGCTCCACTAAGCCCAAGTTTCGCGTGGATGCCGCTCGCGAACTCATCGCCGACGTACCGCCCGTGCGTGACGAGTTGGAGCTCAAGCGTCTCGCCGTGAGCCGCCTGGGCAAGCAGGTTATCGACGTGGTCGACGTGGACGCCGGCTATGCGGATACCGATGGTGCGCCCAAGCAGGTGCTCTCCGATGTGACCTGGCTCATCGGTGCGGGCGACCGCTATGGTCTTTTGGGCGAGAACGGCGCCGGCAAGTCGACGCTGCTCGATGTGATCCAGGGCAAGATTGAGCCCACGCGCGGCCGTGTGAAGATTGGCCAGACGGTGCGCTTTGGCGTGCTGTCGCAGCAGCTCGAGGAGCTCGAACCCTTCATGGGCGACACGATCCGCGAGGTCCTCGGCAACTATAAGAAGTATTACGTCATCGACGGCAAGGAGACTTCGCCCGAAAAGCTCTGCGAGCGCCTGGGTTTTACGACGCAGCAGCTCTGGAGCCGCATCGGCGATCTTACGGGCGGCCAGCGCCGTCGCCTGTCGCTGTTGCTGACGATCCTGGACGAGCCCAACGTGCTTATCCTGGACGAGCCCGGTAACGACCTGGATACCGACATGCTCGCGATTGTCGAGGACCTGCTCGACGGCTGGCCCGGCACGCTGATTCTGGTGACGCACGACCGCTTCTTGATGGAGCGCGTGACCGACCAACAGTGGGCGCTGCTCGACGGTCACCTGACGCATATGCCCGGCGGCGTCGACCAGTACCTGCGCCTGTGCAACGCCACCGCTGAGGGCGAGCCCGTGGGCGCGCCGAGTGCCAAGACCGGCACGTTTGACACCGGTGCCGCGGCGGCTGCGGCCGAAAAGCCCAAGTCGAGTGGCCAGCCCAATGGCCTTTCCAACGCCGAGCGCCAGAAGCTCCGCCGCGAGGTGAGCTCGCTCGAGCGCAAAATGGAGACGCAGCGCGCTCGCGTGGAGGAGGCCGAGGCCGCGATGGCACAGGTCGACCCCACCAACTACACGGCGCTGGGCGAGCAGCAGGCAAAGATCGACGAGGCTCACGCCGCCATGGACGAGTTGGAGATGGCGTGGCTCGAGGCGAGCGAGAAGCTCGAGGGCGAGGAGTAGGCGAGGATGATCAAGGCCGCATTTTTCGATATCGACGGCACGCTGCTGAGCTTTAAGACCCACCGGATTCCGGCGTCGGCGCAGCAGGTGCTCGACAGCTTTCACGAGCAGGGGATTGCGTGCGTGATCGCCACGGGCCGTCCGACCTACCAGATGCCGGACTGGCTGTTCGACCTGGGCTGGGATGCGTACATTACGCTTTCGGGCCAGCACTGCTTTGATGCCGAGGGGGTTTACCGCAGCTGCCCGATCGATTCGGACGACGTTGCGGTGATTGTGGACCAGGTGGCGCAGGGGCGCTACGACTCGCTGTGCATGCAGGGCGAGAACTCGTTTGTGAACCGCCTGTCCGAGCGCGTGGTGACGGCTGGCAGCAACGCTGGGATTGTCTACCATGAGGAGCCGTTTGAGCACGCCTTTGACGCGCCGGTCTATCAGTTCTGCGCCTTTGTGGACCCTGCCGACGAATATATCGTGACCGACGCCGTGTCGCATTCGCTCACCACGCGCTGGTGCGACCTGTTCTGTGACATTATTCCCGCTAACGGTGGCAAGGACCTGGGCGTGGCGGCGACGCTGGAGCGCCTGGGCATCGACGCGAGCGAGGCGATTGCCTTTGGCGACGGCGAGAACGACCTGTCGATGTTTGCCGCCGTGGGCACGAGCGTGGCCATGGGCAACGCGCAGGACACGGTGAAGGCTGCGGCGACCTATGTGACGACCGCCGTGGACGACGACGGCATCTACAACGCCGCGAAGTACTTTGGACTGCTATAGCTGCGGCTCGGCACTTGGGGACACTCCTTGCGGGGCGTGTTCCCATTTTGTTTTCGTCCCGCTCGTTTTGTGAAACACGGCTAACTTTTAGGCAAAGTAGTAAGACATGGGCAACTTTTGCGGTAAAGTAAGCCGTGGAAAGTATCCAACGGCTAACTAGCAATCATCGCGAAAGGCGGCCCATGGCCCTACGTGAATCCGGAGAAGACTATCTCGAATCGATCTACGTTCTGTCGCAACGTCAGGGCATCGTGCGCTCGATTGATGTTGCAGAGTACCTTGGCGTAACTAAGGCAAGCGTTTCAAAAGCTATGGCGACGTTGGAGAACAACGGCTACGTCGAAATGGGCAAGCGAGATGTTCATCTGACGGAGCGTGGTCTGGAGGTTGCTCGTCAAATGTGGGAGCGTCACTGCTTTTTCGTGGGGCTGCTGGAGGATGCGGGTGTTTCGGCTGAGGTCGCGTCGCAAGAGGGCTGCCACATGGAGCACTGCCTGAGCGAGGAAAGCTTTGAGAAGCTAAGATCGATGCTGGGGCGGGACGGTGCTTCGGCGCCAACAATGACCGACTAGCACTCCCGCAGCGGCGCGCCTCCCGCGCCGGAACGGTGCGGGACAGCGACCGAGACGAGTGGTCCCACCAACTAAGTCCAACTCAGACAAGGAACCCCACCAGCAAGCGATGCCCAAGAACCGCCAGCTGTGTCAACGCAGGTCGGGGCCGGGCTTGGTTTTGAAAACACTCCGCAGCGCGAGGCCCGTCTTTCCGTTGCTCCGCAGGAGCAGGAAAGACGGGCCTCATGCGCGAGGACGTTTTCAAAACCAAGCCCGGTCCCGGCCGGACAGCCCACGAACGCTACAGGTTCTTGACACCCATCGCGCGCATGGCGTTCAGGATGGCGATGATCGCCACGCCCACGTCGCCGAACACAGCAAGCCACATGTTGGCGATGCCCAGTGCCGCAAGCACCAGAATCAGCAACTTAATGCCCAGCGCAAAGATGATGTTCTGCCAAACAATCGACATGGTCTTGCGCGCCACGCGGATCGCGCGGGAGATGTTGGACGGCTTGTCATCCATGAGCACGACGTCCGCCGCCTCAATTGCGGCGTCCGAGCCCATAGCGCCCATGGCGATGCCAACGTCTGCGCGGGTAAGCACGGGTGCGTCGTTGATACCGTCGCCGACAAAAGCGAGCTTGCCCTTGCCGTTCTCGCTCGCAAGCAACGCCTCAACACGCTCGACCTTATCGCCCGGCAGCAGCTGCGCGTGGAACTCGTCGAGACTGAGTTGCTTGGCCACAGACGCCGCAACCTCCTCGCGGTCGCCCGTGAGCATGACGGTGCGCTTGACGCCGGCGGCGTGCAGGTCGCTGATCGTCTGCTCGGCATCGGCCTTGACGGTGTCGGCAATTACAATGTGGCCGGCATAGATGTCATCGACAAGCACGTGAAGGATCGTACCGACGACCTCGCAATTGGGCGCTTCGACGCCGGTCGCTGCGAGCATCTTAGCGTTGCCGACGACGACGTGCCTGCCGTCGATGTTCGCCGTCACGCCATGGCCCGCGTCGTTGGTGGAGTCGCTTACGCGCTTGGGGTCGAGTTCGCCCTGGAAGGCGGCGCGCACCGACTGCGCGATGGGATGATCGGAGAATGACTCAGCGAGGGCTGCGACCTCAAGCAGCGATTGCTCGGTATAGCCGGCTTCGGGGTGTACTGCCACGACCGAGAACGTGCCGTTGGTGAGCGTGCCGGTCTTGTCGAAGACGACGGTGTCCACGTCGGCGAGCGTCTCGAGGTAGTTAGAACCCTTGATGAGAACGCCCAGCTTGGAGGCGCCGCCGATGCCGCCAAAGAAGCTCAGCGGGACGCTGATCACGAGCGCGCACGGGCAGCTGACGACCAAGAAGGTCAGGCCGCGCAGGATCCAGTCGGACCAGGCGCCGGTGATCAAGCCGCCGCCGAGCGCGAGTACCGCGGCCGCGCCGGTGACGGCGGGCGTGTAGACGCGGGCGAAGCGCGTGATGAAGTTCTCGGTGCGCGCCTTCTTTTCGCTGGCGTTTTCTACGAGCTCCAGGACGCGCGCGACGGTGGACTCGCCAAAGGGCTTGGTGGTGCGCACGTGGATGAGCCCCGTCATGTTGATGCAGCCGCTGATGATGTCGTCGCCGGACTTGGCGGGGCGGGGAACTGACTCGCCCGTGAGTGCGGCGGTGTCGAGCTGTGTCTCGCCTTCGACGATGACGCCGTCGATAGGCACGCGCTCGCCGGGCTTGACGACGATGACGGTGCCCACGGCGATGTCATCGGGGAAGACCTGCTCGAATGTGCCGTCGGGTTGCTCGACGTTGGCGTAGTCGGGCGCGATGTCCATCATGGCGCTGATCGACTTGCGGCTCTTGCCCACGGCGTATGCCTGGAACAGCTCGCCGATCTGGTAGAACAGCATGACGGCGGCGCCTTCGGCCATGTGCGGGTCGGTGTCGGGGAAGAGCACCATGGCAAACGCGCCGATGGTCGCGACGGCCATGAGGAAGCTCTCGTCGAACGCCTTGCCGCGGCGGATGTTGTTGTATGCCTTTTGGAGCACGTCGTAGCCGGCAATCAAAAAAGGCACGAGGAACAGTGCGAAGCTGGCGTAGATGTCGCCCGGGGTGCCGAATGCGGCAGTGAGGGTGCCGAGCTCATCGAGGGCGTACACCACGGCAAAAATGCCCAGCGCTACCAGGATGCGGTTGCGCTTATGCTCGAGTGACTCTTTTTTCTTGCGCTTCTTCTTTTTCTTCTTGGGGTCGGCGGTGGCCATGACTCGTATCCTCCCATTTGAATGTATGAACACTCGCTCATATAATTTCGCGAGCAAAGGCCGCGGCAAGCGCGGCCTTGCGGGTTGGCGTAAACCTGGGCTAGAGAATTATCTCGCAGTCCGGCTCGGCGTCGGCCGTAAACTCTACAACGCGGTTGAGCACCTCGTCGAACTCGGCGTCATCGGCCTCGAGCGTCAACTTCTGGGTCATAAAGTTGACGGACACGGATTTGACGCCCTCGAGCTTGGCCAGCTCGTCCTGAAGCTCGCGCGCACAGTTGGCGCAGTCGATCTCGTCGAGTTTAAACTGCTTTTTCATGGTGGGTTCCTTTCTCTGTATTTGCGGCTTGGGTGCAGGCCGCGCTGGTACCGTGGTTGGTCGCTATTCGCAGATGTGGCTCATGCCCTGGTTGAGCATGGTGTAGACGTGGTCGTCGGCGAGCGAGTAGAGGATATTGCGCCCGTCGCGCCGGAATTTAACCAGGTGCGACTGCTTGAGTGTGCGCAGCTGGTGCGACACCGCGGACTGCGAGGTTTCGGTCGCTTCGGCGATGTCTGCCACGCAGAGCTCGCGGCCCATGAGGGCATAGAGGATCTTGATGCGCGTGGTGTCGCTGAAGACCTTGAACAGGTCGGCGAGGTCGTAGAGAAGCTCCTCGTCGGGAAGGTCCTCGGGCGAGCAGGTGGTCGGGATCGCGGGTTCGGTGGCCTCGATGTCGAGTTTCGTTTCATCAACGCGGATGCTCATTGCAATATCCTTTCATATGAACATGCGCTCATATAATTTACTTTCGATTATATGAGTGCATGTTCATATGTCAATGACGTTCAGGTAATTCGTTGTACAAAATGATGGGGAATAGTGGACGAGATCCCGGACTGAGCGTTTTTTGATAGTCGATGCCAAGGTGGGTACCCTCGTGCCGTGCAAAAAATGGAGTATTCTGCAACTATAGGGGTCCGCTAATTTATTGCAGGTCATATAATGCAGTTCAAGAGTTATCTTAGGGTGTTAATCCGATGAGTTCTTCCTCAAATGTTGCCTAACGCTCTCACGCAAGAGTGATTTCGCTTCACATTTGGATCCACTCGAGGGTGATAGACACCCGACCCTGCTGAATACTCGCAATTTTGCACGTCGCTAGGGTACCCACCTTGTTAGCCGGCCTAGTCTCCGGCCCCGAAGACCCTGCCCTCGGGCGCGAGGCTGCTTGTTTGGGCAAATGATGGGCTGTCGGATTCGACAGTCTGCATGTCATCGATTGCCGGAACTTCATTAATTGTCGGGTCATCCAGCGTGATGCCTTCGAGCGTTGCTTTTTCGAGGTCGATTCGTTGACGCTCTTCGGAATCCTGGCGAAGCTGCTTCTGAATTCGCTTTTTCTCTTCTATAAACCTTCTGAGCGCAAACTGTCTCAGGTCCTCTTGCATGATTTGAAAGTCTTTTGGCAGACGCGAGGGGCGTACGCCCTCTTTCCGCTGGATTGCTTCCATGACCCTAACAAAAGAGCTGGCATGCATAAAGGAATAACGGCTGACGGTGATGATTCCGTACCCCATGGACGCAAGTGCATTCTTGCGCTCCTCATCGATGGCGCGGTCTTCTTCCGCGTCATGATAAAAACCGTTGTATTCAATGTCTGTGCGAGATTTCTTTAGATACGCATCCATAAAGAACTTTTTGCGTCTCGTGAGATTCTTTGCGGCAGTGGTGACCTGCACCTCGTAATCGGTCTCAATTCCCTTAATACCAAGCCCTCCTTCGCTTTTGGGCAGCGTTAACATCATGACAAAGGCTGTTTCCATAGGAGACCGGCATCCGTCGCGCACACATTGGATCGCCTTTCGGGCAAGGGCCAGACCGTCGCATCTGGTAATGGAATTAAAGAACTGCTTTAACCTCTCGGTCGAGGTGAGCGCGAAACGCTCGGTATAGGAGGTGGAAGAGTCGGTTCCAAGGGAATAAGCGCCGCACAGTTCAAAGTAGTACTCCACTAGTTCGCGAAAAGAAAGATAGGTGGCGGCCTGAAGTGCGCAAAGCTCAACGCCAACAATGAAGATGCCATCTTTGAGCTCTATAAAGCGTGAGTTCGAGAATCGTTTTGAAGAAACGTGGCATTGACAGTTCATTGCATAGCGCGCATTCCTGCGATCAAACACCATCACCTCGAGGGAATCATTTGTGTCGAGGGAAACATCATGTTTGGTGAGCCATTCTGCGGCTGCGTCAAGGAACGTTCCGGTGGGACATGATCCGTAAATCGCGGCAGGGCTACAGGACTCGATGCCTTTCGCAGACACCGAATGCGCGGCCTGGTAGACCGCTTTTGCAGTGGTATGTGACAATACGATACTCATGATATATATCGTGTCAGCTAATGCCGTGTTGACGGCGCTGAGTGGAAAAGCCGTTTTAGAGGTCTAACCAAATGCTGTCCAAAAGCTTGACGCAATTATGAGTTGGTATGCCCTAAATAAAAGTTTTCGCAGCTTAGCTATAGCATATAAATACTCAATTGCCGCACATTTGATATCGACGCATCACCATCCGACAACGAATTACGTGTCGGGAATTGGCCGAAATCGTTCGCAATGAGTGTTCAGAATTTGTGATGGCAAATCTATCTGTGGAACGTAGGGCGGCCCCACTGCGGGGTTTCCCGCTGCGAGACCGCTCGTGATCTACGCCGGGGTTTGTCGCAGGCGTTTCTACTTGGCGAATAGGTTCTTGAGGTTGAACTCGGCTTGGACGGTGCGGAGCATGAGGTCGGTGTCGTCCAGACCCAGATGCTGCTCGCTGGCGTCGGCGGCGAGGGTTCCACGGCGGCGCGCCCAGTTTTCGAGCGCGGCGGGGGCGGACTCGCGGGGGAGCGAGCGGACGTCGGCATCCAGGCTGCGGCAGATCTGGCGCGAGTCGATGACGATGATCTTGCCGGCACGGCGTGCCTCGGCGTAACCGTCCAGGTGGATCTTGAACCAGCTGTCCTCAAAGGCGGCGTTGTGCGCCATGTACGGGTACTTCTTCATAAGCTTGAGCAGCTGCTTCTGCAGTTCCTTGTTCTCGCGGAACGGCTTTTTGCCGTCGATGTCGTCCCAGGTGATGTGGTGGATATTCGACAACGGCACATCCTCGCCGCGGTAGATGTCAGGCAGACCGCAGTAGTGCGCCTCGGCGTCGTGCGGGACGGCGTCGCTGGTGAGCTCCATGATTTCCCAACCCACATTGATGATATAACCGCGCTCGGGTGCACGGCCGGTGGTCTCGATGTCGATACCGAGCACGGTGCCCTGGATGGGCTTGCGGGCGTAGGCCACGCCGAGCGCGTCGCGGTCGCCGCGGATTTCGCGCATAACGGACGCGGCGGTGCGCTTTTGCATCTTGCCGATGGCGGCGCAGGTGTCGGCATCGGACAGGCCGCGCGAAAGCGTCGCGGGCGTCACGTTGCGCAGGCGTGCCTCGCCAATCTGGTCGCACAGGTCGCGGTTGCGGTCGGCCAGGTCGCGCACGGTGGCAAAGTCGAAGCCGGGGTCGTCCTCGGCGGTAAAGTACTCGGTCTCGAGCACCTTGAGGGCCTCTTCACCCTTCTGGCGCTCGGACTCCATGGCGCCGTGATCGCCATAGATAAACATGGGAATAAACGGCTGGCGCTCGTATTCGAGTGCTTGTGAAACGTTCATATAACTGCTCCTTGGATGGGCCGCGTCGTGCGGCTCAGGGTCATTAAGATGTGGCGAGATGATAGTTTACCATGGGCAACTATTGGCATCGCGCCTAGGACAACTACAATACCCTAGTTGACCGCTAGGACTTTTACAATGCTGCCGAAAGACACGAAAGGTTCCATCCGTCATGGATTTGCTGATTGATATTCTGCTCGACGCCGGCAAGGACACGCTCTTGCTGGTACCGTTCTTATTGGTGACATATCTGGCCCTCGAGACCCTGGAGCACGTCGCGGGCGACAGCGTTAACGGCGCCATCAAGCGCGCCGGTGCCGCGGGCCCCGTGGTTGGCTCGTTGCTGGGCATGGTGCCGCAGTGCGGCTTTTCGGCAATGGCGGCCACGCTGTACGCCGGTCGTGTCGTGACCTTGGGCACGTTGGTGGCGGTGTTCCTTTCGACCTCCGATGAGATGCTGCCGCTGTTGCTCGCCGAGCAGGTGCCCGTGCAGACCATGGCGATGCTTTTGGCTTCGAAGGCACTGATCGCGCTGGTCACGGGCTTTATCGTGGACGCCGCCATTCGCGGCCTGCGTCGTAACGCTCGCGCGCATGCGGCGATTCGCCGTACCGTGCTGGGGACCGCTGCTAATTCGGCTCATGTGAACTGCGCGCACGACGACCACAGCGGCGGTGACATCATCGACGAGGTGGCCGAGGCGGGCGTGAGCGCCGACCACATCCACGAGCTGTGCGAGCGCGACCATTGCGGTTGCGATGAAGACGAGGACGAGCACGAACACGGACACGGACATGGCCACGATCACGGTCATGAGGGCGAACATGAACACCATGATGGTCACGGTCACTCCCATTCCCACGAGGGCGCGCCCGTCCTGTCGATCATCCGCAGCGCGATCTCGCACACCGTGCAGGTCTCGGTATTCATTTTTCTGGTGACGCTGATTCTGGTCGCCGTGCTCGAGACCTTCGGCGAGTCCGCAATCGAGCAGTTCCTGCGCGGCAACGAGACGCTTGCGGTCCTGGGCTCGGCACTCGTCGGCCTGATCCCCAACTGCTCGGCTAGTGTCGTTATCACGCAGCTGTACCTGGAGGGCGCGCTACAGCTGGCGCCGATGCTCGCCGGCACGCTCATTTCCGCCGGCGTGGGCTACCTGGTGCTGTTCCGCACCAACCGCAGCGCCCGCGAAAACGTCCTGTTCCTGATCATGATGTACGTCATCGGTGCCGGCTGGGGCCTCATCCTATCCGCCTTCGGCCTCTAAGTGGGCCTAACAAAACGGGCTTCAAAATAGCCATGCTCGGCGCCTGCACAATGCGGCGACGCATGGCATTTTGAAGCCCGTTTTTTGTTGAGCCATGGATTTTGAGCGCTCATACCGCCCAAAGCAAAAAAGCAGATTTCCGGGCATGTCCCAAAAATCTACCTTGGTTAGCGCAGCAGCTCGGTGAGTTTGCGCTTAAAGCGAGCCCGGTCTTCGCTGGTAAATGCCGCCGGTCCGCGAGTGCGTCCCCCGGCGCGGCGTACCTTCTTTTCCTCGTGGCGAATAAACAGCTGCATGTCGATAGTCGCCTTGTCGTACACGCGCCCGCGCACGCCGATGGCGGCGGCATCGCGCCCGAGCACCATGCTCGCCAAGCCAATGTCCTGCGTCACGACCACGTCGCCCGCCTGCAGGCGTTCGACAATGGCAAAGTCGGCGCTGTCGGCGCCCACGCTCACATCGAGCGTCGTGACCCAAAATCCGCGTCGCGCGTGCTCAGCATCGCGCGGGTCGTCGCGGCGAATGTGCCGTTCTAGGTTTTGCGTGCTGTTGCCGGCGATAACAACGGCGACGCCCGCCCGCCGCGCGCAGTCAATCGACTCGCGCGTGACCGGGCAGGCGTCTGCATCAATAAAGAGCGTTCGTGGCATCTAGTGCACCAGTTTGCCAAATTGAATAGCACGAACAATCAGCGTTACGCCAAACACCAGCAGTGCGGCGCCGCTAAAGATGACGAGCATCTTGGCCGACCACAGCGGATAGATAAACACGAACATGCCGGCGATGATGGAGAGTGCGCCGCTCAGGATGGCGAGGGCGCGGTTGGACGAAAGCTCGGACTCCAGAATGGACATGACACCTTCGACAATCCAGCCAAAGCCGGCCACGATAACCACCATCGTGGTGAGCGTCGCGGTCGAGAAGGCCTGGTTGCGCAGGATTATGGCGCCGCCCAAGATAATGAGTAGGTTGGAGATGATGCTCGTCACGCGCCAGCCGGTGGGCAGCAGCGGCTCAAAAATGGCAGTGAACAGCCTGATGGCAGCAGTGATTACAAAGTAAAAACCCAGGACAGTCGTCAAAAAGACGAGGGACTTGGCGGGCGCAAACAGCAGTGCGATGCCGGCGACGAGCGCCAAGACGCCCGTGATGGCGTAAATCCAGCGTACGGCCTTGACGGCTTTGCCCGCCATGCTTTTCTCGTCAAATCCAAACTGGCTCGATTTTTGGTCATCGTTCTTAAAGATGCCCATAATGTCTCCTTTCCGTGCGGCGTAAGCCTTGATCATTACAACCAGTATCGCCTAAAGGCGCTGGCGTATGGGTCGGGGAGGGCGAAACGTAACCCAAAGGCCCCGAATTGTTTCCGTTGTTCCCCACGTCGCGATTTTCTATTCAACAGGTGTAGAACATTGCAGCCCTGTTCGTTATTGCCTACGTTTTAGGTTAGATTTTCCTAAGAACAATTGCCCGAAATTGGGGGTCCCTATGAACGAAGCAGTTCCCGCAGCGCCGGTAAGCGCTGAGTCGATGGCAAAGCAGGGTTGCGAAAAGCTCGGCTTGGACGCGTTTGATGCGTTGGTTCGCTGCGCCCGCACGTGCCGTCGCTTTGACGAGTCCATGCGCGTGCCGCGTGAGCTTTTGCTCGAGCTGGCGGAGCTGGCGCACCTGACTCCCTGTGGTGCCAATGCTCAGCGTCTGCGTTTTCATGTGGTAAGCGGTGCAGAGGACTGCGCGCGTGTATTTGACGAGCTTGCATGGGCCGGTGCGCTCAAGGATTGGCCGGGTCCCGATGAGGGCGAGCGCCCGACCGGCTACATCGCGATTCTTGCTGAGCGCGCCGTTCCGGGTAAGCCCGCCGCTCCCATTACCGAGGTCGACACGGGCATTGCCGCGCAGACGATGATGCTTGCCGCCCGCAGCGCCACGCCCGAGGTGGCAGCCTGCATGTTCAAGGCCTTTACGCCCCACGCGATCGATGCCATGGGGCTCGATAACGACAAGTATGAGCTCAAGCTGATCATGGCGTTTGGCGTTCCGGCCGAGACACAGGTGATCGATGCGATCGATTCCAACCCCGACGGCTCCATCAATTATTGGCGCGACGAGGCGCAGGTGCACCACGTACCCAAGCGTTCGCTCGCCGACGTGCTGGTGTAGTTGAGTGTCACCGCGGTGTGATCCAGCGGTAAACCACCGCAAAGGTGCCTGTCCCCTTTGTGGTGGTACGAGGGGAGGGTGTGTGGCAGATCTGTATTTGGTGCGGCATGGGCAGACTGAGCTCAATGTGCAGAGCATTTTGCAGGGCTGGCACGATTCGCCGCTTACGGCGCGCGGGCGTCAGCAAGCGCTGGCGACGCGCGCGGCGTTTGAGGCGCGCGGCGTGGCCTTTGATCATGTGTATTCCTCGCCGTTGGGCCGGGCGCGGCATACGGCCGAGCTTATCGTTGGCGAGGGCCGTTCCATAGAGCTGGTCGATGACCTGCGTGAGTGGCATTTTGGCTCGCTGGAGGGCACATCAAATCGCGAGATGCCGCCGCAGCCCTGGGGTGATTATCCGGTTGCCTTTGGTGGCGAGTCGGAAAGTGAGCTTCAGTCGCGCATGGTCGCGGCGCTGTCCCGCATCATGGCCAGGCCGCAGCACGACTGCGTGCTGGCGGTTTCCCACGGCTCAGCCTGCCAGGAGTTTCTTGAGTATGTGACTGGCGAGGGGGAGCTACCCGACAACGGTGCCGTGCTTCATTTTGGCTATTGCGACGGGGCGTTTTCGCTCTTGGGTTGGTAACGAACGAAAGGACCCCTATGAATAAAGATCTGTATCTGGTCCGTCATGGACAGACGATATTCAACCTTAAGCGTATCATTCAGGGGTGGAGTGACTCGCCGCTTACGCAGTTGGGTTGCGACCAGGCGGCGCGCGCCGGCATGTTTTTACGTGCGCGTGGCATTGAGCCCGATCATGCCTACACCTCCACGCTTCATCGCACCGAGCAGACTATCGCCAACTTGTGGCCGGGCTTGGCGTACGAGCGCCTGGACGGTCTGCGCGAGTGGTTCTTTGGCGACTTTGAGGCCGAGCGCGTGATGCTTATGCCCGAGCGCCCGTGGCGCGACTTCTATTGCCAGTTTGGCGGCGAGGGCCAGATGCAGGTGCGCGAGCGCATGGTGGCGACGCTGACCGATCTTATGCGACGCCCGGACCACGAGTGCGTGCTCGCGGTGAGCCACGGATCGGCCATCAAGGAGTTCATGGACCATACCAAGGGTGCGGCGGCCGACGAGCGCGATCGCGTGCTGGGCAACTGCTCGGTGCTGCACTTTGCGTTTGATGATGCGACGGATACGTTTGAACTGGTTGAGATTTTTACGCAGGAAGACTACGCGCGCGAGCTGGGGCTTGAACCGCTTGTGGCTACTGCAGGTCCGCAGCGCGGATAACGCGAGCGCGGCGGCACGGGTCGCCGACATAATTTCTCGACGCAAAAGGGGCGGAGATGCATGTACCTGCTGCATCTTCGCCCCCTGTTTGTTGAGCTGCCGATTTTTGTGCTGCGCGGTCTGGTCTTGCTAGAACCGCGCGACTTGGTGCGTGAGCAGACCCGTCGGAACCTGCGGCGCGGCGCCGGCGATCTGCGCGGCGGGGAACAGTGCGGCTACAGCAAAGTTGAACGGCTCTTTGCCCGTGTAGGTGCCGGCAGCATGGGCATCGTCGGCCAGGAGCTGTGATGCCTCGACTAGTGCGGCAGCGTAGGCAGGGTCGTCGGCCAGTGCCGGATCCGGCGCCTGGTCGAGCATGGCACGGATGGCGCCGACGGCGTCCTCGCGCTTGACCTCCCACACGCGGTGCGTAATGCCCGCGGGGTCGGTGACGGCGTAGAGCGAGGCGCCCTCTTTGGCAGCGCCCAGGATGATGTCCATGACGGGCGACGCCTCGTAGGCGAGCGTTACGGGACGGGGCTGTACCTTGAGGTCGGCGAATGCGCGCGCAGCGGCGGCCGTATCGGCGGCAACCGCGTCGCCGCCCGCCAGCGCACCAACCGGGCAGATCGCCACAACGCCCGTCACGCGCCCCGGCTCCCCCGAGCATTCGTACACGTAATACGCCGCACCCGGGTCCTTGAGCATCAGGCCATCGGCAATGGCTCCGCGCAGAGCATCGTTGCCGCTCAGGATGCTGCCCATTGCAGGCAGCGCCTCGAGCACGCGGTCCTGAGCCGGGCGGATGCAGGGAAACGGAAGTGCTTTCATGGGCGGTCCTAACGCACGAGTCGGTTTGTTCGCGGCTTATTATGCCCCAACTTGGCCGCTCGCGTCCCAGAGCACGTTATCGGCGAGCGCGATTAGCACCTGCTGACAACGAACGATATCGGCGTGGGGCACATATTCGTTGGGCTTGTGCGCGAGCGCGAGCGACCCGGGACCGTAGCTCATGCAATTGCGGTTACCTGTCTTGCCGGCAATGACGGCGGTGTCGGTGTAGCCGGTAAAGAAGCCGACGGTCGTGTCCGCGTCCGTCACGTCATCGGCGGCACGCTTGAGCGCTGCTAGAAGGGGAGAGTTCGGGTCGCGCTCGATGGCGGGGCGGTCGCCCGTCACGGTGTAGCTGCCATGGCAACCGGGAACGGCGGCTTCGGCGACGGCGATGGCCTGCTCTACCATGCGCGTCGCGGCGGCCGTATCGGTCGGCGGGGTCAGGCGCATGTCGACCCAGACTTTGGCGCGGTCGGGTACGACGTAGGGGCGATATCCGCCCTCGATTTGGCCAAACGTGATGGTCGAAGGCCCCAGCTCATCGTGCGCGGGCAGCGCCACAAACGCTCGACGGAGCGAACACACGACCTCGGCCATGGCGGCGACGGCATCCGCGCCCTTCCAGGGCTGGCTCGCATGCGCCGTCACGCCGGCCATTTCAATCTCGAACCACGTACGCCCCTTGTGCGCCACCTGGATTTGTCCGTCGGTAGGCTCGGTGTCCAGCACCCATTCACGCGGGCCGACCCAGCCAGCATCGATCGCGGCCTCTGAGCCGCGCATAAAATCTTCTTCGTCGACCGAGCAGATGAGCGAAAAGCCGCGGCGGGGCAGCGCGCCATCCGCCACCACGCGCTCGAGCGTATGGACCAGTGCGGCAATGGCGCAGGCCAGGCCACCCTTCATGTCGCAGGCGCCACGGCCATAGAGTTTGTCGTTACGCACAACCGTCCCGAGCGGCGGAATGTCCGCGTCCCAGCCATCGCCCAAGGTAACGGTATCCATGTGGCAGATGTAGACGAGCCGTGGCTCGTCGCTTTGGCCCGGCACGGTGACCATAAGGTTGCGGCGCCCGGGGAGTACTTCGAGCTCTGCAATTTGCACGGCATCGAGTACCGGATGGCTCAGCTGCGCTAACCGTTCCTCAACCAACGCTTTGATATAGCGTTCAATCTCGCCCTCATACGCACCTGGGTCGGAACTGTCGATCCGCACGAGTCCTTGCGTAAGCCGCCAAGCAAAATCTGTATCAACCATAGGCACCTCACATATAGTTAGGTCAACATACAGATTGTATGACAAGAAGCGGCTCGGTGCATTTAATGGAGCGCTCACAAAAACGGGGGCGCCTCTCGTGCGAAAGGCGCCCCCGTGGGCATTCAATGTCAGTGACGGGCAGGCCACATGGGGAACTGCCCGTCAGATCAGCCGGCGCTACTTGATTACGCGCACGCGATACATCGACGGAATCTGCTTGAGCGCCTCGATGGTGCTGCTGTCCAGGTGCTCGTCGGTGTCGAACATGGTGTAGGCGTTCTCGCCAGCGGACTCGTTGGTCATACGCTGCACGTTGGCGTTGTCCTTGGCGAGAATGGCCGTGATCTGGCCGATCATGTTGGGCACGTTGGCGTGCAGGCAGGCGATGCGGCTTGCGGCGCGCGCCTTGCCCATGCTGCAGGCGGGGTAGTTGACGCTATGTGCGATGTTGCCGTTCTCCAGGTAATCCTTGAGCTCGCTGATGGCCATGTCGGCGCAGTTGGCCTCGGCCTCGCCAGTGCCGGCGCCCGAGTGCGTGGTGATAAACGTATTGGGCATCTTGACGGTCTTGGGCGTGGCAAAGTCGCAGCTAAACCAGCTGAGCTTGCCTGCACGCAGGGCGGCGTCGACGGCGTCCTCGTCAATGATGGTCTCGCGTGCGTAGTTGATGAGCACAGCGTCGGGTGCCAGCAGGTTAATCTGCTCGGTGCTGATCATGCCGATGGTGTCGGCCTTGCTGGGCACGTGCACGGTGAGGTAGTCGCAGCCGCGGCAGAGGTCCTCGAGCGTGCCCACGCGCTGCACCTCGCGGCTCAGCACCCACGCGTGCTCGACGGAAATGAACGGATCGTAGCCGTAAACGTCCATGCCCAGGTCGACGCAGGCGTTGGCGACCTTGGAGCCTACGTTGCCCAGGCCGATGATGCCGATGCGCTTGCCCTTGAGCTCGCGGCCCACAAAGGCCTTCTTGGCCTTCTCGGCATCGACCTGAATCTCGGGGTCATCGGCGTTGTTGCGCACCCAGTTCATCGACTGCACTACGCCGCGGCTCGAGAGCACCAGCATGCCCAGGACGAGCTCCTTGACGGCGTTGCTGTTGGCGCCGGGGGAGTTAAAGACGACGACGCCCTTCTTGGCGTACTCCTCGACGGGGATGTTGTTGACGCCGGCGCCGCAGCGGGCGATGGCGCGGATGCCCTCGGGCAGCCCGTAGCCGTGCAGGTCGGTCGAGCGCATCAGGATCGCGTCGGCCTCTTCGGCGGTGCTCACAAATTCGTAGCCCTCGCCAAACTCGACTTTGCCGTCCTTGGTGATGTCGTCGATGGTCTTAATCTTGCGCATGAAAAACTCCTTAGCAGGTTTTAATCTAAACAGGGTGGTTTGAGATGGCTGGTCGGCCCGCGTGCTGCGGGCTAGTTAGATCGCGGGCTCAAACTATGCTGCGCTTCGAAGTCCTTCATGTACGAGGCCAGTGCCTGCACGTCTTCCATGGTCACGGCGTTGTAGACGCTGGCGCGCATACCGCCCACCAGGCGATGGCCCTTGACGTTTTGAATCTGGTGCTCGGCCGCGCCTGCGACAAAGGCCGCGTCGAGTTCGGCTTCGTCGGTGCGGAAGGTGACGTTGGCGATGGAGCGACTGTCGGCCTGCGCGGTGCCATGGAACAGCTCGCTGTGCTCGAGCAGGTTGTAGAGTAGGTTAGCCTTGGTCCAGTTGCGCTCGGCCATGGCGGCAAGTCCGCCGGTCTGCTCAACCCAACGGAACACCTTGCCGCACACGTAGATGCCAAAGGTGTTGGGCGTGTTGAGCATGGAACCCTTGGCGGCCTGGGCCTTAAGGTCCAGGTACTGCGGCGTCTGCGCAAAGGCGGGGCCTTCGGCGATCAGGTCGTCGCGCACGATAACCACGGTGACGCCCGCGGCGCCGGCGTTTTTCTGAGCGCCGGCGTAAATGAGCCCGTAGCGCTCGACGTCGAGCGGCTGCGACAGAAAGCAGCTCGAGACATCGGCGACCAGCGGCACGTTGCCGCAATCGGGCAGCTCGTGGAACATGGTGCCAAAGATGGTGTTGTTCTGGCAGATGTAGACGTAGTCGAGCCCGTCGCCCGCGGCCTCGGCGGCAATGCACGTGTTGATGTCGGCCATGTCGGGGATGCGGTCGAAGTTGGTGTCCTCGGAGCTCGCGAGCAGCACGGCCTCGCCGTACTTGGAGGCCTCTTTGTACGCCTTGTTGGCAAAGTTGCCGGTCACGACGTAGCCGGCGCGGCCGCGGCGCATGAGGTTCATCGGGATGCCCGCAAACTGTAGCGTGGCGCCGCCCTGCAAAAACAGGACACGGTAGTTGTCGGGGATGCTCAGCAGGCGGCGCAGGGTTGCCTCGGCGTCGTCGATGATCTGCTGGTACATGCTAGATCGATGGCTCATCTCGAGCACGGACATGCCGCAACCGCGGTAGTCCATCATCTCGTCGGCGATCTCGGCGAGCACGCTTGTAGGCAGCGCGGCCGGGCCAGCTGAGAAGTTGTGCACACGTGCCATCTTCTAGTTCCCCTCGTAGTCGTTTGAACGTTCGGGATACTTTAGCACAGTGGAGCGCCAGGCGCGACCGCATCACGGTAAAACTCGAGTGCGCTGCTATGATTTACAGGGTTGTTACATGGGGGGAGGGTTTATCTGGAGGCTCGCACCCGATCTGCCTCTGCCTTTGCCTGTTTCCAAGGGCGCACGCGGCCGTTGGTGAGGTCATCGTAACCATGAGCGATGGTACGTTGAATGTGATCTTCGCGTTCCTGAATGGTAGTTAGCGCGCGCGTCTGATCAGAAATAGGCTTTACGACAGACATATGAAGCTCCTTGCATAGAATCATATGAATAACTCTATGTTGAGTTTAGCGGAGGGTGGCGTTGGGCGTGTGCGGGTCTGCATTTGTGAGCGCGGTTGTCTGGTAAATGTGATTTGGGGCGACCTCGTTAAAGTTTCTAAGCTGCGAAAATGACCGTTAACCGGATTAAATTTTGTTGCTCAACATTTGACACTCTGGGCGTGGTAACTTTTTTACCAACAGGTATGATTATTGTCATGTGCGCCGCGCCTGCCTGCCGGGTTGCGGCGCATTTGTGACAGCCTTTGACACCCTTGGAGCGTGTACTGTGGATGTAACCACAAAAAGCGTTCGGGGGGGGGGTGCTCACCCGCGAGCAATTCCTCCCGCATGAGATGCGCATCGTCGCTGCCCTTCGTATGCAGGGCGCAAGCGACGAGCAGGTCATTGTACGCGTAAAGAGCGAGAACCTCTTTCAATATCCCACGGAGCGCATGGTCGCCAACCGCGCAACCGTGTGCCTTCGCCGCCTTGACGCCATGGTGCCCACGGACGCCGTATGCGCCGCGCGCGGCATCGACCCCAAAACCGCCGTCGAGGCTGCGTCATCCCTAACCAGGCTCATGGCATCCGGCACTCCCACGCAGGCGGACCAGGCCATCTTCTACAGCATGATCTGTCGCTACGACATCGTGCGCGAGCTCGTGCTCGTCGAGGCGGGGGAGCGCCTTCAACACTTTGATTATGCCTTTACGGCGGTTGACCTCAACGCCTTTATGACGCGCTTTACCACGGAGTATCCGGACGCGGCCCGCTGGACTGAGGCCACGGTCATGCGTATTAAGGGCTCGCTCCGCCAGACGCTCCGCCATGCCGGCCTTATCGGCGAGGGCCAGGGCCCGGAGTCCGAGCGCCTGTCACCACTCTTCCTCGATTCCGATGTCGAGCGAGCCTTGGTTCAGTTGGGCGAGCAGTCGCTTATCGCGGCCCTTACCGGCAGGGCGGTGATGTAGCGTGGCTCCCGTCAAAAGCGCCGTCGACCCTGTTATCACCCCGGCGACCGATTTCACCACCAATATCGGCATCCATTCCCGTAAGAGCGTCGTGGCGGCGCATGTCCGCTCCGAGCACGCCCGTCAGGAATTTGAGCGCCGCGCGCAGCTTCTGCGCGAGTGCCTGTGCAGCGAGGACTTTTTGGCCAACAAGGGCATAGGCAATGAGATCGGCTTCCACCCCTTTTGCTATGACCCTGCGCTGGAGTTTGAGGCGCGTGCATTATTTGACACCCTTTCATGCGATGCCGAGGCCGACAAGCTTCCGTGCACGCTCAAGGTCGTGAACCTTTACGACGCCGTGCTGGCAATTCTCGAAAAGCGCCGTGTCCTTAAGGCCATCCCACGCCAAGAGGAGCGCCGCGGTACCCAGCGCGTGCTCGAGGACGTGGCCAAGTTCGCCTCGCCCGAGAAAGTTGCCGCGTACATCCTTGAGCAGACCGAGCCGTTCGCGCCCGGAGACGTCATTCTCCTCACCGGTGCAGGTGAGGTCTTCCCGTTCTTTCGCATGCACACGCTTCTCCACTGCATGCTTGCGGATTTTGATGAGGTGCCTGTGGTCGCCGCCTATCCGGGCAGTTTCAACGGCTCTTCTTTCCAGCTCTTTAACCGTCTGCCGGCCGACAACTACTACCGCGCCATCGATATCTCGTAAGCACGGCTCCCCGCAGGCAAGTCCCTGCCGCCGGTAACAACCCTTTGCCATAACGTTCCCAAACCCAAAGGAGCACCCATGGACAACACGATCATTCGCGACCTCTTTGCTAAAGACATCAACCGCTCCATCAACGGCGTGGTCAAGGTCCAGGATTCAAAAGATGGGTCCATCCGCCAAGAGCTTGACGAGTACGTGGTGACGCGCGAGTTGCAGAGGCACTTTGCCACGTTCTTCAAGGCCTACGGCGATGCCATCGATGCGCGCACCGACAAGATTGGCGTGTGGATCAGTGGTTTCTTCGGTTCCGGTAAATCGCACTTCCTCAAGATGCTGAGCTACCTGCTCGAGAATCGCCAGATCGGCGGTAAGAGCGCCATCCGCTACTTTGACGGCAAGATCGTCGACCCCATGGTCGCGGCTGCCATGGAGCGCGCCTGCTCGGTGCCCACGCAGGCCATCCTCTTTAACATCGATAGCAAGGCGGGCCAGTGGAAGCAGGGCGATACGGCTCCCACGGCGCTGCTTCGCGGCTTTGAGCGCATGTTCTACGAGGCGCGCGGCTTCTACGGCGAGGACCTCAAGCTTGCAAAGCTCGAGGACTACATCGATTCCCTGGGCAAGACCCAGGAGTTCCGCGAGGCCTTTGAGCGCGTGAACGGCGAGTCCTGGCTCCAGACCCGCGACACCTACAGCTACTTTGAGGACGACGTGGTCGAGGTGCTGCAGAGCGTGCTCGGCATGAGCGAAAAGGCCGCATGGAACTGGCTCGAGGGTTCTGAGGACGAGGTTTTGGCCCCCGATGTCTTTGCCAAAAAGGTCAAGGACTACGTAGACGCTCAGGCAGCGGCCCACGGCGGCAACTTCCGTTTGCTCTTTATGGTCGACGAGGTGGGTCAGTTTATTACAAACGACAAGGACCCAAGCCTTATGCTGAGCCTTCAGACCATCGTCGAGGAGCTGGGTGCCGCCTGCGGTGGCCGCGTGTGGGTGATGGTTACGAGCCAGGAGGCCATCGACAACCTGAGCCTGCCCGTGGGCAACGACTTTTCAAAGATCCAGGGCCGCTTCAATACCCGCCTTTCGCTCTCCAGCTCCAGCGTGGACGAGATCATCCAGCGCCGTGTGCTCGAGAAGACCGCGCCGGCGGCCGATATGCTTGCACAGGTCTACGAGCAAGACGCCGCCGTGCTTAAAAACAACTTTACCTTTGAGGGTGGCTCGCGCTCCGACCTTGCCGGCTACGCCAACTCCAAGGATTTTGTGGCCAGCTACCCGTTTGTGGGCTACCAGTTTAAGCTCCTGCCCGACGTGATGACCGAGGTGCGCAAGCACGGTGTCAAGGCCAAGCACATGTCAACGGGCGAGCGCTCCATGCTGAGCGCGTTCCAGGAGAGCGCTCAGGCCATCCAGTATGACCAGACCGGTGCACTCGTGCCGTTCTGGTGCTTCTTCGACACTATCTCCAAAGACCTTGAGCACGGCATCAACCAGGTGGTCGACCGCGCGGTCCGTGCGGCCGAGGACGCAAAGGGCCTTGAACCCTACGACGTTCAGGTGCTCAAGCTCCTGTACCTGATTCGTTACATCGGCTACGTTAAGGCCACGGTCGAGAACATCTCCATCTTCATGATCGACGGCCTCGACGTGGACATGCGCGCCCTCAAGGACCGCGTCAAGGAGTCCCTTGCCCGCCTGGAGGGCGAGAACTACGTGGCACGCCAGGGCGATGCCTATAGCTTCCTCACCGACGAGGAGCAGGAGATAGCGCAGGAGATCGCACGCACTCCGGTCGATAACGCGCAGGTGATCGAGTCTATCAAAAAGCGCCTGTTCGACAGCATCTACACCGCGCGTAAACTCAACCGCGGGGCCAACGACTTTCCGTTTGACCGCTATGTGGACGGCTCAATCCACGGTGCCAGTATGGGCGGCATGGAGCTTTGCGTGGCGACTATGGCGAGCGATCTGGGCCGTGCGGACGATACCGAGCTGGCCTTGGCTTCTTCGGGCAAAGCCATCGTGGCTTTGAGCGACGAGGCGGATTATTGGGAGACGCTCGTCAACGCCGCCAAGATCCGCAAGTACGCCAAGACGCGAAATCTCCAGGAGCTTCAGCCGAGTACGCGCCAGATCGTCGAGTCCAAGATGCGCGAGGCAGCCTATAACGAGAAAGAGGCCGATGTCCTTTTGAGCGAGGCCGTACTCCATGCACGTTGCGCGGTCAACGGCCGCATAATTGAGGTCCGCGCGGTCAAACCCGCTCAGGTCTTTGAGCAAGTGCTGGCGCAGCTGTGCGATGTGGTCTTTGAAAAGGCCGACTATATCGGCGCGCCGGTCACGAGCGATTCCGATATCCGCTCCACTCTGGCGGGCAACGTTCAAGCGGGGCTCGCTGGCATGGACGCGGGCAACACGCGTGCGCTCAAGGAGGTCGAGGACTACCTCAAAGTTCAGCACCAGCGCCACCTGGATACCGCTATGGGCGATATCCAGCGCCAATACCAGCAAAGGCCCTTTGGCTGGCGCGAGGTCGATATCGCAAATGTGGTGGCGCAGCTTGTGGTGGAGCAGCGCGCGCAGGTGCTGTTTGGCGGTCAAACGGTTCAAGCCAACGATAGCCGCATGGTGGCACTCCTGCGCAAGGATGCCGATAAAGCCCAGGTGCGCTTGCGTATGCGCATGAGTGACCGTTTGCTGTGCGATACGGGCGAGCTTATGCGTGACCTGTTTGAGCTTGGCACCGTGCCCTCCAACGAGGATAAGCTCGTGGCCGAGCTTAAAGCGCGCCTTGAGGACTTGCGCGAGGCGTGCCTCGCCATGGCACGCGACTACTACACGGGCATCAAACCAGCCTACCCGTATCCCGGTGAGGACGAGTGCGAGAAGATGCGCTCGGAGGTCGCCGACATCCTTAAGGACCAGAGCGAGTCCGAGGCATTCTTGACCACCTTCACCAAGCACGAGGACCGCCTGCTCGATGCCAAGGAAGACTTTGACAGGGTGGTTGAGTTCTTCGAGTCCAACCAACGAATAGCGTTTGACCACGCCAAGGATTTCTTGAGTCGCACCGAGGGTATTGAGTATGTCTCCGATGACATTCCCAACGCGGTGGAGAACGTGGCAAAGGTGCGCGAGATCCTCAAAGACCCAAAGCCCTACGGACGCATCAAAGACTTGCAGCCGCTGATGGCACCCGTCGAGGAAGACATTAAAAAGCTCCTGGGCATTCGCCGCAACGAGTTCTTGTGTCGTATCGAGAATGACCTGCAGGATCTGCGGAAGCAGGCCGAGAGTCAAGAAGGTTTTGTCAATCAGGCCAAGGATGCCATCGCGGACGCCAACACCAGGTATGAGTCGTTCAAGAACCGCGCCCATGGCGTTCAGAGCCTCAACGAGCTTAATGCCCTAGCGGCAAACTGGGAAAACTGGATCGTTGCGGCAACCAACAAGATATACGACGCCACGGACGCTGCGCGTGAGCGCATGGACAACGAGCGCCGTACCACCGAAGTCACGAGTACGGGTGAAGTGGTCAAAAAGATCTCCAACAAGGGCGCTGCGTCGTCGGCGCCAGTGCCTGTGCCCAAGCCCCAGCGCAAGATCAAGACCGTGCGCCGCGCCGATCTGGCCAAGCCGAGTCGTCTCTTGTCCGCAGAGGACGTGGAGCGCTACGTGGATGACCTGCGCTCCCGTCTTATGCAGGCGCTCGCTGCAAACGACGAGATCCGTATCAACTAACCCGCGGAGCCGCCGGTGCCAAAGCGCGCACCGGTGGCTTATGGCGTTTAGAAAGGCTCATCAACCATGAACGATTCTGCTCTTAAGAGCTTCTGCACCTGGGCCCGTACGGAGCTCATCAAAGGCGTGGAGGCGCAGATGGTGCGCTACGGCATCACCGAACCTGCACCCGCGCCCGTTGGGTCCGAGACCGTCAACGGCCTGCCCCTAAGTCCGGCTGAGATTGAGCAACGCGACGAACTGCTGCGCATGCAGGCGGAGGTGGGTCACGAGGCGCTGCGCGACCGTGCGGCCTACACCTGGTTCAACCGCATCGTGGCCATTCGCTTCATGGATGCACGCGGATGGCTTCCCAGCCGTATGCGCATGCTGAGTCGTGCGGACGGCAGCCATGGCAGCGAGGCCGTGGAGAACGCACTGGACGTGGAAATAACGACGGCCGATACCGATCGCATAGCCGAGCTCAAGATGGCGGGCTTGGATGAACCGTTGTGGCGCTACCTGTTTGTTGCTCAGTGCGAGGAGCTTGCCGATTGCCTGGCGGGCGTCTTTGAACGCGTGGGCGGAGCCATGGAGCTGCTGTTGCCCCAGGGCCTCATGATGGCTGACAGTGTGGTGGGCAAACTCAATGCTGTCCTCGCTGACGAGGACTGGCGCGAGGGCGTGACCGTTCTGGGCTGGATGTATCAGTACTACAATGCCGACGTTAAAGACGAGTTCTTCAAGTCCAAGCGCAAGGCAGCGGCGGCGGACATCGCGCCCGCCACGCAGCTCTTCACCCCCGAGTGGATCGTGCGCTATATGGTCGAGAACTCGCTCGGCCGTCTGTGGATGCTCAACAATCCGGGGAGTTCGCTACGCGAGCGCATGGAGTATTACATCGAGCCCGATGCTGAGCACGAGGACTTCATCCGCATTTCGAGTCCCGAGGAGATAACCCTCTGCGACCCCGCATGCGGCTCGGGCCATATCTTGGTCTATGCGTTTGAGCTGCTCTTCCATATGTACGAGGAGCGCGGCTATCGTGAGCGCGAGATTCCCGAGCTCATTCTTACTAAAAACCTTGCAGGTATGGAAATCGATTCCCGCGCGGCACAGATCGCGGAGCTGGCGCTTGCCATGTGCGCCCGCGAGCACGACCGTCGCTTCTTTAGGCGTGGCGTTCGCGCCGACGTTACCGTGCTCTCGAGCATCCCGCTAGGGGAGGGCGAGCTGCCGGGTAACAAGAAGCTCGCCGAGGAGCTGAGTCATTTGGGCGAGATCGGTTCGCTGCTCAATCCTTCAGAGGACGAGATCGACGAGCTCAAGGCTGCCGCCGCGAGCTGTTCTGACGACCTTTTTGCCGTTGCGACCAAAACTAAGCTCGAAAACGCTGCCGCCATCTGCGAGAAGCTGTCCCGTCGTTTTACCTGCACCGTTGCGAATCCTCCGTATATGGGCAGCAGTAGCTTTAACCCCTTCATGAGCAAGTGGGTCAAGAAGAACTACCCCGACGTGAAGAGCGACCTGTTCTCTTCGTTCATCGTGCGTATTATGGACTTTGCCGGCGAGCACGGCGAAGTTGGAATGATGACCCCGTTCGTTTGGATGTTTATCGGTAGCTACGAGAAGCTTCGAAATAGGCTTATCGATGACAAGACTCTAACCACGCTCATTCAGCTCGAGTATTCTGGCTTTGCAGGGGCAACTGTGCCTATCTGCACATTTACCTATCACAATTCGCATATCAATGATTATAAGGGCGGATACGTTCGTCTTGCCGATTTTACTGGTCCCGCGGTTCAGGCTCCCAAGGCGCTGGAGGCCATCCATAATCCTAACTGCGGCTGGTTCTACCGTCGCGACGCCGACACCTTCAAGAAGATCCCCGGCACTCCCATAGCCTACTGGGCCAGCGATGCCCTTCTGGATGCGTTTACGAATAAGGAAAAGCTTGGCTTGTTTGCCAAGCCGCAGGTCGGTTTGCAGACAAGTGATAACGATCGTTTTTTGCGCTATTGGTTTGAATGCTCTCTTGGGGACATGAGCGTCGCTTGTAACTCTGCCGAATCCAGTTTGAGCCTAGATGCAAAATGGTATCCGCACAATAAGGGTGGTTCCTTTAGGAAATGGTATGGCAACAGGGATCACGTTATTGAATATGCCAAGAATGGCCGCTCTCTTTCCGCGGCACCTGGCGCATCCAGGATAAAGGATTCAATTGCCTTCTTATCGTGCATCACGTATTCAAGAATTACGTCTGGGCAGATTGCATTTAGAATGCAGCCTTCCGGGTCTTTGTTTGACTCTGCGGCCGTGGCTATGTTTCCTCCTGTCTGCGATATGAAGTACTTGCTTGGGTTGCTTAACTCATCCGTTGTTGCAACGGCAACGTCCTTCCTTGTTCCCACGCTAAACGCCCAACCCGGTGATATCGCCAAGCTTCCCATCGCTATTGAGCCTGCTGAGCATGGGGCGGTTGATGGTTTGGTGGATTATTGTCTGGGCATTTCAAGGCTAGATTGCGACTCGTTTGAAACCTCTTGGGATTTCAAACATAACCCTTTGGTGTAGGTGCTGGTTATGGACAAAGCCTGTATATCTTCATTTCATATGTCTCTGCATGAATCTAGCTATTGGACTCCGGATGAGATTTCTTCTATCTGGGATTTCTTTGTGACTAAATCTGTAGCTAACTCTGCCTCTCAAAGAAGAACCGCCTCTGATTACGGATTGAAACAATTGCCATTCGATACTCTTCTTGAGTATGAAGGGGTGCCTTCCGGGAAGCGTGAATTACTTATGGCTGATAATCTTGGAGATGTGATTGAGGAATATGGATTTAAAACAACTGTAAATCAAAAGTCGGCTGATGGAGTTAAACAAGAGATTGAAGCTCCGATTGATATCGTTAGTCCGAGGGTCCTCTGTATTCAACCTTATACAATCTCTGGTCGCAAGGGTCCCGAACCTAAAGACTCAGGTAAAGGAATGACTTTACTAACTCATATCCGCAATTCACTTGCACATGGGTGTACGTATTACTTCCCTAATGGAATGATGCTTCTCGAGGATAAAGCTGGTGGTTCAAGTGGAAAAACGACTGCCATGATGCTTCTGCCTCAAAAGGCGTTTACCGACTGGATAAAGGCGATTGATATTGACGCTCGTTTTTATTTTAAGGACGCTGGCAGAGGCGAATTTGAAAAGCTCATTCATAGAAAGAGCAACAAACACTAGGGAATTAATAAACGACGCGCTTTAATCCGTAAAGAATTTAAATCTGTTAATTGTTTAGCTGGCTAGTGCAAATTTTAAATTTGCATAGCCGCACTTTTCAACAAAGAAAGGGCGGTCTGTCATGGCCACTTTACTTCAAGATAAATACGAGGCTCGTAAGGCCGAGGTCAATGCTCGCTTCGAGCAGCTTCGCACTAACGAGGAAGAGCTCAACCGAATCTTTGCCAAGATCTACAACATGGAGGGTGAGGTGCCCATCGAGGTCGAGGATAAGTTCGTTTCGGTGGCGCGCATCTTCGATACCGCAGATGAGATTCCCGAGAGCTATAAAGGCAACAAATACGTGCGTACCAAGCGCGACGAGATCACCTCGCTCATAAGCTATGCCGTGGGGTGCATGTTTGGTCGCTATTCGCTGGATGTGGACGGACTGGTCCTGGCCGATCAGGGCGCCACGGTCGACGACTATCTGTCAAAGATGTCTGATCCCGCGCACGTGACCTTTATGCCCGATAGCGATAACGTGCTGCCCATCACCGACGATGAGTACTTTGACGACGACATCGTGCGCTACTTTATCGACTTTGTGCGTACCGTGTACGGCGAGGAGACGCTCGAGCAGAACCTGGCCTTTATTGCCGAGGCGCTCGGCGGCAAAGGCACCTCGCGCGAGGTCATCCGCACCTACTTTTTGAAGGACTTCTTTAAGGATCATTGCCAGACCTACAAGAAGCGCCCCATCTACTGGCTGTTCGACAGCGGCAAGAAGAACGGCTTCAAGTGCCTTGTTTACATGCATCGCTACCAGCCTGACCTGTTGGCTCGCATCCGCACCGACTATGTGCATGAGCAGCAGGAGCGCTACCGTGCCCAGATCGGGTATGCCAACGATGCCCTTGTCAGTGCCGAGCGCGGCGAGCGCGTGCGCTTGGATAAGCGCATCAAAAAGCTCAACGACCAGCTCAAAGAGACTATTGCCTTCGAGGAGAAACTGCACCACTTGGCAGACCAGATGATTAAGATCGACCTGGATGACGGCGTCAAGGTCAACTACGCCAAGTTTCAGGATGTGCTGGCGAAGATTAAGTAACTGCAGCTACGGTAAGGATATTCATGCCCAAGATCGATGTAGAAGAACAGCTTAAGCTGCGATTTTTGCAGCCGTTGTCCTCATGCGCGCCGCGCCGTGTTGTGGTTTGGCACGATGCAGACGGCGAGTTTGCTCCTGAGTTTGAGCGATTGGCTGCCGAGGGTTTCGACGGCGTGGGGGCCGATGCCGGCGTAATGCCTGCTCACGGCGACTTTGAGCGCCCGGTGCGCTTTGTTGAGGCCTGCGAGGGTCGTATGTTTGCCGTCAAGAAGCTCATCAACCGCGATGACCTTGCGAGCGATATCTTGCTGTATCGCCGTTGCCCGCGCGGCAGGCTTGAGGGTGATTGGCTTGCCGATGTTGAGCTGTATGCCGATCAGTTCCAGGCTGACTATCTTTCGCTTTTGGCCGATCAGCTGGGTATCGAGAATATCGATGCCGTGCGCGAGAGCTTGCGAGCGCACAAGGCGTTCTTTGTCGCCAAGTCCCGCTGCGCTAAGTTTGTCGCATGCGTTCCGCATGCCGCGAGTGCATCCGATATCGAGCTCGGAATCCTTACGGTGATCTTTGGCGGCAAGGAGCCGGGCGACGCGCGGCCCGCGTTTGTATTGCGCGGCTGCATGGCCACGCTGCTGCACGAGGGTCCCGAGGCGCTGGCCGCGCTGGTGGATAAGTACTGTGTGCGCGATGTTCTCGCTGCCTTTATGCTGCGCTGTTATGGGTTTGATGGACCGCTGCACGAGCGTGATTCACTGCTTATGCTTGCATCCCATGTGCTTCTTACGGCGGCATCCACCGCACTTCCCGAGGGAGCGCTCAAGGGGCTCGAAAACTATATGGCTCCCGCCTACGGCCCCTATTGCCTTGAGGCGGTGCGTACGTGGGACCAGGCCGCCGATGCCCGGGCATCGAGCGAGGACCTATTTGAGATTTGTCGTTTAGTTGAGGATGCCCGTGGGCTCTTTGCACGGTTCGAGACCCTGCCGATCGATGCGCTGGCTTCGCTTGATGTGTTCCCGTGCGTCAACGAGGTCGTGCTCTCGCAGTTGTTCTGCTCGTTTGCGCAAGGTGCAGACCGTGTTGATGATGCGCGTGCTTTTGCTGCGCGCCGTTGCGACCTAAGCTGGTACCGTCGTGTCGAGAGCTACTTTGACCTGCTTGTCGCTGTGGCCGATATGTGCGCGTTTAGGCAGACGCACGCGAGTGGGTTCCATCTGGCGCAGTCCCAGCAGGTGTGGGATGCCTATACGTCCGAATGGTATGCCATGGACGCTGCCTATCGCCATATGTGCACCGCGTATCTGCGGGCACGCTCCGTCGAGTGCGATGCGCTCGAGGAACCTGCCCGCGCCGTGGCGGACTGGGCGGAGAATCTCTACAGCAACTGGTTCTTGGCGGATGCCAATGCCTGCTGGGCGGCTGCTGCGCAAGGGGAGTGGGCCGATTGCGGCTACATCGATGGTCCCGCACGGCAGGATGAGTTTTACTGGCATGTGCTGCCCGCCTTTGTGGGTTCTGCCAAAACAACGGTCGTTATCGTGAGCGATGCGCTGCGCTATGAGGTTGCCCGCGACGTTGCGGCGCTGCTCGAGCGCGAACGCGGCGGCAACGTCAAGGTCTCTAGCATGCAGGCGGTCTTTCCCTCCATTACCGAGGTGGGCATGCCTGCGCTGCTGCCGCACCAGGTGCTTGAGCTTGCAGAGGATGGCGCGTTTGTGTTGGCTGACGGCATGCCCACTGCGACGACTCCGCAGCGCGAGGCCGTACTTACCCACGTTGAGCCCACGGCCCGCGCTTTGCGCTCGAGCGCATACCTCAACATGGCGGGAACCGAGCGCAAAGCGCTGCTCAAAGACTCCAGGCTCGTTTATCTCTACCACAACAAGATCGATGCCACGGGCGAGAAGGCAGCTACGCAGGATGACGTTTTCGATGCCTGCGCGGACACCGTGGAGGAACTTGCCGCGTTGGCGCGCCGCGTGTGCACCGACGCCCCGGGCGCGCGTGTTGTTATGACGGCGGATCACGGCTTCATCTACACGCGTCGTGAGCTCAACGAGTGCCAGATGCTCGGCAAGCCAGACCTTCCCTTCCTTGACGCTCCTGTCATGCACGGCAAGCGTCATCTGGTGGTGCCCCACGAGGCCGTGGCCAAGCTTTCGGACGAGGCACGCGGGGTGTTTGTTAATGTTGACATGGGACGTTTGGGTGCTGGCTTTGAGGGATTTGCCCCGCGCGAGAACGTGCACTTCAAGCGTCCCGGTGGTACTAACAACTACGTCCACGGCGGCATGAGCCTGCAGGAGCTTTGCGTGCCCGTTATTCGATTTTGGCGTGCGCGCTCGGGTACCAAGGACTTTGTCGACACGCGCGCGGCGACGTTGCGCGTGCTAAGTGAGGGGCGCCGGGTGACCAACTCGCTCTTCTCGCTCAACTTGATCCAGGAAGAACCAGCCCAAGGCAAGGTCTTGCCGTGCGAATACGAGCTGGTGTTTACCGATGCAAGCGGCAACGAGGTGAGCGATACAGTCAAGGCGCATGCTAACAAGACTTCTGTTAATTCGCAGGAGCGCGTAGTGCATGCCAAGTTTGCGCTGCGCGCGGCGGATGGATTCTCGGCAAAGGGTCCGTACTATCTGGTCTGCCGCGAGCGCGAGACGGGCAAGATCGTTTGGCGCGAGACGTACACCATTGCTGTTTCGTTTGCCCCTGTTGCTGACTTTGGTTTTTAGGAGTGTGCCCTATGTTTGATAGCCATGATGACGATCTGTGGGAAGTCCCCTCGATTGATGTGGATGTGCCCGTGGAGGCTGCGGCTGCGGAGGAGGTCGTGCCTGCTGCGGAGGCTGAGGCTGCTGCGCCCGTTGAGCCTGCCGCGGCGGCCGAGGACGAGTCCTCGACCGATGGCTATGACCAGGCTGTGGCCGAGGCTCCCGAGGACGACGGCTACGACATGGATGGGCTGGACGGCAAGCTGCTCGAGCACTTTGCTGGCAAGATCGTGCGCAAGGACCTGACGGCCCTTATGAAGCGCGGCGCCAACGTGCCCACCTTTGTGTTGGAGTACCTGCTGGGCATGTACTGCTCGACCGATGACGAGGAGGCCGTGGCAGAGGGCCTGGATCGCATCCGCAGGATCCTCACCGATAACTACGTGCGTCCCGACGAGTCCGAGCGCATTAAGTCCAAGATTCGCGAACTGGGCCGTTTTACCATCATCGACAAGGTGACGGCCAAGCTCGACGAGTACAAAGACATCTATGTGGCGTCGTTTGCCAATCTGACCATCGAGCCGTTTGTGATGCCGGCCGAGTACGTGCGCGACTATTCCAAGATTCTGCAGGGTGGCATTTGGTGCATCATGAGCATCGAGTATCGTCACCCCTTGGATGAGGAAGACGAGTTTGGCATGGAGGTCTTTGGCGACGATGCGCCGCGCCGCTCCAAGGCCAAGCGCAAAAAGCGCGGACCCGAGGACTCTCCGTTTAGCGTGGCGTCGCTCACGCCCATCCAGATGCCCAATCTGGACCTGGATGCCATGGTCGACGAGCGCCAGTACTTTACGCGCGACGAGTGGCTCAACATGCTGCTGCGCTCCGCTGGCTATGAGCCCAGTGAGCTTTCCGAGAAAGAGCGTCTGCACTTTATCGAGCGTATGGTGCCGCTCATCGAGCGCAACTACAATCTGTGCGAGCTGGGTCCGCGCGGCACCGGCAAGAGCCATATCTACAAAGAGGTCTCGCCCTACGCCATCTTGCTCTCTGGCGGTCAGACCACCACGGCCAACCTGTTTGGCCGTATGAACTCCATGCGCGCCGACCGCGTGGGTCTGGTAGGTCACTGGGACTGCGTGACGTTCGACGAGGTCGCCGGCATGCGCTTTAAGGACACCAACGCCGTGCAGATCATGAAGGACTACATGGCGAGCGGCAGCTATGCGCGCGGCCGCGACCAGATCAACGCCGATGCCTCCATGGTCTTTGAGGGCAACATCAACGACACCGTGCAAAATGTCCTTAAGACCACGCACCTGTTTGATCCGTTCCCGCCGGAGTTTAACAACGATTCGGCCTTCTTCGACCGCATCCATTACTACCTGCCGGGCTGGGAGATTCCCAAGATGCGCTCGAGCCTGCTGACCGGGCATTACGGCCTGATCACCGACTGCCTGTTGGAGTTTTGCAAGGAGATGCGCCGCAAGGACTTTACGCACCATATCGACCGGTATTTCCGCTTTAACAGCGACTTTAACAAGCGCGACGAGATCGCCGTGCGCAAGACCTTTAGCGGCCTGGCCAAGCTGCTGTTCCCCGACGAGGCCATGGACAAGGACGACGTGCGCTGGCTGCTGGACTATGCCATCGAGGGCCGTCGCCGCGTAAAGGAGCAGCTCAAGATTATGGCGGGCGTCGAGTTTATCGACGTCAACCTGGGCTATATGGATGCCGACAACCCGCAGGACGTGCACGTGGTGCGCGTGCCCGAGCAGAGCGAGGACACGCTGATTCCCGACGGGCCGCTGCTGTCCGGCCACGTGTTTGGCGTGGGTAGGTCGCAGGGCGGCGAGGTTGCCGTGTACAAGCTGGAGAACAAGGCCGTTGCCGGCGAGTGCAAGTTTAAGCACGAGGGCGTGGCCTTTAACAAGCCGGTGCGCGATACGCTGGAGGCCGCGTTCGACAACTTTGTGAACCTGGCGAACCGCGTGGCGCCGGGCATGCACATTGGCTCCAAGGATTACCTGCTGTTCTACAACGACCTTCAGAGCAAGGGCCTGTCCGAAGAGGTTTCGCTCGCCGAGTTTGTGGGCCTGTGCTCCGCGGCATGCAATCGCCCGGTGATGCCCGCGCTGGCGATTCCGGGAATCTTGCGCATGTCGGGCTCTATGGATGAGATCCGCGGGCTCGAGGACATTATGCGTGTGGCCAAAAACGCCGGTGCCAAGCGTGTGATTTTGCCGCTGAGCGCTATTGCGGGTTTGCAGAGCGTGTCGTCCGAGATCATTTCGGGCCTGAGTCCGGTGTTCTACATGGATGGCGACCCGGTCGACGCCGCGAAGAAGGCGCTAGATCTGTAGGGGTGCGGGCGAGCGGGGTGTCCGGTGTTCGGGCGCCCCGCGAGCATGTTGGTGCGTAGTGCGTGAGGAGGCCTGCCATGGCGGACGAGCGTTCTGTTGGCGAGTTGCTCGACGAGCTGTTTGGCTTTGAGTCGGTGGCCAAGCGTCAGACGGCGCTTGAGCAGTACGATCGCGGGGAGCTGGTGCGCAAGGCGCGCTCCCGCGAGCTGCTGGGCGTGCTTAGGGGCGTCGAGGCTGCCGAACATGCTGCGCGCGACTCTGCCGTGCGGGCTGTTGATACGTACGTGCGCCGTGTTGAGGGTGCGGACCTTGCGCGTGCTAGCAAGCAGGCGGGCGTTGTGGGTCCGCTGCAGATGGAGCGGCGCTATGCTGCCTTTTTTCGCATGGAGGACAAGGCTGAGCTGCTGACGCGCTTGGAACAGACGCTTGCGTTTATCGAGGTAAAGCTGCATGCGAATACGGCGGATAAGGTGCGCGCGGCGTACGATGCTGCGGGGGCTATGGTGCTGCAGGACGTGGCGCGTCTGAGTGACGTGCGCGTTGCGGATGCCGTGCCCCTGGATGCCGACCTGCTGTGCACGCAGCTGGAGCAGATGCGCTGTGCCGCCGACGCGACGGACCTTGCGGGTATGATCACGGCGACGTTTGAATCTGAACTGAGTGCGACGGGGT
This sequence comes from uncultured Collinsella sp., assembly GCA_938005465.1. GTDB lineage: Bacteria > Actinomycetota > Coriobacteriia > Coriobacteriales > Coriobacteriaceae > Collinsella. Next base: position 45,995 of record CALLNU010000021.1, read on the forward strand.
CGCAGGGCGCCGACTGGTTTACGGGCGATTTGGCTGGTGATGATGCTGGTGACGTGGCGTTGGAGCGTGAACTTACCAACGTGCGCGGCGCTGCGCAGCGAGCGCGCTTGGCGGCGCAGGCGTATCGGGCCGAGCGCGCCGCCCGCGTTGCGGGGAGCACGGTTGATCCGGTATCGTTGCCCGAGTCTGCGTGCGTTGCGTGCGAGACGGCGTGCGATGCCGGAGAACTTTCCGAGTTGCTCACTCAGGTTAAGAAGTCGTTTGAGACCTACCGTCGCGTTGTTGCCGACGGCGGGTTGTTCTGTGCGTTTGGCTCTGGCTCACCGCATGGGATTTGCCGGGGCTCGAGCTATTTAGACTACGATTCACGGCTTGACGAAGACGTGCTGGTGGGCGAGTACGATGGCGCTACCAGGCATGATGTTCGCCGTGAGGTTTCGATTCCCGAGCTTGTGGATGAGGCTTCGGCCGAGGGCGGCGACTCGCTCGAGGTTGCCGTGACGCGCCTGCGTGAGTTTAATGGGCGTCGCTACGATGGTGTGCTGGATGAGGATCCTACGCGTCATGTAAATGCGTTTTGGTATGGACTCAAAAAGCTCAGCCAGTATTGCGAGGCCGCTGTGCGTGTGGATGAGCGTGCTTGAGATTGCTTTATCGATAAGGTACAGTTCGCCTACGATGAGCCCGCGGGGCGTTTGGCTGCGCAGATGGACGACAAGCAGGTTGCGGCTTTTGTTGCTGTTGTGGATGCGCTCGGTGCTAGTGAGTAAGGGCTTGGCTCGATAGGGGGTTGCACCATGAAAATCGAAGTTGATGTAGATCAGTTGCGCGAGAGCCTGCTCGACCGTGCGGGGAGTGCAGCCGGCGTGGGCTTTCCGGCCGCCATGCTCGACGTGATGGATATCGAGGATGAGTCCCCTCAAGAGCTCCTAGCCCGAGCCGAACGCGAAGGCCTCGACCTCCGCGACTTTGCCGTCGACGATGACTACGGAGCGTCTGACGACTGGTGACCCCGGGTCAGTTCATTCTTTTGTTCCTGAGATATAAGAGAAATCCCTTTTTGAACGTCCTTCGGGTTCCAAAAAATAGCCGATCAGTCTTGGTTTCTTCCTTGCTGTCAAACTTGATAGCCGTTAGCTCGATCGTGCAGATGTAGTCGGCAACTTGGAATAGCCGGTAGGCTCGCGGCGTGGCTTCTCGGTATACGATGACGTCCCTTGCTAGAACGTACTCGAGTGCAGAATGGATGACCTCCGTTACGATCGGTTGACCGTTGTCGTAGTAAATCTTAACGGTGTCGTATCGCTGGAAGAATTCCAGATGGTCAAAAAGTTCAACCGTGAGGTCTCGCCTCATTCTCTCCGCGAGACCGTTTTGATTGCCGGCGAATTCGCTCATTCGGTATTGCAGGCAGAGGTAACGTATGGGGAGATGCTGAATGAACGCGCGAAATGCGCTCAGCATGTGCCGTCGATGCTCTTTGGGAAGATCTTTGTAGTCGCCGTTTCCATTCAGTAGGGGTCCTGCATGAAAAGGCGTATTGGGAAGCGAGGACTGCGAAAGGGCACGCTCGTAGCGGTCAATGCGTTCAACGATTGCATCGTTTTGATCGTGAAAAACGAGGGTGACGAGGTAGTAGTTGGAGACGCCTCCGAGGTCGCCAGATTCGTCAACAAAGACGGAGAGTTCGCTCATGGTGGGCCTCCATTTTTGCAAAAAAATGCCGGGGGTAAGACCCCGGCTCTTGGAGGCCCCTCTCTTGGAGGGAACCGACTTCTTTATACCACGAGATGAGGGGCGCTTTCAAGTAAAATTATAGTATGCAAACATATGTTCGTCAAACTACCTGCGAAAAGTCCTTAGCCGTTAAGAGGTGGGGTAGGGCGGCTCGTAAATTGCTGACGCAATGGGCCGGCGTTTTCCCGAGAAGTATTTAGTCTTGACTCGCATAAAAAATGCCGGGGGACATCCCCCGGCTCTTGGAGGTCCCTTTATTCGAGGGTACCGATTTCTTTATAGCATGAGATCGGACGGCTTTCAAATGGCGCCATGTGGATGGGATGGGATGGCGCGCCTGATAAAGCCCTCAATGAATGGCATCTAACTAGCGTTCGTGATATAAAGAAATCGGTCATCTCAAAAGAGAGGGCTTCCAAGTGCCGGGGACGTTTTCCCCGGCTTTTTTCATTTCGGTGTCAATTCAAATGTTTTTCAACCCATCCCCTCAATAACTTGCGGTGAAATAGGGACTGGAATGGCTGTTCAGAGGCCTATTCAGTCCCTATTTCACCGCAACTTATGGGTGGGGATGGCTACGACGCCAGTGTGGCAATGACGGCTTCGTCGCCGGCGTATATTAGGGTGTTGCCATCGGGGATGATCGTCTGACCTTCGCGCTTGAGCATCACCACAATAAACGGATGCTTGCCTTGCGGCACATCGCGCAGGCGCTGGCCGGCCAGGCGACCGTGGGGCGTCACGGTGACCTCGCGCAGCGTAACCTCGGCACGCTCTTCGAACGTTGGGGCGGCCATCACCAGCAGATCGCCTTCCTGGATCACGGTATCGCCGTTGGGCAGCACCGGATGGGCGCCGTCACGCAGCACTAAGACCACCAGCATGTCCGTTGCGCTGCCAATGTCGGCGAGCGAGCGTCCGGCAAACGGATGTCCAGCGCCTACTTTGAGCTTGACGAACGACATGCCGTCTTCGTCGCGGTAGTCGTTAAAGGTGCGACGCACGTCGCCGGTCGCATCGATCATATCGAGCTTCTTCGCCACCGCCGGCAGCAGCGAGCCCTGCACCACAATGCTCGACACGGCAATCGCAAACACCAGGTCAAATAGGTCGTGTCCGCCGGGAACGCCGGCCACTACGGCAAAGAGACTAAAGACGACCGAAGCTGCTCCGCGTAGGCCCGCCCAGCTTACGAGCGCGACCTGGCGGGGATTCGTCTTAAAGGGCGCTAGGAGCACGCCGACGGCGATGGGGCGGCTCACGAAGAGCATGAACGCCATGAGTGCCAGGCCCGGCAGCAGCATCTGCGGCAGGCGTGCGGGCGTTACGAGCAGGCCCAGCAAAAAGAAGATGGTCATCTCTGCCATCTCGGTGAGGGTGTCAAAGAAGTGCGCCATCTCGACTTTGCCGGTGATGTCGCTGGCGCCCAGCACAATGCCGGCCAGGTATACAGCCAAAAAGCCGTTGCCGCCCAGGTAGCTCGGCAGCGCGTAGGCGACGATGGCCACGGCGAACAAAAAGATGGTCTGCGCACCCTCGGCCGTTGCGTGTGCGCGTTCAATCAGGCGGCCCGCCGCCCAGCCGATGGCAAGGCCCAGGCCCACGCCCAGGATAATCTGCTTGGCCAGCAGTGCGGGAATGTTGATGTCGCCGCCGGCCGCGAGTGTGGCGAGCACGGCGGTGAGCATGTAGGCGACGGGGTCGTTGGAGCCCGATTCGACCTCGAGTAGCGAGTCGGTGCCACCTCTCAGCGACAGGCTGTGCTCACGCAGCACGCTAAAGACGCTGGCCGCATCGGTCGACGCCACGACCGATCCCAGCAGCAGGCCGCCGATCCAGTCGAAGCCCAGCGCGAAGCGGGCGAACACGCCGGTGATGCCGGCAGTGATGACGACGCCGAGCGTGCTCAGCAGCACCGCCGGCACAGCGACGGGTTTGGCACGGTCGATATTGGTGTTAAAGCCGCCGTAGAACATGATGAACAGCAGCGCCGTGCTGCAGACGGTTTCGGTGAGCGCGTAGTCGCTAAAGTCGATATGCGTCGGGCCGTTGACGCCCAACAGCATGCCGAGTGCGATAAAGATGAGCAGGGTGGGGAAGGGGAGTTTTTTGCCGACGGGTTTGATGGTCAGGCACAAAATGATGACGAGGCCGATAAAGAGAAGGATCTGGTTCATGGATAGTGTCCGCTCCTGGGTGGTTGGCGTGGCACGGTCAGTTGTCTGCGGTTATTTGTACCCAAAGATGGTGGGTTTATGGGGTTGGATTGCGGGCGTGCGCGATATCGTCATAGACGGCTGCCGTCTTTGCCTCTGGTTGGAAACCCTTTCCAGCTTTATTGCAACGGAGTACAATGGGTAACGTTTAAGTTCAACTTGAAGTTTTAGTTGCGGCGCCGGGCTTCGGCCGCAATGCAAGGAGAGGCGTACCATGGCGATCTATGTGACATCTGATGCTCACGGGCACGTGCGTGCGCTTGACGAGGCCCTGTCTAAGATCTCGTTGACGTCCGACGACACGCTGTACGTGCTGGGCGACATGATCGATCGCGGGCCCGATCCGGTCGGCGTTATTAAGCTCGTGCGCTCGCTGCCCAACGCCCACGTGCTCAAGGGTAATCACGAGCAGATCATGCTCGATGCCATCATTGGTCAGGATCCGCTCGATGCCGAGACCTGGGATATCAACGGTGGCTGGACGACGCGCGAGCAGCTCAACGACATGGAATTTGAGGCATATGAGGAGCTCGTGCGATGGATGGCCGCGCTGCCGCTCTACGCGGTGGTCGAGACCGAGGAGCGCCCGTATCTGCTGGTACATGCTGGAATCGAGATGAAGGCGGCGCGCGCGTTTTTGCTTGAGCATGGCGTCGATTGTGCCGATGGCGTTGGAGCGGTGGGTGCCGATCGCGAGCTGCTGCAGCAGATGCTCGCGGTACAGTCGTCCGATGACCTGCTGTGGATTCGTCACGGCTATTGGGATGTGCCGACCGGGCTGCTTTCTGCCGAGGGTAAGGGCCCGGTCGTTGTGAGCGGTCACACGCCAACGGTGTCGCTCGGGCGTTATTGCGAGGTCGGTGGTCTTGCGGGGCTCGACGAGGAGTCGGGCCGCGGGCAGATCGTGCACCTGGGCGGCGAGGACACTGCCGGCGTGCCCGATCGCATCGACATCGACTGCGCCGCCGCCACCGGCTCCGAGTTCGGCCGCGTGGGCATCCTGCGCCTGGACGACGGGGCCGAGTTCTACGCGAACATCAACCCGGGCGAATAACCTTGTTCCGCCGATCTACCGTAGCTAATTTGGGACGGGGCTTTTTTGACTACTTTCGGAGAGTAGCGCCTTCTTGCTCGGTAAGCGCTAGAAATGAGGAGCGTCTGCGTCCTCGACAGCGCGAAAATGCTCGAAAAACCGTCGCAACGGAGTCAAACGACGTCGCGGCGGTTCTTTTTTGGCTGCCCGCTGGCTAAGTGAGTAGACTTTTTTGGAAATGCCGAGCACCCAACATATTTGCCTCAATAAAACCGCAGGTCACGGACTTGTGCTTTGTCGGTGCGGTCCGGGATTCGGTAAAAGTCTACTCACTTAGTTTTGCGTGTCCGCAACGAGACCCCAGCCGGGGTGATTCCACCGCAAATTAGCTGCTCCCATCGCCGCAATTAGGCGCCGTACGGATTCCGGTCCCTCTCGATGCGTTGGCGGATGTGGGCGTACTCGATAATCAGTAGCACCAGGAGTAGGGCCATGATGGCTAGGTAGCTCACCACAGCGCCCATCAGACCCAGCAGCTTAATCAGGATCACCGGGAGCACCACGCTCACGGCAAAGCAGATCAGGTAGATCTTGGTGACGTCTCCAGCGTGGCGCAGCACCGTGATGATAGCGTAGATAAAGTCGATGGCCGCGCTGATGCCGCCGGCGACGACCATCAGCAGCGCCAATGTGCGGTAGCGCTCAAAGTTGAGGCCGTACATATAGCTCATGAGGGGAATACCGGGACCTGCCATAAATGCGGCGCACACGCCGGTGATGACCACGATCAGCGCCATAACGGCAACAATAATCAGGTCAAAGCGACGACGCTTGCGAGGATTAGCCCAAATGCTCGACAAGCGCAGGAGCTGCGGTTTATAGACAAATCCAATGCTCAACAGAATAGCCTGAGCTGGAAAAAACAGGGCATTAAAGTACAGCTGATATTTGTAGGCCAGTGTTCCTTCCATCACAAACTTGGGCATGCTCTCGATAAGATTGAACAGGAATAGCGCGCCAAAGAGTGGGGCGCACTGGACAAACAGGTGGCCGACCTCGTGCAGGCTTACGCGGCGCGATTTTTCGGTCTCGAGCAGGGCGAGCGGCGCGGTGACCAGCACGAGCGAGGCGATCGCGGCGATGCCCATGGCCATGGCTGCGATGGGCATGCTACGCGTGAAGAACAGCGCCACGCTGAAGACCGCGATGACGCCGACGGAGCGTAGCGTTTGACTCATTCCAGCCAAGTAGAGCTTGTCGGCCTGCTGCAGGCGGCCTTCGTACACGTCGGCGACGCCGTCGATGACCTTATACAGGTAGACGCCCAGGCCGATCGTCGCCATCTGAGTGTCATAGCCGCGGGCGCTGCTGTACATGAGGCCGCAGCCTAGGGCGAGCGCTCCGCAAAGCCAGCGGTTGAACTGGTAGGAGGCAAAGGACGTCTTCTCGTCGATATCTGAGACCTGGAAATTGCGCACGCCGTAGTTGCACGCGATCATGATGAGCGTGCCGGTGACAAAGGCGATGGAGAACTTGCCGGCTTCTTCGGCGCCCACGAGCTGCGTAGACACGATGGTGAGCAGCGGAAACGCCAAGCCCCACACGGCGGTGCCGAGGGTGTTCCAAAGATAGTCGCGACTGGTGGCGTGCTCCTCGTATTCCGCTTCCTGCATGGAGAAGCCGCCGCCGTAGACGGCGCCGAGCAGACGGTTCCACCAAGCGTTGACCATGCGGCGGACGGGGCCGGGCTCCCGATCGCGTTCGCGCCGGCGACGTGTGGCTTGGCTGCTATCGGGCCCGCCGGCGTTGCGCTGACTCAGCTCTTGGATGCGTGCGAGTTCCTCGGCAGTGTGCGAGGCAGGGAAGAGGCCGTTCTCGATGCGGCCGCCCTGGGCCTTCGCGGCGCCGTCCTTCGATGCAGCGGGGTTGGAGGTGCCGTTGCGGCGGGCGATGGCGCGGCGAATGCTATCGAGGGGCGTGATGCTCAAAGCGGAGTCCTTTCTATTGCTGCGCTTTAGTATAGACGCGACGGTGTTCGCTCGTGTTTTTGAACGGATTGTTCAATAATTTCGGCGGGCGGCTGTAATTTGTCGGTAAACGTGCGGTATCCTGTTGAAGTTTTGTGACACCCCCGATGCCGCCCACGCGGTACCAAGGAGCTTCTACCTATGGACGTCGCCGCATTCTTACTGGCTCTTGTGCCGATTATTTGGCTGGTCGTGATGCTGCTGTGCTTTAAATGGCCAGCTTGGAAGGCCGCTATCGGATCGTTTGTCCTTTCGTGCTTGCTTGCCTTCGCATGGTGGCACCTGCCGGCAGCGCAGATCGCGACCGCCTCGCTCGAAGGTTTTTTGATGGCTCTGTGGCCCATCGTCCTGGTGATCATCGCCGCGGTGTTCACGTATAACCTGTGCGTTCGTACGGGCGCCATGGACGTGATCGGCAGCATGATCACCTCCATCAGCAGCGACCGCCGTCTGCTGGCGCTGCTCGTGGCTTGGTGCTTCGGTGGCTTTATGGAGGGCATGGCCGGCTTCGGTACCGCTGTCGCCATTCCCGCCGGCATGCTCGCGGGCCTGGGCTTTGAGGCCGTGCCTGCCGTGCTCATCTGCCTGCTGGCCAACGGCGTGCCCACGCCCTACGGCTCCATTGGCATCCCCACGGTGTCCGTTGCCGACCTGGTGGGTTTGGATTCCCTTCACCTAGCGACCGTTCAGCTGGTGCAGCTCGCACCGTTCTTTGTGGTGATGCCGCTATTTATTGTGCTGGTTGCGGGCCGTGTTGCCGATGACCAGGGCAATGCCGCGAGTGTGGGCGAGCGTCTGCACGGTGTTGCCGGCGTGGCGTTGCTCTCCGGCGTGTCGTTTGTCGGCGCGGCTCTGGTCGTTGCCATGTTTGTGGGCCCCGAGCTGGCCGTGGTCGTAGGATCCATCGTTTCGCTCGCGCTGACAGCTGCGCTTGCCATGCGTGCCGAGAAGTCGGGGCATCTGGATGCACGCTTTCACATGAATATCGAGGCGGGGGAGAAGCTCACCGTTAAGTCGGCGCTTTCGGCTTGGTCGTGCTTCATCCTGATCTTTGTGTTGCTGCTGGGCACGTCTAATCTGGTGCCCGCTGTACATGCTGCGCTCGCGCCGTTTGCGAGCCATGTGCAGGTGTATTGCGGTGAGAATCCCGGTATGCTTACGTTTTCGTGGATCAACACGCCAGGCGTCTGGATTTTCCTGGCGGCGTTTGTCGGCGGTGCCATTCAGGGCGCTTCGCCGCGCATGATGGGCGAGGTGCTGGCCACGACTGTGAAGCAGATGACGCCGACGGTGATCACGATGCTTTCGGTACTGGGCTGCGCCAAGGTGATGGGCTATGCCGGCATGATTTCGTCGATCAGTGCGTTTTGCATTGCGGTCGCCGGCGGTCTCTACCCGATTCTGGCTCCGTGGATCGGCGCAGTCGGTGCGTTCGTGACCGGCTCGGGCACGTCCTCGGGCATGCTGTTTGGTCCCATTCAGAGCCAGGCCGCCACTGCGCTGGGTGTGAGCGACTACTGGATGGTCGCATTGAACGCCCTGGGCGTCGCCGCCGGTAAGATGATCTCACCGCAGACCCTCGCCATTGGTCTTGCCGCCGTGCACGTGCGCGGTAAGGATGCCGAACTCCTGGGCGCGGTGCTGCCCTACGCTGCCGGCATGCTGGTCCTGATGAGCGCCATAGCCATGCTTGGCCAAGGCCTGCCGCTGTAGTCGGCACTTAGGGACGTTCCTTATGTGCCGGCACTTTGGGAACGTCCCTAATGCCGGCATCCGGGGACATTTCTTGAATGTTGCCTGTTCAAGATCAAGAGTGTCCCCAATGACTGGTCGTTTAAAAACGTCCCCAATGACTAGGCCGCTTGCCTGCGATTTTTGACCGTTGGGCGGGCTTGCCGCCCTTGCCGCAAAAACGTTTTTGCATATCGGGTACAACGGGCTTTACGTGAGTAAAGTGCGCGCCGCGTCCATGTGTCGCGTTTTTAAAGGAGGCCCCATGCCTGGTGTTACCCCTGCAGAAGTTTTGTCCAACTTTGGTATTACGCTCGTTGAAGATCCCGCCGAGAATCAGCCCCGTCTGCTGGTCGACCTGCCGGCAGCCGAGCTAGTCGAGCATGCGATTCGCCGCGAAGAGGGCCGTATGGCCTCCAACGGCGCACTCGTGATCGAGACGGGGGAGCGTACCGGACGTTCGCCCAACGACCGCTTTATCGTCGACACGCCCGACGTGCACGACAAAATCGCCTGGGGCGCCGTCAACCGCCCGCTGTCCGTCGAGAGCTATGAGGCCATCAAGGCCGGCATCGTCGACTATCTCAACGAGCGCGACGTGTTCGTCACCCGCGGCATGGCGGGCGCCGACCGCAACCACACGCGTCGCCTGCTCGTTGCCTGCGAGCGTGCCAGCCAGGCACTCTTCATTAAGCAAATGCTCGCCCGTCCGCTCGCCCGTGAAATCGCGCGCACCGGCGAGCCCGACTTCTGCGTGCTCGCGGCACCCGGCTACCAGTGCGACCCTGCCATCAAGGGCCTCAACTCCAGCGGCGCCGTGGTCATCAACTTCCAGGAACGCGTGATTCTGGTCGCCGGCACCGGCTACTCCGGCGAGATTAAAAAGTCGATCTTTAGCGTCATGAACTATCTGCTGCCCGTCGAGGACGACGTGCTGCCCATGCACTGCTCGGCCAGCATGGATCCCGTCACGCACGAGACCGCCGTGTTCTTTGGCCTGTCCGGCACCGGCAAGACCACGCTTTCGGCCAATCCCACGCGCCTGCTGATCGGCGACGACGAGCACGGTTGGTCCGACATGGGCATCTTCAACATCGAGGGCGGCTGCTACGCCAAATGCGAGGGCCTGGACGCCTTCCACGAGCCCGAGATCTTCAACGCCGTCCGTTTTGGCGCGATCTGCGAAAACGTGGTGCTCGACGAGAACCGCAAGCCCAACTACGATGACATCTCGATCACGCACAACACGCGCGTGGCCTATCCCGTGGAGCACATTCCTAACGCGTGGACTAAGGGCATGGGCACCACTCCGAGTGTCGTGCTGTTCCTGACCTGCGATGCCTTTGGCGTGCTGCCGCCCATCTCGCGCCTGACGGCCGACGCCGCCATGTACCACTTTGTGACGGGCTTTACGGCTAAGATTCCTGGCACCGAGGTCGGCGTCATCGAGCCCACGCCCACGTTCTCTTCGCTGTTCGGCGAGCCGTTTATGCCACTCGACCCCATGGTTTACGCCAAGATGCTCGGCGAGCGCATTGCCGACGGTCGGACGCGCGTGTACCTGGTCAACACCGGCTGGATCGGCGGCGGCTACGGCGTGGGTCATCGCATCGAGCTGGCCTACACGCGCTCGCTGGTCGCGCGCGCCCTCGACGGCACCATCGAGGACAGCGAGTTCGTGCACGACGACATCTTTAACGTCGACATTCCCACTACGTGCCACGGTGTGCCCGACGGCATCCTGGTGCCGCGCCAGTACTGGCAGAGCACTGCGCGCTACGACGAGGCCGCGCACAACCTGGCGGTGATGTTCGAGGAGAACTTCGAGAAGAAGTACTCGCACCTGCCCGAGTCTGTCAAGGCCGCCGGCCCGCATGCCCAGGTGTCCGCTGAGGCCCGTCATCGCGGCCGCGGCCTGCTGGGACTCCGCCACTAGCGTCGCCTCAGACCCAAAACCACCACAAAGGGGACAGGCACCTTTGTGGTGGTTTTGCTTGGGCGGATGACTCAGGTTACAATACGCCTGACATATCGCCCCCTTCTCCGGATGGGGGCAGCGTAAGCGCTCTTGTGGCGGCACCGTAGGACTTTGAAGGTGGCCGCTGTGAGGGCGCTTTTTGCTTAGATGCCCCCGCTCGGGCGCACGCTATGAAGGGAGAGCATATGAAGAGCTTTATTGCCGAGGATTCATTTTGGGAGCTGTTTCCACAGGCGGCGATCGGCGTCGTGGTCGTAAAGGGCATGAAGCCCGCGGCGCAGATTCTCCAGGAGGACGTGGATGCGATCGCCGCGCTGCTTGACCGCGCCAACATCGATGCGGAGCGCCACCTGACAAGCGATACCATCAGCGAGAATGCGCCGGTTAAGGCATGGCGCGAGGCGTATCGCCTGTTCAAGACCAAGAAGGGCGCGCGTTGCTCAGTTGAGAACCTGCTCAAGCGCGTGCTCAAAGGCAAGCCGGTCGGCCACATTACGCCGGCGGTGGATATCTACAACACGATTTCGTTGACTTATGCGTTGCCCGTTGGCGGTGAGGATTTGCATGCTATTGAGGGCATTCTGCGCCTGGCGGTGACCGACGGCGGCGATGCGTTCTTGCCGCTTGGCGAGGAGGTAGATGATCCGACGCTGCCCGGTGAGCTTGCCTATATCGATGATGCGGGCGCCGTGTGCCGTTGCTGGAACTGGCGCGATGGCGTTCGCACGGCGCTGTCCGACGATTCGGCCGACGCATTTCTGGCGATTGAGTGCGTGGAGCCCGAGCGGATGGGGGACTGTCAGGCCGCCGTCGATCGCTTAGCCGAGCTGCTTGAGCGCTATTTGGGAGCGACGGTTGTCGTTAAGACGCTTGTGACCCGCGACAATCCCTGTATGGAGCTGTAGCGGCGTCTGCGGATCATGTTCACCGGTCAAAACCACCACAAAGGTGCCTGTCCCCTTTGTGGTGGTTTTTATGTTGATGGGTCAACAAATAGGGAGTGCAGGAGTGGCGGTCGTTAAGTACGGTTAAGATGTTTACCCGTAAGCATTATGCAAGCGAAAGGCGGTCGTCTCCCATGCAGCAGAACGACGAGACACGTTTCGAGGACTTTGTCGGACTGATCAGCGGGCTCTACAAGGAGATCCAGCGCATTAAGACATCCGAGGGCGCAAGGCTGGGCCTCAAGGGCTCCGACGTGATGTGCCTGTACTATCTTGAGCGCAGCAAGGACGGCCTGACTGGCGCTGACCTGGCTCGCATGGCAGGTGTGACCCGCGCCGCCGTCTCGCGTACGCTCGCGCATCTGGAGGAGGGCGGCTACGTCGAGGTCGATGATTCGGGCGATGCCGCCGTTAAGTATCGTGCTCCGGTGCGCCTGACCGCTCTGGGCGGCGAGAGCATGAGCGAGGCGGACCGCATCATTCGCGAGGTGCTCGATACCACCGGTAAGGCTATGGGTGTGGAGCAGCGCGAGCAGATGTATGCGTCGCTACGCACGATTCTCAACACCCTGCGCGAGCTGTAGGGCCGCCAAGGCTTTTGCTTCCAATTAACAACTGCATAGTCCTGTTTGAGCGCGTATACCGTGCCGGGGCCTTGCTGTCAAAATTCCCTGCGCGGGACCTGCGCAAGAAAGGATTCGCTATGTCCATTCGTATTATTACCGATTCCGCGAGCGATATGTCGCCGGCTGAGCACCCCGCTCTGCGTGTTCTGCCGCTGTCCGTCACCTTTGGCACCGATGTGTACATGGATGGCGTCGACATCGATCACCAGCGCTTTTACGAGATGCTCGTGGAGCGCGATGAGCTGCCTAAGACCGGCCAGGTCAACCCGTACGCGTTTTCGCAGGCTATTGCCGAGGCGCGTGAGGCCGGCGATGAGGCAGTGATTATTACCGTGGGCGCTAAGCTTTCGGGCACCAACCAAAGTGCCCGCACCGCACTTGCCGAGGCGCCGGGCGGCGATGTGTATGTGGTGGATAGCAATAACGTTACCCTGGGCGAGCGCGTGCTGGTTGAGTACGCGCTGCGTTTGGTGGACGAGGGCCAGGGCGCGGCTCAGATCGCGGCGGCTGTCGAGGCCGTGCGCGACCGTGTAGTCGTCATCGGCCTGCTCGAGACGCTTGAGTACCTCGTTCGCGGCGGTCGCCTGTCTGCTGCGGCTGGTGCTGTGGGCACGTTGCTCAATGTGAAGCCCGTTGTGGCAGCGGAGGATGGTCTGATCGTGCAGCTGGGCAAGGCTCGTGGCTCCAAGAACGGCCGGAACCTGCTCAACCAGAAGGTCGAAAAGGCAGGCGGCATCGACTTTTCCATGCCGCTGGCGCTCGGCTATACGGGCCTTTCGGATGCGGTGCTCAAGAAGTATATCGAGGACAGTGCGGCACTTTGGGCTGGCCACACCGAGGGCGTGTTGCCCGTTCACACCATCGGCGCCACCATCGGTACCCACGTTGGCCCCGGCGCCGTAGCAGTAGCCTTCTTCCAGCCCGCCAACTAACCGACCTGCCATAAACCACCACAAAGGGGACAGGCACCTTTGTGGTGGTTTATGCTTTTCCGGGTGGAAGGGAGCGAGCAATGGCGTCTGAGGGCTTTTTTGAACGGGTGTACGAGGTGGTCGAGCAGATTCCCGAGGGGATGGTCGCCACCTACGGTCAGGTGGCGCTGCTCGCCGGTCGTCCGCGGAGTGCGCGGTACGTGGGCTACGCGCTGCATAGCAATCCGCGCCCCGGCCAGATTCCCTGCCATCGCGTGGTGTTTGCCGACGGCCGTATCTGTGAGGGCTTTGCCTTTGGCGGCCCCGATGCTCAGCGCGAGCTCTTAATGGGGGAAGGCGTGACGTTTACCGATCCCATGCACGTCGATCTGGCCGCCTGTCGTTGGCCGGCCGGGCTGTAGTGGCGGGCTTCGTCAAAACCACCACAAAGGTGCCTGTCTCCTTCGTGGTGGTTTTAGTTTACCGGAGCTAACTTATGGAGAAGGTGTGGCGGCGCATATTGACGCTACAAAGTAAACCACGGTGAACTATATTGGTTTCAGCAACGGAGCAGGCAATAGGCGATGAAAAAGCCTGCCCTGTTGAGTTTGATTCGCATTCCTCCCCTCTGTGCGATTCAACGGTGTACTTCGGGAACAGGCCCGCTGGCAACTAACTGCCGGCGGGCCTGTTCCTGTTTATCGGGGGAGTGCGATGGGCGGAGCCGAAGCGGTCCGGCTCCAATAAATGCGGACGCCGTAGCGCCCGCCCTATAGCAATCGAAAGCTCAAGCCAGCAGATCGGTCTAGTACACCATACCCATGGCGTCCTGAACCTCTGCCAGGGTCTGATCGGCGATCTCGTTGGCGCGACGGTTGCCCTCGTGCAGGACGTCCTTCACATAGTCCAGATCGTTCTCGTAGCGCTGGCGACGCTCGCGGATCGGTGCGAAGTACTCGTTGACGGCCTCGGTCACGTACTTCTTGAGCTGGCCGGAGCCGCCCATGCCGATCTCCTCGGCAATCTCGACCTCGGAGCGACCGGTGCAGATGGCGGCTGTCGAAAGCAGGCCAGACACGCCGGGGCGGTTCTCGGGATCGAACGTGATCATGCGCTCGGAGTCGGTCTGGCTCTTCTTGATGCGTTTGGCCGTCTCCTCGGCGGTCATCGAGATATTGATGGCGTTGCCGTAGCTCTTGCTCATCTTGCGACCGTCAAGGCCGGGAAGCAGCGGGGTCTCGGACAGCAATGCGTCGACCTCGGGAAATACCTTGCCGTAGCGGTTGTTAAAGCGGCGGGCGATGGTGCGGGTGAGCTCGATGTGCGGCAGCTGGTCGCGACCGACGGGCACGACGTTGCCCTTGCAGAACAGAATGTCGCAGGCCTGGTGCACCGGGTAGGTGAGCAGAAGGCCGGTAAGCTCGTGGCCCGAGGCCTCCATCTCGGCCTTGACCGTGGGATTGCGCGCCAGCTCGGCCTCGGAGACCAGCGACAGGAACGGCAGCATGAGCTGGTTGGCGGCGGGCACGGCGGAGTGAGCGTAGATCATGGTCTTGTCGGGGTCGATACCGCAGGCAAGGTAGTCCATGACCATGTTGTACACGTTGTCCTGGATGTGCTCGGTCGTGTCGCGGTCGGTGATGACCTGGTAGTCGGCGATGAGCACGTTGGTCTTGGCGCCCATGTTCTGCAGCTCAACGCGGCCCTTGAGGGTGCCAAAGTAGTGGCCCAGGTGCAGACGGCCGGTGGGGCGATCACCGGTGAGCATGGTGAACTTCTCGGGCGTATTGGCCAAGCCCTCGCGAATGGCGTTGCTCTTTTGCAGCGCGACTTCGTAGCTGTTCTCGTTTGGCATGATTGCTCCTAACGTATGTTCATGGGTCAAGATGATAACGCGTTTATTGGAGGGGCGGGGCGTAAGTAGGCGAGGGGCGGGAGAGGGGTGGCTTGTGCGATGGGCGCGGCGCGGCCGCGCTTGGCCAACGGTGCCTTGGCACATCCTCGGCAGCTTGCCCTAGAGCTTGTGGTGGCGCTCTTCTTTGCGCTCCTCGGCTGCCTGCTCCTCCTGCTTAAAGGCGGGGTCGTCGGGGGTGACGAGCTCGTCCTCGTGCGTGCGCTTGTTGTAATGGTGGCGCAGCACGGGCTCAAACAGATGTAGATGCTTGGCAAAGGCCGCCGAGCCAATGGCGAGCACGGTAAAGATGAGCACGCGCATGGGCACCTCGACCTGGTTAATCGCGGCGGCGCCGGCCGAAAGCATGATGCACCAGGCATAGATGAGCAGCACGGCCTGTTTTTGGTTGTAGCCTTCTTGGATCAGGCGGTGGTGGATGTGGCCCTTGTCGGCCTGCCCGATGCTAATGTGGGCGCGCTTGCGGCGCACAATGGCGCTAAACGTGTCGATGATGGGCACGCCGGCAACGATGAGCGGGATGATAAGCGAGGTGAGTGCGGCGGTGCGGCTCACGTTGAGCAGCGAGATGGAGCCCAGCGCAAAGCCCAGCAGCAGCGACCCCGAGTCGCCCAAGAAGATACTTGCGGGGTTGAAGTTGTAGTGCAAAAAGGCTAGACAGGCGCCAAAGAGCGCAATAGAGAGCGCGGCGGCGTCGATGCGGCCCGAGAGCACGGCCATCGAGAACATGGTGAATGACGCGATGCCGCAGATGCCCGTGGCCAAGCCGTCGAGGCCGTCGATGAGGTTAATGATGTTGGTGAATGCCACCAGATAGATCACGGTGATGGGGTAGGCGAGCCATCCGAGCATGATTTCGCCGGGGGCAAACGGGTTGACGATGACGCCGATTTTTAGGCCGCCGATACAGGCGATAAGCGCGGCGAGGACTTGTCCGGCCAGCTTTTGCTTGGGCTTGAGCTGGAAGACGTCGTCGATAGCGCCGGTCGCAAAGATGACGGTAAAGGAGAGCGCCAGCATGGGATAGCTAATGTGAAGGCGCGGGTGCGGCACCAGGACGGGTGGCCAGCCTAGGTACCAGGTGCCTAGGATTTGCACAATGCAGGCAACGACCAGGCCCAAAAACACCGCCGCTCCGCCCAAACGTGGGATGGGCTTGGTGTTGATGCGGCGCTTAGAAGGATAGTCGACGGCATCGAGCTTAATTGCCAAGCGCTTGACCAGGGGCACCGCGAGGAAGGTCGTGATAAAGGCCGCCGCTGCCACGCATAGGTACGGTATGTAGCTCGGGGATGAAGCCATGAATCTAAAAACCGCCAAGCGTCGAAGGAAAAGGTCAGAAGAACGCCATGCGCAAAGGGCATAGCCGAACCATAATACTCGACCAAGGGGGGTGCATGGAATTGCACGCAGCGATAATCACGCGCTTACCAGATATTGGGATGTTGTCGATGGCTTGTCGGGATGCCGGCGGGGATCCATATGGACTGTAATGGTGATTTTCGGCAAAAGAAAACCACCCCCCACGTTACGAAAATGAACCCACCTAAAACAGGTGGGTGCCCTCATCGACTGTTCCAGCGTCCTTAACAACGAAGGATACCTGTACTAGGTACGACTGTGTGGGCTCCCTAAATAAACGCGACGGTTCACCCAGTTGCTCCGCGGGGGGCGGAATACCTACATCATAAAGCGGCACTTTATCGATTCCAGTCTTGACATTACAAAAATCGTGTCGGACGATTACGGCGCCTTGGGCTCGAGCCGTCTGTGGGGTTGATCCCTTTACGTTTGAGCTGCTGAATCGTTGTTTTGGAGCATGGTTTTATGCCGACGTCGTTGACCGAACTTTTTTCGCCCGCCTGCCATTTGTGTCCGCGCCGTTGCGGTGCGGCGCGCGATGAGGGCGCGCACGGCGTCTGCGGTGCTAACGACACGCTCAAGGTGGCCCGCGCCGCGCTTCATATATGGGAGGAGCCGCCTATCTCGGGCGAGGCCGGTTCGGGCACGATCTTCTTTAGCGGCTGCTCGCTCAAATGTATCTACTGCCAGAACCACGAGATCTCGACCGGCAATTTTGGCCTTGAGATTTCGCCTGAGCGCCTGGTCGAGATTATGCTGGAACTGCAGGACCAGGGTGCCAACAACATCAATTTGGTGACGGCGACGCACTATGCGCACCTGTTGCCTGCCGCGATTGCCGCGGCACGGGCGCGCGGACTGGTTATCCCAATCGTCTACAACACGAGTGGTTACGAGCGCGCGAGTGCCGTGGCGGCGCTGGGCGACCTGGTCGATGTGTGGCTCACCGACTTTAAATATGCCGATGCCGGGCTTGCGCAGTCGCTCTCCCATATAAAGGATTACCCGCGTGTGGCCGTGTCGGGTCTGGCCCAGATGGCGCGCGAGATCGAGCGCCGCGGGGGAGAGTTGGTGGACGAGGACGGGCTTATGAAGCGTGGCATGATCGTGCGTCACCTGGTGCTTCCGGGGCATGCAGACGATTCGTGTCGCGTGCTGGACCTGGTGTGGCAGACGGTGGGCGACGTGCCGATCTCGGTTATGAACCAGTACACGCCCAATGCGCTCATGCGCGAGCAGGGCGGCGACCTGGCACGCGCCGTGACGCGTGAGGAGTACGAGCAGGTGCTCGACCATGCCGACGACCTGGGTTTTACGACGATGTTCTGGCAAGAGGGCGGCGCGGTAGACGAGAGCTTCACCCCGGCCTTCGACACCACCGGTGTTCTTACCAGCGCAAAGTAGTGCGTTCGTCGATGATTTTTCTGGGACGGGGATAAAAAATCATCGAGCGGATCGCTTGTTCGAAAAGTTGCCAAAATAGCCGCGCCCCAAAAAGACTGGTTATTGGGCGTTGACAGTTGGCGAGTCGTAGGTAAAATATCGACTTGTCCTGGGGACGTAGCTCAGTTGGGAGAGCGCTGCCGTCGCATGGCAGAGGCCGAGGGTTCGACTCCCTTCGTCTCCACCCTTGGATTTGATAAGCCGCTGACATTGTGTCGGCGGCTTTTTTTAAAAGAAAGGGCTATACCATGGCCGAGCTTGAGTCCCAACCATTGTCCGACGAGGAGCGCGCCGAGTTGGAAGAGCTCCGCGCTGAGAAGGCCCGCCGCGAGGCTCGGGAAGAGGCCCGTCGCGAGCGTGAGGAGCTGGCTGCCCTGCGTGCCGAGCGTGCGAAGGCCGAGGAGGCCGCCGCGAACGCCGCATCCGAGCGCAAGCCCGTGCCCGCACCCAAGCCCGCGCCCGCGCCCAGGCCCGCCGCCGCGAAGCCTGCGCCTGCCGCGCCCAAACCTCAGCCTAAAAAGGCCGCCCGCCCCAAGCCCGCCGAGCCCACGCCGAGCCGTGACGAGATGACCTTTGCCCAGCGCATGGTCACCTCCAAGGAGCCTGCGGGCGAGAATGAGATCCCCGGTATGGCCCCGGCTCAAAAGATCATCATCGTGCTCGCCCTCATCGCGTTTATCGTCTTTATGGTCTACACGATCACGGGCAGCATGGGCCTGCACTAATCTGTTCGCGCTGGGCGCTATGCCTGAACACTCTGTCCTTGTCCAACCCTCAACTTCTGCACAACGCATCCGAAAGGTCGCCCCATGGCTTTGACCGACATCTCGCATCCCACCGACATTGCAATGCTCACCGATTTGTACGAGCTCACTATGGCCCAGGGCCTGTGGGAGAGCGGCAAGGCCAATGAGCAGGGTTGTTTTACCGCGTTTTACCGCGACCATCCCTTTGGTAGCGCCTACGCCGTCATGTGCGGTACCGCCGAGCTGCCCGAGCTGGTCGAGAACCTGCGCTTTACGCCCGAGGACATCGACTACCTCGCATCGCTTGAGGCCCCGGCCGGCGGCGCGATGTTCAAGCCTGGATTCCTTGATTACCTGCGCGATTTTCGTGCGCATGTAAACATCGACGCCGTCCCCGAGGGCGAGCTCGTCTTTCCACGCGAGCCCATGGTGCGCGTCACCGGCCCCGCGCTGGAGTGCCAGCTGCTCGAGACAGCGCTGCTCAACATCGTCGGCTTCCAGACACTTGTTGCCACCAAGACGGCGCGCGTGGTGCTGGCGGCGGACGGCCGTCCCGTGGCCGAGTTTGGCCTGCGCCGCGCTCAAGGCCCCGATGGCGGCCTGGCCGTCGCTCGCGCGAGCTACGTTGCCGGCTGTTCCTCTACGTCCAATGTGCTCGCCGGTCGCCGCTACGGTATTCCCGTCTTTGGCACGCATGCGCACAGCTGGGTGATGAGCTTCGACTCCGAGCTCGAGGCCTTCCGTGCCTTTGCCAAGTCGAGCCCCAAGAACTGCACGCTGCTCATCGACACCTACGATGTGCGTGAGGGCTGCGAGCATGCCATTACGGTTGCCAAGGAGATGGAGGCGGCGGGCGAGCGCCTGTCGGCTATTCGCATCGACTCGGGCGACCTCGCCAAGCTCTCCAAGTATGTTCGCGGCCGTTTTGATGCCGAGGGCCTGCCCTATGTGGGGATCTCGGTGTCTAACGACCTGGACGAGTACACGATCCAGTCGCTGCTCGACCAGGGTGCGCCCATCGATAGCTTTGGCGTGGGTACCAAGCTCGCGACCTGCTATGACCAGCCGGCGCTGGGCGGCGTGTACAAGCTTTCCGCCCGCCGTGCGAGCGAGGCGGACCCTTGGACGCCGGTGGTTAAGCTCTCCGAGCAGCCCTACAAGCGCACGATCCCGGGCGTGCAGCGCGTGTGCCGCTATTACGACGGCTTTGGCGGCCCGATCTGCGACATGATCTATGACGAGGACCATCTGGCGGGGGAGGGCGCCGCGCGCGGCAATACCCTCGTGGCCGTGAACGATGCCGCCCTGGTGACCGATGTGTCGGAGCTTGAGTATCGCGAACTGCTGGTACCGATCGTGCGCGATGGCAGCGCTGCTGTCCCGCGCGAGAGTATCGAGGATGCACGCGAGCGTTGCGCCTGGGCGCTTGACCATCTGGATCCGGTCTACAAGCGCTTCCTGTACCCGCAGACCTATGTGGTGGGCATGGAGCAGGGCCTGGCACAGGTGCGCGACGAGCTCGTGCGCAAGAACATGGCCGCGGCTTCTGCCTTTCCCTGGGCTCACTAATGGACTTGGGCGGTAGGGGCGAATCGCGTTCCCTCGGCCGCCAGCTCGCCGGTTCGCTGAACAGTTGATTGGTTTGACGTATGACGACTTCTTATAAAACGATGGTGGTAAAGATCGGTTCGTCCACGGTGGTGGGCGCCGACGGCAAGGTCAACCGCGCCTTTATCGGCGGGCTTGCCGATCAGGCCGCAGCCCTGCGCAAGCTCGGCTGGCGCCTGGTCGTGGTGAGCTCGGGTGCTATCGCCTGTGGCTATCCCGTGCTGGGCTTCGACCGCAAGCCGGTCGGCGACCTGCCGAGCCTGCAGGCCTGCGCCTCGGCTGGTCAGTGCATCATCTCGTCGGCCTACGACGAGGAGT
Organism: uncultured Collinsella sp.; assembly: GCA_938005465.1. Classification (GTDB taxonomy): domain Bacteria; phylum Actinomycetota; class Coriobacteriia; order Coriobacteriales; family Coriobacteriaceae; genus Collinsella. Next base: position 66,587 of record CALLNU010000021.1, read on the forward strand.
TTCATGCGCGCGACCTGCTCACCTCGCTCGTGCTGCTCACGCGCCACGATACGGCCCGCCGCACGTCCTACCTGCACGCGCGCGACGCCCTGCTGCGTCTGGTGGAGCTGGGCGTGGTGCCGGTCGTCAACGAGAACGACACCGTTACCGTCGACGAGATCAAGTTTGGCGACAACGACACACTGGCGGCGCTCGTGAGCTGCCTGGTATCTGCCGATCTGTGCGTGACGCTCTCGGACATCGATGGTCTCTATACTGCCAATCCGCATGAGGACCCCACGGCCGAGTTTGTTCCTGTCGTGCATAAGATCGATGCCAAGATTATTGCCTCGGCGGGCGATTCTTCCACATCGGTGGGCACGGGCGGCATGATTACCAAGATCCGCGCGAGCCGCATCCTGATGACGGCGGGCATTCAGAGCGTGATTTGCTCGGGCGAGGAGCCCGATGCGCTCGTGCGCCTCGCCCGCGGCGAGAGCGTGGGCACGCTGTTCGATCCGCCGGCGGAGCGTCTGGACATCGCACCCCGCAAGCTGTGGATCGCGCTGGGCGACAAGGCACATGGGTCGGTGACGGTTGATGATGGTGCTGCGAAGGCGCTGGTTAGCCGTGGCTCTTCCTTGCTTGCGGTGGGTATTCGCGAGGTCGATGGCCAGTTTGCCGAGGGCGATGTGCTCGATGTGTGCGATCCGAGCGGTATGGTCGTCGCCCGCGGTATCGCCGAGGCCGATTCGGACGTGTTGGAGCTCGCCGCCGGACGCCGTCAGGACCAGATCGCCAGCAACCGCCTGCTCGCTAACCTGGCCGAGAAGCCGGCGATACACAGGGATAACTTGATCGTATTTGCATAAAGAAAGACAGCGCTGCGGATCGTTTCCCGCAGCGCTGTCTTTTTCGTGCCGGCACTTGGGGACGTTCCTTATGTGCCGGCACTTTGGGACACTCATTAGCTAGAAGATCCGGCGCAGGTCTCCGCGGTTGAGGGCCTCGTCGAAGAGGTGCTTGAATACCACGCTGCCGTGCAGGCCGTCGTGCTCGAACTCGTTGGTCACCCAGGCATGCGAGTTGCCCACGCGGCTGAGCGTATCGAGCTGCAGGCCCGAATCGACGTACATGTCGTCGAAATACACCGCGGCCTGCAGGGGCACCTCGTTGCACGCCAGTCGCTGCGGGTCGTAGATCTTGTCCCAGCTGGTGTCTTCCATCAGCAGGTCCATGGCGGGCTTGAAGGGCTTGAGCTCGGGCATCTGCTCGAACATCCACGGGAACATGGCCTCGCCGGTAAACATGAGCGGGCGCGCGAGCGTGTCGAACTCGGCACGATGGGCCTTCTCCTCTGCCGCGGCCCAGCGAATGGGCATGGTGTCGCCGTCGGCGTAGATGAACTCCTGTAGCGTCCAGTACAGCGGGTTTGTACGCGTGTTGGTGCGCTCGAAGGCGCGCATCAAAAAGTTGTCAGATACCGAGGCGTCGCAGGTCAGCGTGCCGTCGCCATCAACAAAAGCGTGATCGATAATCCAATGCATGCGCTCAAAGCTCGGCTTCATGCCAAAGTCGCTGCCCATGAGCTGTAGGCGCTCGACCGTCATCGGCGAGCCGTCGGGCAGCACGGGCTTCTGTTCCTCGAGCGCATCGGCCAGGGCTGCCACGCGCTCGACGTCGGCGGGGTAGCGGTCATAATACTGCTGCGTCTTGGCGGCCATGCGCGGGAAGGTGTGCGCGTAGACCTCGCTTGCGCTCGCCGGCACGTGGGGAATTCCGCCGCAAGTAAAGCTTGCCGCCACGCCCTCGGGGAAGAGCGACAGATAGCTCAGCGTCAAAAAGCCGCCGTAGCTCTGGCCGAGCGTGACCCAGGGCTTGCCGCCAAAGCCCACTAGGCGCAGGTACTCAAAATCGCGCACGATGGAGCTGGCAAGATGGCGCTTGAGGAAATCCGCCTGCGAGCGTGCTGTATCGGCGCCGGCGGCCGTTGCGCGATCACCCAGTGCCTTGATCGTGCGCCCGTCCACGCAGCTACTGCGTCCGGTGCCGCGCTGGTCGGGAAGGACCACGCGGAAGTGCTTGACGGCCTCCTCGATCCAGCCGTCGCTTGTGGGTGACAGCGGACGCGGGCTCTCGCCGCCGGGGCCGCCCTGCAAAAACAGGAGCAGTGGCAGATCGTCGTTGATGCGGTCGGGCGCGCAAACCACGCGGTAGAAGAGCTTGATGCTCTCGGGCGCGCCGGCGATGGGTGCCGGCATAGCGCCGCGGCGCATGGTGCTGCCGACGGCCAGGAGCATCGGCTCCAGGCCGCGCCAGTCAAGGGGGACGTCGATGCTGTGGTCCTCGACATAAAGGCCGGGGACGTGGTACGAAGTGATGAGGGCCATGTGAGTCTTCCGTTCGTTGCGGTGTTTCGGGTTGACCAATTCTACCGCCGCGGGCGAGGCCATGCGCAAATCGGCTACCATGGTTGCAAACTTCTAGGAGAAAGGGCCGCCCATGTCGGTCGATATAGCCACGTATGTCCACGATCTTGCCGTTGCCGCCAAGGCAGCGTCGGCCTCGCTTGCCACGGCGAGCGATGAGCAGCGTCAGGAGGCCGTGCGCGCCATGGCCGCAGCACTGCGCAACGGTGTCGACTCCATCGTTGCCGCCAACGAGCTCGATATGTCCGCCGCGCGCGATGCGGGTACTTCGGCCGGACTGCTCGACCGTCTGCTGCTGACGCCCGAGCGTGTCGAGGGCATGGCCGCCGGCCTGGAAAAGCTCGCCGAGCTGCCCGATCCCGTGGGCCGCGTGCTCGACCACCGCGTGCTTGCAAGCGGCGTGGACCTGACCCGTGTGAGTGTGCCGCTGGGCCTGGTCGCTATGGTCTACGAGGCGCGCCCCAACGTGACGGCCGACGCCGCAGGCATCTGCATCCGTACCGGCAACGCCTGTATTCTGCGCGGCGGCTCGCTGGCCTATCACTCGTGTGCCATGATCGCCGAGCTGCTGGCCGATGCGCTCGAGGCCAAGGGCTTCCCGCGCGAGGCCGTGTCGATGATCGAGTCCACCGACCGCGAGGCCACCGGCGAGCTCATGAAGCTCCGCGGTATCGTCGACGTACTCATTCCGCGCGGCGGTGCAGGCTTGATCCAGCGCTGCGTGCGCGAGTCGCTTGTGCCGGTGATCGAGACGGGCACGGGCAACTGCCACATCTACGTGCATGAATCCGCCGACTTTGATAAGGCGCTCAACATTATCGTCAATGCCAAGACCCAGCGCGTAGGCGTGTGCAATGCCGCCGAGTCGCTGCTGGTCGACCGTGCTGTGGCAGATTCGTTTTTGCCGGCGGTCGTTGCCGTGCTGCACGACCACGGCGTGCTCATTCACGGCGACGAGGCAACCTGCGCCGCATGCGCCGATGCCGGGCTTGCCGAGGGTGATGACTACGTTGCCGCGACTGAGGAGGACTGGGGTCGCGAGTATCTGGCGCTCGAGATGAGCGTGAAGGTCGTGGCGAGCGAGGACGAGGCCATCGCACACATCAACCGCTACGGCACGATGCACTCCGAGGCCATCGTTGCCGAGGACACGGATGCTTGCGAGCGCTTCCTGGATGCGGTCGATGCCTCGGCCGTGTACGCCAACGCCAGCACGCGCTTCACCGACGGCGGCGAGTTTGGCCTGGGCGCCGAGATCGGCATCTCGACCCAAAAACTCCACGCCCGTGGCCCCTTTGCCGCCGAGGCCCTCACCACCTACAAATACAAGCTCCGCGGCACCGGCCAGGTCCGCCCCTAACGCCCGTGCAAGAAAAACCACCACAAAGGTGCCTTTCCCCTTTGTGGTGGTTTTAGGTGGCGTGGGCGGTTAGGCCTGGAAGGTATCGCGGTCGGGGGCGAAGGACTGCATGGCCGCGATGGTGCGGTCAAAGAGCTCGGGGAGCTCCCAGCCCAACATCTCGGCGCCCTGCGAAATCACGTCGCGCGAGCAGCCGGCGGCAAAGCGCTTGTCCTTGAACTTCTTCTTGAGCGACTTGGTCGTAAAGTCCATAACGCTCTTGCTCGGGCGCATGATGACTGCAGCGCCGATCAGGCCGGTGAGCTCATCGCAGGCAAACAGGATCTTTTCCATCTGCAGCTCGGGCTTGGGCAGCGAGGTGTTGAAGTCGGACGTGTGCGTCTGGATGGCGCGAATGAGCTCTGGAGACGCACCTTCGCCCTTAAGAATCTCGGCAGCATAGATGGTGTGGTTCATGGGGTCGTCCTCATGCTCCTCCCAATCCAGGTCGTGCAGCAGACCGACGATGCCCCAAAACTCCTCGTTCTCGGGGTCGAACTCGCGCGCAAAGTAGCGCATAGTGCCCTCGACCGTCTCGCCATGGGTGATATGGAACGGGTCCTTGTTGTGCTCGTTGAGCAGTTCGAACGCGCGGTCGCGGGTGATTCCGGCGGTAAGCGGCTCTGCCATAGGAGACTCCTTGTGCTCGTGGGTATCGATAAGAATGAATACTACTAGAACAAGAAAACCACCACAAAGGTGCCTGTCCCCTTTGTGGTGGTTTTGGCGCGGTTGGGTTAGTTGAGGGCGGCTTGGGCTAGGCGGGCTTCGGCGGCCTCCTCGGTGACGCCCAAGGCCACAGCGAACTCCTCGATGGAGCGGCGCTTGGCTTCCTTGAGTACGCGCATGTAGTAGGAGCTGGGCTTTTTATCAGCTTCCTCGGCCTGGCGAATGCGGTACATCATGGTCTTTGCCACGCGGACCGTCTCGGGCGCGCCCAGCTTGAGCTGCTGCTTAAAGTGCGTCTCCTCAAGCGAGCTGTTGCGCTCGGTAAAGGTGTCGCACTCCAGCTCGTCATAGTGGCTCAGCAGGTGCTCGGCATCTTGCTGCGAGATGGCGGCGTGCAGACGGTCGGCCTGCGCCACGGGGTACATGAGGATCGTCTGCGCATGTCCCTGCTTGGTCTCGAGCAGCAGCATGGGCTGCGGCGTATCGTCCCTAAAACCGACGACGGTGCAGACTCCCTGGCCCGGATGAATGACGTGTTGACCGATTGAGAACATGCTACCTCCAACTTATACGAATTTACGTATGTCTAGAATAACACGCTGACGTGCGCAAACCCTTACTTTATGCAGGAAAAGCACACAACTCTGATAGGTAAGAGTATTCGATAACAGACGCAGCTCATTCACACCTTTATGCATTTTCAACGCCTGCATAATCTGCAGGCAGACTGGCATCTTTGAGTGACTCCATACAAGCTGTAGTCATTTTTGTGCATATGCAATATCTATTAGCTTTACCCTGCGACAGTGCCCGTCGCTTGTGATAGAGTGCTACAAACTCTGGCTTTTGCCCTACGAGTGACCAAGAGCTCGGGGGCTTTAACACAAGGAGGATCTATGCCCGAGAAGATTGAAGAGCTGGTACGCGCTGCGCTTGCTGCGGCCCAGGAGGCCGGCGACCTTTCCGCATTTGAACTTGACGATTGCGCTATCGAGCGACCGGCTGACACTTCTCATGGCGAGTGGACCTCTACCATGGCCCTGAAGTCCGCCAAGCTGGCCCACTGCGCCCCGCGCAAGATCGCCGAGGCCATCGTTGCCCATATGCCCGAGGACCCCGCGATCGAGAAGGTCGAGATCGCAGGCCCCGGCTTCATCAACTTCTACCTCTCCGTTGCCGTCAAGAATGCCATCTTTGGCGAGGCTCGCGAGAAGGGTATGGACTTCGCTAAGTCCAACGTCGGTGGTGGCCTGAAGACCCAGGTCGAGTTCGTTTCCGCCAACCCCGTCGGCCCCATGCACATCGGCCACGGCCGCTGGGCCGCGCTGGGCGACTCGCTCTGCCGCGTTATGGATCACGCCGGTTACGACATCCAGCGTGAGTTCTACATCAACGACCACGGCTCTCAGATGAACACCTTCGGCAACTCCATCAGCACGCGCTATATGCAGCTTGCCGACATCATCGCCAAGCAGGGCGTGGATATCGACGAGGCTCACAAGCTGCTGATCGCCGACCGCGACGCCTTTGTTGCCGACGAGAACGACCAGCATCCCGAGACCCATCCGTATCAGGACAACTTTGCCGAGACCCTGGGCAAGGACTCCTACGGCGGCGACTACATCATCGACGAGGCCGCCGAGTTCTGGCGCACCGACGGCGATAAGTGGGTCAACGCCGATCCGCAGGAGCGCATGGAGAGCTTCCGCGAGCGCGGCTATGTAAAGATGGTCGACAATATGCGCGACCTTTGCCATGCCGTTAACTGCGACTTCGATCGTTGGTTCTCCGAGCGCTCGCTGTATGTGAAGGACACCGAGGGCGAGACCGCCGGCACCTCCGCCGTCGACCGCGCTTTTGAGAAGCTCGACAAGATGGGCTATCTCTACACCAAGGACGGCGCCCTGTGGTTCCGCTCCACCGACCTGGGCGATGACAAGGACCGCGTTCTGATCAAGTCCGATGGCGAGTACACCTACTTCGCCTCCGACGTTGCCTATCACTGGGATAAGTTCCAGCGCGTCGACCACGTCATCGACATCTGGGGCGCCGACCACCACGGCTACATCGAGCGCGTCCGCTGCGTCTGCGATGCCTTGGGTTACCCCGGCAAGTTTGAGGTTCTGCTGGGCCAGCTCGTCAACCTGCTGCGCAACGGCAAGCCCGTCCGTATGTCCAAGCGTAAGGGCACCATGGTGACCCTGCAGGAGCTCGTCGACGAGGTCGGCTCCGACGCTGCCCGTTACACCCTCATCTCCAAGAGCTCCAACCAGATGGTCGACTTCGATATTGAGGCCGTCAAGAAGCGCGACAACTCCAACCCGGTGTACTACGTGCAGTACGCTCACGCCCGCGTGTGCTCCATCCTGCGCCGTGCCGCTGACGTTACGCCCGAGCAGGCTGACGAGATGGGCATGAAGGCCATCGCCGCCAAGGCCATCGGTGAGAACGTCGATTACTCGCTGCTGACCGACCCGACCGAGCTCGCCCTTTCGCGCAAGCTCAACGAGCTCACCGACCTCATCGCCAGCTGCGCTCGCGACCGCGCCCCGTTCCGTCTGACGCACTTTGCTGAGGAACTCGCCGGCGACTTCCACAGCTTCTACGCTGCCTGTCAGGTGCTGCCGAGCGAGGGCCGTCCCGTCGACCCCGAGCTTTCGCGTGCCCGTCTGGCCGCTTGCGATGCCGTCCGCGTGACGCTCGCCCTGGTGCTCACCCTCGTTGGCGTTTCCGCGCCCGAGCAGATGTAAGCTACGGGTCATTTGACCGTACAGACTTGGTTTAACTAAGCCTTGAAAGCCCGATCTCCCACGGAGGTCGGGCTTTTTGCAAACGCCGACGTATTGACGAATTTGGAACTGCTGGAAATACGAAACTATGCCGGTTTACTACGATGAAATGAGAAATTCCAACTACGCCGGCTTTTCGCAAAAAAGCGCAAGGCATCTACCTGCGGTTTTAGTTCAACAAGTTTCGGAGTGATCGCGGTTGAGCGATTCATCGTAGTAAACCGCCACAGTTTTGGCGGAGGCAGTCAGATTTGTGGGTGTTAAACCAAAGATTGTCCCTTTTGACTAGTCGTTTAAGAACGTCCTCAATGACTAAGTTGCAGGTGGTTGCGGTTGTGTTACACTAACGCTGCGTATATGACGCAAATATCTCGATACAGATCAATGATGTCCGTCGGTATTTGACGGAGCTAGACTGTTTAGCCGCCCTGAAGGTTTATGCAGGGAGCATGTGATCACAGGGCTTGAAAAGAAAGTTGAGCAAACACTGTGTCTGATCAACAGCAAGAAAACGAAATAACGACGACGCAAGCCGCTCCCGCTGCACCGGTTGCGTTGGACCAGGTCGCGGCGCCCGCGCAAGCCTCGGCTCCTGAGACGCCTAAGGCTGCTTCGACGCCTACGCCTTCAGCGGCTGAGAAGGCCGTGCCTGCAACTGGTGAGGAGGCTGCTCCGGCAAAGCCCAAGCGTACGCGCCGCACGGTCAAGCCTGCCACTGACGGCGAGGAGGTCACCAAGCCCAAGCGCCGTACCACGCGCACGACGCGCGCCAAGCGCACCGTTGCAGCTGACTCCTCGGCGCCGATTTCCGATGAGGTCGCGCAGGCACGTGCGTTGGCGCAGATTAGCGAGGCTCAGGTGGTGCGCGCCCGCCGTCGTGCTGCCGAGCGCGAGGCCGCGGCTCTGACCGAGCTTGCAGCTCCGTTTGTGCCCGAGACGCCTGCCGCCACCGAGACCCCTGTCGCCGACCAGCCAACCGAGAAGCCGGTACCGCGCACACGCCGTCGCACGGCTGCTAAGGCCGAGCAGGTTGCCGATCAGGTAACCCCCGAGCTCGCTGAGGCTTCGGTCCGTTCCGCGGCAGGGGAGGGCACATCGCCTGTTGAGCCCGCTGCGCCTGTCGAGGCCAGCGAAGTTCCCGTTGTCGATCCGGCTTTGCGCCCGCACCGTCGCGGTCGCAAGCCCAAGGCTTTCGTCGAGGCCGAGAAGGCCGCAGCCGCAGCCGCCGCCGCTCGGGATGCTGCGGCGACCGCCGAGCCTGCAACCGCTGCCGACGCGCCCGTCCAGGATGCTACGACTTCCGAGGCCGTTTCTGCCGATGTCGAGCCCGCCGACGTCCGTCCTGGTCGCAGCCATCGTACTGCTGCTAAGCGCACGTCCAAGGCCAAGGCTGCCAAGAAGGGTGCGTCCGAGGTTTCCGCCGAGACGACCGCCGATGCATCGACTGATGCCGCCGAGCCCCAAGACGTCGAACAGTCTGCGTCCGAGAAGCCCAAGCGCGGTCGCAAGAAGTCCGCTAAGGCCAAGGCCGTCGAGCAGCATGCCGAGGCCGAGCCGCAGGGCGATTCCAATGCCGAGGCCAGCGATGATGCTTCGGCTAACGAAGACGCCTCCGCAACCGATGGCACCGCCCCCGTCGAGACCGAAGAGAGCGCTCGCCCCAACCGCCGTCAGCACAAGCGCAACGACGAGCGTAATGACCGCAACGAGCGCAAGGACGAGCGTAACAACGATCGCCGCAACCGTCAGCGCGACCGCAAGCAGCGCAATAAGGAGCGCAATGCCGCTCCGACTGAGCCCACGCTTTCGCGCGAGGAGCTCGCGGCCATGAAGGTCGCCGAGCTGCGCGAGAAGGCCAAGGAGTTCGAGATCGAGACGACCGGCAAGAAGAAGGCCGAGCTCGTCGAGGAGATCTACGTCACCGCCGCAAAGGCCGAGGGTTTCCGCGATATCAAGGGCATTCTGCAGATTCGCCCAGACAGCTCCGGCATCATCCACGCCCATGGCTACATGAAGTCCAACGACGACGCCTTCGTGCCCGCATACCTCATCCGTTCCGCGCGTCTGCGCACGGGCGATGTCATCGAGGGCTCGCTGCGTCCTTCGCGCGGCGGCGACAAGCGCGCCGGCCTCGCCAAGATCACGACCGTCAACGGCATGGATCCTGAGCAGATTCGCAATCGCCCCAAGTTCGGCGACCTCACCCCGGTCTATCCCAACGAGCCGCTGCGCATGGAGCATGGCAAGGATTCCATTACCGGTCGTGCCATCGACATCGTGTCGCCGATCGGCAAGGGTCAGCGCGGCCTGATTGTGTCCCCGCCTAAGGCCGGCAAGACGACGATCCTCAAGAAAATCTGCCAGTCTATCTCGATTAACAACCCCGAGGTGCACCTCATCTGCCTGCTCGTCGACGAGCGCCCCGAAGAGGTCACCGATATGCAGCGTTCCATCAAGGGCGAGGTTGTGGCGTCGACCTTCGATATGCCCGCCGACAACCACACTCGCGTGGCAGAGCTCGTCATCGAGCGCGCCAAGCGCATCGTGGAACTGGGCGGCGATGTTGTAGTTGTGCTCGACTCCATCACGCGTCTTGCCCGCGCCTACAACTTGGCGGCGCCCGCCTCAGGCCGCATCCTTTCGGGCGGCGTTGATTCGGCGGCACTGTATCCGCCCAAGCGTTTTCTGGGTGCAGCCCGCAATATCGAGAACGGTGGCTCGCTCACCATCCTGGCCTCCGCACTCATCGATACCGGTTCCAAGATGGACGAGGTCATCTTTGAGGAGTTCAAGGGTACCGGCAACATGGAGCTCAAGCTCGACCGCGACCTGGCCGATCGCCGCATTTTCCCGGCCATCGACCCTGTTGCCTCGGGTACGCGCAACGAGGACCTGCTGGTCGACGAGCAGATGCGCCCGTTTGTCTTTGGTCTGCGTCGCATCCTCGCCGGCATGAACAATACCGAGCGCGCGGCCGCATCGTTTATCAAGGGCCTCAAGGGCACCAACACCAACCAGGAGTTCCTGGTGCGTTCGGCCAAAAAGCATAGCGACTACGAGCAGACGTTCTAAGTCGTCAACCGCACGCGGCGTTATTGCCGGCGCGATGAAGGGTCGGGGCTTGCGCCTCGGCCCTTTTTATATCGCCACTCGGCGCCAGTTATCGACCATAAGACTGGCAAGCAGCAGGTTTCCCGTTTCAATCCGACATCGTCGCTTGCAATCGACAGGGCGGTTTCGCATAATAGCTTTTAAGCTTCGCGACGGAAAACGCAGATGAAACGAACCATATACCGTTGCTTTGGGGCATAGCCCCGCTTCATCTTCTCTCGCGCAGCCAACTGAATGATGCGATTTGGGTGCTGGAAGATGGGGAGAGCTCATGGCTTCTTCTGATGCAACACAACGAGCAGTCCTTGCCGGACTTTCGTGCGGGATCGGCCTGGCCGCCCCCGTGGTTATGTATGCCGCGACGCTGCCGTTTTCGTCGGTGAACGAGACGGTCGTGGCGGGTGCGGTTCCCTTCGCCGTGGGCGCGGTGGCGGGCGTGGGTATCTATGCCGCCTCGCTGGGCATCTCCGAGTACCGTGCGCAGCGTGAAGAGCGTCTGTTCCAGCCCGATGCCATGGGCGGTGCTGCCAATCTCAATCAACATCAAAGTGAGTTCAAGACCGCCTCGATTCCGGCTCAGCAGCAGGATGCGACTCCTTACGCTGCGGCTTCTGCTTCTCAGGCTCAGGCGGAGCAGTCTACCTCGGCATACCTTTCCGGCCTGACTGGTGCGTTCCAGCGCCGTCATGCCGATGATGGTGTCCCTACCATCGCTCGAGCCGCAGATGCTATGGACGAGGCCGAGGCTTGGTCCATGATCGACAGTATGCTCGACGACGATTCGCCGGTGAGCTGCGACCCTGCACACTCGCGCGACGTCTATCAAGTCGCCATCGACGAGCTTACCAACGGCGGGCAGACCGGCTCCTTCAATCGTGACGACATCGCCGCCGCGGCGCGCGCCGTGTCGGGCTCCCAGGCCGCCCCTGCGGGCAGCACGGCGGCTTTCGTGGCACTCGTTGCCAACGCGGCAGCCAATAACGCCTACAACGCTACCTCGGGCGACGCGAACGCTTCTGCCGATTATTCGTACGTTGATGAAGCCATTACCGCGGACGAGGAGGCCGTTGCCGCCCGCCGTGCCGCCGAGAGCTCGCTTTGGGGCGCTCCTGCTCAGCAGCAGGCGGCTGAGGCTGCGCCGTACAACGCAAACCTCGCCAGCATGCCTATCATCTCCGGTGCCGCGGACATCGATCTTGACGACCTCGATGAACCTGCAGCCATCACCGCATCGATTGATGCCCAAGATCGCATCGACACCGGCGACCTTCCGGACGCCTCGCTCGAGGTCGATGTCCCCATGGCCGATTACTCGGGCCACGAGGACATGTGGGCCGCCGCCACCGCGATTCTGGATGAGATTGACGAGCCCGCTCCTGTTGCAGTCCCCACTCCCGTCGCTGCCCCTCAGCCTGCTGCTCCCGCCTATGTCGGCCGTCACAGCGCTGTGTTCCCCGAGGATACCGCCCGTATCTCGCGCGAGAGCATCGAGCGGGCCGAGGCTATTGCCGCCGGCATTATGGAAAATCGTCGTCACGAGCGCGTCAATCAGATCCTCGAGGAAGAGATCGAGCGCCTGCAGTCCTCTACCGCCAAGCGTACGGGCCGTGCCTATCTGAGCGTTATCGAGGGCGGTACCGCCAGCTTCGCGCCGCTCCGCGCGGAGGCATAACTTCTGCATGGTTAAGATCAATCGAAAATGGGCGGTCGTGACCTGCCTGATGGCGCTCTTGATCTGGGGCAATTCGCTGGTTCCCGGCTCGGGGTCGGGCTCACTGAGTCTAACGGTCATGGAAGCTATCCGCGGTTTCCTGCACGGCGTGGGACTTCCATATGAATGGGTGACCAACTTTGTTGTTCGCAAGTGCGCGCATTTTACCGAGTATATGGTGCTCGGCATCCTGGCAACGCACGCTTTTGATTTTGAGGGCCGGCACACCTTTGACGTGCTGCTGCCCACGGCGGTGTTCCTGCTGCTGATTCCCTCGATCGACGAGACGATTCAGCTCTTTGTGCCGGGACGCGCCGGCATGATCACCGATGTGATGATCGACTGCTGTGGAGCGGCAATGGGCGTTGTGCTCCGATATCTCTTACGGTCGCTGATGTACGCCAAAAAGGCCGCCTAGGACGTATTGTTTGGTCCTAGGCGGCCTTTTTTATTTGAGGGCTTATATGAGGCGTGGTGGCGTCGTTCCATTGGTCGGATTTGCTGGGCGCGCCACGCCCCGTGGGTGCGTCTGTTACTGAAGCGCCTGTGCGCCCAGGGCAAGGCAACCCATGATGCCCTGCTTGCCCTCGAGGCTGTTGTTGACAATGTAGGTATCGATGTCGTTGACCTCGGGCGTGACGATATAGCCGTTGAGCATTTCGGCACATTTCTTGCGTGCGAGCGGCACGATGGGGGTGTGGTCGGCCACGCCGCCGCCGATGATGATCTTTTGCGGCGCGTAGCACAGCGTGTAGGTCATGAGCGCCTGTGCCAGATAGCCGGCGAGCAGGTCCATGGCCTCCGGGTCATCGGCCATGTCTCCGGCGCTCTTGCCATCCCAGCGCTTTTTAACGCCGGGGCCGGCGATGAGGCCCTCGAGACAGTTGTCGTGGAAGGGGCAGGCGCTGTGCTCGCCAATGGTGTCGCGCGGGTCGCGCGTGACCAGGATGTGGCCGGCCTCGGGATGCATCATGCCGTGCACGAGCTTACCGCCCGAGAGCACGCCGGCGCCCACGCCGGTGCCGATGGTCAGGTAGACCACGTCGGTGAGGCCCTTGGCGCAACCAAACGTGACCTCGCCCAGGCAGGCGACGTTGACGTCGGTATCGTAGCCGCAGGGGATATTGAGCTCGTTTTGGATAGTGCCCAGCAGGTCAAAGTAGCGCCATGCCGTTTTGGGCGTCTCCAGGATCTTGCCGTATTGGGGCGAGGCAGGGTTGACTGCGGTGGGGCCAAAGGCGCCGATGCCCAGCGCGGCGATGCCCTTGTCGGCAAACCATGCGTTGACGGCCTCAACGGTCTCCTGCGGGGTCGTGGTCGCGATCTGCTCGCGCTCTAGGACCGTACCGTCCGCATAGCCCGTGGCGCAGACCATCTTGGTGCCACCGGCCTCGAGCGCTCCGATAAGCTGCTGCTCTGCCATAGTATTCCTCTCTCTGGGACGAGTTGCTCCGTGACTAAAGTATAGAGCTCTAAACTATTTAAGAAAGCGCTATAGAAAGAAGCCTCGCAACGCGGCGGGCGGTGCGGGGCTTCTTTGGTTGCTTTAGTTGCCGGGCCGTCCTTACCCGCGCGGCTTGATTTTATCACGTAGCGACTTGAGGTTCTCCAGCGCCGCGTTAAGCGTCTCGTCTCGCTTGGCAAAGTGGAAACGAATCAGATGGTTGACGGGCTCGCGGAAGAAGCTCGAGCCGGGCACGGCGCCCACGCCCACCTTAGACGCGAGGTCCTCGCAGAATTCGAGGTCGCTGTCATAGCCAAACTCAGAGATGTCCATCATGACGTAGTAGGCGCCCTGCGGCACGTTGTGCGTGAGGCCGATGCTGCCGAGTCCCTGACAGAACAGGTCGCGCTTGGCGGTGTAGAGGTCGAGGACCTCCTGGTAATAGCTGTCGTCGAAGTTGAGGGCGGTGACGACAGCTTCCTGCAGGGGAGCGGCGGCACCCACGGTGAGGAAGTCGTGGACCTTCTTGATGCGCTCGGTGATCTGGGCCGGGGCAATGGTGTAGCCCAGACGCCAGCCGGTGATGGAGTACGTTTTGGACAGCGAGCTGCAGCTGATGGTTCGCTCGAACATGCCGGGCAGCGTGGCCATATAGACGTGCTCGTGGGGCGCGTAGACGATGTGCTCGTACACCTCGTCGGTGATGCAGTAGGTGTCGTACTTTTTGCAGAGGTCGGCGATAAAGGTGAGCTCCTCGCGCGTAAAGACCTTGCCGCAAGGGTTGGAAGGGTTGCACAGGACGATGGCCTTGGGGTCGTTGTCGCGGAAGGCCGCCTCGAGTGTCTCGCGGTCAAAGTCGAATGTGGGCGGGTTGAGCGGCACGTAGATAGGCTCGGCACCCGAAAGGATCGTGTCGGCGCCGTAGTTCTCGTAGAACGGCGAGAAGATGACGACCTTGTCTCCGGGGTTCGTAACCGTCATCATGGCGGCCATCATGGCCTCGGTGGAGCCGCAGGTGACTACGATATTCTCGTTGGGGTTTACCGACATGCCCATAAAATGCTCCTGCTTGGCGGCAAGCGCCTCACGCATGGCCTGGGAGCCCCAGGTGATGGAGTACTGGTGGTAAAGCGGCTTGGGGTCGGTGGCGATGGTGCTGAGGCTATCGAGCAGCTGCGCTGGGGGATCGAAGTCAGGGAAGCCCTGCGAGAGATTGACAGCGCCGTACTTATTGGAGATGCGTGTCATGCGGCGGATGACCGAATCGGTAAACGTTGCCGTGCGGTTGGAGAGTTCTTTCATGACGGTCCTTTCGAGCATTTGCAGTGGGGCAAGTTTACTCCTATGAAACCGGTGGGATTTGCTCGAAATGGTCTCGAAAGACTCTTTTCAAAATTCTTGAAAATTGGGGCTTGCATCGCGTGGCGTTCCTTGCAATAATAGTCGAGCGCGAAGCGCACAGGACACGGTGGGTGTAGCTCAGTTGGCTAGAGCGACGGGTTGTGGTCCCGTAGGTCGAGGGTTCGAGTCCCTTTACCCACCCCAGTTCTTACTTCGTGTTGATATCGGGTCGTTAGCTCAGTTGGTAGAGCAGGGGACTCTTAATCCCAAGGTCCAGGGTTCGACCCCCTGACGGCCCACCAAAGAACACGCAGGTCAGCGCTTCGGCGCTGACCTTTTTTGTTTGCCGAGACCTCAAATCATAACCGTCCGTTACCGTTCGTGTTTTACGCCCCCTGCCGTTTATGCGCGGCAGGGGGCGTTTTATGCATTTAGCAGGTAGTGGACCTAGAAAATGCAATTTAGAGCGTTTCGGCATCCAGACCGGTGCCATTAAAACTGCCGTCAGCGCCGCCGCCCTCGACAATCTGCAGGGCGCGGCCGACCTGCCTGGCGGCCTTCTCGCGCTCCGCGAGGCCCGGTTTGATGTAATGGCGGTAATCTGTCCCCAGGTCCGTATGTCCGTGTAGGTCCATGATGCTCAGGGGGTCGACCTCGGTCGCCGCCATGATGGTCTCGGACGTGTGGCGCAGGGCCTTAGGAGGGATATACCGCAGGTCATGGCGCACGCACATGCGCCGCCACGCCCGCACGAGGTTGTCGCCGCGCATGTTCACGATGCGCTGGCCGCTCCATTCGCGCACCTGCTCCATAACCGAAGTGCCGCCCTCGACGGTTATGCTCGGGCGCAACTCGTCCATGATCTGGTGCAGGCGCTCGCGGCCTGCCAATAAAACCGGCACGGTGCGCACGGAATGGGCGTTCTTGGTCTCCTTCACGCCGTCCTCGTCCGTGTACGCGCGGCAGACCTCGATGTACTCCGACACGGTCGGCTTGCCAGTGGCGAAGTCGTAGGTCGTGGTGACCTTGAGGTCGCACGGGCGCACCGCCAGCGCCTCCTCCTTGCGCAGGCCGCTCAGGCCCAGGATGAGGTAGGCGTTCATGACCAGATCCGCGCGGTCGTCGCTGGCGGCGAGCCTGCGCAGCGCCTCGGCAGCCTCGGGGATGCTCCACGGCTCAACGGGCGCCTGCTTCGTCTTGGGCGCGATCACGCGACGGCGGAAGGGCTCCACAGTTACCCAGCCGTCGTCGAAGGCTCGGCGCATGACGGCGCGCAGGGTGGTCTTGGTCTTTGCCGGCGCGCCCGAGCGCTCGATACAGCTGCGCATCATGTCGTGGGTTATCTCGGAGATGTCGATGCTCCCCAGGACGGGGGAGATGTAGTTGCACATCTGACCGTCGTACTCGCGCAGGCTCGCACGGGAGCGCGGCTTGCCGCGGTTGCTGGGGGAGTCGCGGAACACGCCCCAGTAGTACATGTCGAGCGTCACGCCCGCGTGCGCCGCCTGGGACACGCCCAGCTCCTGTGCGAGCTGCGCGATGGCGATATCGGCCTCGGTCTCGGTACCATGGACGGTGCGCGACACGCGCCGCACATGGCCGTCCGCGCGGAAGCCCGCCTGCACGCGGATCACCCATTTGCCGGGCGCGACCTCGCGCTTGGAGCCGAGTTTTGACCTTGAAGTATCGTTGGTTGCCATATAATGGTCCTGCCTTTCCCTTTTGCCGGAGGGCATATGCCCCGTGCGGATCCGCCAAGATTGCCGCACGGGGCTTTTTGTTTGCGTTGAGGCCGTCTACGCGACTGCGCGGCGCTTGGGCCTGCCCGAGCGGGGCGTGTCGGTCAGACGCGCCGCTATGCTCTCCACGGTCACGTAGGTGCGGCGGCCCTTGCGGTAGCCCGTAAGGATCCCCGAGTCGAGCATGTGGGTGATCCTGCCGGGGGAGACGGAGAGCCTGCGCGCGGCTTCGGCCGCCGAGACCGTCTCGCCCTCCACGATGTACCCCTCGTCCGTGGAGAAGGCGACCATCATGGAGAGCCCGCCGTCTGCGGGCTCGATGAACTCGGGATCAGGCACGGCAAGACCGTCCTTCACGAGCGCGGCCACGTAGGTGCTCGCCGCGTCCACGGACTGCTCGGCGGCCTCGGCAATCGTGTCGCCGCAGGTGAAGCATCCCGGCAGTGAGGGAAACTCCACGTCGTAGCCGCCGTCCTCGTCGGGTGTGAGCACCGCCTGGTAAACGTATGTCTTCATATCTTTCGACCCCCAAGGGGGCGGGGCTAGAGCCACCCCGCCGTCTTAGCTATTTTTCGGTACGTCCCTATCGGTATCTCCTTCTTGGAGGTGGGCACGCTGATCTGGACCCCGTCCTTTCGCGCGACCACATGGCTGCCCTTGCCGGTGTAGAGCGTCCAACCCTCCTTCTTGAACCGCTTGAGCACCTGCGCGGGCTCCTGCTCCTTGGGCATCTCTCCTCCTTTCGACAATTAAATTATAAACAATTGATAGTTATCAATCAAGTAAAATAGCAAGTATTTATAGTTTTAATGCTGCCCAAGCGGATCCGCCAAGATCGCCGCACGGGGCTTCTTTATGTCTTGAGTTGTCAAAGAATCTTTGACAACTTGGGCGCCCGCTTGGTTTTTCCGGAAAAACCGAAAAACCCCGCCGTGCCGCGGGTCATAATCGTGATGAACACCATTCACGCTCCTGGAGGTACCCATGGCTCGCTATAGCGTCGGCGCATACACGTACGAGGACGATTCCCCCGACACAATGATCTACGACGGGCTCACGGGCATCCCGTTGAACTTGGGGTACGAGCTCGTGTCGCAGGAGCGCGGAGACACCGTGAGGGTCGTCGCCCTGGGCGTGAAGGACGACACCGCGGGTCCCGTCCCGTTTGCGACGCTCAGGCCGTGCGCGTACTCCCTGGCATCCGAGTACGACGTGCGCGCTGTGAGGTGCCCGCAGACCGGGCAATGGGTCCTCATCGGGTACATGGGCGTCTAGAGGAAGCCCGCGATCTTCCCGCCGATAGAGAGAATGCCGGCTACTAGCTCCCCGCCCTTCTTTGCTATCTCCAATCCCTTGATCATACGGTCGGCCAGCGATGCCTGGTCGCCACGTTTTGCTGCCAATTCCATCTGAGCGAGGCATGCGGCGAGCGTGTCTTTGTCTTCCGTAGTGAGACCCTGGTCCGCAGCAATCGTCTCCATCAAGTTGTCGACGGACGCCCTCAGGGAAGATGAGGACGTCGAGCTCGAGCTTGAGGTCGCATTGCTGTCTGCGTGCTGTTCGACGCTCACGTTTGTCCTCGCCGTCGAGGACTTCATCTTCTCAATCTCATAACTCATGCGCCTGTCATCGGCGTACAGCTTCGCTTTCGCCTGGAGCCGCCGTATGTCCTCGGCGGCATCTTTCCTCCCGTATGACGACTGCCCGCCGATCGTCGCGCGGAACATCTTCAGGCCCACGCGGACCTTGGGCACTACTGTTTCTAGCGCCGACTCGATTCTCTTGGCCTCGCTTACGAGGTTGTAGGAATCGGGGTTTGCTAGGATTTCCCCGCATTCCGCTATGAGCTCGTCAATTGCGTTGTCCATGACTTGAGTAATCCCTTCATTTGGTGGCTCGAAGCTGATCGAGGTGTTGGTTCGCCGCCCCATTTTCGTGGGGTTACGTAAATGGGTGAGTAGCTGGCGTTTTGGTGCCGTCTACGCGGACCTTACTTGATCCGCTTCCAGCCCTTCGATTTCAGGCGCTGCAGCCTGATTTTGGGACAGCTCGGCCTGGTCGCGTGCCGTCTCCAGGATCTTCGAGCGCCTCTTCTCGGTGCTCTGCCGGTAGCAGTAGAGCAGCTCTCCTTCCTCGGGGTCGAGGTTATCGGCGGCACCATCGTTGAGCCCGGGCGGCCATCCGCATAGGTCGTTAGGCGTGCATCCGAGTACCTGAGCGCATCTGAAAGCATCCTCAAGGAGGATCGGCGTTTCGCCACGCTCCCAAGAGCCATATATGCGAGCGGTCGTGCCAACAAGTTCTGGCATCTGGTTTTGCTTTAGACCCTTGGCTTCTCTAAGGGCCCTCAATCGAAGTGAAAAGTTCATATTTCGTACCTCCTTAGACAGGAGTGTACCAATTAGTTAGATAAACGTATACGAAATCCGTATTTTATTGTTGACAAGTACGAGATACGTAGTAATCTAATTAGCGAGATACGAAATCCGTACTTTTCAGATTTAGGAGGTACACATGACGGACGTTAAAGAGTCTTTTGCCCATAACTTGCGCATCTTCATGGCTCACGCCGACATCAAGACCGCCGAGGAGCTTTCCGCGGCATCGGGCGTGTCGGTCTACAGCATCCGCAACTATCTGGCGAAGGCCTCGACGCCTTCGCTCGAGAGCCTCGCGGCGTTGGGGTTGGCCCTCGGCTGCACGCCCAACGACCTGATGGGCTGGAACACGGACGAGGCCGCGTAGGGATGGGGGAAGAGATGGAAAGTCGTGAGAGAGATGCGGGGCCCCGGCGGTTCCGGTCTCGGGGGCGGTTCGGTGCGCAACCCTCGCCGCCTCCCTAGCCCGGGTCGTTATCCGCCGTCCTGCACGGTCTGCAGACCAGCTCCCGCCCGGATTTCCCCGTGCCTGCCCTATATCCCATTTATGACTGCCAATCGGGAGAGGGACTGGAGAGCTTCGGCGGGACTTTCGGTAGCCCGCGGTCTGGCTGCCTCGCCGCGCGTCGTTGCGCCGACGCCTTCGGCTCGGGCTTTTCCGGCTTCCGTATGCCGGGCGGGGCCCTACTTTACGGCGGCCCGCGTCCTCAAAACTGCCTTCAAGGAGATGGCTCCCTTCCGTCGGTTGACAGGACGCTTGGATTGTACCGCCGTGAGCGGCGGATTGAAAGCGACTACAGGAAAGAGGTTACGGGCTATGGCGACACGAAACGCGATTGCACGGCTGCGCAGGGAGGCCGGTCTCTCCCAGTACCGGCTCGCCGTCATGGTCGGCGTGACCGAGAAGACGGTCTGGAACTGGGAGCGCCGGGGGATAGCCGACGCGAAGTACGGGGCGGCCAAGCGGCTCGCGAGGGCGCTGGGCGTGCCCATGGAGGACCTGGAGGAAGAGGAATGACGGGCTCGCGAATGACCCGGGCGCTGCTCGCCTCGGCCGTCGTGATGGACGCCGCGGGGTGGGCATGCACCGCGCAGGGGGCCTACGGCCTGGCGCGGGGCTGCTTCGCCGCCGCGCTGCCGTTCATCGCAGCGTGGGTGGTCGGGTCGCTCCGCGACTGACGGCGGGCCCGCCACCGTCTCTTCGATTCCCTTCCAAGGAGGTTCCCATGGGTTTCATTCTCGCACTTTCCTTCGCGTTCCTGTTCGGGGTCGGGCTCGGCCTCATGCGCCGCTGACGGCTGGCCCGCCCCCGTCGCCCCACGGGTTCCGTACCGCCCCCATTCCACGGGGCCCGTGGCGCGACGGGGCCGGACCCCCTACTTCCGGCCCGCAAGGTGTCCGCCGCCGACTTGGCGGGGCGGCGGCACCGCTCCCTTTGGCGGGGGAGCGCCCTCCGGCTGCATCTATCGGTGCGGCCCTCCGGCAAGGGATTGGCCCATACGAATGAAAGGAGAAGGCCATGTGGATGTCGATAGCCAAGGGCGCGCGTTACGCCTGCTGCGACAACGTCACGTTCCGCGCGATGGTCATGCAAGGGGTCATCCCGCGCTACCCGTCGCTCAACCCCAACAGCTCGCGCGAGGTGGTGCGCAGCGAGGACATCGATGCCGCCATCATGGCGCGCGGCGCGGTGCCGGCGCTGCCCTCGCCCGACTGCGTGCCGACGCGCCGACCGAGGCGGGTGGCATGATGGTCGACCTTATCTGGGATGCCGGCTGCAGGCTCGGCGAGTGGTGGAACACGCTGCCCGAGCGCGTTCGCAGCGTGGCGTGCGCCGTCGTGATGCTCGCGCTCCTCGCCGTCGCGGGCGCCATCGAGGGGACCGCGCCGAGCGGGATGTACTACTAGTCAGGAGGATATGGCATGCAGTTTGAGAAGAGGCAGGTTCGCCTGGGCGACATCCGCCCGAGCGAGCAGAACCCGCGCGAGGACTTCGGCGACATCGGCGCCCTGGCCCGCAGCATCGAGGCGACCGGCGGCGAGCCGCTGAACCCGCCCGTGGTGGTGGCGGACGGCAACGTCTACCGCATCGTGGACGGGGAGCGCCGCTACCGCGCCCTGTCCTCGATTTACGGGGAGGACCGCGAGGTGTCCGCGCTGGTGGCCGAGAGCATGGACGAGGCCAACGAGCTCGTGGCCATGCTCGCCACCGACGACAAGCGCCAGCTGACCGAGGCCGAGCGCGCACGCGGCGTGCAGCAGATGCTCGTGCTGGGCGTCGACGAGCAGCGCATCGAGCGCGCGAGCCGCGCCACCGCCGGGCAGATCCGCGCTGCGCGCAGGCTGCGCGGTCGCATCGACGCGGGCGCGCAGGTGACGCTGGAGCAGCTCGAGGCCGCGAGCGCCTTCGAGGACGAGAAGGACATCGAGGCGGTCCTCGCCGCAGGTGACGGCTGGGCGGGCAAGGCCGACGGCATCCGTCGCCGCATCGAGCGCGAGGAGGCCAAGGCGGAGGATTACGACGCCTTCGGTGACGCGGGCATCCCCGTGGTTAAGGAGAAGCCGGAAGGGTTCACCTACAAGGACTGGGCCAACTGCGGCCTCGCTGCCGAGAAACTCGAGAAGAAGGAGTTTGCCGCCGGAACCGTTGCCGTGTGGAAGGGCAGCTACTGGGACCTTTACGGGCCGCAAGACGGCTCGGACGCCGAGCCCGAGAAGACCGAGGAGGAGATCCTCGCCGAGCAGGAGGCCGCGCGTGAGGAAGCCGCGCTCAACGACCTGTACAGGAGCCTGATCGGCTTCGTGGCGTCCGGTGCCTTTGCCATGTCCAAGGATCTCATGGCGTGCGTGTACGCTGACCGTGGGGACCCGGCCGCGCTGCTCGCGGCGATGGGCGGTGACAGCCTCGTCGAGAACGATGAGCGCTTCGGGGCCGTGCGCGACGAGTTCGCCCGCAACCTCAAGGCGTGCAGGCCCAGCGAGTACGAGGCCGGCTGCTGGCTCATGGCGGCGGCAAAGGACATGGCCCAGCTCAACAACCGCTGGGGCGGCGACGACGCGGAGGCGTGGCTCGACCACTATGACATCTTCTGCTCCGCGGGCTTCGAGCCCGGCGAGGAGGACGTGTGGCTCATGGAGAGGGTGCAGGCGAGCGCCAAGGAGGAGGAGAAGGATGAGTAGCGAGAAGAGGGTCAGGGTGACGGTCGAGGCGTGCGGCGAGGCCCGCGCTTTCGAGTGCCGCGGCGCGGCACTCTCGACCGTCAACGTCGACGGCTCCGGCAACTCATGCTTCGTGGGCTCGGCCAGCCTCGGTGGCCTGTTCGCGCTCACCTGCGAGTGCATCGATGTGCTCTGTGCGGCCTTCAGCCAGGCGGGCGTCTCGGACGAGCACGCGCGCAAGCTCATGCTCATGGCTGCGCTCGGTGCCGACCCCCACGGGCACGCCGACAGCGTCCAGATCACCGACCTTGACGCGCGCATGGAGATCCGCGACATGGCGGCGGAGCTGGGCGTCGATGCCGACTTCTAGCGAGCACCGGGCGGTCGTGCAGCGCGGGACGGACGGCCGCTGGTTCGCCCGCCCCTACATGGGCACCGACCGCGTCACGGGCAGGCGGATCAGGCCGTACAGGTCGTGGGACGCGGAGCTGACACGCGAGCAGGCCCAGGAGGAGTGCGACAGGTGGGCGGCCACGTTCGACCCTTCCTCCGCGCGGGACAGCTCGAAGCGCCTGTCCTCGATGCTCGAGACGTACATCTCCGACCCCGTCAACGGCCTGTCCGACAACTCGGTGGCGACGTACCGCAGCGTGGTCAGGACGATGGCGGAGCCGACCATCGGGCGGCTTCCCTACGACCAGCTTGAGCCATGGGACGTGTCGGCGGCGTACCGCATGCTGCTCGCGCCCAGGACGGGGAAGGGGCTGTCGCCCAAGACGCTGCTCAAGATGCACGCGCTGCTGAAGGGCGCCTACCGCTCGTGGCGACCGGCGCTGGGCCGCGACATCATGCTCGACGTGCCCGCGCCCTCGCCCGACCCCGTTGAGCCGTTCGCGCTTTCCGAGCTCGACACCGACGAGCTCTCCCGCGCGCTGGTCTCCGCCATGTCATCGCGATCCGCCTCGGGAGCCAACATCTCGCGGCGCACCGAGGCCATGGCGGTCTACCTCGCCCTCAACACGGGGCTGCGCTGCGGGGAGATCTGCGGCCTACAGCGCCGAGACTGGCGCCGCGCCCTGCACGACCTGCACGTGGTGGGGCAGGCGGTCGAGCACCCCGAGCTTCACCGGCAGGCCTACACCAAGGGACGGCGCGTGCGCAACGTGGCGCTCGCGCCGGCGGTGGAGGCCCAGATGCGGCGCCACCTGGAGTGGCAGGACACGTGGCTCACGAGGAAGGGCCCGGCGGCGCTGGTGGTGACCTTCGGGCCCGCCGGCGCCATCGCGCGCCCGAGCACCGTGACGAGCTGCTTCAAGTCGCTCGTGAGGGACCTGGGGCTGCCGGAGGAGACGGTGTTCCACTCCCTGAGGCACACGCACGCCTCGTGGCTGCTCATGAACGGGTTCGACATGAGGACCATCCAGGAGCGCCTTGGGCACGCGAGCGTCAAGACGACGCTCGACATCTACGGCTCGGTCATGCCGGGCCGCGACCAGGCCGCCGCCGCGGCCTTTACCGATTCGATATCACACGGAGGTGAGACGGATGAATAACTTCAACTTCAACAGGGATTTCTACGAGGGCTGCCGTGTCCTGGGCGACAGGGAGGGCATGGCGCTCGCCTGGGCGATGCTGCGCTACGGCTACGAGGGCGTCGAGCCCAAGCTGAAGCCGACGACCATGGCGGCGTTCACCTTCGCAAGGGGCCGTATCGACGCCATGGTCAACGGTAGCCTTGGGGGTCTCAGGAGGGCTGCCAATGCCGGCGGTCAGGGGTCTAGCCAAGGGGGTAGCCAAGGGGGTAGCCAACCCAGCAGCCAAGGGGGTAGCCGACAGAAAGAGAAGGAGAAGGAGATAGCCCTAGCGGGCTATAGCGCGACCCGCCAAGCGCCCGATGATTTCGAGCCCCCGTCGGCGGAGGACGTGGAGGCGTACTTCGCCGCCAACTGCCTCCGGGGCGACGCCCGCCAGTTCTTCGACCACTACGCCGCGCAGGGCTGGACGCTGCCGAGCGGCCTGCCCGTGACCGACGTGTGGGCGCTCGCCCGCAACTGGAGCCGCAAGCAGGTCGGCTTCGATGCGGACCGCAAGGCGCGGGGCGGGCAGACCTCCCAGGAGGTCGAGCGCGCGGCGGTGTGGCAGCCCGTGAAGACCGATGACGAGCTCATAGCCGAGCTCGAGCGCCAGATAGCGGAGGCGTCATGATCACGCTCATGGAGATGCTCAGGAACGAGAAGGCCGACCCCGCCCACGGCCGGCCGCTCGACATAACGCGCATCTACATGGCGAACGTCATGTCGAGCAGGGAGGCCGTTCTGCTGGCCAAGAAACAGAAGCTTGCCGCGGCGCGTGCCAGCCGGAAGCAGAAGGCCGACCTGTACGAGGACATCGCCAAGCTCGCGCGCGGCAAGGAGCCAAGCTGGAGGTATGCCAAAGGTGTGCCAACGGCGGCCGGGCAGCTGGGCCAGCAGGCGATGGGGTTCCCGCCGCTAGAGGGCGGAAACGACGCCGTCGGGGAAGCCCCCGGCGCAAAGAACACCTAATTCTTTTGAGAAGGAGAGTGAGAGAAGTTTTGGCAGAGATCTCAGCGGTGATGAGGGCCTACCGAGACGCCCTCGACAGGCACCGGATTCCCTGGGCCGACGACACGTACGACACCGAGAGGGTGGGCGGCTACAGGCTGCGCGTTGAGCGCACCGAGACCATCCTCGACGAGCACAGGGTGAGCGTGATTTGGGGCTACCAGTGCCTGCCCGGGCGCGAGCCCACGGGCGTGACCATCGGCTACCCGAACTACCTCGAGGTGCAGTACGAGCCGATCAGCACCGAGCCGTTCATGGCCACGCCGGGCGACATCCTCGCCGACATCTTCGGCGTGAGAGGTGAGTCGCGGTGAGCTACAGGTGCGGACCTGCCGACTGGATCGACCTCGCCGTCGGCAGGCTCGAGGACGCGAAGAGGTCGCTCAGGGAGCGCGACCGGCTGCGACATGCTGCGACAGGAGTGCGACATGTCGCGACGAGCTGCGACATCTGCGACGAGCTGCGCCAGGCGAGGCGATGCCTCAACAAGGCGCTGATCATGGTCGCGGAGGAGAAGGATATCGAGAAGGATTGGAGCACGAGATGAGAGACAGGAACGAGTGGTTCAAGGACGTTAAGAGGCTCATACGGGGCCTCGAAGTCGAGACCGTGGAAAACCCTTTCGCATGGCCGACTGTCACGAGCGTCACTGACGGGGAGGATGTCCTGCATGCGCTCGGGCTTCATCCGTCCCGTGATGTCTGCGGCATTGTGAACGTCGACATCGATGAGGTGTATGGACTCGTCCGGCGCATGGAGCCCGAGCCCGTCGCGGGCTCCACATCGGACGGGTACCACACGTTCGACGAGCTCTACCACCACCGGGCGGTGCTGTTCTCGGTGATCGTGGCCATGTTCCGCGGGCGCTCGTGGAAGTCGCTCCATCACCATGACGGGACGATGTACGACGGCATGTTCATCGTGGGCATCGACACGCCCGCCAGCCCCGCCACCTACCACTACGACGTCGAGCCGTACTGGGACATGTTCCCGTGCGAGGTGCTCGACCGCGCGCCCGAGTGGGACGGCCACACGCCAGACGACGCCATCGAGCGCATCGGCACCCTGCGGGACATCCTGCAGGCGGAGACCGAGGAGGAGGGGAGCGAGAAATGAGTGAGGAGGCAAAGATGTACACCTGCTCTTGGTGCGGGAAGCCTACTCCGAACTATAGGGAGTACTTGCATCCGATGGCTGGCATTCTGGGCGAGTCTGGATACTCGGTATGTGACGAGTGCCTAAGGGGGGCGCGTATCGAGAGGGAATGGGAGAACGAACAGTGCGCTGAGGAACGCCTGATCTGCCCCTACTGCGAGAGTTCCATCGATGACCCGTGGTATTACGACGAGGACGATGAAGAGGTTGTGTGCCCTGAGTGCAAGCGCACGTTCGAGCTCGAGATTACCACCGTGCGCACGTATAGGACGAAACGCCGCATCGAGGACATGCCCGACGGCTGGAATGGGGGCGAGCTTCAATGAGCCGAGATTTCATTGAGCTATACGACGACGATGGCTACAGGTACATCGTCAACATGGACAAGATCTCATTCGTCAACGTCGCAGGCAGAAAGGTCTGGGCTGGTGAGGTGGCCACGCTCGCAATATGCGATGAGAGCATGGAGCGTCTTTTAAGCAGGCTGAGGGGTGAGGGCGATGCTGACTAGGGACCTGACGCCGTGCTTCGTGCAGGACTTCGGCTTGGGCTCGAGGACGGGCTACGAGAAGGCCCTGCTGGTCGGGCTGTTCGACAGGACGTTCACGTGCCTCGACCACCGCATCTCTGCGAGCGATGAGGACGCGGGGCCGACCCGCAGGCCGGTGGCGGTCGTCATGCGCAGAGACGGGGGGCTGCAGGAGGTCGACCCGTGGAGGGTCGTAATCGATGATTCGGAAGAGGTCTTCGAGATGTATTCGTGGATGTGGGACGAGGAGAGCGTCGTGTGCGAGCAGCTTGGGCTGGCGGGGGTCAAGGCCGAGAAGGGTGGTGAGGGGTGATGAGGGAACATTTCATAGTCGATAACTCCACGACGCCAGACTGGGAAGTGATTCCGCTAGGCCCTGTCGACAAGGAGGGACGCAAGGTCTCCCTGTCGACCGCGACGCTCTTTGCGGACAGCGGCATGGAGCTCACGGTCCGGAGATATGAGTACCTGCTCGGCGCGGGCGTTTGGCGTGCCTGCTGCGATGAGGGGGTCGCGAGGGTGGACGATATGCACCTGATCCGCCCGGATACGTTCGGCGCCCTGATGAACGATATCGAAGCTGCTTTGGCCTGCCCTTCCAGCGAAGAACCGACGCACGCCTACAACGTTGTCTCCGGGATGTGCGATGCCTGCGCCGACAGGTGCGGCGGCACGTTGTGCCAGTCGATGGCGCTCCACAACATCTGCAACCGCATTCACTCCCTGCTCGCGTGTGATGGCGAATGAGCTGCTATTTCTGCGGCGGGTCCCACATCGCCTCCATCCACTCTGCCCCCGACCGTGGTGGCTGCAACTGGTCCGTGGGCTCCATGACGCTGATGCGCCGATACGACGGCGAGCCGATCGTCAGGGTCGAGCTGGATACCAGCGTGATGCTAGACGTCTCGGTCAACGGCTCGTGCGGCGACTGTGTCAGCGCCGACGTGACGGCGGACGCCTACATCGAGGACATCAAGTACTGCCCGTTCTGCGGAGAGGAGCTTTAAGTGAACGAGAGCTATAAGGATTTGAAGGCATATCTGCTCAACGAGATCGCCGAGGACGCTCAAGACATGCTGAATGCGATCGGGGACAAGGATGTGGACGAGATCGATGACGAGGAAGTCCTCTGCTTCTGCCACAGCATCGCAACCACGATGACTACGCTGGAGACCGTCGCCATGGTCGGCAGGCTCGTGCCCTGGTTTCTGGAAAGTAATGGGTGTGAGGACAAATGAACCGCAAGGACGTGACCGCCGATCTGTCCGAGAAGGTGGCCAAGAAGCTCCGCAGGCAGTTCGCCATCGTCGCGCAGGAGGTCTGGGTCGATCCCGACCATAGGGTCGACTTCGTGGCGTTCTCTCCGGGCAGTGGAGGGCGGAATGCGGCGCTCGAGCACGGGAAATTCGTATTCGTCGAGGTCAAGTCGTGCATGGCGGACTTCAAGAGTGGCCACGGCCTCACGTTCCTTGGCGACGAGAACTGGCTCGTGTGTCCCCGGGACCTCGCACACGAGCTGTACGATGAGCGTCTCCTGCCGTTTGGCGTGCAGGTCTACTGCCCCGACAACGGCGGCGCCCTGCGGCTTACGTACGACCTTCGGATGCAAGCCGCGAAGAGCCTGAGGGAAGATTCGACACTCTGCCTGCTCTGGGCGATGCTGATGGACTCGTACTCGAGGTGGCGAACGACGTGGGATGTGTTCAACGAGACAGGAGAGAGTTATGACCTTTAACGATGTCGAGTTCAAGGCGTGCCCCCGGTGCGGGGTCGAGCCCAAGATGGAGGACGTGCGCGAGCGTTCCCTGACCAAGCCCAACGTGATGAGCGTGAAATGCCCCGCCTGCGGGATGTCGAACAGCATCGCGTGGGGAAGCATGGACCTGCCGCCGTTCCGCCAGGCGGTGGCCATGCTCGCGCACGGTCGGGCAGACGCGCCGCGGGTGACGGCGTCGCAGATCGGGGAGACGGAGCGGAGGGCGCGGGCGCTAGAGCGCGACCGGGCCCGCGCGCTCAAGAGGTCGAGGAGGGCTAGGCAATGAGGTTGTTTGAGAAGCTGCGGCGGATTCTCGTCGAGAACCGCCGCGTGCGCAAGAGCATCGAGGCGCGTCGCGCCTGCAGGTGCAGGAGGTCGATGAGATGACCGTGATGTGGGACGTGCAGGAGAGGAACTGCGCGGTCTGCGGGAGGATCTTCATCCCGCAGGCGCCGAAGGCCAAGTACTGCTCGGAGGACTGCCGGCGAAAGCACGAGCAGGACCGCGCGAAGGAGGCTAGGCGCAGGGGCGCCAGGCCGAAGAGCGACAAGGTCGACCGTTACCTGGCGCCCACGGGCCCGGCGCACGATGAGATCATGGCCATGCGCCGCGAGGTCGCGATGAGATATTGAGTTTCCGCAGGTAGATATATAATTAAGGCCGCTGGCGTTGGAGCGCCGGCGGCCTTTGGCAAAGACGCCTCCCGGCATCCTCTATATGGCGTAGAGCATGGTACCACGCGGGAGGTCACATGGACGCAAGGGAATATCTGGAGACTGTACGGGCCGCCCAGCGCGGCATCGACCGCCGCCTGGCGGTCATCGAGTCGATGCAGGCGCGCGAGCAGGTCCGCGCCCAGCGCTACGACGCCGTGGGCAAGGGCGCGCACGGGACGGACTTCATGCGCTCGACGGATGACAGGATCGACTATGAGCGCCGCAGCGGCGCGGAGCTGTCGGAGCTGCGGCGCGAGGTGGAGCGCGGGCGCGAGCTCTGCGCGGGCGTGCGCTCGGCCAACCCCGGCAAGCGCTGGGGAGACGTGCTGGAGCTGCGCTACTGCGAGGACCGCACGCTGCAGGAGATCGCGGGGACGCTGGGCGTATCGGTGAGGTCGGTGAACTCCGACCTGTGTGCCGCCCTGGACTGGACGGATATGGTCGGTCTGGCGGCCGCCCGATCGGGTCTTGGCCGCGCTGCAGTCTGAGCCGCATATATCTCTATCGTTGCCCGTCGGCCCCGCGCCGGCGGGTTTCTCTTTGCCTACGGACTGCGCGCGATTGCACGCGGTTGCACGCGGTTGCACACAATTGCCTACAGTTGCACGCGATTGCACACAATTGCACACCGTTGCACGTTGCGATTGGGATATAACTAGGGTGTCGATTCGCAGCGCCGCCCGCGCGGGTGTGCGGGTCGGATGTGCGTGGAAGCACAGATGAGTGGCCGGGGTTCCCTTCAGCAGTTCAGGGACTCCGGCCTTACTATTGCGTTTAATTCAATAGGGGATGATGCCCGTGGTCAGCCGAGAGTACATCGCGCGATCCGCCCGCCGCCACGACACGGTCATGGCGTGGGCGTTCCGCCGCGGCCTGGGGGTCACGGCGGCGCCCCGCCGCCGACCGGGGGGTGCCGGGGGCGTGCGCCTGGAGGCGTTGCGCTACGGGGGCATCGAGGCGTGCATGTCCAACCGAGGGCGCTCCCCGGTGGAGTGGTAGGGGATGGGCAACCCGCGCAAGGCCAACGGCGCCCGCCGCCGCCATGTCGTGCGGTGGCTCCGCTCGCAGGGCAGGCCCTGCTGGATATGTGGGCTACCCATAGACTACGGGGTGCCGCCGGGCAACCCCGGGGCCTTCGAGTGCGATGAGCTCGTCCCGGTCAGCCGCGGCGGATCGCCCTTCGACCGCGACAACGTCGCCGCCGCGCACCGCTGCTGCAACAACTGGCGCCGCGCCCGCAGCGTCGCCGAGGTCTCGGCCGTACGCCGCGCCCTCCGCGAGCATCTCGCCGCGTGGAACTCTCCTGAGTCCTTCGTCGAGCTGTGCAAGGCGCTCAAGTCCGAACGTATTCCCTTTATTAGTCCCCCGTCCGCGCCCGAGAAACAGCCGCGGCAAACGACCTCATGGTAGGGGATGCGCCCCGGCGCTCGACCCCACGGGGGTCTTTTGACGGATGGTGGCAGGCCACCATCCCGCGTCAGGGCCGCAATACCCCCGAATGCGCTTTTTACAGAAGTCAAGCCAAAACCGCAGCTAAACCGAGAAAAACTAGGCGGGTGTGTACGTGAAGATACACGACATCGTCCCATATGAGCGAAATGCCCGGCACAACGCCTCCGCCGTCCCCGTGGTCGCCGACTCCATCAAGGAGTTCGGGCTGCGCGGGACCATCGGTCTGGAGAGCCGCGAGCGCCCGGTTATTGTATGGGGGCACACGCGCGTCGAGGCGTGCAGGAGCCTGGGGTGGGACGAGATTCCCGACTCCAAGATCGAGTACTGCGACGACCTGACGGACGAGCAGATCAAGGCCTTCCGCATCGCCGACAACAAGACCGGCGAGGTGGCGACCTGGAACAAGTCGATGCTGCGCGAGGAGGTCCGCAGCCTCAAGGACTTCGACATGTCGAGGTTCGGGCTTGACTTCAAAAGCAAGCGGCTCGACTACGGCCACGAGCGCCTGAGGACGGACGATGCGTACAACCTGCGCCTCGTCAGCCGGTCCGACTGCGGCCGCGACGGCATGCCCCGCATGAAGCGGTGCATGGCCAGGCCGGCGGACATGATCGGGTTCAACTACGCCAAGAGCACGCCCGAGGCCGACAAGGCCGGCCGCTGCTGCCACTTCTTCATCGACGACTACCAGTTCGAGCGCGTGTGGGCCCGCCCCGCGGCCTACCTCGAGTGCCTGCGCGGCTTCGACTGCGTCCTCACGCCCGACTTCTCGCTCTACCTCGACATGCCAGACGCCATGCAGCGGTGGAACCGCTACCGCTCCCAGGCGCTCGGCCACTGGTGGCAGGAGCAGGGCCTCCGTGTAGTCCCGACCCTCTCGTGGGCGCAGCGCCGGAGCTTCCGCTTCGCGTTCGACGGCGTCCCGCGCCGCTCGACCGTCGCCGTGTCGACCGTCGGCGTGAAGGGGGACGAGGGCGCCCTGGCCGTCTGGCGCGAGGGAATGGCGGAGGCCATGAGCCGCCTGGAGCCCGCGCGCGTGCTGCTCTACGGCGGCGACATAGGTTTCGATTTCGGCGGCTGCGAGGTCGTCGAGTACAAGGGAGGCGGTTTCCGTGGGAGGTAGGGGCTCAAGCTCCATGAGTGGGTCTGCGAGAAAGGCGTCGGTCTCTAGCGCCGCCGCCGGCCCCGTTGCGAAGATGAGCGACAGGCAACTCGATAGCCAGCTCAAGAGCGTCAAAGCTAACATGGAGAAAGTTTCAGACGTTATGCTGAAAACCGCAGACGGCCACACGGGCTATCTTCAGGGAACGCCGTTTGGCAATAAAGCCGACCATGAGACCTATGTCAAGGCATCCAAAGAGTACGGCTCGCTCAGAGAGCGAAGGGACGCGATCTTAGGCGAGCAAGCTAGACGCATTCATGAGAGAACGGCGGCCGAGCCTTTGAAACCCAGGACGTTTGTAAACTCCTACGGCGAGGCGACAAAGCGAAGCGTCACGACCTCTGGTTACGAACAGGCACAGAAGCGCCAACAGAAGGCCGTTTTGAGAAACATGGGGTATTAGATTGGGCGGTAGGGGCGCCAGCAGCGCGTGGAGCGTAGATAAGCGCGGAAACCCGAAGAACCCGTACGGCAGCCAGTACCATTCGGTGCTGACCGTCGGGAACGTTAAGTACGTTCAGAAAAACAGCAAGAGCTCCGAGACCCTCATGGAAACGATGACGCGCGGAAGGGTATACGCCGTCGTTGATCGTGGCGAGGTGAAGTCGGTCGTATACTTCGACGACCAGAACAAGCGCAGCAAGCAGATAGACCTAGCTGACCACCACGGGATATCTCCCCATACGCATGTCGGCTACCTGCACAACGAGGGCTCCCCCAACGGCAAACCGATGCGCCTGTCGACTGACGAGCGAAAA
Organism: uncultured Collinsella sp.; assembly: GCA_938005465.1. Classification (GTDB taxonomy): domain Bacteria; phylum Actinomycetota; class Coriobacteriia; order Coriobacteriales; family Coriobacteriaceae; genus Collinsella. The sequence goes on from CALLNU010000021.1 coordinate 98,845, forward strand.
ATGGTTGACAGGGTTCTGTCTGATTGGGAACAATACAAGCAAGGTAAGACATAGCACAGCCTGGAGTGCCCTTGATGGAGGAGACCCCGGTTCAAATCCGGGTGCTTACCGACGGCCGTCCTTCGGGGCGGCTTTTTCATGCCGATTGGAGGTGGCGGATGCCCCTCGAGAAGCCCGCCGCGGTCGCCGGCGACCCCGTGAAGAGCGCCAAATGGGACGAGCTCACAGCCGGCCGCTCGTTCACCCAGTCCGACGCGCCTACGCTCGCGCTGCTGTGCCAGTGGTACAAGATCGTCCAGCTCGCCCAGGACGAGCTCGACAGCTTCGGCGAGCAGACCGCCTACCAGAACGACATGGGGGACCTGAAGTCCTTCCCGCAGATAGCGACCCTGAAGACCGCCTCGGCGGAGATCAGGCAGCTCAACAAGCAACTCGGCATAACCGACGGCCACGAGGGGGCGCCAGATGTCCGGAACGTCCAGACCAAGCTCTTCTCGATCGCCGAGCGCCACGAGGCGCGGAAGGCAAGAGCCGCGGTATAGGGTTGCCGTGGGCGAGGTCGCCTACTCGGAGGGCGAGGACGCCGCCGAGCTGGGCGGGGACCTGGGCATGGAGCCCATCGAGTGGCAGTCCCTGGTTCTGTCCGACTGGTGCGCGTGCGATGCCGAGGGCCGCCCCGCCTACGTCACGTGCGGCCTGGACGTGCCCCGCCAGAACGGCAAGAACGCCGTCATCGAGATATACGAGGTGTTCCGCCTGGCGGTCTGCGGCTGGCACATCCTCCACACCGCGCACCGCGTCAAGACCGCCAAGAAGGCGTTCAACCGACTCGTCCGCTACTTTACGGACAAGGAGCACCCCGAGATCTCGTGCCTCGTCGAGAGGATCCGCCGCACGAACGGCGAGGAGGCCATCTACCTCACCAACGGCGGCTCCATCGAGTTCTCGGCGCGCACCAACGGAAGCGCGCGAGGCTTCGATGACATCCAGCTCGTCGTGTTCGACGAGGCGCAGGAGCTCACCGACTCCCAGTACGACGCCATCATGTACACGCTCGCCGCGTCCGCGACCGGAGAGCGCCAGATCATCTACACGGGCACGCCGCCCAACGAGGACTGCCCCGGCACCGTGTTCGCGCGCACGCGCGCGGCCATCCTAGCCGGCGACATCCCGAGCACCGAGTGGTGCTCGTGGGCCACGGACGAGTGCCCGCGCCAGGACGCCACGTTCGACGACGTGGTGGACCTCATCTACGAATCGAACCCGAGCATGGGCATCATCCTGTCGCTCGACTTCACCCGCACGGAGTTCGCCGGCGGCTCGATCACCGGCTTCGCCCACGAGCGCCTGGGCTGGTTCAGCCCGGCCGCCATGCTCACGAGGGCCATCCCGCGGGAATCGTGGGGCTCCTCCCTCATCGATGCCATCGGCGACCGGTACCGCGGCAAGAAGGCCTTCGGGGTGAAGTTCTCGAGGGACGGGTCGACCTACGCGCTGTCGGGCTGCAAGCTCGGCCAGCGCGCGCTCAAGGGCAGGGCCGCCGTCGAGCTCATCAGGGTCGGAACGACGGCGGGCGGCGCCCGCGAGCTCGCCGAGTGGCTCTATGACCGCCGCACGACCGCGTCGGTCGTCGTCATCGACGGCATGTCAGGCGCCGACGCGCTCATCGACCGCCTCGCCGAGATGAAGCCGCCGCGCGGCTACGTCGTGAGGCCGCAGACGCGCGACGTGGTCGCCGCCGCCGTCGGCTTCGTGGACGCGCTCAACGACGGCACGCTCGCGCACACCTACGACCCGACGCTCGAGGATTCGGCGAGGAAGTGCGTGCGCAGGAAGATCGGGTCCCGCGGCGGGTGGGGCTTCGGCTCCCCCGAGGACGCGACCGTGTCGCCCGAGCCACTCGAATCTTGCTCGCTCGCGCTGTGGGGCGCGAGGAACACCAAGCGCAACCCGCGCAGGAAGCAGAGGACACTGTGATCCAGAGAATTGGGCAGGGGGCCTCCGTCGAGACGCCGAACCTCGACGCCGTCCCCGAGCCGTACCGAGCCGCCGTGGAGGACATGTTCGACACCTGGGGCGACATGTCGGCGCGCAACACCGTCCTAAAGCGCTACTACGACATGAAGAACGAGATGAAGAGCCTCGGCATCTCCATCCCGCCCATGCTCGAGATGGTCAACTGCGTCACCGGGTGGTGCGCCAAGGCCATCAAGGCGCACTCCGTGCGCTCCGTCTTCGACGGCTTCGTCTTCGACGGCGCGGAGGACCAGGACCTCAAGCGCCTCGTGCGCGAGAACCGCCTGAGGTCTCTCTACCGGCAGGCGTGCGCGAGCGCCCTCACATACGGCGTGTCGGCCATGACCGTCATGAGGGGCGGCCCCGGACAGCCCGAGGCGATGGTCCGCGTGTTCAGCGCGAACCAGTTCTGCTGCCTGTGGGACAAGGACGCCCGTCGCATCCGCTGCGGCGTCGTCCTCGCCGACGTCGACAGGTCGGGCAACGCCTCCCGCTACGTGTGCCACTTTCCGGACGCGGTGCTCACGCTGGTGCGCATCGGCTCGGGCGGCGGCCCGTACGAGTGGGGCTGCGAGACGGAGCCGAACCCCATGGGGCGCCCGCTCATGGAGGTGTTCACCTACGACCCCGACCCGGACCGCCCGCTCGGCCACTCCATGCTCACGCCCGAGATCCTGGGCATCGTCGACAAGGCAATGCGCGACGTGCTGCGCATGGAGGTCGGCGCGGAGTTCTTCACGTTCCCCCAGCGATACATCCTCGGCGCCAAGGACGCCCTCTTCTCCGTGAAGGACGGGGACGGCGGGGAGGGCGATGACGATGATGGGGACGAGGGCGGCGCAGTCGCCCCGCCGTCGCCCATCGCCAAGTTCAACGCGTACGTCGGGTCGTTCCTCGCCATCACCAAGGACGAGGACGGCGACGTCCCGACCGTGGGACAGTTCGCCGCACCGACGGCGGACAACTTCACGCGCGTCTTCGAGAACGACGCGCAGCGGTTCTCCGGCGCGACCAACGTCCCGCTGGCGCAGCTGGGCGTGCTGTCGAACACCTACACGTCCTCGGACGCCCTGGGCGCGGCGAACGACCCGCTCATCCTCGAGGTGGAGCAGATCAACGAGCATAACGCCGAGGCGCTCGAGACGGTCGCGCAGATGATGATGGCGGTCAAGGACGGCGTCCCGATAACCGGGCTCACCGACGAGCAGCGCGCCGTCCAGGCGTACTTCAAGGACCCCTCGATGCCCACCATCGCAGCGCGCGCCGACGCGTGGACGAAGCTCGCCGCCGCGGACGAGAGCATGCTGGGCACCCGCGTCTACTACGAGGGCGTGGGCCTGTCCCAGCCGACCATCGACCGCCTGGAGCGCGAGAAGCAGCAGAGCGGGGCCATCGCGTCGCTCAACGCAATGGCAGAGACGATGGCCATCGAGGCCGCGAAGGCCGCGGCCCTGCCGCCCGCCGGCGGTGAGGCGGAGTGATACCGCGCGAGGACTTCGACCGCTATGCCCGCGCGCTCGGCATCAACGCCGACCTGCTGCAGGCGGCGGTCGCGCAGGCGATAGACGAGTTCGCCGGACTCTACGGCGAGGAGCTCTACCGGGCGCTGGCGCGCACCTACGCGGCGCTCGTGGCCAAGTTCGGATCTTTCGCCGCCGCCGCGGCCGTCGAGTTCTACGCCGCCATGCGCTCGGGCGCCGGCCCGGCGCAGGGATACGAGCCGCGGCAGTTCGACCCCGGCCACGGCGGGCTCCTCGCGAGCGACGTCGACGAGGCGCTGCGGGCTTCCGCGCCCGCCTCGGCCCTCGCGGCGACGGCCGTGCAGCGCGTCATGGGCTACGCGGACGCCACGATCCAGGGCAACGCCATGGCCGACCCCGCGCACCCGCGCTGGGCGCTGGTGCCGCACGCCGGCGCGTGCGACTGGTGCCGGATGATCGGCTCGCGCGGCTTCGTGTTCAAGAGCTCGGCGACAGCCGGCGCCGAGCGCCACCCGAGCTGCAGGTGCATACCGGTCGCCGACTTCTCCGACAGCCCCGCGCTCGACGGCTACGACCCGGCGGCGCTCTACGACGAGTACCACGGGAAGCACCCCGAATGGGGGTCCAGGCGCTCGGGGCCACGCGGCCACCGTAGGAGCAGCAAGGTAGTCGCCGCGTTCGTGGACGGGAAGAGGTTCGGGAGCATCGGCGACATCCAGAGGTACATGGAGGGGGCATCGTCCCCGGATGACCTCAAGGCCCGCATGGCCACCGCGAACAGGGCGGGTCTGGCCATGGGCTTCAAGCCCGGGAGCCCCTACGCCAAGTCGCTCGCGCAGACCGCGGCGAGCGTGAGCAAGAGGCTCTCGGCCAAGTGAGGACGCCCCGTGGGAGGGCGGGCGCGACGCGCCGTCAAGCGTCGCCGGCGAAGACACGCAACGCGCCGGCAGGAAAACGAGGCCGCAGCCCGCACGGGAGGCGGCCTTTTCCATGCCAAAACACCGCCAGCGCCGCCGCATGGCGGCGAGAAGCGAGCCCCGCACGGGGCGGAAGGAGTGCAAGATGCCGACCCAGCAGAGCACCGTCACCGAGACCAATCCCGTCGAGCCCCCGCAGCCGGCCGCGCCCGCGCAGCCCGGCGCCGGCCAGGAGCCCGGCGCGCCGCAGGAGCCGCCGGCGATCGACTGGAAGGCCGAGGCCGAGCGATTCAAGAAGGAGTCCCGCAAGTGGGAGGCCCGGGCCAAGGAGAACAAGGGCAAGGCCGACCTGTGGGACGCGCAGGGCGCGCAGGCGCCCACCGTCGAGTCCCTCAACGACGAGCTCAACGACCTGAAGGGACGCCTCGCCGCGTCCGAGGCCGAGCGCGAGCGCGAGCGCACCCTGGCCCGCGTGTCGCAGGCCACCGGCGTGCCGGCCGCGCTCATCCACGGCGACGACGAGGAGTCGATGACGGCATCGGCCAAGGCCGTCGCCGACTTCGCCGAGTCGCGCCAGCCGGGCTACCCGCTCGACAAGGGCGGATCCGGCGGAGGCAAGAAAGTGAACAGGGAGTCCATCGAGTCCATCAAGGACCCCGCCAAGCGCATCATGGCCCGCGCCGCGCACATGGACCTCTACAAGTAGAAAGGGGCAAGCATGCCCGTACCCGCAAACATCTCCGACTCCACGGCCATCAACGCCTCGATGGACCAGGAGTTCATCCGCAACTTCGAGGGCGACCTCGACCGCCTGCTCGAGGTCCTCGGCATCTTCGGCGCCGAGACCATCGCCGCCGGCACCACGCTCAAGATGCTCAAGGTGACCGGCGAGCTCAACAACTCAAAGACCGCCGGCTCCAAGGAGTCCGCCACCGGCGATACCGCAGTCCAGCTGGGATCCAGCTCGGGCACGTCCTACGTCGAGGGCGACGAGGTCGCGCTGTCCAAGTTCACCGCCACCTACGAGCCCGTGGGCGAGGCCGAGGCCTTCCCGTACCGCCGCATGACCACGCACAAGGCGATCCAGCAGTCCGGCTACGTCAACGCCGTGCTCAAGACCGACAAGCACATGGCATCGCTCGTGCGCCGCAGCATCGTCTCGCAGTTCTTCTCCTTCCTGCTCAAGGGAACGGGCACGGCGACCGGCAAGGGCCTGCAGGCATGCGCCGCGGCCGTCGACGCCAAGCTCGGCAACACCCTCGAGACCAACGGCGACGCCGCCGAGCGCGTCGTCCACTTCATCAACCGAGACGACGCCGCCGACTACCTAGGCGCCGCCACCATCACCGACCAGAACCTGTTCGGCCTCACCTACCTCGAGAACTTCCTGGGCCTCTCGGGCGTCTTCCTGACCAACCAGGTCGCCAAGGGAACCATGATCGCCACCCCCGCCGACAACATCCGCATCTTCGGCGTGGACTTCGGCGAGCTCGCGACCTCCGGCCTCACGTACACGGTCTCCGACTCCGGCCTGATCGGCGTCGCGCACACCCCGGCGTACGACCACGTGTCGGTCGAGACCAACGTGCTCGCCGGCGCGACGTTCTTCCCCGAGGTGAAGGACTACATCGTGAAGGGAACCATCACGACCAAGTAAGGAGGCCGACGTGGACGACTACGCGTTCGCTACGGTCGACGAGTACCGCATCGACACAGGGGACGCGGCGACCGACGAGGAACGCATCGCGGCCGAGCTGTCGCGGCAGAGCGCGAAGCTCCGCGCGACCCTCGGCATGCCGCGCTACCGCTCCCTGACGGGCGACGCCCGCGAGCTTGCCCGCGACCTGGTGACCGACGCGGCCCGCAAGAAGCTGGTCCAGCCGGCCTGCGCGCCCATGGGCGTGGAGGACCTCACCGGCGTCTCGCAGTCGAGCTTCACGGCCAACGGGTTCCAGGGGAGCTTCACCTACCAGAACCCGAGCGGGACGGCCTACTTCGACCGCTCGACGCTCACCGCGCTCAAGAGGCTCCTCGGGCGCGGCCAGCGCATCGGCACCGTGTGCCCGAGCTACGGGCGCAGGCCGTGATGGGCGAGGAGGTGACGGTGCTGTCGAGCACGGAGACGGGCAGGGACGCCATGGGCGAGCCTGTCGTCGAGTGGGAGGCCACCGTCGTCACGGGGTGCCTCGTGAGGCCCCTGGCGGGATCTGATGTGGGGGATGCCGTCCGGCCGGACGGCATCGAGGCGAGCTACTCCATCGCGTTCCCCAAGACGTACGCTGGGCCGCCGCTGGCGCGCTGCCGCATCGCCCTGACGGGGCGCGGCATGCCCGCCGACCCCGACACCGCGCTGCTGGTCGTCGGCTCCCCCGACATCACGAACCCCTGCCCCACGGCGTGGAACATGACGGCGACGGCGGGGAGGGTCCATGGCTGACAAGATCAAGTTCGGGCGCTTCGTCCACAGCGACGCGGGCGTCATCGCCGTCACGAAGGGCGCGGGCGTCCGCGCCTGGGTGGCGGCCGAGACCGCCCGCCTCGCGGCGAAGGCCAACGCCGCGGCCGCGTCGCACCACGTGCCGTCGGGTTACCGCAAGTCGCTCGAGAAGCTCCATCCCGGGGCCTTCGACGGCGCCCCCTACGTGGGCGTCGTCAAGTCGGGCTCCTGCGACACCCTCGGCGTCGTGCGTGTCGCGACCCCGGTCGGCGCATTCGACCAGAACCGCAACCACACCCTCGACCACCTGCTCTAAGGAGGGAACGTGCCGAGACTCAACGTGATGGGCGAGCTCAGGGCGATCCTCGAGTCCGCCCTGGGCGGCGTGCCCGTGAGGGTCAACGTGCCCGGGGAGCGACCGGGGACCGTCGCCGTGGTCCGCCGGTGCGGGGCGCGCGGCAGGACGCACTCGTGGACTCGCCTCAGGTGGAGGTGCTCATGTGGGCGCCCACCGAGGCCGAGGCCGAGGATCTCGCCGAGCGCGTGGGCGACGCCATGTCGCGCCTGCCGTTCGAGCGGGGCTTCTGCGCCTGCGAGGAGCTCGAGATGCGGACCGACTACGACTACCTCGCCCGGTCCCCGCGCTGGTACGCGCTGTACCGACTGAAGACATACCAACCGAAAGAAGGATAAATGGCATCCAACAACGAAGAGGCCAAGGTCGCCCTCGCGTCCGAGGACGCGACCCCGGCAGCCGACATCGACCCCTCGCTCGTAACCACCGGCTCCCCCGTCGAGGGCGGCTGCGTGTATACGAGCTTCAAGGCCAAGCCGACGCTCCCGGCCGACGCCACGACCAAGATCTCCACGCTCACCGACCTCGTGTCGCTGGGCGACCTGTCGCCCGACGGCTTCACGGCCTCCAAGGGCGTGACAGTCAACGAGTTCAAGGGCTGGCACCAGTCCATCGTGCTCACCAAGGTCTCCGAGGAGAAGCACCAGTACAAGATGGTCTTCATCGAGTCCGTCCGCTCCTCCGTCGCCAAGCTGCGCTACGGCGCCGACAACGTCGAGACGAACGAGGACGGAACGTTCAGCCACATCAAGGCCGTCGCCAACTCCGACGTGCGCGTCCCGCTCGTCATCGACGAGCTCGAGGACACGGGCAACCTCCGCCGCACCGTCATCCCGCGCGTCTCCATCGACTCCTATGACGACGTCGAGCACAAGCCCGGCGGGCTGGTGCAGTACGGCTTCACCTTCACGGTCCTCAAGACCGCGGACAAGCCGCTGTTCGACATCTACCGCGCAAAGCCCGCCGCGTAGGCAGGGCCATAACGAGAACGCCGCCCCGGCACTGCCGGGGCGGCCCTTTATCTGGGAGGAAAGATGAACAAGGACTACCTGGCAATGATGGACGAGGGCGAGCTCGAGGCTTACGCCAAGGTCCTCGGCTTCACGACCGCCGCCGCGCAGACGGCTGCGGACAAGGCGAAGCTCATCGAGCAGAAGCGAGGACGCTGCGCCGAGCTGACCGTTCTCGGCATCGCCATGAGCATCCCCGTCAAGCGCGCGCACGACCGCCGCTTCATCGACGCCATGAACAAGGAGGACCGCACGACCGAGGAGCTCGACGGGGCGTTCCGCTTCCTCCTCGGCGACGAGCAGTACGCGAGCCTCATGGAGGCCGTGACCGAGGACGACGGCACGCAGGACGACGACGCGCTGGGCTACGCATACAACAAGCTGCTCTACTCGGCCGAACTAAAAAACTTCTAGAGCTCGCCGACCTCGAGGAGCGTCACCTGCCCCTGCTCAGGCACGACTTCAGGGCCTACTACGGCTGCTGCTACGACGAGGTCGGTGCCGCCGAGGCGTACGACCTCGTGAGGACGCTGCCCGACGGCTCGCTCACCGTGGCGGCCCTACACCCGGAGCGCAGTTGGACCCGAGAGCAGCACCTGGCGGCGGACATCGTGGACAGCGTCTACGCGGCGGCGACCGCGCTGTGCGGCGGCAAGGCATCGGAAGCCCCGAGGGTGCCCCGCCCGAGGGACGTGGCCGCCGCCGGCGCCGCGGCAGAGCGCGCGGCGTCGGTTCGCGCCCGCATCGAGAACACCGAGTGGGTGGAGGTGACGGATGGCTGAGATCGGACGCGCGGACCTGCTGATCGTCCCCAGGTTCGACAACCTTACCAAGTCGGTCGAGTCCGCGCTCGGCAAGTGCGAGGGGCAGGCGAGCAAGTCCGGCTCCAGCCTCGGCAAGAGCACGGGCTCCGGGTTCGGGAAGGGGCTGGCCGGCTCCGGCGCGATGATAGGCGCCTTCTCGACGCTCACGTCGAAGGCCATGGACTCGGTCTCGTCCCATGTCGGGTCGGCGATCAGCCGCTTCGACACGCTCAACAACTACCCGAAGGTCATGCAGTCCCTCGGGTACTCAGCGGATTCCGCCAACGCGTCGATCGGCAAGATGTCCGACCGCCTGTCGACCCTGCCCACCAGGCTCGATGACATGGTCTCGGTCGTCCAGGGCATCACCGCCACGGTCGTGGACCTCGACAAGGCCACCGACGTCGGCCTCGCGCTCAACGACATGCTCATCGCCTCGGGCAGCTCGACCCAGCTGTGCTCGGCGGCGATGGAGCAGTTCCGCCAGATCCTCTCCAAGGGCAAGCCCGAGATGGAGGACTGGCGCTCGCTGACGACGGCCGCGCCGGGCCAGATGGACCAGCTGGCGAAATCCATGCTCGGCCCCACGGCAAACGCCAACGACCTGTACGCCGCGCTCGGCGGCGGGGGCAAGGACCCGACCATCACGCTCGACCAGCTCATGGACAAGATGGTCGAGCTCGACACGCGGGGCGGCGCTAGCTTCGCGTCCTTCAAGGACCAGGCCGAGACCGCCGCCGGCGGCGTCCAGACGAGCATCCAGAACATGTCCAACGCCGTGACGAAGGGCGTCACCGGCACGCTCGAGGCGGTCGGCAGGAACAACATCGCCGGGGTGCTCGATGACGCGAAGGGCGCCGTGAACGGCTTCTTCAAGGTCGTCAACGGCGGAGTCTCCGCGTCGATGCCCCTGGTCAAGCAGCTCTACGGCGGCTTTAGGAGCCTGGCGCCCGAGATCGTCTCGGGCGCGGCGGGCATCGCGGCGTGGCAGAAGGCGGTACCGGTCCTCTCCGGCGTCGCGAGCGGCGCGGGCAAGGCCGCCGAGGCGTTCAAGCTCGCCCGCGGGGGCGCCGGCACGTTCGCCGAGGCGCTCGAGGCGGTGGGCATCGGCTTCAACCCGGTCGCGATCGGCTGCACCGTCGCGGCCGCCGGCATCGGCATACTCGTAGAGAAGCAGGTCGAGTGGCAGGTCCGCACGGACGCGCTGAACAAGGCCACGACCGGCCTGGTCGACGCGGCCTCAAACACCGTGGCGCTCGAGTCCTACGCCGGCAGGGTCGAGAATGTAGGCAAGAAGTCCAGCTTCTCCGCCATGTCCGTCGACGAGCTCGCCGAGTCGATCGGCAAGCACGTCGACGCCATGAACGAGAACACGAGGGCCGCCGAGTCGCAGATCGCGCAGCTCAACACCGCACAGCAGATCATCGACAACTACGCCGGCAAGACCGACCTGTCCACCGACGCCCAGGGCAGGCTAACCTGGGCGCTCCAGCTGCTCAACGACCAGCTCGGCCTCAACATCTCGGCCCAGGACGTGGCGAACGGTCAGTACGTCGACGCGGACGGCAACGTCAAGAACCTCAAGCAGTCCATCGACGAACTCGTCGCCTCCAAGAAGAAGGAGGCCGAGGTGAGCGCCCTCACGGCGAACCTCACCGAGGCGTACCAGGCCCAGTCCGAGGCCGCCGACACGCTCGCCTCCAAGACGAAGCCCTACCAGGACCGCCTCAAGGAGCTGGCGAAGAGCTACCCGGAGCTCACCAAGGGCGAGCTCGAGGCGCTCGCCTGCACCGAGAAGGTCGGCAGGGAGTACAACGAGGCGAAGAAGCAGTTCGACTCCGCCTCGGAGAGCATCGACGTCCTCAACGGCAAGCTCGGCGACGCGAGCCTGACCACGCAGGAGGCCGGCAGCACCTTCGAGCACTTCGCCCAGGCGCAGCTCACGCTCTTCCAGGCGCAGCTCTCGGCCAACGGCGAGACCCTGTCCGCCGTCTCCGGCTCGCTCACACAGCTCGGCGTCGACACCGAGCAGCTGGCGAGCCTCAGCGACGACCAGCTCGCCAAGCTGGCGCAGGACTACGACGGCACCGCCCGCTCCATCGTCGACGACCTCGACGGGTGGGGCGTCTCGATGGACGAGGGCGCCGCCTCGACCGTCCGGGCGGCTAGCGAGATCCAGGCCGCGCTCGAGGACATGGGCGGCAAGCTCAAGAAGGCGTTCTCGAAGGAGAACATCGACTTCGGAGTGTTCTCGGACACGTGCGCCGCCGCCGGGGTCTCCACCGAGACGCTCAACAGCATCGGTTCGGCCAACCTCGCCGCGCTCGCCAGCAACTTCAACGGCAACATCGACCAGATGGTGTGGGCCGTCCAGAACTACAACGCGCAGCCGATCGTCGACAAGAACGGCAACGTGACCGTCGACCAGACCCAGCTGATGGACGCCCAGGGAAACGTGTACACCTGGAACGGCGCGCAGCTGATGGACAAGAACGGCACCGTCGACGTGAGCGTCGGCGACCTGCGCGACGCCCAGGGCAACCTCGTGACCTGGAACGGCACGGCTCTCCAGTCCAAGAACGGCAAGGCAAAAGTCGACAAGAAGGAAGTCGACAAGGCCCAGACGGCCGTGGACAAGCTCAACGGCACCAAGCTCAAGAGCAAGGAGATGACCGCCAAGGCGAGCTACTCGACGCTCCCCAGGTGCCAGTCCGCCATGCACGCCGTGATGAACGAGCCGTTCCACTCCAGGTCGGCGACGATCACCACGACCTACCTGACCGTCAACAGGACGCGCAACGAGAAGGCCGCCGGCGGCATACGCCATGCCGACGGCGGCATCCGCATGCACGCGCACGGCGCCATCGTCGACGCGCCGGTCACCGGCTACCCGCTCGACTGGGTGGGCGAGGACGGCGCCGAGGCCATCGTCCCGCTCACCAACCGAAAGTACTCGGAGCCGTTCGCGGCGACCATCGCCGAGCAGATGGCGCGGATCGGCGGCCAGCGCGGCGACGTCTACAACATCTACCTCGACGGGTCCGCCCTCGAGGTCGACGAGAGGGTCGCGGAGGCGCTCAAGGCGCTGGTCGCCGAGCTCAAGAGGACCGTCAGGACCGGAAGGGGGTAGCAGGTGGCCTACAAGGAACTGAGCAGGAACAGGGTCAAGTACTACTCGATCAGCCTCTCCACATCGGTCTCAAACGTCGACGACACCACGGCCCGCATCTACTGGACCGCCACCGTCGACTTCGGCGACTGGTACTGCTACGGCGTGCGCCTGCACGTCAAGGTCGGCGGCGTCTGGCGCGCGTCGGGCGACGGCTACACGACCTCCTCCTGGAAGCGCGCCGTCACCGTCAGCGGGTACACCGACGCGGAGCGCAAGGACAAAGACTACGACGTCTGGGTCGAGGCGTACACCGAGTCCGTGTCGGTCGGCGGCTACGGCGGTGTCGGTGCGACGACCTCCTGCGGCGAGGGCGCCAGGATCGGCAAGGTCCCGGCATACGAGCCCGCGGCCCCGACCGACCTCAGGGTCACGCGCTCGACCGACGGGGCAACCGAGCTCGAGTGGGTCAACCACCCGGACGACGACGCCAGGAAGTACTACGACGGCATCAACGTCTACCGCCATACGAACGGCGGCGACACCGAGAACCCCTACAACAGCGTCACGATCTCCAACTGGCGCGACGCGTCGACGTCGGCGAACAACTACTACGACTACGACGTGAGGGCGCGCTGGCGAGGCGGCACATCGGAGAGAACGAACTCCGTTCGCGTCTACAAGACGCCCTCCCCACCGGCATCGGTCTCGCTATCGCGCTCCGGCGACGGCGAGGTCTCGCTGGTCGTCAGGGGTCCCGATATTCCGTCCTGGATTAGCGGCTTCGATGTCCGCGCGACCTCCGACGGCGGCAGGACCTACAAGCCCCGCGCCCTTACCGCCGACAGGCAGGATCCGGGCGTCTGGACCATGACCGACCCGTCTGCCGTGGCGGGAGAGAAGGTCGTCTACGAGGTTCGCACCTACCGCGAGAAGCCCGTGGCGGGCGCGGGGGACACCGTCTTCTCCGCGTGGACGGCATCCAACGCCGTGGCCACGATCTGCCCGCCGTACGCACCGGCCGTCTCGGGGGCCGAGCCCGCCTACCCGACGGGGTCGACGGCGACCATCGGCTGGACGCGGAACCACCCCGACGGCACCGCGCAGTCGGCGGCCCAGATAGAGCTGATCCAGCCGGACGGCAAGACCGTCCCGCACTACATCACCGGCCCCGCCTCGGCGACAACCCTGAGCCTGTCGGTGAAGGGCACCTATCGCCTGCGCGTGCGCACCAAGGGCGCCGACCCGTCATGGGGCGCGTGGTCGGAGTACACAGTGTTCAGGGTCGCCGACCCGCCGCAGGCGTTCTTCACGACCCCCACGGAGGACGGCGAGGCCGTCGTCGAGCTCCCGCTGCGCGCCGCCTGGACCGCTGTCGACGAGACGGGCATCACCTATCAGCGCCTGAGGCTGCTGCGCGGCGGCTCAGCGGTCATCGACACGTCGGTCGCCGCGGGCGAGCGGTCGCACGAGATAGCCTCCGGCCTGGAGAACAGGTCCGCGTACGTCCTCGAGCTCACCGTCCGCGGCGGCTCGAGCCTGTCCACGACCGTCACCCGTTCGTTCTCGACCGACTGGCTCGTGCCCGCCACGCCCATCGTCAACGTCTCTTACGACGAGGCGCTCGCGGCCGTCGTCACGGTGCGAGACGGCATCTCCGAGTTCGCCGTCAGGGACCACAAGCTGCGCGGCCCCATGGCCATGACGCCCGAGGGCAACATCCGCATCAGGGGCGGCATGTCGATAAAGGGGACGCGCGCCACCGTCCACAGCCTGCCGCCGTGTGCCTCGTTCGATATCGAGCGCGTGCTCGCGGACGGCTCGAGGCTCCTGCTCGCCAGCGGCCTCAAGTCCGGGCAGAGCGTCATCGACCGCCTGCCGCCGCTCAACGTCGGGTTCTCCTACGTCGCGCGCGGCTACGCGGCCTCCGGAACCACCTCGACGACCGAGGTGGGGACCGTGTGCCCGTGCGACGGGTTCGCCCTCAACTTCGGGCCGGACGCCTCCGAGGTCGTCGTGGGCGACAGGAACATGGGTGGCCCGCCGCAGTACTCGGCGAGCCCCGAGCGCGAGCGCGACCAGTTCCACTTCGTCGGCGGCGGCCTGCCCATGGGGTTCGAGAGCGGCAACCTCTCGATGAAGGAGTCGATGGAGTTCACGATCGAGGAGGACGATTACCTGCGCGTCCGCGGCCTGTTCGGCCGCTACGGAAGCGCCTGGGTGCGACCCCATCTGGGCGACCGCGGCTTCGCCGCCGTCACGGGGACGCTCACCAGGTGCGCGCCTGAGGACTACAGGGTGTCCGTATCGACGAAGAGGGAGCGATGGAGGGAGCCCAACGGTGTCGGATGATATCTGGCTCGCGTCGTTCAGGACCTCCTACCGGTACGCCCGCGTTTCGCGGCCGACCGGCCTGGAGACCGGCGCCATCGAGTGCTTCACCGGCGGGAGCATCAGCCGCAACCAGGACACGGACACCTATGAGTCCGCATCACTGGACTACGTCGGCAGGCTCGACATGGGCAACGACTTCGTGCGTATCTACCTCGACGTGGAGGACCCGATCTCGGGCGCGTCGCGCACCGTGTGCCTGGGGACCTTCGAGTGCTCGACGCCGTCCCGCACGGTGAGCGGCGAGGTGGCGACCGGCACCGCGACGCTCTACGGCAGACTCCACGACCTCGCGAAGGACGACTTCGACGAGCCGTACACCGTGCCGGCGGGCGCAAACGCGGTCTCCGCGGCCAAGGCGATCGCGGAGGGGTGCGGGCTCGAGGTGGTCGCGGAGCCGAGCGACTACACGCTGTCGACGGCATGGGTCTTCGGGATCGCCGCCACGGCGGACACGCCGGACAACAAGCTGGGCGCGGTCAACAGGCTGCTCTCGGCCGCAGGATTCAGGAGCGCGTCGACCGACGCCTACGGGCGCGTGCTGTTCAGGCGTTACCTGGAGCCGGCGGCGAGGCCGATCGACCGCACCTTCTCAGAGGGCGAGGACTGCCGGGTGCTTTCCGACCTCACCGACGAGCAGGACGACTTCGACGCGGTGAACGTGGTGCACGTCGACTTCGCTACCCAGGGCGAGAGCGTCAGGGGAACGGCCTCGGACGACAGCCCGCAGAGCGAGTGGTCGACCGTCTCCACGGGCCGGCGCATCGTGAAGCGGTACCAGTACAGCGACCTCCCGTCAGGGGAGAGCGTCATCGCCGGCGGCTCCTACCCGCTCGCCGGAGACGGCACCCACGACAGCGCGACCTTCAGGTCCAGCGGCGGCGGGGGGACCATCGAGACCGTCGGCGTCTCCGGGTGCCCGATCGGCGGCATCAGCCAGGCGATCCGCATCACGAAGGGGTCGGGCTCCGGTGAGATCGGCATCGCCCAGGACAAGATATCCCTCAAGAAGGGCCAGCCGTACACCGAGTCCGTCTACCTCTACGCGTCGCAGAGGGTGCAGGTGAGGGTCCAGCCAATCTGGCGCGAGGACGACGGGGGAGAGACCGCGACGGTCGCCATCGGGCCGGGCTGGACGAGGCTGTCGCTCACGGCCACCCCGGCCAAGTCCGACGAATACAGCGCGGGCTACATCTACCTTGCCGCTAGCGCGCCGACCGGATCGTACATCGACGTAGCGCAGGTCAAGGTCGAGGAGGGCGTTGTGGCAACGCAGTTCGCGGTCGAGGCTGCGAACGAGAAAGCGGCGAGCCTGCTCGCCACCGAGTGCTCGGTCATCCGCCGCCCGACCATCACGGCGATCTTCAACCCGTCGGCGGACGTCTACTCGGCGTGCGCCATCAGGCTGCCGTCTGTCGGGATCGAGCTCGCCCGCGCCTGCATCCGGAAGATGGACCTCGAGCTCTCGATGGGATGCCCCATGAGGATCGAGCTCCGCATGTACATGAGGGGTGATGCCTCGTGAGCGTCATGCCGTCCCTGGCCGCGGACCTCGCCGATATCGTCGCCGGCCCATCGGCGCCCGGCGTCTCGATCGCCTACGGCACCGTCGTCGCGGCGGACTCCAGGACCGTCGACGTGCGCATCGGGGGCTCGGTTGTCGCCGGCATCTGCATGACGACGTCCTGCCGGGGCGCGGCGCCCGGTCAGCGCGCCATCCTCATCGGGTCGCCTCCGCTCTGGACGGCGATCGGGATCATCGCTTGATTATCGTGCGGGCGCAGGCCCGCGGAAGGGAATCCGCATGGCCAACAACAGCGACGGGTCCGCCGTCTACGAGGTGAAGGTCGGGGAGGACGACTATATCGAAGGCCTCGACGTGACGGAGAGCGACGGTAGCATCACCACCTACCTGTTCCGCCCGGCAAACTACGACGAAGTCGAGGCGGCGCGAAAGAGGGCCGAGAGCGCCGCGTCGCTGGCGAGCAGCGCCGCAGGCACCGCAAAGACCCAGGCATATGACGCCAACGTCGCCGCCGGAGCTGCCAGAACGGCCGCCGCGAAGTGCTCGACTGCCACCGAGAACGCCAACGCCGCCGTTCAGAAGGCGAATGCCGCGAACGATACCGCAAGCGCCTCGACTGCGCTGGCGAGCAATGCGGCCGCCGCGGCCAACGGCGCGGCGTCTCATGCCGAGGCCGCCGCGAACCAGGCGCTGCAGATCGCGAACTCGGTGGCGCAGGGCGCCGGCGGCGAATCCGATATCGCGGAGCTGCGCCGCCAGAACGGCCAGCTCGCGACGATGCTCGCCGACGCGACGGGGAAGTTCATCTACATGGACGGGACCGTCTACTGCCCGGCATCCAAGGCGTCGGTGTCCGGCGACACGGTGTCGTTCGGCGGCACGTGCTCGGTCTCGGGCAGCACGGTAACCCTTGCCTAAGGAGGATAAATGGCAAATGCAAAGACACTGGTCGTAGGCGGCCAGCCGCTCAACGTCATCGACGATACCGCGCGCAGCAACGCGCAGACGGCGCTCAACAACGCCGAGTACAACCGCCAGGGCCAAATCGGCAAGTACGGCGGGCAGAACATCGCCACCATCCTGGCGGGAGAGATCGGCAGCGGCAGCGTGTACGACGCGCTGCACAAGCGAGCGGCGGCCGGCAACTTCGCGGGCCTTCGCGTCGGGGACTACATCGACGTGCCTCTCGTGAGCGCGTCCGCCGTCACCACCCAGCAATCTGCGCGGTTCCTGCTTGCCCACATCGACCCGTACCTCTACTGCGGCGACAACAGCAAGGGCCACCATATCGCGTTCGTGGCGTCCGCCCCCGTGGCCGTGGCAAAATCCGTGACAGGCGTGGCAAACGACAGCTTCCTGATGTGGAACACCACCAACACGAACCAGGGCACCGCCGACCAGAAATGCCCCTACCCCAACAGCAACCTCAAGGCGTGGGAGACGGCCTTCGAGGCCTGCCTGCCCGAGGGGCTGACCAAGTACCTGCTGACCCAGCGCGTCCTGCTGGAGGAGCGTTACAGCGCAAGCGGCGCGCTCAACGACTCCAACTCGTGGAGCTGGCAGGATATCGGCAAGGTGTTCTCGCTGTCGGAGATGGAGGTGTACGGCTGCCCCGTGTGGGGGACGAAGGGCTACAGCGTGGGCTTCGACTGCCAGTGGGACCTGTTCAGGGACACGGCGCACCGAGTCAACGGAAATCGGTACGCCTGGTGGCTGCGTTCCGTCATGGGTGGCTCCTCGTCCTACGTGTGCTACGTCAGCCACGGCGGCTCTGCCGGCTACACCTCCGCGACGAACGTCTGGGTTCGCCCCCGCCCCGGCTTCCTCGTCGGCTAGCCAGCCGAGTGCTCTATACTCTGCTTCTAGGCGACCGCCTTGCGCGGTCGCCTCCTGCCCGCGAAGCGGGCCGGGTTTTCCGCCAGTTTCCCCAGGAGGTGCACGTGAGCGGCGTCTACCAGCGCAACCGCGAGGTTTCCGAGTACAAGTTCTTCACTCAAGCGATCGCCATCCGCGTGGAGGTCAACAAGCTGATGGCGTCCTCCTCGGTAGTGCCCAAGGCCTACAGGCTGCTGAACGCGGTGCCGACCGTGGAGACGGCGCGCGGCATCGTGTACAACGTCAACCGCGCCGACTGCTTCTACCCCAACACCTCGTTCAACGCGCTGGAGAGGAAACGCTACCTGACGCTGGCCATAGCGGACTGCGAGCAGCTTATGCTGGACATGCAGTGCCTCATGGATATCGGCCTGCCCGTGAACGCCAACCGCTTCGAGGAGCTGGCGGCCATGGTCGAGGAGGAGATCAGGCTGCTGAAGGGCGCGCGCAAGAACGTGCGCGTCACCGGCAAGAAGTCCACCGAGGAGCGCATAGCCGAGGCCGAGGCCGAGCTAGAGCGCCTGCGTTCGCTATAATGGACGGCGGTCCCGCCTTGTATATCGGTACAACTGGTGGCTGCGTTCCGTCATGGGTGGCTCCTCGTCCAACGTGTGCTACGTCAACAACAACGGCAATGCCAACTACAACTCCGCGACGAACGTCTGGGTTCGCCCCCGCCCCGGATTCCCTTATTGCCAGACCGAGTAGGCCCCAGGGCCGAAAGCAGAGCGCGGAGAGGAAGGAAGGCGCGACCGTCGGGCATGCGCCCGTAAATACGCACCCCGCGAGGGTGGCCGGACGCTGCTTGCATGGCGCGGCGCTCCGTGGCTTCGCCGCGTTTCATGGCCATACCTCAAGCGGCTGCCAGAGCCACACTGAGAGCCGTGCGGGGTGCCTTCGATGAACTCCGAGGAAAGAAGGGCCGCGCGCCGCAAGCGCCGCGAGGAGAGGCGCGCCAAGGCCAAGGCCGAGCGTGTGAAGCCGTGCACCCTTGAGGCCGTGGCCGACCTCAACAGCCTTTGCAAGGCCTCCAAGCAGGCGGCGGGCGGCGTGATGTGGAAGGCGTCCACGCAGCGTTATATGAAGGACTATCTGCGAAACGCGGTCAAATCGAGGAACGACCTTCTGGAGGGCCGCGACATATGCCGGGGCTTCATCCGCTTCGACCTGTGGGAGCGCGGCAAGCTGCGCCACATCAGCGCCGTGCACTTCTCAGAGCGAGTGATTCAGAAGTCGCTTTCTCAGAACGCCCTCGTACCCGCGATAGTCCCGACACTCATAACGGCCAACTCCGCCAACATCAAGGGGCGCGGCACCGACTACGCCCTGAAGCTGCTCAAGCGCCACCTGGCCGACCACTGGCGGCGGCACAGGCGCGAGGGATACATCCTTTTGGGCGACTTCTCAGATTACTTCGCCCGCATAGCCCACGAACCCGTCAAGCGGCAGGTGGCCGACGCACTGCTCGATCCGCGCGTGGTCGCCCTCGAGCACCGCCTGATAGACGCACAGGGCGAGGTGGGCCTGGGTCTGGGCAGCGAGCCGAACCAGATATGCGCGGTGGCCCACCCCAACCGCATCGACCACTACGCAATCGAGATGCTGCGCCCCGAGGCCTACGGGCGCTATATGGACGACTTCTACCTGATCCACGAGAGCAAGGAGTACCTGCAGGTGTGCCTGCTGCTGATAGGGCGCAAGTGCGCCGAGCTGGGCATAGAGCTGAACCCGCGCAAGACCCGCGTGGTGAAGCTCACGCGCGGCTTCACGTGGCTGAAGAAGCGCATCTTCTACACGGAGACGGGCCGCATAGTCGTGAAGCCGTGCCGCGACTCCATCACGCGCGAGCGCCGCAAGCTGAAGAAGATGGCCCGCATGGTCGCCGACGGCATCATGACCCCCGAGCAGGTTGAGCGGAGCTACCAGAGCTGGCGCGGCGGCATGAAGCGGCTGGATGCGCACCGCAGCGTGCGGGCCATGGACGCGCTGTACCGCAGCCTGTTCGAAAATCTCGCGCGGGAGGGGGGGTGCTCAATGCAGGCCAACCCGAGGGACGATTCAAGCGGAGGCAAGCCCTCGCAATAGCGGAGAACCGGCAACTCAAAGCAGCGGCCTAAGCGAAGCGGCCGCGAAATAACAGAAGCATCGAAGGCGTGCCGCGGCGCGCCTTCTTCCTTTGCGCCCATCAAAGCGGCCCGGCAATCTCACGGCGCCAATACGATGGCGGCACATTCCCCGACAAGAGAGGAGTCCGCATGGACACTGAGGAAGACATGCCGCGCCCCAACGAGCTTCAAGACGGCACCATGGCCGAGGTCAACGCCCTGCGCGATCTGCTGTCGCAGATCGGCGACCCCGACGCGGCGCACGACGCGGGCGTTATCGACGATGACGAGTACGTTGAGCGGAAGGCGCGAAAGCTCGCCTACACCGCGGCCGTCGCCGCCTACGGAAAGGGTGAGGCCCCGGACGTGGACAAGCTGCTTGAGCAAATGCGCGAGAAGGTCGCCGAGCCCAGCCAAACCGAGACCAACACGGCAAACATCGACTACCTGATGATGACGGTCGGGGGTGAACAGTAATGGCGGGACGCGTCAAGGCTGCAACCACGGCGGCGCACTCGAAGAACTATGACAAGGTGAGGCGCTACTACGAGCGCGGCCTCTGGACCAAGGCCATGGTGCATCGAGCCGTGGCCTGCAAGTGGATCACATGCGACGAATATGAGGAGATCGTCGGAGAAGAGTACGCGGAGGAGGTTTAGGGTGCCGGCGCTGAGCATCGGGGAGGCAACGTCGGTCCTCTCGGCCGCCGTTGTGATTGTCACGTTCTTCATCGGGCGCGTCTCCGTATCCAAAACATCGTCTGCCAAGGAGCAGCGGACCGAAGACAAGCTCGACAGCCTTTGCGGCGACACGAGCGAGATCAAGGATGGCGTCAAGGAGATCAACCGCAAGCTCGACGACCACGGCGAGCGCCTCACGAAGGTCGAGCAACAGGTCATCACCTTGTTCAACCGGCTCGACCGCGTCGAGAAGAATTACGACCTGCATCACGGTATCGGCGGGTCAGATTAGGAGCTGAAAAATGAAAATCAACTGGGCCCTTCGCTTCAAGAATAAGCAGACGCTCGCGGCATTGGCCGCCGCCGTAATCAGCGCAGCCTATCAGGTGCTCGGAATCCTCGGAGTCGTGGCGCCTATCTCCCAGGGGTCGCTCATCCAGCTCGTCGGAATCATCCTGACCGTTCTCGCCGGCTTCGGCGTGATCGTCGATCCGACCACCAAGGGCGCGTCGGACTCGAAGCGTGCCATGTCGTACAGCGAGCCCCATGCCGCATATGACGCCAAGGCGGTTGAGTAGGCCATGGCCATCACACAGCGCGAGGCCTTCGCGCAGGTCATGGAACACCTCGTCTCCCATGATGGGGGCGGCGGTCACGGATACTCGCAGGCCAACCGCATGGGGGACGGAACGACCGAGACGATTTGTCTGTCCGACGGCACCACCGTCACTATTGCCGGTGGCGATCGCGACTGTTCCTCGGCCGTAGTGACCGCCCTCCGCGCGGTCGGCGTCAATACCTTCGGAGCCTCGTATACCGGAAACATGCGGGAGCAGCTGCTCAAGACGGGCCTTTTCGGCTGGCGTAAGATGGGCGTCAAGTCCGCCCAGCGTGGAGACATCTACCTCAACGAGAAGTGCCACACCGCCGTGTGCGTCTCTCCCTATGGATCCGCTCGCGGCGACCTCTTGGCCCAATTCTCCATTTCTGAAAAGGGGACCGTCACCGGCACCAAGGGCGACCAGACCGGGCGCGAGTCCAACATCAAGGCGTACTACAGCTACCCATGGGACGGCACGCTCTACTGGCTTGGCGATGGCAAGACACTGAATGGGTCAAATACGGAAGTCGCGGACAATACGGTCCAGAGCCTCGGAGACACGCGATATTTCGGCCCGAAGATGGCCAAGGAGCTGCAATGCCAGCTCGGCACGACTGCCGATGGCGTGATCTCCGGTCAATGGCCGGCGAATGAGCGATACCTTTGGGCATGCGACCGCGGCGTAATCGAGTACGTCAAGGGCGGGGTTGGCTCGAATGCCGTCCGCGCCCTGCAGGACAAGGTCGGATGCAAAGTCTATCCCGTGGTCGGCGGTGTTCAGGCGCGACAGATGGGTTCGGGAACGGTCTTCAAACACCAGCAGTGGCTCATCGCTCAAGGTATCTCGTGCGGATCATCGGGTGCGGACGGATACCAGGGCCGCGACACCAACGTCGCCATCGGCCAAGCGCTCGTCAAGCAACTCTATCGATAGGTGTGCATATGAATCCATTTGATATCTGTTTTATTGTCGGCGCTGCTGCAGGACTGCTGACCGGTCTTCTCGGATGGGCAATCGTGCGCGTCGGCAGCCAAAAAGACTTTAGAAATTGATAGATGCAGCCCCTCCCCGGCATGAACTGCCGGGGAGGGGCTTTATGCATTGCCAGATATCCGTCAATATCCGTTCTGCAATGCAGTTTCAGTGCGGTGAGAGCGTGTGGAAACATAACTACCTGCGATTTTGCTGCTACAAGGCACTCCATAACATCACGTTCAAGACTCTTAATCCCAAGGTCCAGGGTTCGACCCCCTGACGGCCCACCCAAAGATTGTTAAAGCGACTGGCTCAGGCTGGTCGCTTTTTTGTTGACCTTTCATGGGGTCGAACCCGTCGGAGCGCGGAGCTGAGTAACCTGTACCGTGATTCCCTTAGGGAAAACACGGCTAAAGCCCCGTAAGCGTGTTCTCCTTAGAGAGATCATGCTTACGGGGCTCGATGCATGTTGAGAAATCGTGATCTTACTCTAAGTGAGAATCGATTTAGTCCGCTCGATAATGCGAACCCAGGCTTTCGGTCCGCTTGCGCATGGCTTTGACCATTTCCGTTGCCAACTGAATCTGCGACTGTAGGCGGGCGAGGGCAGCGACTTCGCTGTCCTGGGCTTTCTGTGTGCTCAAGGTCGTAGCCTCCGTCTTCAAGTCCTCAAGCTCGTGTAGTGCCTCGGATAGGCCCGTCTCGGTGCGGTTGATCATGCAATAGGTGCTCATCGTGTGCTTAAGGCTGCGGGTCAGGCGCTCGGCATCTGTTGTGGCAATGCTGTGCTGGGGGAGGGCGATATCCGCCTTCAGGGCTGTCTTAGGCTCTTTCTGCGCTGCAAGGGCTGCCGATGCGCCTGCGATGCGCCCGAACACGATGCCGTTGGCGCTTGACAAGCCACCAATGCGGTCGGCTCCGTGCATGCCGCCTGTCGCCTCGCCGCAAGCGTAGAGACCCTCAACGCCTGTGTACGCGGTCTTATCGATCTTGATGCCGCCGTTAGCGGCGTGGGCATACATCGCAACGCGCATCTCGTCAGTCGGGGCGATGCCGTGCTCGTCTTGCAGCCAGGTGGCAAAGGTCTGCACAAACTCTGGGACATCCTCGCGGGGGAAGTCGTAGTGGAGTGCCAGGCCTTCGACACCTGCCTGATCGATGACGAGATCGATAGCGCGGGAGGCCAAGCGTGACGTGAAGGGACCATATCCAGAGCGCTGCTCGAGCAGGTCGTCCAGCTTGTCGTCGGCAATATCTGCCGGCTGGTCTACATGTACGTAGCGCCAGGTCTTCTCGTTAAAGACAAGGTTGCGCTTGGGCTCGATGAAGCCGGGCATCATCTGCATGAACTCTATATTAGTAAGCGATGCGCCGTGCGCCAGCGCGATGGCCTGTGATGAG
This sequence comes from uncultured Collinsella sp., assembly GCA_938005465.1. GTDB lineage: Bacteria > Actinomycetota > Coriobacteriia > Coriobacteriales > Coriobacteriaceae > Collinsella. Next base: position 122,527 of record CALLNU010000021.1, read on the forward strand.
CTGAGCACGTCGGCGGAAGTGAGGCTTCGCTCGAACAGGCCACCCGTGCCACCGGCTGCGATGATCGTGGCTTTGGTAGCAAAGGGCACGATTCGATCTTCGGTGAGGTTGTAGAGCACGGTTCCGGTGATTCTGCCGTTCGTGTCCTTAATAAGGTCGATAAGCTCATGGCGGGGGAGCAGGCGAATGCCGAGCGACTCGATCCGGGCTGTCAGAGCGTCCTCAAGGGGCTTGCGGGTGAGGCCGCGCCACATGCGCGTCTTGTGGTCAAAGCAGGGGATAAACTGCTTTTGCTGAGCGCTCTCAGCGTTTTGCGGACGCTTGAGCTCAACGCCCAGGTCTTGCTCGAGCCATTCAATTGCCTGGGGAATGCCGTGGACAAACGTCTGGACAAGCTCGGGGTCGGCGACACCGCCGCCGACGGTCTGGATGGTGTCGATGAGGTCTTGTTCGTCGTCTTCGTTAACGGGTCCGATAAGCCCTAGGCCCCAGGTTCCAGGGAAGAAGCTCGATCCACTCATGGTCTTGCCGGCGCTTGCCACAGCGACGGTTGCGCCCGTGCGTGCCGCTTCGATTGCGGCACAAAGGCCCGCAATGCCAGATCCAATTACCAGTACATCAGTCGATTCCATCGGATTCCTTTCTCGTCCGGCGCATTGTCGCACGGGTGATCGGCAATGGGGCCGCAAAGACCCGGCAAATCGGTAAAGGGCAAATATGGCAGGTGGGCGTCAGGTGGACTCGGCCACTTCGGTCGGCCCATTTGATAAGTTGCGGTGGAATACGGACTGTTTTGGCCTGTATGGATGCAATTCAGTCCGTATTTCACCGCAACTGATACATCGGACCCTTTAATAAGAGTAAACAATTTGAGACGGGGCAAACAAAAAGAGCCGCTACCTCGAAAGGTAGCGGCTCCAAAGCTCAACTATATGAGCATCGCGCGGGCGAGATTAGGCCTTGAGGGCCTCCTCGACGGCGACAGCGCAGGCGACGGTGGCACCGACCATGGGGTTGTTGCCCATGCCGATGAGACCCATCATGTCAACGTGCGCAGGCACGGAGGAAGAGCCGGCGAACTGGGCGTCGGAGTGCATACGGCCCATGGTGTCGGTCATGCCGTAAGAGGCAGGGCCGGCGCCCATGTTGTCCGGGTGCAGGGTACGGCCAGTGCCGCCACCAGAAGCGACGGAGAAGTACTTCTTGCCAGCCTCGAGGCGCTCCTTCTTGTAGGTGCCAGCGACGGGGTGCTGGAAGCGCGTGGGGTTGGTGGAGTTACCGGTGATCGAGATGTCGACGTTCTCGTGCCACATGATGGCAACGCCCTCGCGGACGTCGTCGGCGCCGTAGCAGTTGACGGCGGCGCGGGGACCATCGGAGTAGGGGATGGTCTCGACGACCTTGAGCTCGCCCGTGAAGTAGTCGAACTGGGTCTTCACGTAGGTGAAGCCGTTGATGCGGGCGATGATCTGAGCAGCGTCCTTGCCCAGACCGTTGAGGATGACGCGCAGCGGCTTCTTGCGAGCCTTGTTGGCGTTCAGAGCCAGGCCGATAGCACCCTCAGCGGCAGCGAAGGACTCGTGACCGGCCAGGAAGGCGAAGCACTCGGTGTCGTCGGAGAGCAGCATAGCGCCCAGGTTGCCGTGGCCCAGACCGACCTTGCGGTCCTCGGCGACGGAGCCGGGAACGGTGAAGGCCTGGATGCCCTCGCCGATGATGGCGGCAGCCTCAGAAGCGGTCTTGGCGCCACGCTTGACAGCGAGAGCGCAGCCGAGGGTGTAGGCCCACTCGGCGTTCTGGAAGGCGATGGACTGGGTGTTGTTGACGATCTCACGCGGGTTGAAGCCCTTGTCGGTGCAGATCTGCAGAGCTTCCTCGAGGGAGGCGATGCCGTTGTCGGCGAGGCACTTGTTGATCTTGTCAGCGCGGCGCTCGTAACCTTCGAACGTAACAGTCATAGTTATTTCCCTCCCTTTCTACTCGTGAACCGGGAACACGCTGGCGACGGAGTGAGTCTCCTCGTCGGTGCGCGGGTCGATGTACTTGGCAGCGTTCTCCCACTGACCATAGTGGCCCATAGCGCCAGCGATGGCCTCCTCGGGGGTCTTGCCGGCCTTGACGGCGTCGGTGAACTTGCCGAGGTTCAGGAACTCGAATGCGATGATCTCGTTCTTGTCGTTGAGAGCCATGCGGGTGACGTAGCCCTGGGCGAGCTCGAGGTAACGAGCGCCCTTGGCCTTGGTGCCGAACATGGTGCCGACCTGAGAGCGAAGGCCCTTGCCGAGGTCGTCGAGGGAGGCGCCCACGGGCAGGCCGCCCTCGGAGAACGCGGTCTGGCTGCGGCCGTAAACGATCTGCAGGAAGATCTCGCGCATAGCAACGTTGATGGCGTCGCAGACGAGGTCGGTGTTGAGGGCCTCGAGGATGGTCTTGCCGGGAAGGATCTCGGAAGCCATGGCGGCAGAGTGGGTCATGCCCGAGCAGCCGATGGTCTCAACGAGGGCCTCCTCGATGATGCCGTCCTTGACGTTCAGCGTGAGCTTGCAGGCGCCCTGCTGAGGTGCGCACCAACCCACACCGTGCGTAAGACCGGAGATGTCGGAAATCTCCTTAGCCTGGACCCACTTGCCCTCCTCGGGGATGGGTGCGGGGCCGTGGTATGCACCCTTGGCAACGGGGCACATGTTCTCCACTTCCTGTGAGTACTGCATGCCTCTCCTCTCTATCGTGTTGGCGTCCCGTCTGGGGGTCGTGGCTGGCGATTGCCGGGCGACCCTTCGAAAGGGACATGACATGCAGCCCCTATAATACCGCGAAATGCACGGAATATTCGGCGAACGGCTCAGTTTTCGTAGCGAGAAGTCCGGAAGTTTTAATTGAAACGATTTAACTCTATGTTCTGTGGTCGCGAACTTCCGTAGAGGGGGTCCGTCTTGGGCAAGCTATTGGTCAGCTCTCGTAAGCATTGCGGGGGTTGACCTGTTGCAACGGTGCCGTTCGCCGCCTGATTACTGCCTTTGGCCGCGCGAGTGTATTGTTTTGCGTGAATGTTTTGATGGCACGCTTCAATCGTGCTGTATTGGATGGCAAGCAGATCCCGGCGAAGGGAGCGCCATGCAGCGCGTTTGGAGAACGGTTACCGGCTTTTACCATGTTTGTGCCCGTGGCACCGGAAAGCAGGACATCTTTGAGACTGATGACGACCGGTGGGAGTTTTTGGAGCTGATGCGTGAGTGCTGCCGCAAGGCGGGCGTGACGGTTATCGCCTGGTGCCTTATGGGCAATCACGTGCGTCTGGTGCTTGCAGATTACGAGGACGCGATGAGCGCGGCGATGCACCGGCTGCTTTTGACGTACGCGCGGCGGTTCAATAAACGCACGGGGCACACAGGGCATCTGTTCCAGAACCGTTTTGACCGGCGCTCGCTCGATACCGACTGGCAGGTGATGGAGGCTATTCGCTCCGTTCACGCCGATCCGCAGGAGGCGGGCATGAGCCTAATCGAGCGTTACCCCTGGAGCAGCTTTGCGGAGCATTTGTGCGCTTACGACGGTGACGCGGCTGATGTCGCGAGGGGATTTTCTGATCCTTCTTGCGTGCTTGAGCTTTTTGGTTCTGCCGAGGGCTTTATTACCCATTCGCTTTCGACGCCCGACGGCGGCGAGCCAGCGCTGGGCGATATGAAAGAGACGGAGTGGGAACGCCGCGCCTTTGCCGACAAGATGGCGAAGAGCCTCGGGGTTCCGCTCAACGGGGTTAAAACTGCACCGCCGGCGCAGCGCAACATCGTTATTCTTGGATTGCACGATGCCGGTTTTACGGTGCGCCAGATTGAGCGGTATACCGGGATTGGCAAAAGTACCGTCTCTCGTATCGTGCGCGCTTATGCGCGGGTGAAGGCACAGGCCGAGCTCTCGGAATAGAAAATGGCCGAACCACTCTTAGTCAAGCGATTCGGCCAACAAAATTCTTAAGATTTGGGACAAATACTACTGATTATTTTGTCCCGTGAGCATGCCGTCGAGGGTGCGCCAGGCGAGCTCGGCGCATTTGACGCGGGCGGGCATGTGCGAGATGTCCTGGAGCTGGGCAGCCTCGTCCAGGTCTTCCAGGTCTTCCTCGGAGAGCTGTTCGCCGCGGATCATGGCGAGGAAGAGCCCCGCCAGGCGGCGCGCCTCCTCGACCGTCTCGCCGGTGATGAGGTCGGCCATGATGTCGGCGCTGGCCTGGCTGATGGCGCAGCCATGACCGGTAAAGGAGGCCTCCTCGATCACGCCGTTCTCGACGCGCAGCTGCAAGGTGAGTTCGTCACCGCAGCTGGGGTTGATGCCGTCGTGCTCGTGCGTGGGAGCGTCCATCTCGTACTTATAGTCGGGGTGCGAGTTGTGCTCCATAAATGTGGTGGAGGTGTACAGATTACCCATTGAACGTGCTCCAAACGTGATGCAGACCGGCGATGAACTTGTCAATGTCGGCCTTGTCGTTGTAGAAGGCCACGCTGGCGCGGCAGCAGGCAAGGTTCTCGACGCCCAGCCAGGTGAGCAGCGGCTGTGCGCAGTGGTGACCGGCGCGGATGCAGACGCCGTCCATGTCCATGATGCTCGCGACATCGTGCGGGTGGATACCCTTGACGTTAAAGCTCACGACGCCATGGTGATTGTCCCAATAGATGGAGCCGATAATCTGGACAAAGTCGAGCTGCATGAGTTCGCCCATCAGGTAGTGGACGAGTGCCTGCTCGCGTGCCTGGATGTTTTCGTAGCCCACGGTGTTAACCAGGTAGTCAAGCGCCGCGCCCGTGGCGAAGATGCCGGCGGCGTCCTGCGTGCCGGCCTCGAACTTCTCGGGGACGGGCGCCCAGACGGCGTCCTGCTCGGTGACCGAGTCGATCATCTCGCCGCCGGTAAGCATGGGCGGCATGGCGTTGAGCAGGTCCATCTTGCCCCACAGCACGCCGATGCCCATGGGGCCCATGGCCTTGTGCGCGCTAAAGGCAAAGAAATCGGCTCCAAGGTCGGCCACATCGACCGGCATGTGCGGCAGCGACTGCGCGCCGTCGACGACCAGATAGCCGCCGTACTTGTGCACGAGCTTGCCGAGGTTCTTGACCGGGTTCTCAACGCCCAGGACGTTAGAGACCTGACCCACGGCCAAGATCTTGGTCTTGGGGCCCACCTTGGCAAGAACTTCCTCGGTGGTGAGCTGGCCGGTCTTGGTGGGGTAGAGGTAGACGAGCTTGGCGCCGGTCTCACGGCAGACCTGCTGCCACGGAATCAGGTTGGAGTGGTGCTCCATGATGGTGATGACGACCTCGTCGCCCGGTTCGAGGACCGTGGGCGCAAAGCTCTTGGCGACCAGGTTGAGCGACTCGCTCGTGTTGCGGGTGAAGACGACCTCGTTGGCCTGGGGGGCGCCGATGACGTCGGCGATCTGCTGACGCACCTTTGCGATGGCCTCGGTGGCCTCGACGGACAGCGAGTACAGGCCGCGCAGGGGGTTGGCGTTCATGCGCTGGTAGAAGTCACGCTCGGCGTCGAGCACGCAGGCGGGGCGCTGCGCGGTGGCCGCGCTATCGAGGAAGGCGATCTCGGGGTGCTGCTGGAACAGCGGGAACTGCGCCTTGTAGGGATTGGTCTCGATGTCGACGGTAGGCCAGCCGCGCGAGGCCTCGTCGCTGGCGTCGAGTTCCATGGGCTCGGGGGCAGTACAGGTATCGCATTTAACGTGCTCGGTGTCGATCATGCGAGCTCCTCCTCAAAGTTATCGATCAAGTTGTTGCCCAGGCGGACGACGGCGGCGCGGGTGCGCTCATCGGTGGCGGAAAGCGCAGCGTCCTCCAGCTTGGCGCGGATGAACAGGTCCTCGGCGGCGTTTTGGTCAAGGCCTCGGCAGGCGAGGTAGAACAGTTGCTCGTCGCGGACGTGACCGATGGTGGCGCCGTGGTTGCCGGCAACGTCGTCCTCGTCGCAGAGAATGACGGGGACGGTCTTGTTGTCGACGCCCTTGTTGGCCAACAGCACGGTTTCGCGCTCGGTGCCGACGGCACCCTTGCAGCCGTGCACGAGGTCGATGGTGCCGCGGTAGACCTTCTTGGACGTGCCGGTCAGCACGCCGTTGGCGTCGATCTCGCACTCGGTCTTGCGACCGCGGTGGCGCAGCTCGTAGTTAAAGTCGCGCACCTGCTCGCGGGCGCCCAGGTAGTCAGTATCGATGGTGACCTTGGCGGTATCGCCCAGTAGGTCGCCGGCAAGGCCGGTGGCGCTGGCGCCGGCACCCAGGACGGTGTGTTGCACGTTGACGCGCGCGCCCTCGTCCAGGAACAGGCCGGTGTCGTCGAGCGCGATCCAGCTATCGTCGAGCGTCTGCGTGCAGGTCACGTTGACGGTGGCGTACTCGTGGGTGCACACGCGTAGCACGGAGCCCACGACACCCTCGCCGGTAACGGGGGAGTCTAGGGCAATATGCAGATTGAGCGTCGACTGGGGACGGGCGATGACGTCGATGGCGGCGATGGCCGCGGCGGCATCGACACCGCTCACACGCACGGTAACCGTGGCGTGCTGGTATGTGGGCACATCGATGACGACGCGCTTAGTGGCGTGCTCGGCCAGGTAGGTGTAGGCAGCCTCGCCCATGCCAGTCTCGAAGGCCTCAGCGGGGGAGAGCTCCTCCTCCAGCTTAATGGCACCGGCCTGGTAGATGGAGGTGGCGGGCACGTCAAGCTCGGTCTCGCGCGTGATGCGGGCGCGGTCGGCGGCATCGCCAGGGGCGGAGGCGCGGCGCTCGGGGAAGCGCTCGGCCATGGCGTCCATGGCGGCGTCGAACGCGTCTGCCACGCCAGCAAACTGCTCTTCCAAGCCCTCAGCCTCAACGGCCTCGGCGGGAGCGGCGGCAAGCTCGTCAGAGAGCTCGAGCTTGGTCTGGTTCATCTTGAGCCAACCCCAAGTGGCAGCCGGCATCGCATTGACCTGCTCAAGGGTGGTAGCAGCGGTGTTCGTGGCCTGTTTCATTATCCGATCGCTCCTTCCATCTCGAGCTTGATCAGGTTGTTCATCTCGACGGCGTACTCCAGCGGCAGCTCCTTGGAAACCGGGTTGGCAAAGCCGTTGACGATCATAGTGCGGGCTTCTTCCTCCGAGATACCGCGGCTCATCAGGTAGAACACCTTATCGTCGCCGATGCGGCCGATGGTGGCCTCGTGGCCGATGTCGACGTTCTTGGCGCGGATGTCCATGGCCGGAATAGTGTCGGAGCGGCTTTGGTCGTCGAGCATCAGCGACTGGCAGCTCACGGTTGCCTTGGAGCCCTCGGCCTTGGGTGTCGCCACAATAGAGCTGCGGAAGGTCTGAATGCCGCCACTCTTGGAGATGCCCTTGGTCTCGACGGTTGCCGAGGTATCGGGTGCGTTGAGCACGACCTTGCAGCCGGTGTCGAGGTTTTGACCGGCGCCGGCAAAGGTGATGCCGGTAAAGCTGGAACGGGCGCGGCGGCCGTTGAGCACGCTCATGGGGTAGAGGTAGCCCACGTGGCTGCCGAAGGAGCCGCTGATCCACTCGATGTCGCCGTCCTCGTCCACGCGCGCACGCTTGGTGTTGAGGTTGTACATGTTCTTGGACCAGTTCTCGATGGTCGAGTAGCGCAGGTGCGCGCGCTTGCCCACAAAGAGCTCGACGGCGCCGGCGTGGAGGTTTGCCACGTTGTACTTGGGCGCGGAGCAACCCTCAATGAAGTGCAGATCGGCATCGTCTTCAACAATGATAAGAGTGTGCTCAAACTGGCCCGCACCCTTGGCATTCAGACGAAAATAGCTCTGCAGCGGAAAATCAAGTTTTGTTCCCTTGGGTACATATACAAAACTGCCACCCGACCACACAGCGCCATGCAAAGCGGCGAATTTATGATCGGTTGGAGGGATAAGCGTCATGAACTTCTCATGAATAAGCGCTTCCCATTTTGGCTCTTTAAGAGCCTCTTCGATCCCCGAATACACAATACCCATTTTGGCAGCGGTGTCCTGCATGTTGTGGTACACCAACTCGGAATCGTATTGGGCACCAACGCCCGCTAAGTACGAACGCTCCGCCTCTGGGATGCCTAAACGATCAAAAGTACTCTTCACATCGTCCGGGAGGCTATCCCAATCGCTTTTTTGATCGGTTGCCGGTTTGACATACGTAACAATATTGTCCATGTCCAAACCATCGATAGCAGGGCCCCAATTAGGCTTGCTCATGCGATGGTAGGTTTCGAGGGACTTTAGACGGAAGTCGAGCATCCAATCAGGTTCGTCTTTTTTTGCAGATATCTCACGAACAATATCAGGAGTAAGACCCGCAGCGAGTTTTTCCGCGTCAGCATCACTGAAACGAAAATCGTACAGGCTCCTATCAACATCCGCTATTTCAGAACGCTTCTTTGCCACAGATGCCTCCTATTCAGCGGTCGCTTCGGACTCAAAACGCTCGAAGCCCTGTTCGTTGATCTGGTCGATAAGAGAAGCATCGCCTTCCGCTACCACCTTTCCATTGACGACAACATGAGCCCGATCGACAGTTAAATGTTCAAGAATTCGAGTATTGTGCGTAATGACAACAAGCGCACCGCCGGTGTTCTTCTTGTACGTTTCTATGCCGCGCGAAACAACGCCTAAGGCATCAACATCAAGACCGGAATCGGTTTCATCAAGAATAGCCAACTTGGGCTCAAGAAGAAGCAGTTGAAGCATTTCGAGTTTTTTCTTTTCGCCGCCCGAAAAGCCTACGCCTAACTCGCGGTCAAGATATGAATTGTCGAAACTCAGCTCCTTAGCCAAAGCACGAACATGCTTACGGAACTGCTTGCCTTTCATGTCGAAACCTTCGCGGTCTGCCACCATAGCGCGTAAGAAGCTAGACACTGGTACGCCAGGAATTTCAGTTGGAGCCTGAAAACTCAAAAACAAACCGGCGCGAGAACGTTTATCGGGGGAAAGATCGGTGATGTCCTGCCCATCAAAGATGATGGAACCAGAATCAACAGTATATTCGGGGTCTCCCATGACAACACGACCGAGGGTTGATTTACCAGCGCCATTCGGACCCATTACCACATGGGTCTCTCCTGCCCCAACAGCAAGATCGATGCCACGAAGAATTGGCTTTTCGTCAACCGAGACCGTGATCCCCTGAACAGCAAGAAGTGAATTCGCGTCAGTCATCATGTTTGCCTTTCGTTAATCATACTAGTTTGCTAGGATTAAAATAATCGCTTCGGGGGTAATGTCAAGGCGTTGCAACCCATTCGCAATAAACGCAAAGGAATTATCGATTGACGGTACATCGTCAGCTCAGGAAAGGACTCGCATGCTGATTTCCACTAAAGGCCGTTATGCAATGCGCTTCATGATCGATCTTGCCCTTCGCGGACCCGAAGAGAAGGTTTCCCTCCGTGAAATCGCGGAATTTGAGGGCATTTCCCTTAAATATCTTGAACAATTGGTGCGTCCGCTCACGCAAGCCGGGCTCATCAAGGGAATGCGAGGCAAAAACGGTGGCTACTGCCTTGCGAAACCCACAAGCGAAATTAAAGCCGGTGATGTGCTACGTGCCGTGGAAGGCACCACGATCCCTGTTGCCTGCAGCGCTTTAGAAACTGGATGTGAACGCGGATTCGAATGCAACGCGGTACGCTTCTGGGCAGGCCTCGATAAAGTCATCGAAGACTACGTCGATGGCGTAACACTTGCCGACTTGGCTCACCACTAGCCCGAAAAACCACGCCGTGGAGCAATAGCGGAATCGATGCGCCATTTAACGCGAGACCAATCGTTGCTGATATGCGCATACCACTGTAGCAGGATGGCTTTCCTGCAGCACCACCCCACGAAGGCATTCCACAGGCATACGGTAGGTGTTGTTGTTCTCTGAGATATGCATCGCAATCACCTCTTCTAAACCGGGATGCAGAAGGCTTTTTAGCTCTTCAGAAGCCTGCCCGTTGCTCAGATGACCGTGCTCAGAGGAAACACGTTCCTGTAAGGCACGTGGATAAGGACCGTTTTTGAGCATTGTAGGATCATGGTTAGCCTCGATGGCCAAAATCCTACAGCCCTGCAAAGCCTCATGCGCCGCTCCCGTGACCACACCGGTATCAGTCATATAACCAAGTACATCGTCTTTAGCCCAGAGGCGGAACCCAAAAGAAGACGCAGCGTCATGCGATGTAGCGAAAGCGAGCACTTGCATACCAGCCAGAGAAAGCTGGTCTTCGGCGTTAAAGCCAATAACCTCAGTTAGCAGAGCTGCCTCTTGGATAGGCTTGCTGTTTGCATACGTAGCCTGATTTACAAATAAGGGAACCTCCAAACCCCGTTTTGCCAACTCGCGATAAAGCACCTTAAGGCCCTTCGTGTGGTCGGAATGCTCATGCGTGACAAGAACCGCCTTGAGCTTGCCCAGATCGAAACCTGCTTCAGCCGATCGTGAAAGCACATCGCGCTTGCAGATACCGCAGTCGATCAATATGCCTTCACCGGTTGCGATGTTTTCGATAAGAGAAGCGTTTCCTTTGCTGCCGCTGGCGAGAACATGTATGCGAAGCCGCGCGTTGTCACTTGGCATCGTTCGACAAGCCCCCTGAAGGGAAATTCTATTGTTCCGCGCCTCTTCTATTTGTTCACGGCTTAAGCCCTGCTCGTTTCTTACTTCCATGGTTCTCAAATAGTTCCCAACATTCCCTGTCAGCATAAACCAGCTATTGTGCACTTACAGCACGGAGGTGCTGTACCGCTTCGCGGAGGATCTCGCATGCTTTTTCAACTTCAGCCTCGGTGGTTAGGGCCGAAAAGGAGAAACGCACCGTACCACGAAACCATTCAGGCTGAACGCCCATTGCGGTAAGTACGTGGCTTGGCTCTAGTGAGCCTGATGCACATGCGGAGCCCGCCGAAGCGCACACCCCCTGTTGATCGAGAAGCGCGAGTAGTGCTTCGCCGGAAACTCCCTTGAAGGAAACGCTCAAGATGCCGGGCAGGCAACGATTTCTGCAGCTATTAACCTGCACATTTGGGATATTAGCGCAGACGAACTGTTGCATTTTGTTGTGTAAGGTGCGCACGTGGGCTGACGCGGTTTCCATCGCGAAGAGCGCTTCCGCCTCCGTTGGCTCAAATCCTTTTTTACCAAACGCCAATTGAGCTGCAGCCGTCATACCGATGATGCCTGCCAGGTTTTCCGTGCCCGCACGGTAGCCACGTTCCTGCGCTCCACCGCTAATAAGCGGTTCGGATTTCAGCCCGCGCTTGCAATACAGGAAGCCCACACCTTTAGGCCCATGAAACTTGTGCGCCGAAACAGAAAGCGCATCAACGCCTAGCTTTTCAACATCCAAGGGAACATGGGCATACGCCTGCACCGCATCAGTATGGAAAGGCACATTATGTTCGTGAGCTAGCGCCGCAAGCTCTTTGATGGGTTGAACGGTTCCCACTTCGTTGTTGGCGGTCATGACTGAGACCATAACGGTGTCAGGCCGAAGCGCTAACGCAAGACTTTCAGGGAACACCACACCTTCGGCATTCACCGGAAGGTATGTCACTTCGAATTCACTGCGCTCGAGCCAATGCGCCGATTCTAGGACCGCATGGTGTTCAACTGCGGAAACGATGAGGTGCTTACCTTTTTCCTGATTTGCGAGAGCAATACCCTTGAGCGCAGCATTATCGGCTTCGCTCCCACCTGAGGTAAAGCGAATCTCCGAAGGACGCGCATTAATAGTGCCAGCAAGATACGTGCGCGCCTTCTCAAGCTGCATCTTTTCCTGCTGAGCTGGGCTGTAGAGAGAAGAGGGGTTGAAGTAGTTGCCTAGCAGGTACGGCTCCATGGCGTGGAACACCGAAGGGTGCATCCGCGTAGTTGCCGCGTTGTCCAAGTAGATAAGATTGGCGTTACGCATAGGCACTCTATCGCGTCGATTCAATGGTGCCGCCGCCCACAACCACATCGCCCTGGTACAAAACCATGGCTTGTCCTGGTGCAACCGCACGAACCGGTTCTTCGAAGGTGACGATGAGCTTTTCGCCCCTCATACGCACAACCGCCTTATGCGGTGTTGCACGGTAGTTCACCTTAGCCTCAACAGTAAGAGGCTCGGCAATTTCCGCTACCGAAATAAGATTCACATCGTTGGCAACGACCTCGTGCACGCCTGCGGAAGTAGCGGGCCCCACAACCAGCGTGTTGGTTTTCGCGTCCTTCTTCAGAACGAACAACGGACGGCCCGCGGCAACGCCCAAACCCTTGCGTTGCCCAATGGTGTAATGAACTAGACCATAATGCTTGCCCAATACGGTACCTGCTTCATCCACGATAGGACCAGGTACAAACGTTGCGCCCGTGTGCTCCTCGATAAACGTGGCATAGTCGCCATCAGGCACGAAGCAGATATCCTGGCTTTCCAGCTTATCAGCATTGCCTAAACCTGCTTCATGCGCCACCGCGCGTACCTGCGGTTTTTCAAGCTCACCTACAGGAAACAGCATGTGCTTCAAATGCTCCTGTGTAAGGTGGTACAGAACGTACGACTGATCTTTCTTCGGATCGCGTCCGCGAAGCAGCAGGTAGCGCCCCGTTTCCTCGTCGTAAGCGCGACGAGCATAATGGCCCGTTGCAACATAATCAAAGCCAAGCTCGCGCCTACGTTGCTGCAGGGCACCGAACTTCAAGAAGCGATTGCAATCGATGCAGGGGTTGGGTGTATGCCCCTCCAAGTACGCCTGGCAAAATCTATCAATCACACACGTACCGAACGTGTCGGTATAGTTGAACACCTGGTAGGGAATGCCCAAGCCAAAAGCCACCGCACGGGCATCTTCCACATCCTCCAAAGAACAGCAGGTACGGCTTCCCTCTTCTAGGATAACGCCATCGCTATCGAACAACTTCATGGTTACGCCCATGACGTCGTAGCCTGCATCCACCAAAAGCTTTGCGGCGACAGAGCTATCAACCCCACCGCTCATAGCGCAGATAACGCGTTCCTGATCGTTGCTCACCTAGAATTCCGTCCTATGCGTTAGAAGGCACCGTGCCAAGTTTTTCGTCCATGCTGCCGGTTCTGTAACCAGCCAAATCGAGCGTAACATAAGCAAAGCCCAGTTCCTTTAAAGCATCAACAATAGATGTGCGGTTTTCATCGCGCAACAGCGTTTCTATTTGTACGGCCGGCACTTCGATGCGCGCAATATCATTGTGCACTCGAACGCGAAGCTGGGTGAAACCCATGCCCGAAAGAGCACTCTCCGCTTTGTCTACTAAGGAAAGCTTTTCGGCTGTGATTTCGGTCCCATACGGGAAGCGCGTTGCCAAGCACGCGTTCGACTGCTTGTTCCACATGGGTAAGCCCAATTCACGGGAAAGCGCACGGATGTCGGCCTTGGTGAAGCCCGCTTCGCGCAGGGGGCTTTTCACCTGCAGTTCCTCCAGCGCTTTCAAGCCAGGACGGTAGTCGCCCAGATCATCAAGGTTAGAGCCATCAGCAATGGTTTCAACGCCCAGTTTTGCGGCTTCCTCGAGCAAACTGCCGAATATCACTTTCTTGCATACATAGCAACGGTTCGGCGCATTGAAACGCACCTCTTCCATCATGATGGGATTAGGGTGACATATCACCTGGCGAATGCTGTAACGCTTACAAAAAGCCTGCGAATCGGCGAATTCGCTGCGCGGCACTACCGGTGCATCGGCGGTAAGGGAAACCGCATTATCCCCCAATGTTTCATGAGCAACGTAGCTCAACAGACTGGAATCAACTCCGCCAGAATAAGCTATAGCAACTTTGCCATATGAACGTAGCAGGTCTTGAAGAAGTCGATATTTTTTTTGCAGTGTCGACATCGATCGCCAACCTTTCGAAGCAAAGCAATACCGGTAACAATATCAAGCATCATTCTTTAGCGACATCACGTCACATAATCTATGCAATGGTTAAGATATCAGGCACGAATTAACGTTACCTCTCGTTGTTCAAAACGCAACAAACGCATCTTATATGAAGAAGAATTCACATGCCGTCAAAATTGCTAGGTACGTTCGCCAGCCAAATTCATACCGTTCGGAAATGCAAACCGCAATTGAAACGCACCGCGAACATACTTGACGCATTCGAATTCGTTTTCTCTCCGCGGAGTAAACAACGCTTTCAAGCCCAACGAAAGGTTTACCAATGAATATCAAAAACGTGGTAGTTGCAGGCGGCGGCGTATTGGGAAGCCAGATTGCTTTCCAGGCAGCCTACAAGGGGTTCAACGTTAAGGTCTGGCTCCGCATGGAATCCTCTATCGGCCGTGCAAAACCAAAGTTTGAACGTGTAGAAAAAATCTACCTCGAAACACTTCAGGCTATGAAAACGAAACCTCAGGCATATTGCCGCGGTCTTGCCGACAATCCCAAGCTTACGAAAGCCCAAATCGATGAGCTCATCGAAAAAGCAGCGCACGCTATGGATCGAATTGAATTTACCTTAAGTCACGAAGAAGCAGCCAAAGATGCCGATTTGGTTATTGAAGCCATTGCGGAAAACCCAGCCGAAAAAGTCGAGTTTTACCAGACCATGGCTAAATATCTTCCCGAATCAGCAATTATTGTAACCAATTCCTCTACCATGCTTCCCAGTGCTTTCGCTGAGAGCACTGGACGCCCTGAAAAGTACCTAGCGCTTCACTTTGCTAACGAAATCTGGCGAAACAACACTGCCGAAGTAATGGGACACGCAGGAACCAGCCCTGAGGCATACAAGGAAGTGGTTGAGTTCGCTGAAGCCCTCGGCATGATCCCCCTTCAACTGAAGAAGGAGCAGCCTGGGTACATTCTGAACAGCCTTCTGGTCCCGTTCCTAAATTCGGCGCAAGCCCTACTCGCAACGGGAGTAGCTGACCCAGAAACCATTGACAAAACGTGGCAGCTTGGCACCGGTGCTCCGCTTGGTCCTTTCCGCATCCTAGACATTGTTGGACTCACCACGGCTTACAACATCGTAATCATGAATCCCGAAGCAAAAGACCCCGAAACTGTTCCTGGCAAGATTGCTGCCTTGCTAAAGGAATACATTGATGCAGGGAAAACAGGCATCAACGCCGGTGAAGGGTTCTATAAGTACTAATTCTAGTTTCCGGCTCCGCGCCAACATATAAGTTGGAGGCAATAAGTGAACCACCTCCCATTTCTTGAGAACGAGAAATGGGAGGTTTTTTATAAAGGCTTGCTCAAGGGCGGAGCCAGCAAATCGGCAAATACAAAATTGTTTTCTTGAGAAGCTCAAAATTGGCCAATCACCAGCTCATAAGCTTCATTGCGGCTGATACCGAATTCGGCTCGCAAGGTTTTCACGATATCTTTCTTCGAAAGAGCGCCTTCGGCGATGAGTTCTCGAGCGCGAACGGCGGCACCGTTAGCTTGCTCATCATGAGCAGCGTTACACTCTTCATCGGTAGGCGCATCGATCACGATAACGATTTCACCTTTGATGGATCCTGTTTCGGCACGTAGAGCAAATTCATCGCGTACAGCAGGAGCAAAATCGCGATAGACCTCTTCGTGCACTTTAGTGAGCTCGCGACATACTGCAACCCTACGCAACGGAAAAGCTTCAGCGATACAACCCAGCGCTGAAACAATACGCTGGGGGCTTTCGTAGAATATCAAGGCAGCGTCGAGTTGCTTCAAGCCTTCAAGCACACGCTTCCGCTCGCCGTCTTTCCGCGGAAAAAATGCCCCGAAATAAAACGTCTGCGTCGGAAAGCCGCTAGCCACATAGGCAGTAGCAACCGCCGTACCGCCTGGTAGCACCTCTACCGCAGCGCCCTGATTACGCGCTTCGTCAATCAAGCGCTGTCCAGGGTCCGAAACCCCCGGCATACCCGCATCTGAGGCGAAGCCAATCACTTCCCCATTAAGAACCCTACGAACAATCTCGCCAGCACGCCTGGAAACCGTAGCTTCGTCCAAACGCTCTAAGCGCTTCTCGATACCAAGTGCAGCTAGCAGTTTGCCCGTAACACGCGTATCTTCACAGCACATTGTGTCGCACAACTCAAACGCCTGAAGCGTACGCGTAGTAACATCCCCCAGATTGCCCAACGGCGTAGGGATGATAATGAGTTTTCCAGTTTCGCGGGACAAGGTTCCTCCTACAGAAACAAACAAAGCCATACCCCAACCTACGCCCAGCTTAAAAGCCAGAAAATTAAATCAAA
Organism: uncultured Collinsella sp.; assembly: GCA_938005465.1. Lineage (GTDB taxonomy): Bacteria > Actinomycetota > Coriobacteriia > Coriobacteriales > Coriobacteriaceae > Collinsella. Next base: position 138,756 of record CALLNU010000021.1, read on the forward strand.
CTAGTAGCGTTCCTGGGGTTACCTAGATGTTTGCGAATGACACTCCGAAAACAATTCCTGAAACGATTTTGCGAAAAAAATCTTAATCAGAAACATGAAGCAGCGACCGCATGAAAATAAAAGCCTGCTTAATGCAAGCCTTTATTTAGGCAGGGTAGCAGGCGCCTTGAGCGAACACCCGGACAGCCCCAAGAGCGCGGACGACCCGAATTAGTCTTCTACGGAAGCGAAAACCTCGACTTCGATCAAAGCACCCTTAGGAAGTTTGTCGATACCGACTGCGGAACGAGCGGGAAGCTTTTCGCCAAACGATTTTGCATATACCGCATTAAACTTAGCGAAATCAGCGATGTCCTCAAGGAAGCAGGTGGTCTTCACCACATGGTCGAAATCGGTACCAGCAGCAGTAAGCAATGCACCAACGTTCTTCATGACCTGTTCAGCCTGCTCTTCGATGGTAGAACCCACCAATTCGCCCGTTTCGGGGCTCAGAGCAATCTGGCCAGAGGCAAACAGCAAGCCGTTTACCACAACGCCCTGGGAATAGGGGCCAATAGCTGCAGGTGCTTTTTCGGTGCTAATAGAATGCATAGTTTCCTCCTAGGAAAAGGTGGCGCATAATATACGTCATGCAACAGGTACGTTATTCATAGTAACCTTTTGCCTATTGAAAGGCTCTTATTGATGCCGCAAAACCGTAAAGATCAAAGGACGCCCATGCTGACGCTAAGCACATTTGAAGAAGCTGCCAAAAAGGTTAAAGAAGTCACCCAAGAAACAAAGCTGATTTATAGCCCTAACTTCAGCAAGGAAACCGGCAACGAAGTTTACCTCAAGCCTGAAAACATGCAGCGTACGGGCGCTTACAAGGTACGTGGAGCTTATTACAAAATCAGCACACTCACCGATGATGAGCGTCAGCGAGGTTTAATCACTGCTTCGGCGGGAAACCATGCACAAGGCGTCGCCTATGCCGCCAGCAAATACGGAGTTAAAGCAACTATCGTAATGCCCACCACAACGCCCCTCATCAAAGTCGAGCGCACAAAGGAACTGGGTGCTGAGGTTATTCTTGCAGGCGATGTGTACGATGAATCGTATGCTCATGCCATGGAAGTTGCCGAAGAACGAGGGTTAACGTTCATCCACCCCTTCAATGACCCCATTGTGGCAGCAGGCCAAGGCTCAATCACCATGGAAATCGTACAGGAGCTTCCTCTTGTAGACGCTATCCTGGTGCCAATCGGAGGCGGCGGACTCGCAACAGGCGTCTCCACTTTGGCGAAAATGCTCAATCCACGAATCAAAGTTATCGGCGTTGAGCCCGAAGGGGCAGCTTGCATGAAAGCTTCACTTGAAGCGGGTCATGTGGTAAAACTCCCCCGCGTTAGCACTATCGCTGACGGTACTGCTGTGCAGGAACCGGGTGACCAAATCTTCCCCTACATACAGGAAAACCTCGATGAAATCATCACCATCAAAGATGACGAACTTATCGTTGCGTTCCTTGACATGGTAGAAAACCATAAAATGATTGTCGAAAACTCCGGCTTGCTGACTGTTGCTGCATTAAAACATCTTGATTTCGAGGGTCAAAAAGTTGTTTCCATTCTTTCTGGTGGCAACATGGACGTAATCACTATGGCTTCCGTGGTACAGCATGGCCTGATTCAGCGCGACCGCATCTTCACTGTTTCCGTGCTGCTCCCCGACCGCCCCGGCGAATTGGTGCGTGTTGCGCAAACCATAGCCGACTGTAACGGTAATGTTGTACGCCTCGATCATAACCAATTTGTTACCGCAAACCGCAACGCTGCTGTAGAGCTGCGTGTGACCATCGAAGCATTTGGTAGTGAACACAAGCAGCGAATTGTCAAAGCACTTGAAGACAACGGTTTCCGCCCCAAGCTCATCCAGGTTCATCTATAAGCTGGCTTCAATAACGTCAAAACCCTTTAGAAAACGAAGGCCCCTCCATTTCTTATGCAAAGGGAATGGAGGGGCCTTTAGGTTGAATCTGGTTTAGTCGAGAAATCACATCGAAAAATAATCCGAGTGTTTACACCTAATGGCAGAGTATGTCGAATCAGCAAATCAAAAGAAGCTCATGCTATACCGCTAGATCAAAATTCCCTCGCAATGATCAATCTCATGTTGAATAATCTGAGCGGTAAATCCAGCAAAACGCTCCTTATGCTCAACAAAATCTCTATCGCGAAACTTAACAGTTATACGTTGATAACGAAGAGCTTTTCTTGCACCTTCAAGGGATAAACAGCCTTCTTCGGCTTCATATTCACCTTCACATTCAATTATTTCGGGATTTAACATCACACGATGCTTGCCCGAATCGTCAAACGCTATGATGCGTTTACGAACCCCTATCATATTCGCAGCCAAGCCCACGCATCGATCCCTATGGAACTCAAGCGTATCAAGCAAGTCGTCACAAACAGCGTCATCTGCGATCGAAGCGAGATCGGAAGATTGAGAAAGAAAAAAATCGTTTGTCATTATGGGTCGTATCATGACATCAGACCTTTCTAGCAACCTAGTTATACAAAGTGACTGCAAGAATGGGGGCTTATTTGGGCAAAACTTTCTTCGCAACGACGTAGCCCAACGTCATATCGATAGCGAACAACGCCAAATAAACGGTACAGCATAACTTTGCGTGTTTCTTATAATTCCAGCCTTTGAAATAGTTGGTAACCTTATGCACCGAGCGGCCCTCCTAAAATGGTTATCTCAAAACCATGATAACGACTATTCCGACCTTACAATGCCTTGATAAGAAACGGAAGAAAGGCCGCACCACTGTCGCACCCTCAAAAGCATTCCCTCAACATCAAGCACCCCACACGCAAAGCCTTTTCGAATGAGCTCTTTCGGCAAAAGAAGATCATACTTTTCGAAATAAGGCACTTCCCCTTGATACAAGAGCTCCATTGGAGCAAAAGGAATTTGTGCTTCTCGAGCCAATACCTCATAAAACTGCTTTTCTTCGGCATCCATACGAAACTGAAGATAATAAGGTTTGCAAGATTTCATTGAGCGCAAACCCAATGATTCACCGCATCGGAGTTTCAAAAAACGTTCCAATGCCATAAAAGCATAGCTTCCCAACCATGGAAACAACGCCCAGGTATCACCACCTAAATTAATAAGTGGCTTTTCGACAATCCCAGCATTTTTAGCGACCCTACGAGCAAGTGAAAGGCGTGCTCTGGCATTAGTCATCAGATAGGGATAGTAATGAGATTCGCATAGAGCCAGTCGCATACGTTCCAGTATCTTGGTATTGATGTCGCCTGCACATTCGCCAAAATAAGCAGGCACTTTGCCTTTCACTTTGCTCACATAAACCAAATGACGTTTTCGATCAATCTCTTCAACCAGCCAGACATGGCCAGCGATGGCCAAGCGTTCACCGGGCGGTGGTGGCAATACAACCGTGCCCAATTCCTGCGATTCGCAACGCACGGAAAACTCTTCATCGTCTTGGAAAACGGCATAGAACTTGAATGAATTTGTTATGCGTTCACCAGCCAAACCAACGATAAGCCCGCCAGCTTCTGTTGCCTGAATTTGATCGGTGTCTAAAAGATGTCGTAGCAGGACGCGATAGTCATCAAGGCTTATTCGATGAAAATATGCCAACGACAATACGCGTTCAGCAAGCTGAGCTGGAGAAAGCTCACCGCAGCTTGCCAGCGTAGACATGGTCTGATGGTACAGCAAACTATAGGGCAGTCGATCTAGCCGAGGAGGCTCTACCCACTTTTCTTCGGTATATACCTGCACCAAAGCAATGCCCTGCAACAATTTCCAAGGAATAGTGTCAGGCATAAGGCTACGAGGCTCGGGCTCTTCTTCACGCATAACAAACCACATCTCGGGAGGAAGATCGCGCCTACCGGTACGACCCATGCGTTGCAAAAACGAAGAAACAGTAAAAGGGGCATCAACCTGAAATGCACGTTCAAGCTTCCCGATATCGATGCCAAGCTCCAAGGTTGCGGTTGTAACGGTAGTTAAGTTGAAGGAATCGTCCTTCATAAGCTCTTCTGCGGTTTCACGATACGTCGAAGACAGATTGCCATGATGAATAAGAAACCTGTCGGGCTCGTGCCTGAGCTTGCAATAGGAGCGTAACGAAGTAGTAATTCCCTCAGCTTCTTCACGGCTATTTGCAAATATTAAACATTTCTTACCGCGCGAATATTCAAAAAGATACCCGTACCCTGGATCGGCAAAACGAGGGGCCACGTCAGAGGGGACATCAAGCGCGTGACTTTTTGAGCCATCTATGGGGAGAATTCGCCTACCCTGCCCATCGGAAGAATATTTTTCTCCCGTTTTTCCGGCAGTCGGCAATGCTCGTGACGCTACAGTTTCAACCCCTACCAACTCCACATCATCAGCATTTGCTACCGCGTAATCCCGTTCGGGGGCCTGAGGACCACTCGTATAAAAATGCTCCATGGAAATTCGCCAAGTACGTTTTGGTTCGTTAAACCGGGGAATGAATGTTGTGCGGTTAGTTCCCGCAGAAAGCAAAGCGCCTACAGTATTCGGATCTCCAATGGTGGCAGAAAGGCCAATTCGCCTTGGATTCGAGCCCGATAAACGAGAAAGGCGCTCTATCAGGCATAGCGTTTGCCCACCCCTGTCGCCGCGTAACAGAGAATGAACTTCATCGACCACGATATAACGCAGATCGGCAAACATCTTCCCAATCGCAGCATGCTTATGTATCAGCAAACTCTCCAGGGATTCTGGCGTGATCTGCAAAACCCCTGAAGGCTGCTTTGCTAATCGGGCCTTTTGGGAGGCTGATACATCACCATGCCATCGCCATACAGATATATCAGTTTGCTCGCAAAGCTCGCTTAAACGAGCAAACTGGTCATTGATTAAGGCTTTTAAAGGAGCGATATACAAGGCGCCAATAGACAAAGGGGGATTTTCATAAAACTCTGTAAGAATAGGAAAAAAGGCTGCCTCGGTTTTACCCGAAGCGGTAGAAGCGGTCAACAGCACATTACAGTCAGTATTAAACACTGCATCGGCTGCAGCTACCTGAATGCCACGCAAGCTTTCCCAATCATGAGCATAAATATAGTCCTGAATAAAAGGGGCAAATCTATCGAAAGCACTCACAGTATTCCATCCCTAGATTTTGAACTCTGCATACAAGGGCGCTACTTCCTGTTCTTGCAAAGCTGGTTTAGCAAACGAAAAATCTCTTGAACCCAAAAGCGATGAAACTGAAGCGTCAGGATTCTGATACACAATATCTAGCAGTTCAATGAAATCGCGAATTACCTCACGCGGGGTTAGATGGGAATCCGAGCCGACACGACCAAATTCAATCTGTAAGAAAGATACAAGATCATCTTCCGTCAATGAACGCTGATACTCAAAGTAGTCTGCATGTATGTCGGCAAGCTTTTCTATCAAAACCAACAGCTCTTCATAGGTTAGAGGATTCAGGCGTATAACAGGAGCAAGCATATCGGAAAGCCCCTCACTGGCGAAACGACCTTGGGTCAATCGACTCCGAAGAGCCTCATAGCTGTATACCCCCCTTCTGCGATCCTCAATCGACTGAGGGGTACCACCCATAATAATGCCCAAATGATGCGCTTTACCCTGCAGCGTGTCATTGTACATAGTCAAGATCTTCTCATAATTGTTTTGGCGAGTAACCGAATTGGGTATTTTGTAAAGGTTTACCAATTCATCAATCATTACAACCAAGCCCTTATAGCCTGCTCCTGTCAAGAACTCAGCCAACAACTTCAGATAGTCGTACCATGAATCGTCTGCAATACAAGCATTAACGCCAAGCTCTCTACGCGCTTCCGTTTTGGTGCGATATTCACCACGGAGCCATTTCACAACGCAAGCCTTAGCCTCCATATCCTCTTCCGCGAACGCAAATGCATATATTTTAAGCACAGCAGAAAAATCGTACCCATGCACCAATTCACAAAGAGGTTCCAAAAAAGCCTCTAAGACGCTGTGAAACGCCTGATCATATACCGTTCCTGAAGAGCTGCCGCATTCTTCGGCAGCTTTACGTTGAATGTTTATCACCCAGCGATCGAGAACTAAAGCCAGGGCTCCACCTTCAGGACGTGTTTTGGTAGAAAGATTGCGAATAAGCTCGCGGTATGTAGAAAGACCTTGACCCTGGCCTCCCTGCAAACGACGCTCAGGCGACAGATCGGCATCGGCAACAACAAAATTCTCACCCATAGAATGAGTTCTAATGGTTTGAATTAGAAAGCTCTTTCCGGAACCATAACGTCCAACAAGAAAGCGAAAGGAAGCTCCACCATCCGCAATCAGGTCAAGATCATGAAGAAGAGCCTGAATTTCAACCTCACGGCCTACGGTAATATATGGCAGACCGATTCGAGGAACAACACCACCTTTAAGTGAATTGAGAATAACAGCTGCAATGCGGCGCGGAACTTTTACTTCTTTGCTCATAGCCCTAAGGCCCCTTTCAAGTCATCTCGATAGTCCTCGATTACCACTGGACCGTTATCGGCGTACTCTATGGCAATATCACCAAGCAATTCAAATAGCTTTTCGTTGATAGAATCAACAATAATATCCTCGGACTCTACAGGCGAGGGACATTCAACACGCTTATCAGCATCGATCAAAACGCGCAGAAAAGATAATTCAGTAGAGGAAAGGCCATACGGCAAGTTGCAGGAAGATACCGTTTCGTCGGCGACCACACGCAAAGAAGGATTCTGGCGAATGACCGGAACGACGTCGGCGCTGAAGGCTTCCGTGATGATGGTGTCTTCGAAATCGTTTTCCTTCACGAACTCGTTTTGCTCTAAGCTACGATCCTCTTGTCCGGACAAGAACAGCTCGCCTTTATCTAATCGATCGCTGTCAAATCGTTCTTCTTCAATGAGAAGCTGATCACGCGTAACAGCAGAACGGCTCCTAATACCAGCAAGTTGAGACCGGTCGATCGAAACCAATCTTGATTCTGCCTTATGACGAGATGTAAGCCATGCCGAGATATTTGCATTAACGATTTTCAAAAGATATTTTGGGAGTTCGTATTCTTTGATTGGATGGCCATAGTCGAGAGACAATCGCATAAGGCGATCAATCGTTGCAAGCATTGACCCCAATTCTGAGTTACGGTCGGCAGTACGGTAATTACGTAATCCCGACCAGTGCCCATTTCTGCATGAGTAGGCATGGACATCGTTTACCCGATACAAGCAATCACTGTGCATTTCGGATTCATAAAACACAGCTGCGGGGAACATCACATGCGACGAAACACTGCGAGACCCGAACCAAGAATCCACCAAGCCTTTTTTTCTGCGCTTAGCGCAATGAAGGCACAGATCGAAAAAACAATCACATACAACTCGAAGTAACTCTTCATGGTGATCCCGGGCAAAGCACGACTTGTCGATGCGATAAGAAGAAAGACGGCACAGAGCGTCAAACAGCTCTTCCTCGGACAATTGATTCTGAGCAGGGGTTCCTGCAACGCTTTCAGCGCGTTGCGCAACAATCAAAGCCAGCTCAAATGAAGTATCCACAATGCTTTCAATAAGAGCAGGAGAAAGATCATGATATATGACAAAGTCGCGTAGCCAAGATTTAACGTAACGATCGATCTCAGGATCAAGTTCACGATATTTTATCCAGAAAGCATAAAGAAGATCGAAACATTCTTGGGGCGTTGAAGCCCCTACGCAGTTTATGAGTTCATATATATACACAAACGCAAATGAAAGCGAAGTCTTTTCTATCTGGCCTTTTCGAACATGGGTACGCCACGAAAAATAGCCTCGCAATTGAGAATCGTTCATCATGGAATAAGTTGGGTAGTAACGCTCAAATGAACCGTTAAAAGGGAAATCGTCCTCCCAGCTTTCCATAAAACGAGCTTGCAAGACAAACAACTCTGTCTCGGAAGGCCTACGGTAATCAAAGCCATCGTAAACCGGTCTCGCGAGCGCCTTCATGTCGCGATAGCGCTGAGGAAGATAGTTCTTCATCTGAGATCCAGTGCGCAATATCGGCTCATCTTCGTACATCTTTCCTGAAAAAGCACGGCTATTAGCAAGGCGAGGATCGGACAAAATGCTATCGATAAGCTTATGAACGTCCGTCATTGCGCCTCCCTACCTTGGCTCTTCGACTAGACATAATATCACGATAAACAAACATTTGTTCGCTTATACAAAGCCTTATATAAAAAGGAGCCGGAAGACGGCTCCTTTTTTTGCACTGGACGAAATCTACTTTAGGCCTGCGAAATCCATATCTACCGACTCTTCCAAATATTCTTTCATCGGGCCAGAGCCAAAGTCTTTAAGATGCTCTTCATGCCAGCAATCTGTTTCGGGAAGTCCAGGAATAGAAGAGGCAAGGAACACGGGATCGAGTCCTCTGTTCCTCTGCTTCGAATAATCGTCAAGAGCAAGAAGTGCCCATTTACCCAAAATCAGAATTGCAATGAGGTTAACAATAGCCATAAAGCCCATAAATATGTCAGCCAGATTCCATGCAAGATCAAAGCTGTTAACAGCTCCGTACAAAATCGCAGCAAGGCAGGCAATTCGGAATGCGAACAGTCCCTTTTTGCTCTCTGGGAAAATGAAACGGAAATTGCTTTCCGCATAAAAATAGTTGCCAATAAGGCTTGAGTAAGCGAATGCAAAGATCGCAAAAGTAATGAAATGGATTCCAGCTACGCCCACGGAATTGTTAACGGCCATCTGGATAAGGGGCATGCCATTGAGGCCTACGGCAACAGCAGGATCCTGAACATAGAAAATCAAAACCATAATTGCAGAACAAGTGCAAATCAAAATAGTGTCAATGTACACAGAGAGGCTCTGTACAAGACCCTGTTTAACAGGATGAGAAACACTGGCAGTTGCTGCGGCATTAGGAGCAGAACCCATACCAGCTTCGTTTGAATACAAGCCGCGCTTGATTCCAAGCATAACTACCGAACCGGCAAAACCTCCAAATATCGATTCAAAATCAAAGGCAGATTCAAACAACACCGCAAAAGCAGCTGGAAGCCAAGCAATATTACTAATGGTGGTCCACAGTGCAATAGCTATATAAGCAAGTGCCATGACAGGAACAACAATAGAAGTAATTACGCTAATACGCTTTTGGCCACCAAAGATCACGGTTGCAGTCATGAGGACCAAAAGAAGACCCACGATCATAGCCAAACCGTTTTCGTTATAGTCGGGAACGTAATACTCAAGAGCACTGCAGGCATTGTAAGCCTGAAGGCCGTTGAAGCCAAAGGCATAGCAGAGGATCAGAAGTACAGCAAATAGAATGCCTAGCCAACGATGGCCAAGAGCCTTTTCGATGTAATAAGCAGGACCGCCGCGAAATTCGCCTTCCTTACCTCGTATTTTCCAAATTTGCGCCAAGGTAGATTCGATAAATGCGGAGGCGGCACCTACGATAGCCATGAGCCACATCCAGAAAACTGCGCCCGGACCGCCCAAGGCAATTGCGGTAGCAACGCCCGCGATATTTCCAGTGCCAACACGGCTCGCGGTAGAAACCATAAGCGCTTGAAAAGAAGAAATGGACTTTTCACCATCGACATGCTTCTTTTCCGTAACCTGCCTAAACATGTCTTTCAAGTAACGAATTTGCACGCACTTGGTTCGGATCGTGAAATAAACACCGGTAACGACAAGCAAAATGAGCAGAATATAGGTGTACATAAAGCCATCGATATTTCCCGTTAACTCGATAAGCCACTCATTAATGTCCATGTAATCCCCGTTCTAACGTAAAGAAACGGCAAAAGCGCAAGCTTTTGCCGCATGTCATTTGATAATACCCCAACAGATCGGATATTCATTCGCGATGTCTTTAAACGCTTAACACATTAGCAATTATTGATCATTAAGCTAATTAGTTGGAGTAAACAGTGTTACGAAGCCGCGAAGGAGAATTACATGCGCACCTTTATCGCACTTGAATTGCCGAGCGATTTCATAACGAACATTGCCCAAATCGAGCAAGATCTACAGTCTTCGATTCAGGGTCATTTCGTCACAGAAAATTCCCTTCACCTTTCACTCGCCTTTATGGGAGAACTCAAAACCAATGCTCAGCTGTCAGCAACCCAGGCAGCACTCGAACTTGCAACGCGCAATTTCGCTCCCATATCGCTGCATCCTGAAGGACTGGGTATATTTGGTCGCCCTTCTGATGCAACACTCTGGATGAGCATCTCCCCCACCCCGGCACTCATGCATTTAGCAAAAAATATTAGAACCGAACTAACCATAAAAGGGCTGCCCTATGACCAGGTGCAGTTCAAGCCGCATATCACACTAGCGCGACATGCCCATTTGACCCTTCAGCAAATAAAAGATTACCCAATGCCCGACACTACTCGAGCAACAAACGTTACCATCTTTAGGAGTGACCTGTTGCCCAACGGCGCACAGTACACTCCGCTTCATTCCGTAACGCTATAAGGCCAGGAGATCAATGAACATCTGCGTATTCTGCTCATCCTCCAACCAAATCGACCGCTGCTATATCGCAGCCGCCCAAGAGCTCGGCAGAACAATAGCAGAATGTGGACATACCTTAGTTTTCGGCGGATACGATATGGGACTGATGGGTGAAACAGCCAAAGCTACCGTCTCAGCTGGCGGAAAAGTAATCGGTGTAACTACAACGGGGCTTTCAGCCAAAGGCCGTTCCGTGGTAACTGGAATTCAGGAACTTCAAACCGAGAACCTTTCAAAACGCAAAGAAACCATGGTGTCCCTTTCCGACGCATTTATTACCATGCCTGGCGGCATAGGCACCCTCGATGAGTTTTCAGTGTTATCTCGCAAGCAAAAGTTGGCGAGATTCGAGGCAAAAGCGCATTGTTCAATGTCGAAGGGTATTTCGATCCACTGGTGCAAATGCTTGACGACTCTTGCGAAAAGGGGCTGAATTCAACCGACTGGCACGAATACGGCAGTGCGTTTTCCGATTGTGAGGCGCTATTGAAGTGGCTCGAATCATAGTGTCTTTAAAGCAATTAGGTCCGACCGTTGATTCAGCTCATCCGCAGGTCGGGCCTAATTTATTGCAAAAAATATGATTACTGCTCTTTTTTATGGTAAGCAATCCAATAGGCCATACCAACGAAAAGGGCGCCACCAATGATGTTCCCTGGAACTGAAGCGCTCCAATTCCATAGCGCACCAGCCCAAGAAACCGTAAAAGGATCAATTCCCGCTGGCGCTATACCGGCAGAAGCCAGCAGAATGCCAAATGGCAGGAAAAACATGTTGGCGACACAGTGCTCGAAACCGCAAGCAACGAATGCGGCAATGGGCAAAAGGATACCAAGCATTTTATCAGCAACGGTTTTAGACCCATAGGCAATCCAGACCGCAAGGCAAACTAGGAAATTGCACATGATGCCTTTCGCAAACAAGGTAAGCCAATCAGGGCTCATCTTACCAGCCGCAACACTTACGATTGTAGTTCCTACAGCTCCGCCATTCATTCCTTGGTAGTTAGAAAGAAATACTAAACCAACCATGATAAGCGAGCCAACTAAATTACCAAGGAATACCACTACCCAGTTCTTCAAAACAGCTGACCAAGATATTTTTTTACTTGCAGCGCTCATAACAATCATGGTGTTTCCAGTAAACAACTCGGCACCGCATACCACAACGAGAAGAAGTCCAAGGGAGAACAAGCAACCACCGATCAATCGTTGCGCAGCAAATGGGAGGGCCGAGTCGCTAACAATAAGAAGAAAGAACATGGCACCCATAGATATAAAGGCGCCTGCCATAATTGACAGCATGAATGATTGCTTAAAACTCATCTTGGTTTTCGAAACGCCTAGCGCCTCCGCCTTCGCCTCGATATCGGCTGGCGCAAGCTGATCGGGCTTGGGGAAAGCAGCCTTCAATTCGTCAATCGACATGAATCCTCCTTTAATTCCAATGACGTGAAAAAGCTAGCATGCTCAAGTCATCTTCATGAGCAAAACCCCAAACGGTATCGGGAGAAGGCTTATGCAGTCCGTATTCGGCACTAGCAATCGTTAGCCGACGAACTACATAGATGAATCCGACATTACCGCTGATAATCTGATTCTTTTATTAATACGCAACGATCGACAACCAAATGGGGATATATTATTTAGTCTGTCTAACTAATAATCTACCTTTAAACGGAGTTGCTCATGCCAAACACGCCGCAACCAAAACGAGGGATCGTAACGCGGCACACACATCCCCAGCGTTCATTAATTAAGCGAATATACGTTGCCGCTTTGCTGATTCTTCTGCCATTGCTTATGACTCTTTTTTCCATGCTTTCAAAAAAAGCAAAGAGCGAAACGCAGTACCTAAGAAAAGGATTTGCGCTGAAAATAGCAATCACAGGCTGGAGTCGCTCGAAAACCGTCCGATGCTCGACACAATCATGGAAATCGGGCAAGAACGCAACACCAACACTCACTATTGAGTTTCGCGATTTGGATTACGCTTTCGAGGTATTCAGCGGATCAATAACGCTTCAAGACGCACTTGCAGCTCGCTATTTCACGACACACGGACCTAACGACAAGGGCGTCGCAGTAACGTATCTATTCACCGTCATACTGAAAGCCTTTTTCGGCTGGCGAAAGTCGTATCGGAGATAACAATGAATGCTTTTGAATTCCACTGTCCCACTAAAATCGTCTGTGGTGAGGGAGCTCTCCATAAGCTTCCGGTCAAAATAGCCGACCGTGGCGTAACTAAACCTTTAATTGTCACGGATGCCAACCTGATAAAGCTCGGCATAGCCGAACAAGTATTTGCCCCATTGAGAGAAGCCGATGTGAACTATTCTCTGTACGATCATGTTCCACCGGATTCATCGCTCAATGTTGTGAATGAAGTAGCAACACTTTATAGAGAAGAGAAATGCGACGGCTGGATAGCGCTTGGAGGCGGTTCGGTTATCGACACCGCGAAGGGAGCTGCCGCATCGGTATCTGTTGGAGAAAAAGACTTCACCGATCTCCAAGGCTCTGAAATACTCCAAGACGAGCTTGATCCCCTAATTGCCATACCCACCACTGCGGGAACGGGATCAGAGGTCACTTTGGTTGCGGTCGTGGCAGACACCGAGAATCATGCAAAACTGAGCTATACATCCTATCGCTTAGTCCCGCATATAGCTTTCCTCGATCCAAAACTTACTGCGTCATTGCCACCTAGGCTCACAGCAACCACGGGGATAGATGCGCTAACCCACGCCATAGAGGCATACACTTCAATTCAGAAGAACCCCATTAGCGACGCACTGGCGCAACAGGCCATTTCCCTCATCAGCAAGAACCTGGCTCTATCCTGTGCAGAACCGGGAAACCTTGAAGCACGTACAAACCTGGCTTTGGGGAGCTTGTTGGCGGGCGCATCGTTTTCAAACGCCATGGTGGGACTCATTCATGCAATTGGCCATTCCCTAGGGGGCTTATGCCATATCCCCCATGGTCAAGCCATGATGCTCCTTCTTCCCCATTGCGTACATTTCAACCGCACGCACGGATACCATCAAGGTTTATGCGGGGAGCTGCTTGGCGCGCTAAAACCCGACCTTGACACCGCACGTCTAACCGCAGCAGAAAAAGACGCCCTATTCGAAACAGAGCTATTTTCATTGAATGATTTCTTCCGCCGCGTTTATGGAGTACCAACCAAGCTATCCGAAATGGGAATTTCCCGCAAAGAGCTTGCCGCTGTCGCAAAACAGGCGCGTTATGACGGTGCTGCCCTATACAATAAACAGGAAATAACCGAAGAAGTAGCATTCACAATCCTGGAGGCAGCATACTGATGGCACCCGAGAACACCTTAGCCACCCCCACTACTAAAACTAAAGAGCAACCAAAGCAGAGAGTTTCAGTTAGCGACGAGCGAAAGGCTCACCCCTCGAGTGCGAACGCAAGGCGTATGAGCAGTGCGACCAAAACGGACGCCTCAAATCAGCCCCAGTCCCTTCAGGCGGACCACCCCACGCAAAACGCAGCAGCACAGCACAAGAATGATAAGGCAGCGACAAAAAACCGCTCAAAAAGTAGAGAAACAAAACATGCCCCGAAGGCACCAATAATCGCAACCAAGACAAACTTCCTCCCCTCTCGCGAATACCATAGCGCCGAAGATGTACAAGCGGCAGTCGATGAGATGCGTGAGTTTTTCCAAACCGGAGCAACTATGCCCTTGCATTACCGCCGAGGCATTCTTGTGAAATTGCGTTCTTATTTGAAAAAGCACGAGAAAGAAGCGCTTCAGGCACTTACCGATGATTTAGGTAAGTGTAGTTTCGAGGGTTACGCCACCGAACTTGGCATCGTGTATGACGAAATCCGTTTTTGCCTATCAAAAATGTATGGATGGGCAAAACCCAAGCGCGTCCCGACACCCTTGGCCCATTTTCCTTCTTCCTCGAAAATCTACGCCTCACCCTATGGGGTAGCTGCCGTACTATCACCGTGGAATTATCCTCTTCAGCTTGCGCTAGTCCCAATGATCGATGCCCTCACAGCAGGCAACTGTGTAGTGCTCAAGCCTTCACGCACTTCGCAGTCGACAAGCGCCTTCCTCCAAAAACTTTGCGAAGAGGTTTTCGACGAGCGTTTGGTGCGTTGCCTTCCCGGAAGCAGCGAAATGAACGACTGGATCTTAAGTATCCATTTCGACAAAATCTTCTTCACTGGAAGCCCAACCATTGGCAGACAGATTATGCATGCTGCCGCAGAAAATCTGACCGATGTCACACTCGAGCTGGGCGGGAAAAGTCCCTGCATTATAGCCTCGGACGCCAACATCAAACGAGCCGCACAACGAGTTGCTTGGGGGAAATGCATCAACTCTGGACAAACCTGCGTGGCGCCCGACTACTTCCTCGTGCATGAGAGCGTTGCAGACGCTTTCGCCGACGAACTAGCAACGTATTTGCTGCAATACTACGGAAAGCGCATTCTGCAATGCGATTACTATCCCCATATGATTAACGAACATCACTTTAATCGAGTATGCGGTCTTATTGACAACCACGGACCGAAAACACGTATTGCATTTGGTGGCGGACGAGATCGCTCGACTCTTCGAATCGAGCCAACTATCCTCACGGGCGTTACGCTCGAAGACCCAGTTATGAAAGAGGAAATATTTGGACCGATAATCCCCATCATCACATGGAGTGACCTTGATGAAGTGTTCTCGTATGTGAGAAATTTCGGCCACCCGCTAGCATGCTACCTATTCTCAGAAAGCAAAGTGCTGCAGGAGCAAATAATCCAAGCCATCCCGTTTGGCGGAGCAACTATCAACGATGTTGTAATTCACCTTGCCAACAACCATATGGGCTTTGGAGGCTTCGGTGATAGCGGAATGGGCGCATACCATGGCAAGCAGGGATTCGACTGTTTCACCCATTACAAGTCAACACTGAAAAAATCTACCAAAATCGAAATCCCGGTTCGAGTTCCTCCGTTCACCAAAGCGAAGAGCATTATTTTAAAACTAATGATGCGATAAGAAAATGTTCATATCAAACTTCAAGGCATCGTAAAAAACGAGGGTTGGCACAATGCCAACCCTCGTTCATATCATTAAGCTAAAACTCAAATACGTCTCGTTTTGAAGTATGCACCCCGATAGCGCGATATCTGACAAATCAAGATATTGCTGACAGGCCTTACTTGAAGATCAAATTAAACAAGTACTTCGTAATGGCGGATCGACGAATTACGCCCACGAGCGTTCCTTTGTCGTCAACAACGGGAAGCTTCTTAAACTTCTTCTTAGACAACAATGCGGCAACACGCGCAATGCTCTGATCAGGACGAGCGCAAACTACTTTTCGTGTGGCGAATTCCATAACACTACGGTTCTTCAGCCCATCCATGCGCTGCTCAAGGCTCTGATCATCAAAATACAGCATCGATGCCTCTCCGCCAGTGAAGATAGTATGAGCACGATGCTGCGCAATAGCACCCATAATATCGCCGTCAGATATGAATCCAACCACCTGGTAATTGCTATCAACCACCGGCAAGCTGCTTACCCCATGCTCTGCCATGATTCGAACCACGTCAGAAATAGTACAGTTCTCCGTGCAGGTATACGGCTTTTTAATCATGATGTCGCAAACCGGAGTCCCCTCAACCTCAAGGGGAATACGCTCGGAAATAATCTCAGACATTTCTTATGCCTCCTTCGGGTTGGAGAGTGTTTGCTTTGAGGGCCGTATACTAAATACGGCATAAATAAGGGAAACCAAGCCGATAGCTGCACATACTTTATAAGCAACACTTGCCCCAACAGCTGTTGCTACCTGAAGGCTCGCATCGGCTCCCACGGTTGAAGTTACGCTGGTCATCACTGTAATAATGAGCGCAGTGCATAGGCCACCTGCAACCTGGCGACCGGTATTCGCAATAGCGTTGCCGTGCGCAATCATATCGTTTTTCAGCGCATTTACGCCCCAAGTGTTTACAGGCATATTCGCCAATGCCTGGCCAGCGGCCTGAAGCATGCAGAACAGCGCAACAACAGCGATTGGTGTAGCAACAGTCGAAAGAGACAGAAGAAACAGGGATACAGTCATAAGGGCTAGGCCGAAAATGGAGATGGCACGAGGACCAAACTTGTCAAAAACGACACCAGAGATTGGGCTGATGATAATACCAACCGCAGCAGCAGGAAGCATGGCCATGCCCGTTTCGAACGCGGAAGCCCCAAGTGCAGTCTGCAGCAGGAGAGGTAACAACGTATTGGTTACCAGGCATGCAGCATTTATTAGAGTGACAATGATTGCAGCAACTCGAAATTGGGGCGTTTTGAGCGTTCCGAGCTGAAGCAGGGGATCCTCGATACGGTCTTGACGAACGACGAACAAAACCAAGCATGTAATTCCTGCAAAAATGGAACCGAGCACAACAGCGCTCCCCCAACCAAGCGTCGAAGCGCTGGAGAAACCATACAAAAGCCCACCGAATGCGATGGTAGAAAGCACAACCGAAAGAATATCAAGCTTAGGGTTTTTCAATTCGCCAACATTCCTAAGCATAAAAACGCCCAGCAGCAAAACAACAAGCGAAAGCGGGACGATAGACCCAATCATTGCACGCCAACCATAAGCGTCAATCACCGCACCACCCACAACTGGGCCTACAGCAGGACCGGCAGACATAACAATGCCCGCCATGCCCATTGCCGTTCCGCGTTTTTCAACAGGGAACACCAGCATAGGCACAACGGAAACCAAAGGCATAAGCACACCAGATCCGGCAGCCTGCAGAACACGACCGACGATAAGGAGCACAAAATCGGGAGCTACAGCGCACAGCAATGTACCCAATGCAAACACTATGGTCGACCCAAAAAACAAAGCTCGCGTGCTGAATTTATCAATCAAGTATGCCGAGACAGGAACCATGATGCCGCTTACTAGCGGATAAATAGACATGATCCACTGAGCGGTTGACGCATCGATTGCAAAATCGGCCATAATGACAGGCAACGCAGGCGACATAACCGTTTGATTAAGTAGCGCAAGAAACGCACCAAGCACCACAACGGAAACAATACGAATCTGAGCACCAGTAACGTGCCCACTTACTGGAGCAGCAATAGAATTATTTAACATAAACTTCCTTCGAACCGACTACAAGCCCGTCAGAACGCGATAACGATCCGATGAGCACCTTCACATTCGACAGAAGGCATCAGTTTCGGCACGAAGAAAGAGGTTGAGGTAGATATACACGTGCTACGGCAAATGGAAGCCCGAAAACAACAGGCCTGCGCAGGGATATATATGTCTTATTCGGATTATTCATTGCGGTGAGGTATCCTAACAGCCGTATAGATCCAATTCAAGACCTGTAAGACAGGCGTTAACATCTCCCCAAAATCGACCGTGCTTGACATCTCATCACGCTTGCCAAGATCGTCACCAATTTGCACATACAGCTAAAAGGAAAGACACAGCTATGACTGACTCAAACAAAACCAAGTTTCAGCAAAATGTTCGCTTCAACGCAATCACACCTGAAGGAATGCTTGTTGAATGCGAAACCCTCTTCACCTTTGAAAACACCGAAACTGGACGCTCGTATATCGTCTACACCGACAACAAAACCGATGAGGATGGAAATACTACGGTATATGCCTCTATCTACGATCCTGCTGCCGTCGAATTCAATGAGAACAGTGGACTAGCGGCTCTCTCCCTTATCCACATCGAGGCGGAGGAAGAATGGAACCTTGTAGAACAGCTTCTTCAAGATGCAGCCGAATAACCAAGCTCAGAAGAAATTATCAAAATAGCTCTTGCGTACTTACTTGGTTTTGGTAATATATCTATCGCTGCATTGCGAAAGCAAATGACATAACCACGTCGGAGTGGTGGAACGGCAGACACGCTAGCTTGAGGTGCTAGTGCCCACTTTACCGGGCGTGCGGGTTCAAATCCCGCCTCCGACACCAGTTAATTCGCTTTCCATTACATATAACCACGTCGGAGTGGTGGAACGGCAGACACGCTAGCTTGAGGTGCTAGTGCCCACTTTACCGGGCGTGCGGGTTCAAATCCCGCCTCCGACACCAGTTAATTCGCTTTCCATTACATATAACCACGTCGGAGTGGTGGAACGGCAGACACGCTAGCTTGAGGTGCTAGTGCC
>CALLNU010000022.1 GCA_938005465.1 uncultured Collinsella sp.
GGGAAGCCGCTTCCACGAAATTGTACACATAGCTGAAATTTGAGCGAGGAATAAGTTTAGGGAGTCCTGTTGTACCACCCGACGGAAGCAGGAACAAAATTGATGAGGAGTGGGGTGCTGTGGCTTGCCAGAGCTCTCCGCGCATATCCGAAACTGATCGATATTGATCGGAAGATCCGATGACAAAACATTTTAGCCTTGGATTGTCCTTTTTGATGGCTTTTGCTAAGGGCTCGTAATCATAAGCCGGGGAAGAACACGGAACAATTAGGCAGGATGCATTTGACTTTGAGCAGAAATGAGAGATTTCCGCTTTGCGATGAGTCGGCAAAGCAAGTACGGGGATGCATCCTCTCATTACTGACCCGAACAAGATTATAAGAGATTCAGCTTTGTTCGGAAGCTGAAGGACGATCCTGTCCCCAGCTTCTATCCCCTCCGAAGCAAGGCAAGAGGCGAATCGCCTTGCCGCATCAAATAGCTCAGTGTAAGTATACGTGGTTTCTCTGTCGCGAACCGCAATATTTGCCCCATATTCACGCTCCCATTGCGCAATACGTTCAACAAGAGTGAAACCAACGTCGGTTGCCCTTCTCATAAAACCCCCTTCTGCCATCCGAAGCCTTAGAAGATATTTGCGCAATATTTGCAAACAACAACCCTTTCGCTATAAGTATACTATAGCTAACATTATGTTAGTATGCCTTATATTCAAAGACTTATTGCTTGAAAGGGCGGTTGGCATGTCTGAAGTATGCGTGGAGCTAGTTGGAAAGCTTGTTGGGGAAATGCTCGGACTGTCAAAAGAAGAACTAAGCCCTTCGGATAATCTTATCAGTTTGGGGCTAGGATCTCTTGACATTATGAGAATAGCTGGGTTGCTAACAAAGAATGGCTGCAATGTTACCTTTTCAGAATTGGTTTCGAATCCCTGTATGGCTTCTTGGGTAAATTTTGCAAGAGAGAGGTCTGCGAGAAGCTCGTCTAATGGCAGCCCTCTCCTCGGTTCCGCAAATTACAGCAAAGGCGACCCCTTTCCGATCACGTCCGTCCAACATGCCTATATGGTTGGAAGGCGAGACGGACAGGAGCTAGGGGGAACCGCTTGTCACGCTTATATGGAATTCGAATGCGGATCTCTCGATGCGGCCAAACTCGAACGCGCAGTGGAACTTCTTATTCTAAGGCATCCCATGCTGCGCGCCCGGTTCTCTGATGACGGAACAGCCCGCATCGAAGACAAAGTAACTTGGAAGGGACTAACCACCTACAGAGTGGAAGGAGCAGGCAATCCCGACTCGAGGATTGAAGGTATTCGCCAAGAATTAAGTCACCTACGTTTCGACATCGAGCAAGACGATCTCATAGATGTACGCCTTACTGTCGTATCACCGAAACGCACTATCATGCATATCAACGTCGATCTTCTTGCAGCTGATGTGCTTAGCATCCAAGTTCTCTTAGAGGATCTAGCGCATCTCTACGACGGAACGGATCTCGCCCCCATCGAGATAGACTTCATGGAGTATGCGAGAAGAACCGGAATCGGAGAAGACGCACGAAACGAGGATAGAGAATACTGGCTGAATCGAATAGACAACATGCCAGGCGGCCCCTCTTTGCCACTGAAAGCCCCTATGGAGAGTGTCAAAAGATCTCAATTCACTCGTATGGAGTACTTAATTGATTCTAAGTCTTGGAAGAACTTCACCGAGAAAGGACGGCAAATCGGGGTTACCCAATCTATGGGCATCGCCGCTGTTTATGCCAAGGCTCTTTCTCGATGGAGCGAAGACAAGAAATTTCTTCTCAACCTTCCGCTGTTCAACAGAAAACCAATTCACCCAGACGTTGACAAGATCGTATCCGACTTCACCTCTCTTATCCTTCTTGAGGCTGATTGCGCAAACGCAATTTCCCTTCTTGAACTAGCTTCTCAAATGCAAGGACGCTTTCAGCAGGATGTTGCGCACTCTTCATTTGGAGCTGTAGAGGTTTTGAGAGAGCTTTCTCACCGTTGCCCAAACGATCCCAAGAAAGCCCCTGTTGTATTCGCTAGCAATATCGGCACCCAATTTATCTCCAACAAAGTGGAAGATGTTTTCGGTCCCTTGTCGAAGATGCTAGCAGAAACACCACAGGTATTGCTGGATCATCAGATATACGATCATAAAAACGGGTTGCTTTTGGCGTGGGATTACGTTTCCGAATTGCTTGATGACAAAATAGCCAAACAGATGTTTGAGGCATATTGCACAGCAGTGCGCTTCTACTGCGAAAACGACTGGTCGGAGCCGTTCCCCGACCTGCTGCCCCCTTCGCAGCGCGCGGCGCGCGCCGAGGCGAACTCGGAGGGGGCCGACCTCGGCGGCGGGACGCTCCACGGACGGTTCTTCGC
This sequence comes from uncultured Collinsella sp., assembly GCA_938005465.1. Taxonomy (GTDB): domain Bacteria; phylum Actinomycetota; class Coriobacteriia; order Coriobacteriales; family Coriobacteriaceae; genus Collinsella. The sequence goes on from CALLNU010000022.1 coordinate 2,399, forward strand.
CCGCGCCCAGGCCGAGCCGGATGCCCCGGCGCTGCGGTGGGGAGCCGACGGCGAGGCGACCTACGGGGAGCTTGCCGGCCGCGCCCTGCGCATCGCCGGGGGGCTCGCCGCCGCCGGCGTGGGCGAGGGCGACCGCGTGGCCGTCAGGCTCCCGAAGGGGCCCGGCCAGGTGGCAGCCGTGCTGGGCGTGCTGGCCGCCGGGGCGGCGTACGTCCCCGTCGGCGTCTCCCAGCCCGAGGCCCGCGCGGCGCTCATCCTCGAACAGGCGGGCGCGTCCCTGTGCGTCGACTCCACCGAGCTGGCCCGCCTCGAGGCGGCCGACCCCCTCCCCGCGCCCGCCGGCCCCTCCGAGCGCGCGCTGGCCTACGTGATCTACACGTCCGGCTCCACCGGGGTGCCGAAGGGGGTGGCGGTGAGCCACGCCGCCGCGTGGAACACCATCGCCGATGTCGTGCGCCGATGGGGCATGGGGCCGGGAGATGCGGTCCTGGGCGTGTCGGCCCTTGACTTCGACCTCTCCGTGTTCGACATCTTCGGGGCCCTCTCGTTCGGAGCCGCCGTCGTGCTGCCCGACGAGGAGGAGCGCCGCGACGCATCGGCGTGGCGCGAGCTCGTCTCGTCCCGGGGCGTGACGGTGTGGAACTCGGCCCCCGCCCTGCTGGACGTGATGCTCGACGACGGCCCCGGGGCCGCGGCCGGTCTGCGGTTGGCCCTCGTCTCCGGCGACTGGGTGCCGCTGGGTCTGCGCTCGAAGCTGCCCGAGGGGGTGCTGCTCGTGGCCATGGGCGGCGCGACCGAGGCCGGCATATGGTCGAACTACTTCGAGGTCGGGGAGGTCGATCCGTCGTGGAGCTCGATCCCCTACGGCAGACCCCTCTCCAACCAGTCCTTCCGCGTCGTGGGCGAGGACGGCCTCGACTGCCCCGACTGGGTGCCCGGCGAGCTGTGGATCGGCGGGGGGAGCCTGGCCGACGGGTATCTGGGCGATCCGGGGAAGACGGCCGCCTCCTTCGTCGAGGACGGGGGGCGCTGGTACCGGACGGGGGACATGGGCCGCTACTGGCCCGGAGCCGTCTTGGAGTTCCTCGGTCGCAAGGATTCCCAGCAGCAGGTGAAGATACGCGGCCACAGGGTGGAGCTGGGCGAGGTCGAGGCCGCCGTGGCCGGATGCCCCGGGGTGAAGGGGGCCGTGGCCGTCGTGGCCGGCGAGCGCGAGCATCTTTTTGCTGTCGCAATCCCTGCCATCAGCGAAGCCCCCATCGCCTCAATTAGCGAGAGATCGCCAGTCGAGAACAGGGAAGCTGAACACACGCGGCTCACTGCGCTTTCTAATATTCTTATCAAAGAGCGAGGCTTGTCGAATGACAGGCTTTTTACGAACGAGCAGAGTGACGAATCTTCTTCACGATATCACGCGGTTATGGAAATGCTCTCTCGCAACACTTCAAATTGCTCAACAGTATGCCGAGACAACACATTGGAAGAAGCCGCTGATTTCTATGAAAAGATACTGACAGAAGCCGCAGACCCTTCCACGTTGTACGAAAGCGACAGGTTCTCTCCTGAAGCCCTCTTTCTCTCTCGCAACTCGTCCCAAAGAATCATCAAGGACGCAATCGCCACAATCAAGGCAATGGCTGAAACGCTTGGCCGCAAACTTAAAGTCGCTGATTTCGGATGCCGAAGTGGACGCATATCAGCCCTGTTGCTCCCCGAGGTCGCAGATACTATCTCGGAATACCATCTGCTCGACACTTCTCAATCTATGCTAGATATGGCCAAAACAAGGCTAGACGACTTTTCAGAAAAAGTGAGAACAGCAAAGCTTACAAAAGTTGTCGATCAAGATATTCATGCACGTTTCGATGTTGTGGTGTCGATAAACGCAATTCACACCATGGAAGAACCTTCTGAGGCAATAAGTGCTCTTGGAGAAACCCTAGCAGCAGACGGCAGGGCTTTCATTGTGGATCCCACCGAGTTTGCCCCTTCCGCAATGGTAACAGCTGCAATTGCCCAGTGCGCATTTGGCGATGGGGAACCGAGCGGTCTGCTTTCTCCCGAGAAATGGATCGACTCTCTTTCGGAGAAAGGATTGCGTGCCGACTGGGTAAAAATCGACGATGGCCTGTTCATCTCTCTGTCCAGCCGAACTTCTCCACCTATCGACCTCACACTTCTCCGCTCTACTCTAGAAAAAGAAGTTCCCGCATATATGGTTCCCGAGCATCTTGGAATCCTACCTTCTCAGCCGCTATCCAGAAACGGAAAAGTGGATAAAGGAAGCGTTAAAGACTGGGCTGAATTGTATTGCTCTTTCTGTGATGCATCTGACAATTATATTGAGCCAAATGGAGAAATCGAGAAAAAGGTTTCGTCTATATGGTCAAAATTCCTTGGAGGAAGGCGTGTCGGCCGCTACGATGGATTTTTTGAATACGGAGGAGACAGCCTAAGTGCTACGCGGATGATTTCCGCTCTTTCAAAAATTGGCATCAAAGCAAGTCTAAAGGAGCTTTTCGCCTCAGGAAATCTTGCAGACTTCTGCAAAGGGCTTTCCATTTCGTCTCCTAATAACTCCAAGGCAATCACTATCAATGAAGAGTTGAGATTTGAGCCGTTCGACCTCACCGAGGTACAGAGGGCATACACCATAGGAAGGACCAGCGGTCTCGACTTGGGCAAGGTAGGATCCTATTGCTTCTTCATGTTTGAAACTAGCGAATACAGTCACGACAGATTTGCATCAGCATGGAGGATTCTGCTCGAGCGTCACGGAGCCTTGCGCACTCTTCTAGTCAAGAATGGCGAGAAGCAGCAGGTGTATCGATCATCTGATCTGAATCTACCTCTGGCTGTCCAAAATGCAATGGATTCAAAAGATGCTCGTAAAATAGTCGAACAAGCAATGTCGCATAGATCGATAGATCTAACGAAATCTCCCGGCTTTGAAGCTCTCTCGGCAGTTTATAGCAGCGGTGCTGTTGTCGGTATTGGCTTCGACAACACTATGGTAGACGGCGTGAGCATGAGCACCGTTCTCGCCGAACTGGCCGAACTCTACGAGAACCCCGGGGCCGACCTCCCCGGCATCGGCCTGACGTTCAGGGATTTCGTCGTCGGGCACCGGAGAGACGGTCGCGAGGTTGAAGAGGCGGAGGGCTACTGGCGCTCGCGCTTGCCCGAGCTGCCGCCCGCGCCGCAGCTCCCCCTCGCCGCCGACCCCTCGACGGTCGGGGAAGGGAGGTTCGAGCGCCTGTGGCGGACGGTTGCCGAGCCCGAATGGTCGGCGGTCAAGGAAAAGGCCCGGCTGCACGGCATCACACCCTCGGCAGTCCTGCTTGCTTGCTACGCGAGGGTGCTGTCAGCCTGGAGCGGAGGGGGCGGCGTGACGCTGAACCTGACCATCTTCGACCGCCCCGAGGTCCATCCCGACATAGACAAGGTGGTGGGCGACTTCACCACCCTTCTCCCGGTGGCATGCCGCCCCTCGGCCGATGCGTCCGTCGAGGCCCAGATGAGGGGCGTCCAGAACGAGCTTGCCGGAGGATTGGAGCATAGGGCGGTCTCGGCCGTGTGGGTCCAGCGCGAGCTGGCGCGCTCCGCAGGGACCTCCGGAGTGGTTCTGCCCGTGGTGTTCACAAGCGCCCTCGGCCTGAGTAGGTTCGATCTCGACGGCGGCTTCATGGATTATCTGGGCGGCCTGTCCCAGACTCCACAGGTGTGGCTCGACCACCAAGCCATGGAGAGAGGCGGCGGCGTCATGCTCTCGTGGGACTACGTGTCCGAGCTGTTCCCCGACGGAATGATCGCCGATATGTTCGATGCGTACTGCTCGGCCGTCTCCTCTTTGGCGGCCTCAGACTGGTCGGAGCCGTTCCCCGACCTGCTGCCC
>CALLNU010000023.1 GCA_938005465.1 uncultured Collinsella sp.
AATATCGACGGGGTTGGCGTCACTCCGGATATTGAAATCGACCTGCCGGAAGAGCCGTTGCAGTACACGGCCGTGCCCAATGCCGATCTGAAGGAAGGCATTTGGGGCGAGGCTGGCGTCAATGAGGCGAACGTGGCCATGAGCGCCACCGAAACCCTCACCACTAATGAGCGTGTGCTTGGCGCGGATCCGTTCGTCGAACTTGCTCCGGCCAAGGGTAGGGAAGGCGAGGACGGCTACGAACCGGAAGTGCCCGGCGGCATCGGCGAAGAGGACTTCCTGACCATCGTGCTGCCGTATGTCAAGACCGCACGCGAGGGCGTCCAGCGCCTCGGCGCGCTGCTTGAGGAATTCGGCACCTACGAGATGAACGGCGTCGCCTTCTCCGACTCCAACGAAATCTGGTGGCTGGAAACTGTGGGCGGCCATCACTGGATTGCCAAGCGAGTGCCGGACGAGGCCTACGTGACCATGCCGAACCAGCTCGGTATCGACGAATTCGACCTTGAGGACGCCCTGGGTGACCAGGAAGCACACATGTGTTCCGAAGACCTTGCCGAATTCATCGAAACCAACCATTTGGACCTCGCGGTGGAGAACACTACCCCGTTCAACCCGCGCGATGCCTTCGGCTCCCACTCCGACTCCGACCACGTGTACAACACCCCGCGCGCCTGGTACATGCAGCGCTGCCTCAACCCCAGCGACGTGTGGGATGGCCCCGACGCCGACTTCACGCCCGAGAGCGACGACATCCCTTGGAGCCGCGTGCCCGAGCGCAAGGTGACCATCGAGGACATTAAGTACGTGCTTTCGAGCCACTACCAGGGCACGGAGTACGACTGCTACGGCAGCAAGGGCACGCCCGCTACGCGTGGCGCCTATCGCCCCATCGGCATCAACCGCAACAGCCAGCTCGCCGTGTTGCAGCTGCGTTCCTATGCGCAGCCGGCCTATCGCGCCGTGCAGTGGATGGCCTTTGGCTCCAACTCGTTTAACGCGCTGGTTCCGCTGTACGCCAACGTCGAGACCATGCCCGAGTACTATGCCGACACGCAGGCTCGCGTGACGTCCGAAAACTTCTACTGGGCCAACCGCCTGATCGGTGCCCTGGCCGACGTCCGTTTCCATGAGTGCGGCCGCGCGGTCGAGGATTATCAGGAGAAGATCGGTGGCATGGGCTACAAGCAGATCCATGACGTCGACGCTGCCGTAGCCGCTCTGCCCGAGGCCGAGGTGCCTTCCGAGCTTACACGCGCCAACGAGGCCTTTGCCGAGCGTGTTCGCGTGGAGACCGATGCCCTGCTGGGCAAGGTGCTCTACACCACGAGCTGCGCCATGAAGAACTCTTTCGCGATGAATGACAACGTGAGGTAGGGATTTCCCATCGATCGAATAGCGCTAAAACGCTTTGTCGCTTTCGCTCAATCTTGGGTACAAGAACGCCAATGCAGTTGTTTGTGATTGGAGATAACCATGGTTATGAAACTCGATCAGCTTGTTAACGGCGCCATTAACGTGGGCTTTGGCGCTGCCGCCGTTGCTGTCGAAGGCGGCAAGAAGGTCCTCGACGACCTTAACACCAAGGGCGAGCAGGTCCGCAAGGACACCGCCACCCCCGATATCGCCCGCAGTGTGTCCGACATGTTCGAGCAGGCCGGCGGCACCATCTCCGACCTGACCGAGCGCTTGGGCATGCAGGGCGAGACCGCGGCCCAGCGCGTGCTTGACGAGCTCATCCTTGCCCGGGTCCGCGTTATGACCGCGTCCGAGCGCACGGTCTTCCTGGCCCATGTGCGCGATATCGTCGATTCGGTCGAGGACAACGTGACCTCGGTGCCCGTCGAGTCCGTTGAGCCCGACGATGCGAAGGATACCGAAGAGGCCGAGTAGCAGCGCAGATGGCAGATTCCACCACCGATTACAACAATCTAGATCCCTTGGGTGACGAGGCGGCGGTTGTCGATGAGGTCGATGCCGCCGTCTCGGGCGCTCGCAAAAAGCCGCGCGCTGTCGATATGGTCCCCGAGGAGCCCGACGCGATGGCGCCGGACGAGGAATACCAGCTCACGCCGGCGGGTCGTCGCGAACGCATCGGGCAGATTGTTCGCCTGGTCAAAAAGTACCGCGTGTGGGATAACCTCACGCCGGTTCGTTTGCGCCGCCTGCTCGAGGAGCTCGGCCCCATGTTCGTCAAGATGGGGCAGATTCTGGCCAACCGGTCCGAGATTCTGCCGCAACGCTTTTGCGACGAGCTGCGCCGTCTGCGTTCCGACGTGGAGCCGGTGCCGTACGAGGTAGTGCTCCGCTGCTTGGAAGAGGAATACGGCCTGCGCCTGGGGGAGATGTTCGATGCGATCGACCCCAATCCGCTTGGTAGCGCATCGCTCGCGCAGGTGCACCGCGCTCGTCTGGTGACGGGCGAGGACGTGGCCGTTAAGGTGCAGCGCCCCGGTGCGCAGCAGGTTATGGCACAGGACATCGATATCATCCGCTCGGTGGTGCGTATCGTTTCCAAGTTCGTCAACACCGATCAATTCGTTGATCTGCACGGCGTAGTCGAGGAGTTGTGGACCTCGTTTCGCGAGGAGACCAACTTTTTGGCCGAGGCCAAAAACCTCAACGACTTCTACGAGTTCCATAAGAGCGTTCATGGCGTGACGTGCCCTAAATCCTATCTGGACCTGTGCACCGAGCACGTGGTGGTTATGGACTACGTCGACGGCATTTCGATCGCCGATCCCGAACGCTTGGTGGCCGAGGGCTATGACTTGGAAAAGATCGGTGCTGCGATTGTCGAGGACTACTCGACGCAGGTGCTCGATGACGGTTTTTTCCATGCCGACCCGCATGCGGGAAACATCATTCTCAAGGACGGCATCGTCTACTTTATCGACTTGGGCATGGTCGGACGCATGTCGAGTCACGATCGCGGTATCGTCAAGGATATGATTTTCGCCGTGGCCGAGGGTGACGTGCCCAAGCTCAAGGATTCGCTCATGCGCTTCGCCGTAACGCGTGGCGACTCGGCCGAGCTTGACCATTCGGCCTTTTTGTCCGATTTGGACTTTATCGTCGCCGACTTTGCGGGCCTTGACCTGAAGGATCTTGATATCGGCGAGTTTTTGACCTCGTTGTTAAACCTCGCGCGTAAGAATGATGTTGAGCTGCCGAGCGTGGTAACGATGTTCGCGCGCGGCATGGTGACGCTCGAGGGTTTGCTGACCGAGTATATGCCCAACGTCAACATGATCCAGATTATCCAGACGCACATCAAAAACGAGAAGAGCGCCTATGCGCGCGCGCGTGATATGGGACGCGATCTTGCCGCGAGCAGCTATCGCGCGGCAAAAGGCTCGCTTGAGGCAGCCGAGTATCTGGGCTTGGCTTCGCGCATGCTCACGCGCGGCCAGCTTAAGGTGAACACGCAGATCATGAGCAGCGATAAGGCGCTGCGACAGCTAGGTGGGATTATCGACCGCATGTCGATGGCTATCGTTATCGCCGGTCTGTTTATCGGTTCGTCGGTGGTGTACTACGCGCGCATCGAGCCGGTTGTGTTTGGTATCCCAGTCATTGGCTTTATGGGCTACGTGAGCGCGCTGGTGCTGGCGCTTATGCTGGGTCGCAATATCTGGCTCAACAGCCACGGCGGCAAGCACTAGAGGCTGCGACCGTCACCGCATTTTCCTTTCGCAAACAATAGCTTTTACCTTGGGCTTCGCCTGCGTGCGAGGCCCTTTTGCGTGATAGCATATTGACGGTTTTAATCGATGGCCTAGATGGTGGTGCGGAGACGCACGAATGCGCGGTTTTCCTGCGCATTTGGGAGAATCGGGGTGCAAGTCCCCGGCTGTACCAGTAACCGTAATTCCTCTTGGCTCGGGATGTTCGCGTCGCAGATCGGACGGCGCGCCCGAGTCGTTAAGGTTAAGTCGGATCGCCTCCCATCTTGCACGTTGCCGCGGCGTATGCCGCCGGTGTGCATAGGGCTCTGGAGGGAAGGAGGACCCCGATGGGGGAACTCGAGCGCAACATGCGCGATGACGTGGGGCAGCCTCAAGGCAACGCTCCAAGTACAGACAATGGGGGACAATTAGATATGTTTGAGGACGAGCGCGAGCGCGTCTCGCATCGCCGTGGCGCAATTGCGCGCGGCGTAGCCAAGCGCGGCCTGGTGGCATTCCTGGCCTTCGCGATGGCCTTTGGCACCACACCGGCTCAGCTGTGGGCCGAGGGCGCCGAGGGCATTGCCGAGGCTGTGGCTCAGGCTGCGACGCCGGGCGAGGACGCAGCGCTTGCGGGCGGTACCGCTGAGCAGAGCGGCGCCGAGGTTTCGGATTCCGAGGGCGCGCCTGCAGCTAGTGCAGCCATAGCAGAGGCAGCAACTGGCGGCGAAGGCTCGGCGACGGGGGAGAGCCCTGCCACGAGCGAGCAGTCTTCGACGGCATCCGTTGGCCAAGCGGGGTCTGCCGCCGCGGCTGCCGTTCAGACAGAGAACCCGACAGAAACCGGCGATGTCGCCAAGAAGCAGGTCGAGGTCTCGTTCTCGATTATCGGCACCGATGCTGACGGCAAGGCTCAGACCTGGGTGGCACCTACGCAGCTCAAGCTCGACGAGGGCGCGACGGCTGCGGATGCCTTCGTTAAGCTGCAGCAGAAGACGGGCTTTAAAGCGGATTACGAACCGAACACGGCATACGGCTTCTACCTCAAAAGCATCACATCTCCGAGCGATGGTCGCACGCTTGCCTACGATCCGACGACTTATGCCTTCTGGCAGCTGTTCGTCGACGGCGCGTCTTCCTCGGTTGGCGCGAGCAGCGTCAAGCTCACCCAGGGGCAGAAGATTGAGTTTGCCTATACGGCTGGTAGCTCGTCCCCTGTCGTTAAGGACCAGGTTGCCGCAAATGTGACCGTCATTGGTCGCGATGCCCAGGGCAAGACTCAGACTTGGGTCGATAACGCGCAGTATGTGGTGACGTCCGGCTCGAGCGCGCTTGACCTTACGAAGGTCGCGCTCGAGGCGAATGATATTGACGCCGTTGCTGCGGGCTCCTTCATTCTGAGCCTTAAGTACAACGGTGTTGAGCTGGGTACGCCCCAAGATTATTCGACCTATTGGCAGCTGTTTATCAACGGCAAGTCGAGTGACTATACGGCGGACAATGTCACCATCCATGCCGGCGATACCGTCACGTGGTTCTACGGTGGCTGGGGCGACCAGTTGCCGTCCGATTCTGTCCATGCTTCTGTTCAGGTTCTCGGTAAGGACAAGGACGGCAAGCAGCAGGTTTGGGCTTCGACGGGTCAGACGAGTCTCAAGGCGGGCTCTACTGCCAAGGATCTCCTTGAGCAGACCGGCCTTAAGCTCGATGCTAGCGAATCGTCTTGGGGCTGGTTCCTCAACGGTATTACTTCGCCGTTCGACAGTAAGTCCTATGGCTGGGATGCTGCGACCAAGAGCTATTGGCGCTTCTACGTAAATGGCAAGTTCGCCGACGTTGGCGCCGGTGCCTACAAGCTCCAGGAGGGTGACGCCGTCACCTTTATGTATGGTGCTGACGCCGATGCCCTCCCCGGTCAGGTGCTTGGATCCGCCGATGTTATCGGTCCCGATGTCAACGGCAACAATACTCGCTGGGGCTCGGCAAGCAGTGTTTCTTTGCCTGAAGGCTCTACTGCCCAGAACCTTATTGAGACGGTTCTGAAGGCCAAGGGCGTTACGTACAACGGCTCCCAGAGTGGCGAGTACTGGTTCCTCAATTCCATCAAATCGCCGTTCGAAGACAAGTCGTACGGTTATGATGCTGCGACCAATAAATATTGGCACCTGTATATCAATGGAGAGCCCTCCTTACTCTGCGCCAATCAGATTACGCTCAAGAGCGGCGATAAGGTCACGCTTGCCTATACCACCGACGATTCGCCCATGCCCGATCCCGACAAGGTTGTCGTGGACCCGAGTGCGACGACTCCTGATTGGGATGCCGAGTGGGCCGGCTACGGCAACAGTGGCAACGGTTCGACCGTAACGGATGCCAAGACGCCTGCGCAGGCCGCCGGTCTTAAGTGGGCCTTCGATTGGAAGGCCGAGTCTGGTCAGCAGTATGCCAACTGCAGCGAACCTGTCATCGCCAACGGCTTTGTGTACATCGCGGCCGAGAACGAGCTCATCAAGATCGATTCGTCCACGGGCAAAAAGGTTGCCTCTGCGCCGCTTGCCTCCAAGGTGAGCTATACCTCTCGTCCGATCTATACCAATGGCCTTATCATCGTTCCGCTCAACGGCGGTGCGGTCCAGGCGATTACTGCAGACAAGCTGATCTGCAAGTGGCTGACGCCTGGTTTGACGGACTTGACGCAGAGCTCCTGCACCGTCGTTTCGGACGGCGAGTACGTCTATGTAGGCTCGGTCGATATTTCGTATGACGAGAATTACAACGCGACCTACGGCAACGGCTCCTTTGCGCGCATTAAGATTGCCACGGGCGAAGTTTCTTGGCAGAACATCGACCCTGCCGAGGGCTATTACTGGACTGGTGCGGCTTTGACGGATAAGTATGCCATCGTTCCTACGAGCGCGGGTACGCTTAAGTGCATTGATAAGACGACGGGCGATGTCGTTTCGACCATGAAGCTCGGCGCTGTCGCAAATGCCGATTGCATTGCCGATCCGTCCAATGGTTCGACCTTCTATCAGATGACGCACGACGGAAAGCTCCATGTGATTTCGCTTTCGGCGAAGGGCGTGCTGAGTGAACAGAAGACGGTCGACCTGGGTCTTACGAATAACATGAGCGCCCCTGCGGTGTCTGGTGACAATCTGATTGTCGGCGGACAGACGGCTACTGGCTCTGCTCTGGTTCTCTATAACCTGAAGACGGGTAAGACCACGATGGTCGCTGCTGCCGACGGCAAGGCGCTGCCGGCTGGCCTCAACGGTATTGCTGCTACTCCGCTGGTGAGTGTTCAGGGCGGCAAGACCTATGTGTGCTTCACCGTTAACAGCGCGGATAGCAAGGATTACGTCAACTACTCTGCTGGTGGTGGCGTGTATCGCTATACGCTCGGCGATGCAGAGGCGACGCAGATTTATGATGCGGCTGGCCATTACCAGTACTGTGACTCTCCGGTCATTGCCGATGCTTCTGGCAATCTCTACTACATTAATGATTCGGGCACGCTGTTTAAACTTGGAGCTGTCGAGTCTTGGACGGTTGCCTTTAACTCCAACGGCGGGTCTGCTTGCGACACTAAGTTTGTTGCTACGGCCGATGGCAAGCTGGTCAAGCCGGTCGATCCGACGCGCGATGGCTACACTTTCGGCGGTTGGTATACCGATGAGGCTTGCACGCAGGCGTATGACTTCAGTACGCCGGTGACGGCCGACCTGACGTTGTATGCCAAGTGGACCAAGAATGCCGTTAACCCTGGCGGTAATGGCGGTTCAGGCTCCAATGGCGGCAATGGCGGCGTTGGTTCGAATGGCGGCGGCGGTTCTAGTACCGGTACTGGTTCCGGCACTGGCGCTGGCGCTGGTTCTGGCTCCGGCTCGAAGGGCGGCGCTATTGCCCCGGGCCAGAAGCCGGTGACCAAGACGACGGTGTCGACCAAGACCGAGACCAGGGACAACAAGTCCGACAAGAAGGACTCCGATAAGTCCGATAAGAAGGACGAGAAGAAGTCTGACAAGAAGTCTGACAGGAAGTCTGACAGGAAGGACGGCAAGTCCGACAAGAAGTCCGACAAGAAGTCCGATTCCAAGTCCGATACGGGTGCTGTTTCCACGACCACTGCTAAGAAGTCCTCTAGTGCTTCCGAGCAGGAGACTGGCACCAATCCGCTCGCCATCGTTGGCATCGCCGCCGGCGTGATTGGCCTCGCGCTCATCGCCGTCTTCGTGCTGACCAAGCGCGGCAAGGGTGACGGTAATGCCCGATAAGCCCAAGGAGACCAGCGGGCAACAGCCCGACTCCTCGTTTATCCAGCTCGATGATCCAAAGCAAAAGGGCGCCGCTTCGGCGGCGTCCGCCTCTCGTCGCAAGGCGCTCCTTGGCGTTCTTGCTGCCGCGTGCACCATTCTGATCGTCGTCTCGCTGGGCTTCGTCCATCCTTCCGAGAGCGGCGCCTGGTCCATTGACTGGATCGTTCAGACCGTGACGGGGGAGAGCGTCGTCGCCAAGGACATCAAGGGGTCTGGCTCGTCTGCCGCTTCGGGCGAGGCCAGTTCCAAGGATTCCAAATCTTCGAATGATGCAAAAGACGAGCCCAAGGGTTCGAACGACGCCAAGGACGATTCCGAGTCTTCAAACAAGGAATCGGACAAAAACTCGGATAGCAAGAAGTCCGAGGACCGGGGCGGCAAGAAGTCTGGCGATAAATCCGCTGCCCAAAATACGGGAGCCGGTGATACTTCCAATGCGTCTGGCGGTGCTTCTTCGGGCGGTGGCCAGTCGTCTGATGGAGCCTCGTCCTCTAATGGTGGAAACGCCTCCTCGGGCAGCCAAAGCGGCTCACAGGAGTCCAGCTACGTTACGGTGACGGTTTCGGTCACATCGAGCGCTGTGGGCAATCCTGTGTCCTCTGGCGGCACCTTTACCTTTAACGAAGGCGCCACCGTTTACGATGCCCTGTGCGCGCTAGGCCTTTCTGTCAACGCACACGGCTCGTCGTACGGCACGTATGTTTCCGCGATTGGTGGTTTGGCCGAGAAACAGTACGGCGGCACGAGCGGCTGGATGTACTCCGTCAACGGCACAACGCCCATGACGGCCTGCAGTAACTACGTTCTCTCCAATGACGACAACGTCGTTTGGTATTACGTAACGGGCTAGAGGCCTCGACATAGCGCGCCAGACGGGCGGTTCGGGCCAACATCCGGACCGCCCGTTTTTCATGCGAATGGGACTGGGTCGCCGGGTCTCTCTGCAAACAAAAAACCGGTTGGAACGGGAATTCCAACCGGTTATACATTCAAGCAAATAGTGAATCGACTACGACCGTGCGCCCTCGAGGAAGAAGCGACGGCTGAAGTAGTTGTACCAGGTGACAAGGAACGTGGCGATGGCCTTCATGGCTTGGTAGCCGATGCTCAAAAACGTGACGCCCACAAACATATACAGGTCGTTGAGGCCCAGGCCGATCACCGACAGGATGGTGAAGATCGTGAACTCGCGCTTGCGGCTCATGCCTTCGCGGTGGTCGAACACGTACTTCATGCTGAGCCAGTAGTTGACCACGACGGACGTGATAAACGAAACCGTGGTGCTCATCAAAAAGTCGAGGTGGAACAGCTCGACGAGCGCAATGAGCATGCCCCAGTCGATGCCAAAGGAGATAAGACCCACGACAGCAAACTTGAGGAACTGCTTGGTATGAGGTTGTGCCAGCGCCTTGCGCACGTAATCACATCCAATGCGTTGATGAATCGAGCAGAGGATACTTTAGAGCTTTTACAAGGGAAACGTAAGGTCTTTGCCAAGAACTATATGAACTCGCCAAATTTTCAAGAGCTAATCCGCAAACGTTGAAAATTTGCCCGTAAACGAGCGGCACCCACGGACGATACTGCGCTGAGTGCACGTCGTCCGTGGGCGCCGTAATGCTGCAGGGGTTTCGAGCTACTTGGTCTCGTCGCCCTCCAGGAAGATTTTTCGGGTCACAAAGTTGTAGACCATGACAAGCGCGGTGGCGCAGATCTTGGCGATATTGGCCTCGAGTCCCAGGCCGTCGTTGAGCGCCAGCACGATGCCATCGTTGAGCACCAAACCGATCACGGACAGCACGACAAAGATGATGAACTCGCGGCGGCGGCTCATGCCTTCCTTGTGCGCAAACACGTATTTCATGCTTGCGAGGTAGTTAAAGATGAGTGAGATGATAAAGCCGCTGGTGTTGGCGATTAGGATGTTGAGGCCCAGACCGTAGTGGAGCAGATTCATAATGCCAAAGTCGATAACCGTGGCAATGACACCGACGACGCCAAATTTCATAATCTGCGCAAGGAGCTTTTGCATGGTACCTGCCTTAAGCTGGCGCCGAAGCGCCGCGGGGATGACAAACTTAGCAAGTTTAGCCAATCCCCGCGGGTGGTGCTAGATGCGCTCCTCGATAGCACCGTTTCTATATGCATCGAGCAGCTGGCGCAGGTCCTGGATCTGGCTGCGAATCTTGGCGCCAGTATCGGTGTCGCTCACCATGCGGCGACGGTCTGCTTGGTCAAAACGGTTGGTCTCGCTCTCGATGTCCACGTTGCGCGTGAGTGCCTCGGCAACCGTCGTAAAGGCCCGGTGCGACTTGAGGCGGCAGCCGCGCGAGCTCGAGATGAGCGTATAGCCGGCGATGCCCGTCTTGGGATGGTAAGCGCGGCAGAAGCCGCCATCGATGACCAGCAGCTTGCCCTCGGCGCGGATAGGCTGCTCGCCCTTGGTGGTTTTAACAGGTGTGTGGCCGTTGATGATGTGGCCGGTCGGCGAACATGCCATGGGCGCGACGCCAAACTCGCGCATGATGTCGTCGCAGACCGAGGGCGACTTGGTAAGCGTAAAGTATGGGTCCATCGGCTCGACCCAGGTGCTCTTATCGGCGATATAGGCGCGCTCAAAGGTACGCACCAGGCGTCCGCTGGCGGGCGAGTTAAAGCCAATCCACAGGTACCACATCCAGTCGAGAGCGTCGCGGTCGCCCACGCGCCAGGCGCGGCGGGCGATGTGGTCGCAAAAATCGAGATAATCGCGGCCAGCGTGCCAGGTGCCCAGACAGTTCATGCTGCTAAAGGTGCCGTCTTCGTTGAGCGGAACGCAGCCGTGGAAGAGCAGATTGCCGTTGGCGACCTTGTACATCGAGCCGTGGGAATAGAGGAAATCGATATGGCGATGCAGGTGATCGGCGGTGACAAACTCGGACACGAGCTTGTCGATGATGTGCTGCTCCTGGGGCGTGAGCGTATAGGGGTCCGCCGGGTCGACGGTGGGGAAGTCGTTGGTCGTGAGCGGCCACGCACTGCCGTCGGCGAGCGTGACCGTGCCGGTGTCGTGATCGATCTTGTCGAGTAACAGGCGGTTGGTCATATCGAACTCGGGGTGGCGCTGGATAATCTGGCCCTCGAGCTTAAAGAGCAGCACGTTGATGGCCTTGATCAGCGGGGTGATGGACTCACCGGCGGTGTAGGTGGCATCGGCAAAGGCGACAAGCTCACGCAGCGAGATACCGTAGTCATTCTCCAAGATCTCGTAGTTGTCGTAGCGTAGGTTGTTGCGCAATACCGTGGCGATGCAGGCGGGCTCACCGGCCGCAGCGCCCATCCACAGCAGGTCGTGGTTGCCCCACTGGATGTCGAGCGAATGGTAGGTGAGCAGGCGGTCCATAATCTTGGCCGCGCCGCCGCCGCGGTCGAAGATATCGCCCACCAGGTGCAGGTGGTCGACGGCCAGGCGCTTGATGAGCGAAGCGAGCGACTCGATAAAGTCGTCGGCGCTGGCGGTCTCCAGGATGGACTCCACGATGCGCTCGTGATAGCGCACGCGATAGTTGTTCTCGTCCGGGTGCGTGTGCAACAACTCGTCGATGATATAGGCGTAGTCGCGCGGGATGGCCTTACGCACCTTGGAGCGCGTGTAGCGGCTTGAAAGCGAGCGAGCGACCATGATGAGCTGGTCAAGCATCGTCTTGTACCAGGTGGGCGAGTCCTCGCGCTGGCTGCGGACCAGCTCGATCTTCTCGCGCGGGTAGTAGATGAGCGTGCACAGCTCGCCCTTCTCGTCAAAGGAGAGCGTGTCGCCAAAAATCTCATCGACATGCTCGCGTACGACGCCCGAGCAGTTGTTGAGGATGTGCATAAAGGCTTCGTACTCGCCATGCACGTCGCTCATAAAATGCTCGGTGCCCTTGGGTAGGTTGAGGATGGCCGAGAGGTTGATGATCTCGGTGAATGCGGATTGCTCGGTGGGGAACTGTCTCGACAGCAGGCGCAGATACTTGAAATCTTGCGGATTGCGATCGAATGCGACCATGAAACACCTTCCGATGGGGCTGGTAAAACTGATAAACAGCGTCAAACGTTTATCAGTATGCGCCGCTTTTGTTTCCATTTTACGCCAGCGGCTGAATTGTCGGCTGAACGGTTTGGTAAATCGATTTAGTTGAGGTAGATATGGCGGTTGGGTTGAGACGACAGAGGGTGTTTTTTCAGATATTTATGCGTGGGGCCGGTGGAGACGATGGTGGTAAAGATGTTCACTATTTTTGGTTCGATTTGGTAAATAGTGGACATATGTACCGTATGTAGGCTCACTGTGCGATAATTTGCGCAGCAATGAGTAAGGAGCCTCATATGAGTGATTTTGTCCTGACCTGTGAATCCGCCGCCGACCGAACCCGTGAGTTCTTTGCGTCGCGCAATATCCCTGTCGTGTGTTTTCATTACGAGATCGACGATGTTGTCTATACGGACGATCTGTATCAGTCGATTACGCCGGACAAGTTTTTTGCCCAGATTGCCGCGGGCGCCATGCCCAAGACGTCCCAGGTGAGCGTGGGTGAGTACGAGGAGTTTTGGGAGCCGTTTGTTGCCGAGGGTAAAGACGTGCTGCACCTGACGTTGTCGTCGGGCATTTCGGGCACGTATGGATCGGCCTGCGTTGCGGCGCAGATGCTCGCGGATCGCTATCCCCAGGGCGGCAAGGTGCGCGTCGTCGATTCGCTGGCGGCGTCTTCGGGCTTTGGCCTGTTGCTGGAATATGCCGCCGACGTGCGCGATAGCGGGGCTTCACTCGACGAGACGGCTGCCTGGATCGAGGAGCACAAACTCAACCTGCACCACTGGTTCTTCTCGACCGATCTGTCGAGCTACCTGCGCGGCGGTCGCATTTCGGCCGCGAGCGCGATCATCGGCACGGCGCTTAAGATTTGCCCGCTTATGACGGTCGATTGCGACGGCAAGCTGTCGCCACGTGAGAAGATTCGCACTAAGAAGCGCGCGATTTCCGAGATGGCCAAGACCATGATGGCACACGTGCAAGACGGTGTGGATTATTCGGGTAAGTGCATCATGTCGCACTCGGCGTGCCGCGAGGATGCCGAGGCAGTTGCGGCGCTGATTGAGGAACAGGTTCCGCAGCTTAAAGGCAAGATTGAGATCAATGACATCGGTACTCTGATTGGCTCGCATACCGGACCTGGTACGGTGGCGCTCTTCTTTATGGGCGACAAGCGCGTGGATTAATTTGCCCCATCACGTCGCTGCATGATTGCTCAAACGAAAACGGCCCGCCTCACGTTTGTGGGGCGGGCCAAGATGTTTTGCTAGCGTTTCTTTCCGCGGAAGAAAAAGCCGTGCAGTGACGGCTTGAGGCCGCGGTTGGCGCGATGCTCCTCGACGCGCTCGTGGATCGAAGCGACGCGCTCGATGACTTCGTCGGGAATCGGCACATCGGGATTCATGTTCTCGACTTGGCTGACCTCGGCGGCGGCGACCTGGTCGATAATGGGCACGTCGTCGCGCGAGATGACAGGTGTGGCGTCTTCCTTCATCTTGCGATAACGCTGCATCATGTCGGTCTGTAGCTGCTGGGCCGAAGGCGGTGTCCAGATGATGGCGTTGGCGCCGGCGGCGATGGTCTCGCGAATGCTCTCGGGCGTCTTGCCGCCCGGCGCGATAAGCGGCAGGTTGGGATAGTGCTCGCGCAGCTCGCGTAGGACCTGGGGCGTGTTCTTGCCGGCGGCGATGTTGAGAATCTTGGCTCCAGCGCGCACCTTGGCGTGGGCATCGTCGTCGCAGCGAACGACCGTGGCGATGACAGGGATGTCGGCGATGTTGGTGATGTGCTCGACCATCTCGGCAGTAGCGGGGGAGTTGACCACGCAGCCCGCCGCGCCCTGCATCTCGGAGACGGCTGCCATCTGCACGGAGCGCTTACCGGTCGTAGTTCCGCCACCCACGCCTACAAAGACCGGGCACTCGGCGACGGTCAGCAGCGCTTGCGTAATGGCGGGCTGCGGCGTGAAAGGGTAGACCGCAAAGACGGCGTCGGCGTTGGAGTTGCGGATAACCGCGACATCGGTGGTGTAAATGAGCGACTTGATGCGTCGGCCAAAGAGCGTGAAGCCGCTGGCCTCCTCGATCTCGTCGGGCATGCGAAGGGCAGCCTTGCGCAGGTGTCCGTCGATGGGCAGGGGCTCCATAGGGAGCAGGCCGTTGGGCGTGACGGCTATTTGGGGCTCGGTGAACTCGTCTGCAAGCTCGACCTCGGAAAAATCGACCGAGGCGACGATGTCCTCGTGCACCTCGGCGGGCACATCGATGGGAGCTTGGTCGTTTGCCGCCGCAGGCGTGTCGAAGGAGCTGGTGCCGACGAAGGCGTCGACGCGCTCATTTAGATCGTTGAGGGTATCCATGGAGGCTCGATTCTATGTGATGATGGCCGGCGCGATGCAGCCGGAATTGCGAATGCTAAATCGTTTGACGAGTTGATTTTTCCCCGCCGCGCCATCCGTTAGACCGAAGGGCCGGCGAACGTGAAGGAGCTGTGGTGGCGGGGATCGAGGTGCTATCTTGAAAGCCCCGTTTAAAAGAGAGGTGACGCGGTATGGAATTGACAGCAATGTTTGGCTCGATCGGCCTGTGTGTGGCCGCAATCGTTGCCGCCGCGGTCATCTACTTTGTGGTCACGGCCATTAAGGGCAAAAGGGCCGAACGCAAGGAGCGCGCGATGCTTAAACAGCATCGCGACCAGCAGGGCAAACGCGCACAGAGATAGCTTGTTGAGTTTTGGATCCGTGCGCTAGCTGCGTTTTCGGATCAGGGCAATGTAGAAGCCCTCAAAGTCGCGGCTAGGCGGAATGGTGAGCGTGCCGGGCAGGCCGTTGACGATGGCCGATACCTGACCCGCGGCAATGGCCTCGGTGAGAGCGTTGCTCTCGATATGCGGCTCCTCGCCGGCGTCCTGGGTGCGTCGTGCTTCACTTTCGCTTGGCGTGCCGTCGAGGGGGATAAGCTCGCAGTCCATATGCTTGTCGAGGGCCTCTTGCAGGGCGTCCTCGTTTTCCTGCGGCAAGATCGAACAAGTCGAATAGACGAGCGTGCCGCCCGGTTTGAGGGCCCCCATGGCGCGGTCCAGAAGTGCTCGCTGCGAGCGGGCGCACTTGCTCAGCAACTGCTCGGTGAGGCCGCGCAGGCTTTTCTCGTTGCCACTGATGACGGTGCCCGTGCCGGTGCAGGGAGCGTCGAGCAGGATGCGGTCAAAGCGGAAGAACTCGTCGAGCTCGCGTGCGTCGATGCGCATGACGGGCACGTTTTTGGCACCCTGGCGATGGAGGTTCGACTCGAGCTTTTCGGCGCGGGGAATGCTCATCTCACAGGCGGTGAGGTGCGCCTGTCCCTGGGTGAGGGCGGCGATCTGCGTCGTCTTGCCGCCGGGGGCTGCGCACATGTCCAGGATGTCCTCGCCTGTCTGGGCGCCCAACACCAAAGGCGGCATCATGGACGACAGGCTCTGCAGATAGATCTTGCCGTCGCGATAGATGTCGAGATCCCACAGATCGGAAACCTGGGCCTCGGGCAGGATAAAGGCGTCTGGGTACCAGGCGACGGGGTTGTGGGCGATGCCGGCGGCATCGAGCGCCGCAGCGATGTCCTCGGCGGTCGCCTTGAGCGTGTTGGCGCGCAGCGTGACCGGGCGTGTGGCCGCGGCGCCGAAGCCCTCGATCATGAGGTGAGCATCGGCGGGCGCATAGGCGCCGGCGACCGTGTCGACCATAAAGCGCGGCAGGTCGGCGGCGCAGGGAAGGGCGGCAAGCTGGTCGGAAAGCTCGGTGGCGGCAAACTGCCTAAGCTTGAGCTCGGGCTTAACCTGCTTTTTCTGCTTACGACGACGCGGCTTGGACATCCGTCTTTCCTTCCCGTCCCAATTTGACTACTTTCCGGGCACGCCGCTGCTGGCGTGCTTTAGTACTGGCTCTCGTGCTTGCTAAAGAAGTCGTAGCGCGGGGGCAGCGGCTTCACACGGTGCTCGCCGGGCTTCTCGTCCAGGCTCTCCACGAACTCGTCCGTGGAGGCAAAGATGTTGTCCCAGCTAAAGAAAGCGACCGGGTCGACGTCGAAGTACTCACAGATGAGCTCGCAGCCGGCCGGCACAATACCGTGCATCAGGACGGTCGCCACGCGCAGCTCGGTAAAGGCGTCGACGAGGGCCTGCGTCATCGCGGCATTGGCCGGCTCGCCCTCGAGCTTGTTGGCGGCCTTGGAGGCGTCGCTCCAGCGCTTGTTGGCGGCGCGCAGGTAGTCGTCGCACACGGCAAGCGCGCGGTGCGTCTCGAACTTGTACATGGCCTGCTCAAAGGCGAGAGCTGCCTGCTCGGCAGCCTCGACCACGGCGGCAGAGGCGGCACCGGCGGGGATGCAGCCGTTGCGGTAGGGGCTCTCGTCGCCTTCCTTGACGGCGACGCCGTAGAAGCAGCTGCGGGCCAGACGGTTGAACACGCCAGTCAGCAGCGCGCTCTCCTTAAGGGCCGGGTCGATAACGCGTTTGTCGTCGCAGGCGCGTACCTCGTTGCCGTCCTTGTCCTTGCCGGTCACACGCGTGTCGTATGCCTTGGGGCTAAAGCTCACCGGCTTCTCGGACAGGCCGAGCGACAGCCAGTGCGCACGCATCTGCTCGCAGGTGTAGTGGTTGAGCAGGTCGTCTGCCGGCGGGGGAGGCGTCTGCGAGGACGAGCTGGCCTTTTTGCCCATGTAGAGCAGGTGGTAGCAGGCGCTGACGGTGCTCTGCGTGAGGTCCCAGCCCAGGGCCTCCCACATGGCGGTCTGCGCGATGCAGTAGAAATAGATGTTGTCCTGACCGATGAACTGGTAAATCTGAGCGTCGTCAGAGCACCACCAGTCGCGCCAGTCGAGCGAGCTGTGCTGGTAGGCGGGCGCGGGGACCTGCGTGGAATCGGCGGCGGGCTCGCCCATGAGGGCGGCATCTTGGGCGGCGACGCCCTCGGTCACGCCGGCGGCCTTGGCATCGCGTGCGAGCACGGTGCGGGTGTAGCTGATGGGTGCCCACAGGCTCTCGGGCCAGCACCAGCAGGTGACGTCGGAGACGCCATCGACCTCGGGCACCGGAACGCCCCAGTCGATGTTGCCGGTGATGCGGAAGGGCACGAGCGCCTTGCCGCTGCGGAAGCGCACGCCGCCGTTGGCGAGCACCGCGTGGGCGTCGTCGCGCTCCTTCCAGCTGGGGAAGGTGACGGTAAAGCTGCTCTTGTTGCCCTCGGGCTCCAGCACGGTGTGCTCGGGCAGCTGGTCCTCGACGGCGTCGAAGGCCTCGCGGAACTTGTTCTGAATATAGAGCTGTGCCGGCAGCAGCCACTCCTCCATGGTCTTGGAGACCACGGAACGAACCTGCGGGTTCTGGGCGAGCTTGGCGGTGTAGGTCTTCATAAAGTCGAGGTAGGCCGGCAGGTCGAAGTAGAGGTTGTCGACCGGGCGCAGCTCGGGCACCTCGCCGGTGAGCTGGCTCTTGGGTGCGATGAGCTCCTCGGGCTCAAACTGGTGACCCAGGTCGCACTCGTCGGCATAAGCCTTCTCGGACTTGCAGCCCTGGATGGGGCAGCGGCCGATCACTTGGCGGCCGTTGAGGAACGTGCCGGCCTTGGCGTCGTAGAACTGCAGCGTGGAGCGCTTGGAGATGGTGCCCTGCTCATGCAGGCGCTTGATAATCTCGGCGGTCACCTCGTTGTGAATCTGCGCAGCCGGCTCAAGGCCCGAGCCGCCGTAGATGTCGCAGCTGATGTTGTAGTTGTTGAGGGTCGCGGCCTGGCGGGAGTGATTGGACTCGACATACTCGCCGATGGACTTGTCGTAGCCTTCGTTCTCCTTGAGCTTGCGGTAGCTCTCCATGATGGGCGAGCCGTAGCAGTCGGTGCCCGAGGTGAAGATGACGTTCTCGCGGCCCAGACGGTCGCGCAGGAAGCGGGCGAAGAAGTCGGCCGGGACAAAGACGCCACCAACGTGGCCAAAGTGAAGGCCCTTGTTGCCGTAGGGCTCGCCGGCGGTAACGATGGCGCGGCGAGGCCAGCTGGGACGGTCGTTCATGGAGTATTTGGATGCCATGGGACTCCTTCGCATATGGTGAGAGCGCGGCCGGGCGCAAGGCCTGGCGACGCGGTGGTCAATTCGTGCATATCGTTCGACATTATCGCACATGCGGACGGGTACGTGGCAGGGGCGCTATCCTAAGATGCTATGAATGAGATTTCCAACATACATGCGTTTGAGGACGAGGATTTTCTGCACGCCTGCTTTGTGTGGGGGATGGCGGTGCTTGGCGCATTTGCCGTGTGCCTGGTGCCGGTGTTTATGCTGCTGGGCGGGCCTGCGGACCTGGATGCGGCTGACGCGGGCGGCTGGACCACGGTCTTGGGCTGGATAGTCGGCTTGGCTGCGGTTTCGGCGGCGTCATTTGCCGTGCACGAGCTGGTGCACGGTGCGTTTTTTAAGCTGCTGGCGCCTGCGGGCGCGCAGGTGACCTTTGGGGCGAATCGCGAGACGGCGATGATCTATGCCTGCGCCGAGGGCGTGGTGTATTCGCGCCGGCGGTACGTGGCAGTTTGCCTGGCGCCGACGGTTGTTGTGACGACAGCGTTTGCCCTGGGGTTTGCGTTCTCGGGCTATCCGCTGCTGTGCTACCTGGCGGCCGGCTTGCATTTGTCGGGCTGTGTGGGCGACTGGTATTACGTGCGGACCATTTTGCGCGACCGCCGCATTGTCGCCTGTGAGGATACGTCCTTCGGCGTGCGCTTTTTTGGGTGAGGAGATGTCGATGAAGCCGTTGTTGCTGCATGCGTGCTGTGCGCCGTGCTCGCTTGAGCCGGTCCGCCTGCTGCGCGAGGAAGGGTTTGAGCCCACGATTTGCTGGACCAACCCCAATATTCAACCGCGCGATGAATGGCAGCGGCGCTTGGACGAGCTGTGCCGGTGGTGTGCCGATGGCGGCATTGAGCTCATCGAGGCGGGGGAGGACCGCGAGCGCTGGGAGGCCGGCGTGGCACCGCTGGGCGCCGATCGGCCTCGTCGCTGTCGCGCGTGCTATGCCTTGCGCTTGGCCGAGGCGTGCCGCGTGGCCCAGGAGCGCGGGTTTGAGTTTGTGGGCACGACGCTCGCCGTCTCGCCGTACCAGCTGTTCGATACCTGCAATGACGTGCTTGAGCGCTTGGCGGCGGCACATGGGCTCACCCCGGTGATTCGCGATTTTCGCCCGTATTACCCCGAGGCGACACGCCGTTCGCGCGAGCTTGGCATGTATCGGCAGAACTACTGTGGTTGCCGCTTCTCGGCTATCGAGGCGGCCATGGACCGCGCCCGTATCCGCGACGAGCGCAAAGCCGCCAAAAAGTAGTTCATTTGGGCTGGGGCTTTGAGCTGTCTGTGCGGTACGGTCGTTTTTGGGAAAGTCGATTTAATTAAGCGTGTGATCGTGGCTCGCTTGATACCAAACGACGACTCCTATGATTCTAATCCTCCGTTTGTTAAACATCAGATCCGGACTTGCTGTTGCATATGAATGGGACGACAGCACAATCATGTCGTTTCCTTCTGCAAATCGCCTAATTACCGGTGTTTTACCGTCTGCGAGCGCCAATACAGCACAGCCGTTCCAAGGCTTTGCGGTGGTATCGACAAGTAGTAAGCTGCCGGGAGGGTAAATGCGGGACATTTCGTCACCTTTGATTTTAACGAAAACGCTATGTGGGTGACGCTTGGCTACGTCTACAGGCGCGCAAGCATTTTGTTGGCTGTGAGTGATGCGGCGCTTTTGCGATTCGATATCGATGACGGGAAATGCGCCCTCCATTTCGTGGATAGCAGGGTCTTCGTCGGTGACGATTCTTTTATTTGCGAGCTTTACGGCCAAACCGTTTTCCTCGCCAACAAGTTCATCGCGGGTGCAACCGAAGAGCGCTTGTAACTTTTCGATATGGCGCTCACGGGGGGCATACCGACTTTTTTCCCAACGACAAACGGTCTCTTTAGATACCCCCAACATCTCTGCAAGTTGCGCCTGACCAAGGTGCTCCATGGTGCGGAGTTTACGAATATTTGCCCCGAAGCCCATGGCTATAGATCCTCTCGCCACAGAGGGAGGCATAGACAGTTTGTGCCACCATAGCCTTTGGTGAGCTCGTCAATGGATAACGGGAATAATTCCATTCCTGCTTTCTCAAGCGCTTCGTTGGTCCAAACGTTTTCTTCATATACGCATAGTTTTCCTGGCGAGAGCGCAAGGATAGACGTTGCGTTGTTCCGGCGCTCTCTTTCGTAGGCGGTTTGATTCCCGCCTCCGCAGTCAATTACTTTTATTGGTTCGCAACAGGCTGCAGAGAGTATTTCCGGAATCGTGCGATCGATAGGAGTGATCGTAAGGCCCTTTCCGGATCGTTTTAGTTGAATGCTGTATGCATCAACGGCATTGCATATCTCACGATCGATGAGGAACGCGTCGTGATCAATTCTACTTATGAACGTATCGAGGTGGATACGCAGCCCGTCAGAGGGGACTCGAATCGCAATTAGCTCGGTGGTCTGGAATTTATTTGAGGTCAGGAGCTCTTTGGCAAGTGACTCGACGGCGGCTGGTTCAGTTCGGTCAGAGATTCCAACTAATAATGTCTTAGCACTGATAACAAGAATGTCTCCGCCTTCGATATGGTAACTACTCCTGTTCAAATCACATACCGGGGTTTCTCCCATGATCTTGTGGTGGGTGAATATCTGCCGGTATAAGGCGACCTCACGATCACGCTCAGGCCAATACATATGATTTAGGATGATGCCGTCTCCGACTACCACAGCAGGATCACGAGTGAAAAAAAGCGTGTTGAGGGGATTGACCAAGAGCGAGGCGGGGTCAAATTGCTCGTGCACGAGCGCCCGTAGTGTTTCCGACTGGTTTGAACATAGCTCAGTGTCTCCAAAGCGAATGCCGTTAAGTACTATATTCACCAATTCCTGGGTGTTCTTAGCGTTCTCAAACAGCTGGGTTATTGTCTCGAGGAACTCTCTGCCTGTTGCTCCACTGCAACGGAGGTAGTCATCAATAAAACATTTAAGTGATTGGGGCTCAGTTTCAAGTGAGTCTTCGAGAAGGTCCCTAATTTCAATGGTTTCTACGCCATGCTTCTCAAGCAATTGAACCATGGAATCGTGCTCATATATTGCTTTGTCGAGGTCAAAACGACCGCTCCATTTTCGCAGGGAGAAAACTTGGCTGAAGTCGGCATCAGGGTAGTTTTGTGTTTCAGTTCCTGGTCGATGGACAAGTACGGCTTTTAAATGACCGATTTCATTTGTTATGTGTACGCCTTGCATGTCTGTCTCCTGTCCTGCTGGTTTTTATATAAGGCTAAGGCAGGTTCCTTGTTGTGTTGCGGAAAAGTTAAAAGACGTATGCAATTGATAAATAACATCAATTTTAAATATCAGATTGATTAATAACGTCACTTTAGCTGCCGTTCATAGGTGAAAAGCGACACGATGGCGATGGTTGGCCGACCACCGCTGAGCAACCTCATACATTTATGGTGCCAGCTGGATAGATGGGAAAAGGAATGAAGGAGGAGATATGGCAGCGGGAAGTTCGAAAGGCATCAAGCAGTTCAAGGTCCCGCACGTATATGCGATCATCTTTGCACTCATGGTCATCTTCGCTGTTCTCACGTGGATTGTTCCCTCTGGGTCCTATCAGCGTCAGGAGGTGAACGGTCGTGAAGTCACTGTCGCAGGTACGTATGAGCAGAGTGAAAAGACATATATTGACGAGGAAACCGGGGATGAAGTAGATCTCAGACAAGGCGTCTTCGATGTTCTTCAGGCTCCAACGCGCGGTATACAAGAGGCAATTGAGGTCGTTGCATTCATCTTGATTGTGGGTGGTTCGTTTCAGGTTATTACTAAAACGGGCGCTATCACGAGCGGAATGGGTCGTGTCGTTCGCCGCTTTAAGAACAAAGACATTCTAATTATTCCTATTGCGATGGTTCTCTTTGCATTGGGCGGAACGAGCTTTGGCATGGCGGAAGAAACTCTCCCGTTCTTTGCGATCTTCATGCCAATTATGATGGCTATGGGCTTCGACTCGATGACGGCGTTCATGGTCGTGTTCGTTGGAGCGCGCACGGGTTACATCGCCTCAACGATTAATCCGTTTAATGTTCTCATTGCGCAGGGTATTCTTGGTATTCAGGGCAACCCCCAGCTGTGGCTGCGTATGATTGCCTGGGTTGTTTTGACCGCCGTTGCAATTACTTGGGTTGTCCTCTATGCACGAAGGGTAAAGAAGAACCCTGAGTCATCGATCACATTTGAGGATGATATCGCCAAGAAAGTCGAGTTCGCTGCCGATGAATCTGCCCTTGACGCGGAATTTACGGGTCGTCAAAAAGGCGTGCTTGCGGTATTTATCGCTGGAATGTGCCTTATCATCTGGGGACTTGTGACCCAGGGCTGGTATATGAACGAGATTTCTGCGGTCTTTTTGGCCATGGGCCTGTTGGCTGGTGTTATTGCGGGCTTTAGTCAGGACGTCATCGCTCAGGAATTTGTTGCGGGTATCGCTGACTTTGCTTTCTCGGCAATTGTCGTTGGACTTGCGCGTGGCATCCTTGTCATTGCCTCTGACGGCATGATCATTGATACCATCCTCAATGCGCTCGCTACTGGTCTGGGCGGCATCCCGGCGGTTCTCTTTACTACGCTTCTTTATGCGGTTGAGAACCTCCTGGCGATTCTGGTTCCCAGCTCATCTGGCCTTGCAGCACTGACCGCTCCCATTTTTGGACCCTTGACCGAACTCATGGGCCTTAATCCCGAGGCTGCCGTGTGGGCTCTCTCCATGGGTAGCGCGACGATGTCTTTGATCTGTCCTACTAGCGCCATTCTTGTAGCGGGTTTGGGCGTGTGTAAGATCAAGCTTGGCCAGTGGTGGAAGACCGTTTGGAAATTTTTCTTGGTCGTGTCGCTCATCAATATCGTATTCGTAGCAATCTCGGGACTTATTGCCCTGTAGGTTTCATGGCTGAAATGGAGTAACAGGAATGTCTAAAGGACTGAATGTACACAGCGAGATTGGTAAGCTCAAGAAAGTTGTGCTTCACCGCCCCGGTCGTGACCTTGTGAACGTAAAGGCGGAAGAGTTCGAGGATGTCTGGATTCACGACTGTTTCTATCTTGATGTGGCTCAAAAGGAGCATGATGCCTTTGCGGATCTTCTGAAGAGCGAAGGTGTTGAGGTTCTCTATATGGAGAAACTCGTTGCTGAAGCGCTGGATGCATGCCCCTCGGCTCGCGCTGAGTTTACCGATACATTTATGGCTGAGAGCGGGATTGTCAATCCTCTGCTTGAGCAGGCTGTTCGTGAAAAGCTCGACGCTATTTCAGATTCGTATCAGTTTGTACTTGAGGCTATGGGGGGGTATCGTTATCGTGACCTTGAGCTGCCTCGCGTCTCGACTACGCTTAGTATGATGGATAATGAGGATGCGAAGCCCGATGATTTGGTGTTGAAGCCTCTTCCGAGCTCATATTTCTCTCGCGATCCTCTTGCTTCCGTGGGCAAAGGCGTTCTGCTTCACCATATGTATTGGAAACAGCGAGATCGTGAAGTGCCCTTCTATGAAGCGATTTTCAAATACCATCCCGATTATGTAGGGACTCCGATTTGGTACGACCATAAGAATCCCTGGCATATCGAGGGCGGTGATGTGCTTAACATTAACGCTCATACCTTGGCTATTGGAATTAGCCAGCGAACTGGGGCGGCTGCGATTGAGGAGCTTGCAAAGAATTTGTTCTGGGGATCTGGGAATTCTGAGATCGATACCGTTTACGCTATTAAAATCCCCAACGGCTATGCTTACATGCATCTTGACACCGTTTGCACCATGGTGGATTTCGATAAGTTCACAGTTTATCCCGGTATTTTTGAGACCCTTCGTGTTTATCGTCTGACTCGTGGTGACTCTGAGGGAATGGTCGCTGTTCAAGAGATTGATGACACGCTTGAACATATTCTTGAAATGGCTACTGGCGTGGAGAAGGTGCAGCTTATTGAGTGCGGTGCCGGCGATATGGTTGAGGCATCTCGCGAGCAGTGGAACGACGGGTCGAACACTCTTGCCGTTGCTCCTGGTAAAGTCTGTGTTTACGAGCGCAATGTTGTCACAAATGATGAGCTCTACAAGAACGGTTTGGAACTTTTGGTCGTTCCCTCCGAGGAGCTGTCCCGCGGTCGTGGCGGCCCGCGCTGCATGAGCATGCCCTTCTGGCGCGAAGATATTTAGTTGCAAATCCACTGTGATAGGAGATGGCGAATATGGGTGTTAACATCGCTGGGCGCAGTTTTCTGAAGCTGCTTGATTACACGACGGAAGAGATTGAGTATCTGCTTGAGCTTTCTGCTAACTTCAAAAGCATGAAGCGTGCCGGTGTTCCGCATAAATACCTTGAAGGTAAGAATATTGTTTTGCTATTTGAGAAGACTTCCACGCGTACTCGTTGCGCCTTCGAAGTTGGTGCACTTGACCTTGGCATGGGTGTAACTTATTTGGATCCGGGCTCGTCCCAGATGGGCAAAAAGGAGTCGATTGAGGACACGGCTCGCGTCCTTGGCCGCATGTATGACGGAATTGAATACCGCGGCTTTGAGCAGACGAAGGTTGAGGAGCTTGCTGCAAAAGCTGGGGTTCCCGTTTGGAATGGGCTGACTACTGAATTTCACCCGACTCAAGTGCTTGCCGATATTCTGACCATGCGTGAAGAGTTTGGAGAGATTAAGGGCAGGAAACTTACATTTTTTGGTAAGGCGGCCGGAAACGTTGCCGATTCGCTCATGGTCATTTGCGCTAAGCTCGGCATTAACTACTGTTCTTGCGGCCCAATCGGGGGAAATTCGGAGGGGGCTACATCCTATGACCCTGAACTCCTTGCAGAATGTAGTCGTATTGCGGCCGAGCATGGATCGACGATTACCATTACAGAGGATATTGAGGAAGGCGCTCGTGATGCCGATGTAATTTACACGGATGTTTGGGTTGGCATGGGTCAGCCCGCAGAGCTGTGGGAAAGCCGCATTAAGCTCATGTCGCCGTATCGTGTGACCGCTGAGGTGATGTCTATGGCAAAGCCCGAGGCGATTTTCCTCCACTGCCTTCCGAGCTTCCACGATACTAATACTACTGTTGGTGCCGAAATTGCTGAGAAGTTTGGAGTCACCGAAATGGAAGTCACGGACGAGGTTTTTGAGTCCGATAAATCTCGTGTTTTCCAAGAAGCGGAGAATCGCATGCATACGATTAAGGCGGTGATGTACGCAACGCTTAAGTAGCGGGGCGTTGAGAAAACAGTCGCAAATCTGTTTGCCATACTATATTTCTCTCAACAAGCTGATAGGATACAGGGGAGAATGATGCGCGCGTCAGTCGATTTTTTCGACTGACGCGCTTTGTGAAAGAGGCAAAGATGCGTACCGATGATTTTGACTACAACCTTCCTGAGGAACTGATCGCCCAGGCGCCTGCCGAGCCGCGCGACTCCTGCCGCCTGCTGGTGGTTGATCGCAAAGGCTCCGAGACAGGAACGCCGTTAGGGCATGGCGGCACCGTCGAGCACCGCATCTTCCGTGACATCATCGACTATATCGAGCCGGGCGACGTGCTCGTCATCAACCAGACGCGCGTGATGCCGGCCCGTCTTATCGGTCGCAAGACGGGCTCGGGCGGCGTGGTCGAGACGTTGCTGCTCAAGCGCCGCGAGGATGTTGACCCGCTGGGCCATGTTTGGGAGTGCTTGGTCAAGCCGGGTAAGCGCCTGAAGCCCGGTGCTCAGATTGAGTATCGCGCCGGTGGCGCTCATGCGCCCGAGGGGGCTCCCGTGGTGCTGACGGCCGAGGTCGTCGACTTTGTCACCGATAGTCGCGGCGGCCGCCTGGTGCGTTTTGAGCCGGCCGGTTGCAATGCCGCCGGCGAGCCGCGCACGCTTGACGAGGCCATCCATGCTGCCGGTCACGTGCCGCTGCCGCCCTACATTACCGATTACGAGGGCGATCCCGAGAAATATCAGACCGTGTACGCCATGAAGGAGGAGCACTCGGCTGCCGCTCCCACGGCGGGCCTGCATTTTACTCCTGAGCTCATGGCCGCTATCGAGGCCAAGGGTGCCAAGTTTGCCGCCGTCGAGCTCGAGGTGGGCATCGATACCTTCCGCTTGGTGGAGGAGGACGACCCCACGCAGCACGTCATGCACACCGAGCGCTACCACGTGTCGCAGGAGGTTGTCGACGCCGTGCATAAGGCCAAGGCCGAGGGTCATCGTGTGATCGCCGTCGGCACTACCGCGGTGCGCTCGCTCGAGAGCGCGTTTGACACGGACGCGCCGGTGTCCGATCCGGCCGTGACGGCGCACTATTTTGAAGGCCGCGAGGACGGGGCCGATACGCTTGGCCGCGGTGACATCGTGGTGCGCGAGAACGCCACGACTCAGCTTTACCTCATGCCTGGCTCGACCTATCACGTGGTCGACGCGCTGATCACGAACTTCCATGTGCCGCGCTCCACGCTCATGATGCTCGTGAGCGCGCTTGCCACCCGCGACCAGATCATGGATGCCTACGCCGCTGCCATCGAGGAGCGCTACCGCTTCTTCAGCTTTGGCGACGCGATGCTCATTTGTTAGTTACGCGGTTCTACGAACCGCGTAACTGCTCGACGCTGCGCGGGCCGCATTTGGACAATCTGACGTTCAACTTCAAGGGCGCGAC
>CALLNU010000024.1 GCA_938005465.1 uncultured Collinsella sp.
GTCGGCCTCGTCTTCAGGCAGCGTGTTGTAAAAAGCGCAACTGGTCTGGATCAGGTGATAAAAATCGGCGGCAGGCTGTGCGAACATAGCTTCCGTGATGTATTGGAACGGCAGGCTGGCACCGGGCAATGTGGCCGATGAAGCCACGTACATTCCGCATTTGTCTTTCAGCGCATAGGCGGTTTCGACATTGCCCATCAGGCAGGCGTGCATCAGGATAAAGTCGTACTTGATCGGCAGCAATTCGGCCAGGTCGTTCACTTCCACATCGGTTCCGTACCTGTCGCCCCCGGCGATTGCGCGTGTTTGGGGGGTATCATGTTCGTCATCCGTGGGCACCAACTCGTCGGCGAAAGCGGGCCACCAACCCGAACCGTGCGATGCGATCACGAGCCCCTGCGACGGGGCCGGATACATCCGGATCGCGTCTTCGAGTACGCCGCGCATCACCGCTTTGTCGGTTGCGTTCTGCTCCGGATAACTTTTGACCACACGGCTTACGATCGCATCGGTTTGATCCGGGACGATTTCAAGCAGCACAGGATTCGGGAACTGTGTCGTATGGGGCGAAGGGTCGAGGTAAACGAGCAGGTTGCCGTCGATATCGTCGTTCCATCCGGCCTCGAGCCGGTTCAGGTTCGTCCATTGCTCCTGCCACAGGTTCACGTCGCCGATCATGTAGACCAGCACGGTCTTGTTGTGGGCGATCTCGCGCATGGTGTGTCCGACCTCGGAGAACACACCGCCCACGATGTGGCCGATGGTGTCCTCGGGACCGCGCTCGCGACCGTACTTTTGCTTATAGGTGCGAATGAGCGGCAGGGTAAAGATGAGCCACCAGGCACCAGTGATGATAAACGACAGACGCGTTGCCAGCATGGTGGGGACGCCAAGAGCGGGGCCACCCATGATGAGCGCCAGGCAGATGATGAACGGCACGGTGGAACCGATGTAGCCCCAGGCATAGCCCGAGCTGGACACGGCGTCCATGCGCTCGTCGGTGGTAATGTCGGGCAGCATGGCGTCGTAGAACGTCATAGAAGAGTTAAGGCCGATGGTGCACAGCACGTACACGGTCAAAAATGCCATGGCGGACATTGGGATAGCCTGCGCCAGGCAAAGAACCAGGCCCGTGAGGAAGAAGCCCAAGAAGAACTTAATCTTGTTGCCGGCGTAATCGGCAAGCGCGCCCAGAATGGGCATGAGCATGGCAATGACCAGCGAGGCGATCGTCTGAGCGTTGCCCCAAGCGACCACCAGGTCTGCCGAGGAAGCACCAGTATTGATGGCGTTAAAGTAGATGGGCACCACCGAGGTATTGAGCAACACGAGGGCCGAATTGCCCACATCGTACATAACCCAGTTACGCTCGAGCTTGGTGTATTTCATGGACAGGGCCCCTTCGTATTCGCCCGATATGCAGTTAGTTCATCGTACCCCAATTGCACAGAAGCGCTGGTAAGGATTCGGCAAAGGGGCACGCACGGGCCCTATTCCTCGCGGTCGAACTCCTCATCGGCATTGAGCACGCGACCGCTGTAGTTGACGTGACTGGTCACGGCATCCATGTCACCGGTCTCGATAAAACGTGCGACCGTGCACTCGTAATCGACCAGCGCGCGATCAAAGACCTCGGGGAAACTCTCGTTCGAGACCTCGTCGGTAAAGGGATTCTTCCATGTCAGATGGCCCAGGTTACCGGTGCGCTCGGGCAGCTCCGTCGTCACACGATGGGCAAGGCCGTCGAGCAGCGAGTAGTCGTGCACCAAGCCCTCAACCAGCGAGATCGCGCGCGTCTTTGCGGAGCCGGCCGGCTCAATCGCGCGGTAAAGTCGCTGCATATTGGCAACGGCAGCACCGTACTCCCCCGCCGGAATGTCAATGCCGTACACGCGTCCGGCAACATAGCTCATCAGCACGCCGGCCACGCGATTGATGCGATCGGTGGTGACGATCTCGCCCGCCGGCGGGTAATCGTCGACCGTAGCGCCATCGCGTTTAAGCTGCAGCATCAGTACATCCAGGTCGCTCTCGATCACGGCATGGACCTGACTGCTCGAATCCTCAAGCTCTGAATCGGACTCCACGATGCCAAACTGCTGCTCATAGACAAAGGGATGGGCGTTGCGGTCGAGCACGTAATGAGACAGTAGGCCCAGCGCAAAGGCGCGACCCAAGCTGGCGTCGCGCGGCAGCAGATGCGACACGCCGTCGCGCAGGCACGCGAACTGGCGAGACATGCGCGAGCGGTGCATGACCTGAGCAAGCGACATACAGTCGGAAATGCGCGGCGTGAGCATGTGGAAGAAAAACGGGTCGGGACCTTGGTTTCCCAGGATAAAGGCGATGCGCTCCTCGTCGGACGTAATAACGCCCTGCGGAAGACGGTCGATGCTTTCCTCGCCAAACAGATGATGCGTAATGAGCGCGGGCATAATGATCCTTTCGATTTCATTCGATGTCACCCATTATGCCCACCGCACGGTCACGCCAAACCTGCGGCGGTAAACGATGATATGCAGACTGCCTACGCAAGTCCCAAGTGCGCCTTGACCTCGGCTGCGCGACGACGGGACACAGGCACCGTCGAGGTTACGCGATCGAGCCTGAGCTCCATAAGACCCGTGGAACCGATCTCGACATTATGCACGTCTTCCAAATTGACCAGATAACTGCGGTGGACACGGATAAAGCCCTCGGAGGCTAGGCGCCGCTCGAGCGAGGAAATCGACTCATTGACCAGGTATGTTCCCTCGGCGCAGACGGCGTTGCAAAAATCGGCGCGCGCCTCAAAGTAGCAGACGTCTGCGGCGGGAATGAACACCTTTTTGCCCCCGCGGTCCACCGTCAGACGCAAAGGTTGGCGCGGAGCATGGATAACACGACGGGCACCCAAGGCTGCCTCGATCTTGTCGAGTGCCTTTGACAGGCGTGCGTCCTCGACCGGCTTGACGACATAATCGACGGCATCGAGGTTATAGGCATCGGCCGCATACTCGGCAAACGCCGTCACAAACACAACCACCGGCGGCGTCTTTAGGTTCTGCAGCGTCTCGGCAAGCTCAATTCCCGAGCGACCGGGCATGGTAATGTCTAAAAATAGCACGTCGGGCTTGTTCGACAGAATCGACTCCACGGCTTCGGTGACATTGCCCGCCTCGGCAATCTGGCCCACACGCGTATCCTTTTCCAACAGATAGCGTAGCTCGGCCCTAATGGGAGGTTCGTCATCAACCACCAAGATGTTCCAGCCTTCGGACATATGTGCTTCCCCTCTTTTTCTCTCAATCCAACCGCGTGCTACGCCGTCAACGGCGCCGGCTCATGCGGCTCGCCGTTCAGCTCGACGATGACCTGCGTGCCAACGCCCTCCTGGGACTTCACGCGCATGCCAGAATCTTCTCCGTAAAAGAAATGGATGCGCTGAAGCACGTTGAAGAGCGCCAAGCCGCAGCCTCGTTTGATGGAGCCGTCGGCGGTAATGCTCTCGGGCTCCTCCAGGCGATGCTGCTCAAACAGATGCGCGCAGACCTCTTCGCTCATACCGATGCCATCGTCCTCGACGATGATCTCCAAACCGTCATCGGTCTCGAAAGCCCTAACACGAATAGAAAGCGGCTCGGTCTCGCGCTGCGCGTGTTTGATGCAGTTTTCGAGCAACGGCTGCAAGATAAACGGCGGCACCATGCAATCGCGCACCTCAAAGTCGATATCGACCGAGACGCGCAAACGGCCGTCGCCATACCGGGCCTGCATAAGATTGATATAACGAGTACCCTGTTCCACCTCGTGCTCGAGCGTGGTGAGCGTATCGGAATCAGAAAGCGTCTGACGATAGTAATTGGAGAAGTCGATCAGCAGCGATCGCGCCTTGTCGGGCTCGGTTCGAACGAGCGACACGATGGTGCTGATGGTGTTAAACAGAAAATGAGGATCGACCTGCGATTGCAAGGCGCGCAGCTCCACGCGGGCCGTAAGCTCGTCCTGGCGCTCGAGCTCAAAGCTCGCAAGCTGCGTGGAAATGAGGTCGGCAAAGCCCGAGGCAAGCGCCGTCTGGCGCATATCGATGCTGCTCAGACGGGGATAATACAGCTCGAGCGTGCCCACGCAATGCCCGCGCACGGTAAGCGGTGCGACAATACCGGCGCGCAGGCGCGGAAAGTAGCCACCTGTCTCGGTCGAGGCATCGCGCGAGAACACGCTTTGCTCACCGCTGTTGATCACGTTGAGCGTAGTCCGCAGCACCACCGGGGTGCCCGCGGGGCATTTTGCCGAGTCCTCGCCCCAGCTTGCCAACACCTGCTTGCCGTCGGTAAAGCAGATGGCAGAGGCGATCGTTTCGGACAGGATGATCTTAGAGGCGCCCAGGGCAGCTTCGGGCGTAAGGCCGCGCGACGTGTAGGCGAATATTTTTGAAGCGATGGCGAGCGTGCGGTCGGTTGCGCTCGATGTGAGGTCGTCGGGAACGACAAAGACGTACGAGAAGAAGAAGCACAGCATGACCAAGCCGGCAATGACAACAACGGCCGGAACGGGATTGGGATTATCGGTTAGATCCCAGATGAGCAGCAGGATAAGCAGCGGAACGACAATACCGAGCAAGATGGCTTGAACCACATGCTGAGCGGTACGAAAGACCTTGGTAGAGTTGTAGCTCTTGCCCAGAATCAGCCTATTGAGATCCACCGTCATCTCCTTCTTACTGACGCACCCCATAGCAATAAAGAGGGCCGCAAGCGACCCTCTCCATTGCATTATGCATCAAATACTGTGTTTTACATCAAGCCATCGATGAACGGTAGCTTAGGCGCTGTACTTGTTTGCCTCGCCGAAGGTGCCGCCCTCGACAATCCAGCCGTCCTTCATGATGACGTCCATGTTGTCGGTGTTGAGCACGTGGATGTCGGCGGCGACGTCACCGTTGACGACCAGCAGGTCGGCGCACTTGCCGGCCTCGATGGAACCGGTCTCGTCCTCGATGTGGCACATCTTGGCACCGTTGAGAGTGGCACAGGTGATGGTCTCGACCGGGGTGAAGCCGATCTTGTCGACGAACTCGTACATCTCCTCGATGGAGCAGGTGCCGTACGGGGTGACGAAGGAGAAGGAGTCGGAGCCGATCGTCATGACGACGCCGCGCTTCTTGGCCTCGCGCAGGCAGTCGTAGTTGCGCTGCAGCTCCTTCTCGACCAGGGTGCCCTCGTACTTGTCGTGCAGCTCGGGGACGTAGACGGGCGGATAGGTGGCGTACCAGGTGGGCAGGAAGGCGATCGTCGGGGTGAAGAAGGTGCCCTGCTCGGCCATGAGGTCCATGGTACGCTCATCGATATCGAAGCCGTGAATCAGCTGCTCGCAGCCAAAGCGAACGGAATCGTAGGCAGCGGCGTGGTTGTTGTAGCAGTGGCTCCACACGGGGATGCCGACCATCTTGGCCTCTTCGACCACGGCCTGAATCTCCTCGGAGCAGTAGTGCTGGTCGCGGCCGGAGTCCCAGCGCCAGATGCCGCCACCGGTAGCCCAGATCTTGATGGCATCGGGGTTCTCGCGCAGGCGACGACGGACGGCCTTGCGCAGATCCCAAGGACCGTCGACCTGATCGCCCCAGGGGTGCGATTCCTTGTTGAGCTCCTGGCTGCAGTGGTGGGAGTCGCCGTGGCCGGCAACGCGGCAGAAGCCAAGGCCGGTGGCCAGAACGCGCGGGCCCTTGAAGACGCCCTTGTCGATGCAGTCACGGATCTGGATACCAAAGCGGCCGATCTCGCAGACGGTGGTGAGGCCGTGGGTGAGGCAGTCGTAGGCCTGCTTCACGGCGACGGCCTGCTTCTCGAGGAGCGGCTGCATGACCCAATCGGTATCATCGTCGGTCAGGTTGCCCGAGAAGTGCAGGTGGGTGTCGATCAGGCCGGGAAGGACGGTCTTGCCGGCGGCGTCGATAACCTCAACGCCCTCGGGAAGGTCCTGCATAGCACCGGCGTACTCGATCTTGCCGTTGTCGTCGACGAGAACGAGGGAGTTCTCGACCGGCTCGGCACCGGTACCGTCGATGAGCTTGCCGCCAACGATTGCATACTTAGTGGACATGGTTCCTCCTTATGGATCCATATAGTGGGCGAGACCGTGTTGGGTTAAGGCCTCACAAAGCTACCCAAGTGGTGCCGGGTTCGGTGCGCGGAAGAGAGGGTCCCGCGCACCTGGTCCGCCCCGGCTCGGCGTTACTTTTTGCGGGAATTGGTGAAAGCCATGAGGGCCAGGCCAATAGCCAACCAGCCGATCACGATGCTCCACTCCACCATGTTGAGGGAGGCGGGAGAGAACGGGATCACGAGCAGGCCGATGATGATGGCACAGGCAGCGATAGCGAGGCCGATGCCAAACTTGCCGCCGGGCACCTCGTAGGGACGAGGCAGGTCGGGCTCGGTGAAGCGCATGCGCAGGCAAGCGAGGGCGACCATGCCGCAGGAGAAGATGAAGGCGAGAGCCGACACGTTGGTCAGAGGGATGAGCATGTTCTTGCCCAGGAACGGACCGACGACGGTGATGACGCCCAGAACGACGCAGGCAAGCTTGGGAGCGCCGGACTTGGGGTCGACCTCGGCGAACTGCTCGGGCAGCTGGCCCTTGCGGCCCATGGCGAGCATGATGCGGCTCGTGGCGCCGTAGAAGGAGTTCATCGGGCCCATGGGTCCAAGCGTGGCGATGACGAGCATGGCCAGGTACAGGAGCATGTTGATGCCCTTGAGGCAGGCAAGCGCGGGAACCGGGCTCTTAACAAACTCATGCCAGTCGAGGATGGTGCCGAACGAGTAGATGCAGACCATGTAGAAGCCGCCGGCGGCCAGCAGGGCCAGGGAGATAATCTTGCCGAACTTGTTCCAGTTGAGGCCCTCGGCTGCTTCCTCAGCCTGCTGAGGAATGGTGTCGAAGCCAGCGTAGAAGAACGGGGTCAGAACCAGGACCGACACGATGCCGGCAAACAGGCTGGAGCTCTCGGTAGCGGCCTTGCCGCCGCCAGCGCCGGTGACCTGGGAGAACACGGGCATGGCATTGTCCGGCGAGCCGGTGAACAGCGAGACGCCCATGGCGAGCAGCATGCCGCAGAGCAGGGCCTTGGTCAGGAAGGCCTGGAGCTTGGCAGCCGAGCTGGCACCGCGGAAGTTGAGGAAGATGACGTAGACTGCAAAGCCGAGCGCGATCAGCGTCGGGAACAGGTAGACGTCGGCCCCCAGTATGGTGTAGAGCTTGACGGCGCGCAGCCACTCAAGGCCGGGCAGGCTGCCGAACATCTCGGACACGAGGGTCGAAATGGCGATGGCCTCCCACGGGCACAGGATGCCGTTGCCCAGGGCCAAAAGCCATCCGGTGATGTAGCTCAGCGTACGGCCAAAGCTACGATCGACATACTCGACGATGCCGCCCGAGATGGGGATAGCAGCCGTGAGCTCACCGAAAACAGCTCCGACGGGCACGAGGAAGATTGCACCCAAGAGGAATGCGATCATAGCGGGAACGGGACCGCCGCCCACGACCATCCAGTCGCCGACCTGCAGAACCCAACCGGTACCGATGATGGCACCGAAGCCGATGGTAAAGAAGTTCCAGAGCGAGAGCGTTTTCTTCATGCCGCCGTTATCCTCGACTGCAACTTCTGCGTTCTTGTCCGCCATTGTTCCCCTCCTTTCCTATTTGACGCCCTTGGCGTCACCCCTTGCGCGGTCCGTTTTGCCGCGCGCTTTTATTCCATGGCTTTAAGATACGGCCTTGGCGCAGCAGCGCCGCTCGCAGCTCGACCGAAGGCAGAACTGCAAAACGAGCGGCACCGTTTTTGGGACGAACGGCGGGAGACGTCATTCGTCTTGGACGCTTTCATCTTGTCTGCTTTTGAATACCTGTTGCCGTGACGCTAGGCGCGCGGCGCGGCAACGTTCATACCATTTGTCAGGCTTTTGGCGCACATACCCATGTGTCGTGCATCTTTTTATGTAGGATAAACAAGTTACACATGAGGCAAGGTGATTCGAATGGCATACGGATACAATGACGGCGACCAACGGCCACAAAGCGTGCGCCTTGCCGGCCGCGCCACGCCAACGCCCAGAATCACCTCCGACAACGACAACCCGCAGCGCCCCCAAGAGCAGCTCGGGGCTTCTTCGCGGCAACAAAGCCGTACCGTGCAGCAGTCAGACCGCGTGAGTACGAGCACACGCCAACGCCAGACCGACACATCGCAGCCACGCCGCTACGATCGCCGTAAAACCGACTACTACGTCAAGCGCTCCTTTTCGCGACCTCAACGCGATCGCGGCAATTCCGCCCCTCACCCTGCGTCACACGCCACAAGCCACGCGCTTCCGGCCCGCCGCCTACGCCTTACGCTTTGCTCCATCGCCGCCTGCCTCGTCTTTGTGTTTTTGGGATCCTGCATCTCCCACGGATCAGCCGGTCTTGAGCCCACTGCCGAAGACAAGCTGCTTAAAGCTCCCGTCGCACCCGGTTACTCCTTTGCGTTCTCGACCCCACGCTCGCAATGGCAGGCCGGCACCATGCCCCACATCTACCAAATTGACCCCGCATGGTCGG
Organism: uncultured Collinsella sp.; assembly: GCA_938005465.1. GTDB lineage: Bacteria > Actinomycetota > Coriobacteriia > Coriobacteriales > Coriobacteriaceae > Collinsella. The sequence goes on from CALLNU010000024.1 coordinate 8,581, forward strand.
AGCTGCCCTATGCCGGTGGCACTATTCGCGAAAACGCTTGCGGTCCTACCTGCCTCACCATGGTCTATATCTTTAAGACCGGCCATACCGATAAGACGCCGGTCGATATATGCGCACTGGCCGAAGCCGGCAACTACGCCCCCACTGGTGCCACCGAGTGGTCGTTTATGACAGGCGGTGCGTGGCAGCTGGGGCTCAACGGAACACAGCTCTATAACGATCGCGAATCTATTACCCAAGCACTTCGCTCGGGTGTGCCCGTCATCGCCGCAGTGCGCCCCGGTACGTTTACCAACGTAGGCCACTACATCGTGCTCTACGGCATCGACGACGCCAACCAGATTGGCGTCTACGACCCCAACTCGGCCAGCCGCAGCGCCCGCCGCTGGGGCGTCGTAGAGGTCCTCAACGAAGTCGAAGCCATGTGGGCCTACTACTAGTCATTGGGGACAGACTTAAATGAGTGGTCATTGGGGACGCTCTTGTTTGACTAGTCATTTAAGAACGTCCCCAATGACTAGGTGAATAGCAAAAGCCCCGCAGTCGGAGCGGACTGCGGGGCTCATGAAGAGAGGCTAGTTTGTGGGCGCTTTGCCTGGCGCCCACGAGAGAGGCAACAGAGTAGAGACTACTCGTGGATGCGGGTACCGGAGAGGCCGGCCATGGTCTCGGCGGCCTTGTCCAGGGCGCCGATGATGCAGGTGCGGCCCTTGCGGGAACGGGCGAACTTGATGGCAGCGCGGACCTTGGGCTCCATGGAACCCTTGCCGAACTGGCCCTCGTCGGCCAGGCGCTCGGCCTCGTCGGCGGTGAGGTCCTCGAGCTCCTCCTGGTTGGGCTTGCCAAAGTTGATGGCGACATGCTCAACGGCGGTCAGCAGGAACAGAACGTCGGCGTCGCAGTCCTCGGCCAGCAGCTCGCCGCCTAGGTCCTTGTCGATGACGGCGGGAACGCCCTTGTAGCAGCCCTTGTTCTCGTAGTCGCGGACGACGGGGATGCCGCCGCCACCGCAGGCGATGACGATGAACTCGTTGTCGAGCAGGTTGAGGATGGAGTCAGCCTCGACGATCTTCTTGGGATCGGGGGAAGCGACGACGCGACGCCAGCCGCGGCCGGAATCCTCGACGAAGACCTTGGAGGGATCCTCGGCCATGAACTCCTTGGCCTGCTCCTCGGTGTAGAAGGGGCCGATCGGCTTGGTCGGGTTCTTGAACGCGGGATCATCCGGGTCGCACTCGATCTGGGTGACGACGGTGGCGGCGTGCCAACGCTTATAGCGCTTGTGCATCTCGCGGCCGATGCCCTGCTGCAGGTGATAACCAATGTAGCCCTGGGACATGGCGCCGCACTCGGGCAGCGGCATCTCGGGGGTGCCGATGGCATCGTGGGCAGCGGCGAAGGCGTTCTGGATCATGCCGACCTGCGGGCCGTTGCCGTGGGTGATGATGATCTCGTTGCCCTGCTCGATGAGACCGAGGAGAGCGTGGGCGGTGTTGCTCACGGCCTCAATCTGCTCGACGGGGTTGTTGCCGAGGGCGTTGCCGCCAAGGGCGACGACAATACGATCGGGCTTGCCAAGAGGCTTAGACATTGCTGGAATCCTTTCTGTAAAAGGCCTACAACCCATTAATAACCCGCGTCCGTGCGATGCGCGAGTTTATTAAGGTTTCTATTCTCTTTATCGCTCATTTTATTCATTTTGAAAATAGCGGAACGGTGAACGGTCGTTTTTGTCCGCTCAGCGTACAGAACACCAGCTCAGACATATCTACGCCATTTACGTGCAACTTTATTTAAATGCAGCGAGGATTATGTCGGATTATGCAAACTACATCTCTGCTAAACACAAAACGGACAGCGCAATATCTTACTCGCGCTATACGAGATTCTATGCACTTATAAGTCGAGTATGCACCCCTGCAAAAACAAGGGGCTTTTCATCCAGCATAAGGAATAAAGAAGGGCTCCGAAAAGGCGGCAACAGCCAAGTCCCCCATCCATCCCCAAAGTGGCGCGAGGTTTCGCGGCAAAGCCACGAAACAGCGAAGGGGACGGAATACCCGACCAACCACATCCGTCATCCGCCCACACAATCCGAGGACGTAGTCGTAGCAGGATCTGAGGGCTGACCTTCGCGGACACTCCGCAGGACGAAAGAACCCCCGCCGCACGTAGTGTGCAGCGGGGGTTCTTTCATGTCCGAGGACATCCGCGAAGGTCAGCCCTCAGATCCTGCGGTGGGAGACCTAGGCCTCGTTGTACACCGTCTTGAGCTTCAGCAGGTGAGCGTAGCGGTCCATAGCGGCCTGCTCGTTCTCCTTGAAGAGCTCCTCGGCGCGCTCGGGGAAGGAACGCGTCAGCGAAGCGTAACGGGCCTCGTTCATCAGGAACTCCTGATAACCGCCCGCGGGCTCCTTGGAATCGAGCGAGAACTTCTTGCCGGCAGCAGCCTCGGGGTTGAAGCGGAAGAGGTTCCAGTAACCGCACTCGACAGCCTTCTTCATCTCGGCCTGGCAGTTCTGCATGCCACCCTTCTTGATGGAGTGCATCTCGCAGGGGCTGTAGCCGATGATGAGGGACGGGCCGTCGTAGGCCTCGGCCTCGTGGATGGCCTTGAGGGTCTGAGCCGGGTTGGCGCCCATGGCGACCTGCGCCACGTAGACGTAGCCGTAGCTCATGGCGATCTCGGCCAGGGACTTCTTCTTGGTCACCTTACCGGCAGCGGCGAACTGAGCGACCTGGCCCAGGTTCGAGGCCTTGGAGGCCTGACCGCCGGTGTTGGAGTAGACCTCGGTGTCGAAGACGAAGACGTTGACGTTGTGGCCGGAAGCCAGGACGTGGTCCAGGCCACCGAAGCCGATGTCGTAGGCCCAGCCGTCGCCGCCGAAGATCCAGAAGGACTTCTTGGTGAGGTAAGCCTTGTCGGCGAGGATCGCCTTGGAAGCGTCGCAGCCGCACTTCTCGAGCTCGGCAACGTAGGCAGCAGCAGCGGTCTTGGAGGCCTCGGCGTCGTTGACGGAGTCGATCCAAGCCTGGCCGGCAGCCTTGAGCTCATCGGACGGACCATCGGCAGCGATGATGTCCTGGGTAGCGGCGATCAGCTTCTTCTGGACGGCCTCATAACCGACGGCCATGCCCAGACCGTGCTCGGCATTGTCCTCGAACAGGGAGTTGTTCCACGCCGGGCCGTGACCGTCCTTGTCCTTGCAGTAAGGAGCGGTGGCAGCGGGGTTGCCCCAAATGGAGGAGCAGCCGGTGGCGTTGGAGATGAACATGCGGTCGCCGGCAACCTGGGTCACCAGACGTGCATAGGCGGTCTCGGCGCAGCCGGCGCAGGAGCCGGAGAACTCCAGGTAGGGCTGCTTAAACTGGCTGCCCTTGACGTTGGCCGCGATGAGTTCCTTCTTCTCGGAGACGTTCTCGACCATGTAGTCCCAAACGGGCTGCTGGTCCATCTCCTGCTCGGTGGGAACCATCTCGAGGGCACCCTTGGGGCAGACCTTGACGCAGTTGGTGCACCCCATGCAGTCGAGCGGGGACACGGCCATGGTGAACTTCATGCCCTTGGCCTTGGGGCCCATGGCGTCGAGCGTGCGGGTAGCCTCGGGCGCGGCGGCAGCCTCGTCCTCGGTCATCGCGAACGGACGGATGGTGGCATGCGGGCACACATAGGCGCACTGGTTGCACTGGATGCACTTGGTCTCGTCCCAGTGGGGAACGACCACAGCGACGCCGCGCTTCTCGTATGCGGAGGCGCCCAGCTCAAACTGGCCGTCGGCGCAATCGACGAAGGCGGAAACAGGCAGGCTGTCGCCGTCCATGCGATCGATGGGCTCGAGCAGGTTCTTGACCTGCTGGGCGATGGCGGACTTGGTCTCCTCGGAGAGCTCGACGGGGGCGGCATCCTCGGCGGTAGCCCAGTCGGCCGGAACCTCGAACTTACGGAAGGCGGTAGCGCCGGCATCGATGGCCTTGTGGTTGGCGTCGACGATAGCCTGGCCCTTCTTCATGTAGGACTTGGTAGCCGCGTCCTTCATGTACTGCAGGGCGTCCTCGGCGGGCAGGACCTTGGCCAGCGCGAAGAAGGCGGACTGGAGCACCGTGTTGGTGCGCTTGCCCATGCCGACCTTGGCAGCCAGGTCGATAGCGTCGATCAGGTAGACGTTGACGTTGTTGTTCGCGATGTAGCGCTTGGCCACGGCGGGCATGTGCTCGGCGAACTCCTCGTCGCTCCACTGGCAGTTGACCAGGAAGGTGCCGCCCGGCTTGACGTCGCGGACCATCTTGAAGCCCTTAACGATGTAGCTGGGGTTATGGCAGGCGACAAAGTCGGCCTTGGTCACGTAGTACGGCGAACGGATCGGGGAATCACCAAAGCGCAGGTGCGAGACGGTGACGCCGCCGGTCTTCTTGGAGTCGTACTGGAAGTAGGCCTGGACGTACTTGTCGGTGTGGTCGCCGATGATCTTGATCGAGTTCTTGTTGGCGCCGACGGTACCGTCGCCACCCAGACCCCAGAACTTGCACTCGATGGTGCCGGGAGCTGCGGTGTTGGGCGCATCCTCGGCCTCGGGCAGGCTCAGGTTGGTCACGTCATCGACAATGCCGATGGTGAACTCGCGCTTGGGCTCGTCCTTCTTGAGCTCCTCGAAGACAGCGAACGCGGACGCGGGAGGCGTGTCCTTGCTGCCCAGGCCATAACGGCCGCCGACGACCTTGATGCCCGTCTTGCCGGCCTCGTAGAGAGCGGAGACGACGTCCTGGTAGAGCGGCTCGCCGATGGAACCCGGCTCCTTGGTACGGTCCATGACGGCGATCTTCTGGACGGTCTCGGGGAGAACGTCGACGAAGTGCTTGATGGAGAACGGACGGAACAGACGAACCTTGACCAGGCCGACCTTCTCGCCGTGAGCGTTGAGGTAGTCGATGACTTCCTCGAGCACGTCGCAGAAGGAGCCCATGCACACGACGACGCGGTCGGCATCGGGAGCGCCGTAGTAGTTGAACAGGCCGTAATCGGTGCCGAGTTTCTCGTTGATCTTCTTCATGTAGCCCTCGACGACGGCGGGAAGCTCGTCGTAGACCTTGTTGCAGGCCTCACGGTTCTGGAAGAAGATGTCGCCGTTCTCGTGGCTGCCGCGGGTGTGCGGGTGCTCAGGGTTGAGCGCGTGGTCGCGGAAAGCCTGGACGGCGTCCATGTCGCACATCTCGGCCAGATCCTTGTAGTCCCACATGGCGACCTTCTGGATCTCGTGGCTGGTGCGGAAGCCGTCGAAGAAGTTAAGGAACGGGGTCTTGCCCTCGATGGCGGCAAGGTGAGCCACCGGCGAGAGGTCCATGACCTCCTGGACGTTGCCCTCGGCGAGCATGGCGAAACCGGTCTGGCGGCAGGCCATGACGTCGGAGTGATCACCAAAGATGTTCAGGGCGTGCGAAGCGACGCAACGCGCGGAGACGTGGAAGACGCCCGGGAGCTGCTCGCCCGCGATCTTGTACATGTTCGGGATCATCAGGAGCAGGCCCTGGGAAGCCGTGTAGGTGGTGGTCAGAGCACCGGCGCCCAGCGAACCGTGAACGGTACCGGCTGCACCTGCCTCGGACTCCATCTCGACGACCTTGACCGGGGTGCCGAAGATGTTCTTGCGACCCTGGGCCGCCCACTGGTCGACATGGTCGGCCATCGGGCTGGACGGCGTAATGGGATAGATTCCCGCTACCTCGGTGTACGCATACGAAACATATGCGGCCGCCTCGTTGCCGTCCATAGACTTAAACTTACGCGCCATATACCCCTCTCCTCTCATATAGGTATACAGGTCCCGGCGATCGCCGGGATGTTGGCGTGATGGGATTTACGCTGTTGCTTCCAATCATCTGGCAGGCAGGCTCAGCAGCAGGTACGTGGCGTGGAGAGAAGACATGCCGAGGCGAGGGCCAGCTGATGCGCCCCACAGACCCGACCGCCCGTCTTGCACATGACCGAGCGCCGCAAAGGCCGCATGCCGGATGCTCCCGGGCACGCCCCGGCGATGGGAAGCGCCCGCAACGGAAATCCGCATGCGGGTTTATTGTACCCCGCCGTCAAGTGTAATTTCGGCAAATATAGGCGGGCGGTAAAGGTTTACCTCGGGTGACCGCCAAAGGCCAGAATGGTCCCTCCATCCCCGGACGACTGGCTCTGACGCGCCAAGGAGTGCCCCCAAGTACCGGCAGGAAAGGAACGTCCCTAACTGCCGGCTAGAGGGCGCCGAGCAGGATGGCGTAGGTGGTGGATTCGCCGAGTTTGAGCTCGTCGCCGGGGTTGAGCTGGGCGGAGCGGCCGGGCTCTACTTGAATACACACACTCGTGGCCCCGTTTACCACCACGGTGCCGTTAGTGGACGACAGGTCCTCGACAAACCATGCGCCAGACTCGTCGCACCAGATATGGGCATGGCGGGCCGAGACGTCGTCGGTGATGCCGCCCTCCCCCGTTGCCAGCGCGCCGATCTCAACGCCTTCCTCACTCGGCTGAATCCAGCGCGGGACGCTCACCACGTAGCCGTTTTGCACGCACAGCAGTCCCAGCGGATGCGCCGGCGCGACCTCGTGCTCGCCCGCGACCGAAGATGTGCTCAGCGAGCGCGGCGTCGACGTGTCGCCGCCACGGGTCGCATGAGCGCGGCGGCTCGCCCGACCTGGAACTAAGGCGGGCGTGAGAGCAAACGGCATAGGGAACGAATCTTGCGGATGTACTCCTCGACGTCAGGCAGGTAAGCCCCACGAAGTCACCGGGGAGGCCCAAGCGGCCCGGCACCACTTCCAGATTCTGACCAGGGCGAGTCGTTCGCCGGTGGCTGAAGGCTCGCTCCCACCCAAAAGGGGAGATTCGCGTTGTTCCCCAATCGCTCTCGCATCTTTCATTTTGCTCGAGGTGGGCTATAAAAACTTTCCTGGTGAAAGGCGGCGATTGGTTTCCTTTCTTTCTAGAGGAGCGCGCCTGTAATCTGTTTTCATCCTAAATCAAGTTAAGATCGGACCTTCCAGAGGCAAGTCGACTCAAACTGCAAGGCTCCATGTTGGAATAAAGAGCGCTGTCGAAGTGCCAACAACACAAAGCTTGCCAGTCTCAAATAGAACCTTTTGGGAGTCCGATTGGGCCGCACACCGAATCCCCGCTGGTGGTTTTTTATAGCTGCGCAACAATAAACAAGGTTAGTGCCAGTCCAGCATGAAATTGAGGAACGTATGCATTTTTTCTCAGTAAGTGATCGTCGTTACTGCTTCGATGAGGTCACTCGCAATTGCTTTCAGGTTGACCAAGCATCAGAAGATGCGCTTCGCATATTTGAAGCATCGGGAAGAACGGTCAACTCGAAGTTGCTAACAAAGTCACTTGCTGCGAAAGGCTACGACCAAACGACCATAGCAGAACTTGAAGACGACATTGATGAGTATCAACGATTGTCTGAGCGGACTTTCTTAACAAAAGACACGCCTCGAAAACTTAGATCCATCGAACTCCACGTTTCACATGCATGCAACCTTGGTTGTAGTTACTGTTTTGCCGGTAAAGGAGATTATGGAACGTCTCCTCTGCTGATGACAGACGAGATAGCCTTCAAGGCGGTCGACTACCTCGTCGCAAGTTCATCGGAAAACGAAACGCTTGCGATCGTCTTTTTTGGTGGGGAACCCATGATTAACGAGCCGCTGATATGGAAAACGGTCGACTATTCAAAAAGAATATACCCCAATAGAAACTTTACCTATTCTATTACGACCAACGGAACGCTTTTGAATGACACTGCTGTGAATTCTTTCAAGGAGCACGGGTTTTCTGTTCTGATTAGTCTCGATGGTACAGGATGCAAGCACGATGCATCGCGCCCGTACAAGACGGGAGGCGGCTCTTTCTCCGATATCGACAAAAACGTTCGTCGTTTTTCCGAGTCGTTCCCCTTCGGCGCAAGAGCGACCTTAACAAATAATAACTGTAACCTTGTTGAAGACTATCTTCAGTTTAAAGAGATGGGCTTCAGAAGGATTTACTTCTCGCCCGTGAGCTCATTCGATGAGAATATCAAACTCGACGAACACTCATTAAACAAAATCAGGGCGGGCCTAATAGATTTGGCGGATCAATATCTCAAACAGATTGATCAAGGGGAAAAGCCCTTGTTTAGAACATTGAAAACTGCAGTTGATTTGATTATGAGCAACAGGATCGCCTTTGTCGGATGCGGGGCTGGCAGGCGTTTTATTTCCGTGACTCCCGAAGGGGACGTATACCCCTGTCACAGGTTTGTCGGGATGATGCGATTCAAAATGGGCAACATCGTCACCGGAATTGACGAAACTAGGTATATTGAAAACTGGAGTCAGGGTGTCGAAAAAAGAATTGACTGTACGGACTGTTGGGCTCGGTCTTTCTGTGGTGGGGGCTGTAGCTGGGAGGCTGCAGACGAGCACGGCTACTTGCCCAAGAGTCTACACCCTGCATCATGTGAATATAGAAAGATGTGCTACGAGATGGCTTTTGACCTTATTTCCCGCCACTCATCTTCGCAGGAGAAAAATCAACGAGAAGCTACTGTATCGGAATAAGCGGTTCAGCGCATTGCTGTCACCATTGTGGAGGTGTTCGTTCTTCTGATTACCGTCTGCGAAGCTTATTGCTACGTTCGCCGAAACCATTCTAGAAATATGGTGAACTAGACATCTTGGTTTGTTATACACAATATTGAGGTTTTTCTGCACTCAAAGGGAGGTAGTCGTGAAGCATATTCATCCGATTAATCCAGGAAGTGGCGACGAGGCAGGCGTGAAGCCGATGTCTTTTGACTGCCTCTTGGGCATTACTGACATCTGTACTGTTTATGATAAAGCAGATGGCTGTGGTGCATACGATTACTGCGACTATGACATGGATGGCGGCAGCATCTGCGTTGTAGATCACTGTGGCATTGATCAAACGTAGTCTCTAATTGGATTAAGGTGAGGAGCTGTTATGAAGCATATCCATCCTATTGGTTCAAATGAACATCCTCCCGTTGAGCCTTGTTGTCTTGGAGTTGATATATGCAATTTTTACGACATCGCCGAGTGCCCTGTTGCGGATTGGTGCTATGTCGATAAAGAATCAAGCTGTGTTTTGCCAGCAGATTGGTGCGATCCAGTTGACGAGTAGTTTTGTGGCTAGGAACTATTTGGTCCAATTCAGAATAAGATGGGACCAAATACCAAAATCTCGTGTCTGGGAGGAGTTATGCCATTATTGCAAGGTCTCGTTGGATTAGCCTTTATACTTGCGTTATATCTGGCACCTTTTTTAATTCTATTCTTCATTATCCGACACTTTCTTCGGAGAAAATAGGAGTGTCACGCAAACATTAGCGTAGCTTTCTTCCAATATGAGCCGAGCATTGGCAAGTGGAATAAGAAGCCCGACCGTTCGCCACATGAAAGTGATCGGACGGGCTTCTCTATTTAACCCGGGCCGCCACCCATAGCGGCTTTCCAAGCGTATTCTCAGTGCAAAGCAATCGTCAGTTTAATCCTATGCGCTGATACCGCATTTCATTTGTTCGGCTCGAATTCTACGGCCTGGCAACCCTCGCACTCTCCGGCAAATGGATTGAACGCGAAGGCAGAGATGATGTGTGCGTGGACATCGAGGCTGCTGTAGGCAACATACTGGGACATGGACCCCCGCTGCGCGTGGTATGCGGCCCGGCATATTCATTGCCGTCCAACCCCGTGTAGTTGCAGCAAAGGGTGGAACCTCAATGCTCAGCTCATGTTGTCCGTGGGACACGAGAATCGTAAGTACACTTTGGTGCGATTCTCACGCTGATACTGAGCCACCTGGAATAAGATACGTCGCGACAACACTTCGCTTCACCTCTGTCTCGACAAGATGACGTAGACTAAAGTTTCCTTTAGTAAGAGAACGAGAACTATATCTGAAAGCGTTGCGATGGCGTGAAGGCACCGAGTCCGAACCGCCTGAATGCTACGTGCATCTGCATCGCCTTTTTGTTATCTCTGCCAGTTGGGTAGCACTACACTTGTCATCATTTACCCTGGTACATGCTGCCTAAATCCACTACCCCTTCTACCGCGCCGACCATCTCGTCATCGTGAGAGACAACGATGATCAGCTGGCTTTGCTTGTTGCGCTTAACATAGGCCGCAAGCTCGGCGCGGCTTACAGCGTCTAACCCAGTCGTGGGCTCGTCGAGTACCAAAACTGACGACTTGCGTGAAATCGCCGACCATAAGTACACTCGGCGCAGCTCACCGCCCGAAAGCGCGGAGCAACGTTTCCCGAGCAACTCCTTCACGCTGTTTTCCAGCGAAAGTAGGCCATCTACACCCCGGTGATAGGAAGAAAAGGGCGTGTCGAAATACTCTAACAGCTCTTTCACCGTTTCGTCCGGCGCGAAGCACGACTGTGGGCAGCACGATATCTCTCTCGCACGTATGTAATCCAAGTCGCATTCTTCGATTGGCACGCCGTTGTATTTTACTTTGCCTTTCGATGAGTATAGCCCGAGCATCAAGTAAAGAAGTGACGTCTTGCCTCTTCCGTTTTCCCCAACTATGCAATATGTACCAGGACCGGAAAACTTGAAAGAAAACCCGCCGAGGACCTCTCGGACAGATCCGTCTGGAAGGGCAACCGAGAATTCCAAATCAGATACCGAAATGTCATTTATTTCATCGAGTTTAGCTAAATCGGTCCGATTCCACCCCGATCTCTCCTTTTCTCTCGTCGCGATAGCCGTCCTATCCCATGATGCTTTGGCATCTTGATAGGATTTGAACAATGACATCATACTTTTCAAAGTCTTAAAGAGAACCGCGAAGTATGTACCGATGATAGTGTACTCGCCTATTGACATAGTTCCGTTAATGATTCGTACTCCGGAAACAACAAGTATCACCGCTTGAAACAACGCTGCGAAAAGACCATCGAGCGATGTCAGAGAATATGATAGCTTTCCGGAGCGCAAAACTTTGGGAAAATAGCTCTTAAACCCAGCGTCGAGCGCTTGTTCGCTCTTGCCGTACGAAGATGTCAGTTGAATGTTGAGAATCTGATTAAGCTGCGATGCAATTGCGGCGTAAAAGGCGCTGTCCGCCTCTTTCTTCTCATACGTGACCCTATACAAAAGTTTCCTCAACCCAGTAATTACACAGAAATACACGATGAGGAGAATGATGGAAAACACCGCGAGAGTTGAATCAATTGACCATATGATAAGCAATACGATGGGAATGGCTACAATGGACAGCGGCGCACTGATAAAATTCGCCAAAACGAAGGATGAGACCACGCTGGAGTCGGAAATAATCCGTTGCGTTGTATAGGCTGGATCGATGGTCCGACTCACCAAGTAATCGTCTCTTTCAAAACGCAAGACGGCCTCCCTGAGAAGATCAAAGGAAAGTCTCGTGGTTATGCGAATGGAAAGTGTTCCTGCAAAATAAGTAAAGAGGGTGGAGAAAACTCCTATTGACGCAACCAGGAGCGCGAAGAGTACGGCGTCTCTTTCGCTGCGGTTACCGAGAAGAAAATCTAAGAATTTCCCGTTCACGTATGGCATGGCATAGGAGAGAGCGGTTCCAATCACCGTGATAGCAATGAAGACGAAAGCCCCTTTTGCTCTGATGAACCTCGAGAGAACGCATCGAATCAAGGAAGGCCCCAATCTACCCGCCACAAAACATCAATCACTGATACCTTACACCTCAACACAACAGGAGCGAAGATTTGCCAATGAGACTGCTTTAAGATTGCCTTGGGCCAATACGATCTCAAGCTCTTCCTACAAGAGAGTCGGAATCGGACATCTCCTCCGACGAACCTGGCAATCGGGCGGTTGAAATATCTTTTTCAACCGCCCGATTGCCACAATAGATTTGAGCATCCGCCCACAAACGTCCGCGTTTTATACCCATCAAATCCTTTGCCTTTTGTCGTCTAGACTAGAAAAATCGCTCGAAATAACGCAACCGGCCTGCTCGCTTGAAGAAACCTAAGCCCGTAACGTAGATGTGCAAACTTCCGAAACGCCTTGCGCGGCATAGTGCGTATAAACTTCGTCAACCGCCTCAGAAATATCTGAGTATCGCGCCGGGTCAAAAGCATACGATGTCGCAGCTATACCCTGCACCCATTCGGAACGCGGATTAATTGAATAGCCACACAGCATCATCATACATGCATCTAGACCTGATTTCCCAAGTATCCGACGTATTGATGAGAGCATCGCGGGTCGCCCCTGCACCATCGTCGTCACCCCTATTAGCAGTATTTACCGTTTTTCTCTAAATGCGTATCGCCACCCTTAAGAATACGAAGTGTTTTATCCAGACCCGATTGTCCTCCATCTCAAACGAAGGGATAAGGAATCTCATCCGGAATCGGCAGTAACGGAGGATTCACAACGACAAGCGAAAAACATGAGTCATCTCTCAGAGGGGAGTAAAGGCTCCCCTCAAGCACCCTAGTTTCGTCATCCAAAGAGTTGATGGCAGTGTTTTTCTTACAAAGGTCGACAACAAAAGGGTTGATTTCTACAGATGTTACATCCATGCCACAGTTGGTAAGTATCAGGCCCTGTATTCTGGGGCCAGAACACAAATCGAGAGCCTTCCGTGCGCTCTGCGGTGTAAGGCGCCAATCTCAGCAAATCTGTCCCACAATACTGCGCTGAAGAACAAGACGGAACCCCTGAGCCAAACTCCCCTATACCTTATTAAGGCTAAGACAGGCAAGTTCACGCACCCGGCATATTCCAGAATAACATCCTATTGTTTTAGATGCTCTACAAGCATGAACAGCCGCGAATCGGAAAGATCTTCTAGTTTCGCCCCGACTGACCGCCAAGGGCCAAAATGGCCCCTCCATCCCTGGGCGACCGGCTCTGGTGCGCCAAGGAGTGTCCCCAAGTGCCGGCAGAAAAGGAACGTCCCTATCTGCCGGCTAGAGGGCACCGAAGAGAATGGCGTAGGTAGTGGATTCGCCGAGCTTGAGCTCGTCGCCGGGATTGAGTTGGGCGGAACGGCCGGGTTCGACCTGAATGCAGACGCGCGTGGCCCCGTTTACCACCACGGTTCCGTTGGTGGACGACAAGTCCTCGACGTGCCAGATATTTTGAGCATCGCACCAGATATGGGCATGGCGGGCCGAGACATCGTCGCCGACGTCGGTAATATCGCCCTCGCCAGTGGCCAGCGCGCCAATCTCAACACCCTGCTCACTCGGCTGAATCCAGCGCGGGGCGCTCACGACAAAACTGTTTTGCACGCGCAGCAAGCCCAAGGGGTGCGCCGGGGCGGGTTCGCGTTCGCCCGCAGTCAGCGACATGCCAAGCGAACGCGGCGTGGATGTGCCTCCGCCACAGGTCGCGTGTGCGTAGTCGATGGCATAGTTCACCGAGGACCGCACATCCGCCGAACAACCGACGGCGACAAACAGCACCAGCACGGCCTCGGCGCGCTCGGCGGGCATGAGTTCCGCCGCCTGGGACAGGCGATCGAGCGCGTTGCGATAGAGATTCGTGTCCTGGTGGCACTCTTCGAGCGCGCGTACCATCGGTTCACCTGCAGGACCGCACACCATATTGATCACAGCCGTGGAGTCCATGGGATTGCGCTGGCGCAGGGCCAGTTGCGACATAATACGCGCAGCCGAGGTACCGTATTCGGCAAAGTAGCGCTGCTGAAGCGTGCCGACCGGCGCGCGAACGATAAAGCGGGAAACCCAAGAGCGATCGGCGGCTCGGCTCTGCGGGCTGCGGCCGTCGGCGAGCGGACGGGACGAAAGCACCAAGCCGCACAGCTCGATATGGCTCAGATGCGCCGCGCGCTTAAAGATGTCAAACATGGCCCCGCATGGGGTGAGCTCAACTTGAGATGCCATGACCTAGGCCTCCTTGGTCGTAGAAATAGAATCGGACGATACTTCGACAGGTCCGCCAAAAGTACGGGCAGCTGCGGCTCCACCGGCAAGCGGAGTCGCCATCTGGGCTTTTGTGCGTCGCGGTGCCGAAACGGGAAGTTCAAAGGCAAAGCCCATCGCAAGCAAAAACCACGTAAGCACATAGGTTGCAACCAGGGCGGCAATAAGGCCGCCCATCACGGCGCGTTGGGAAAATACGCTACATGCAGCCACAACCAGCACCGGAACCTCGCAGGCAGAAAGCGCAAGCACACCCTGCAGGAGCCCCGAGCGCCGATCGCGCGCAAGTGCCCCCGCGGCAACGCCGGCTATGCCTGGCAGCGCCAACGCCAGTGCGGCAATAATACCCGGTAGCGACCCAGACCACACGAGCGATCCCAAAGTCGCCGTCACGCGAGCGCCCGACGCCAGCAGCGCGGCCGAAACCACGACCACAGCCCAAACCACGCCACAGACGACCGTCGCGCCGACCATCAGCGCGCGACGAACCGCGCGGCCAGACGCATCCATGGGGCACGGCGTGAGCGGCTCGCCGCGGAGCGAACGACCGACATTTTGCGCATAGTGGTCACAAAACGCCGAGAGCGCCGCCTCGACCGCCGCCGGCTCGGGACGATCTTTTTGATGGCTGGACAGACAGGCCATCACCACGTCGAACAGCTGGGCATCGACAAACGCCAGCGCATCGCGTAGCTCTTCGGAATCCGGCTCAAGCCCTAGCTGCTGGGCCTGCTCGGCCGCGGCGAGCGCCACATCGGGCTCACGACGAAGCAGCTGAGTCAAATCACAACCGGGCGCATGGGCACCAATGGGATAATCGGGCCGCGTGTCCATCTTGAGACGGTAGGGGCTCGCGATGTCGCGCGTCTTTTTGCGCGAACCCGAGGTGCCCGAAGTGCTCGGCGCGGCTTCGTATGGCGCGACGCCGGCAATGAGCTCGTAAACCGTGCTTGCCGCGGCATAGACGTCAATCGCCGGCGACATACGCAAAGCGCGCAGGTCGGGAATATCGTCGGTGAGCATCTCGGGCGGGGCATAGGCAACCGTCGCGCGACGCAGCGTGGCATAGCGCTCCGTAAACGACGCCTTGCCGCCGGTACCGGCCACGGCCGACGCAGGCTCGAGCGCCAGCGACGAGCCAAAGTCGATCAGGCACAGGTCAAAGGTGCCCTCGGCAAGCTGCCGGTCAAGCGGCAGACGCGCCGCACGCACCATAATATTAGCGGGCGAGATATCGCGATGGACAAAGCCCTCGCCCACCAGGCTCATACGGCAGAGCAGATCGAACAGGTCGCGACCCAGACGCGCCGCCACAAGCGGCGACAGGCGTCCGGCATCGTCCACGGCAAGTCGCGAACGCAAGCGGGCAAGCGTCTCGCCCTCGACCCATTCCATGACAATTGCAGGCACACCGTCGACCTCGCCCCAGCCATAGAGGCGGGGAAAGCCCTTAAGGCCCGAAAGGGCGCGATGGCATTCGTATTCCTCGCGAAACGCCGCCTTGAACTTGGCGACCAGCGCCTCGTGAGCGGCATCGTCGTCGAACTCATCGCGCGTCGGCAAGATGAGCTGCTTGAGTGCCACGGCCTCGCCTTGGGCGTTGACGGCACGCGTCACGCGGCCGATACCGCCACGGCGCATGGTGGCATCGTCGGCAAACAGCATCGTAAAACGACGCAGATAGGCAGGCAGTTCGTCCTGACCGAGCGCAATGGCCGGCTCAAACCCGTCGACACGCGCCAGGCGCAGGCCGACCATGGGATCGCGACCGAGCGATTGTGGTGTGGTGGATGCAAGATCGGTCATCATAGGGCAAGCGCCGCCACGTTATTGTTGAAGTTACCGAGCGCGACGTCATCATCGCCGTAATGGCCGACCCATTGACATAGGTTGGTGTAACAGCCCCACAGATTGGCATACTGCTGATACCACTTTGACCGGGGCGAGAATGTCTGACGACCGAACTCGGCTCGAATGACAAACATCTCCCCGACCAGGCTGTCGCACGGTCTGGGATCTCCCGTAGAGTTATAGGTCGAGACCACGTCATTGGCACGAGAAACATAGCCGTCGAGCATGTTGTACTTGGTCACAAGCCAACTGTGAATGCTCTCTTCTTCAGCAGCGGAAAGGCCACCGGAGTTTGCATCGTTGTCAGTGTTGCCGCCCGTCGAGCCGCCGTTTCCAGACCCTCCGGTAGAGGAACCCGACCCAGAGCCGCCGCCCGAACTCGATGAATCCGAGCCGGAGCCAGAAGTATCCGAGCTACCGGGCTTTCCGGACTGCTGGGCGTCCTGCTCCTTTTGCTGCTCGACCTTATTCACCGTTGCCGCCACGCTATTGTTGGACAACCGATCGATGATCTTGGTGTTGGTGAGCACGATGGTTTTGCCATTGGCAAGCGTGACTTCGTTGTCCGGGGCCTCGGCGCCGTCCGCATCGTCGGTGCCAAACACAATATGCCCGACCACACTTGCCCAAGCATATCCAGTCGTGGTGCCCAGATCGCTTTTGACCTCATGCCCCACGCGCGGTTCGCGTGCGGCATGCGCCTGCATCATGGACGGCACGGTCATGCCATAGGCAGAAACGCCAGCTATGACCAGCACCAGCGAGCACGATAGCAGTGCGTACGCCCGCGGCGCCAAGCCCAGTCGGCGTCGTATGCGCACCGCGGCGCCGCGCTTTGTCTGAGTGCCACCGGGCCGCATGCGTTCTCCCCCAACAAAAACACGCCGCTCGGGAGCGGCGCATTCATTCGAATCCATATTTGAGTGTATCAGCGAACCAAAAAGGTTGCGCAACGAATGGACAAATTAAGGATGCGAGCGGAAGCATCCATGCGATAAGCGGATACGAAGCATCTTTGTTGCACAACAAACTCACAGTCGCACGGGGAAATTATGACTACCCCGTGCGTCGCGAGGAAAACATACGGCAGGAGCAGGCTCGCCACCTAAATCGCGCGGCGGGCCTCGATGGCGCGGCCAAGCGTAAGCTCGTCGGCATACTCCAAGTCGCCGCCCACGGGAAGGCCGCTTGCCAGACGCGACACCTCGACGCCCAACGGCTTGATGGTACGGGCCAGATAGCTCGCCGTGGTCTCGCCCTCGATGTTGGGGTTGGTGGCGATGATGACCTCATGGATATCCTCGTAGCCCAGACGCGCCAGCAGCTCGCGGATGTGCAACTGCTCGGGACCAATCTTGTCCATGGGACTGATCACGCCGCCCAATACGTGGTAGAGGCCGTGGTAGCTGCCCGTGCGCTCGATCGCCTGGACATCGCGCGGCTCGCCCACCACGCAAATGCGAGTGGTATCGCGCATCGGGTCCTGGCAGATGGAGCACTCGTCGGCCGTGGCGTAGTTAAAGCAGCGGCTGCAAAAGTGGACCTCCTGCTTGA
The DNA here is from genome assembly GCA_938005465.1 of uncultured Collinsella sp. Lineage (GTDB taxonomy): Bacteria > Actinomycetota > Coriobacteriia > Coriobacteriales > Coriobacteriaceae > Collinsella. Next base: position 25,937 of record CALLNU010000024.1, read on the forward strand.
CCTCCAGGATGGCCTCGGCCAGGCGGCGCGCCTCCTCGGCGTCGGCCTCCAACAGGTAATAGGCGATGCGCTGGGCCGACTTGGGACCAATGCCCGGCAGACGGCCCAGCTCATCGAGCAGTTTTTGCAGACTGTGGTTGGCACTCATATATATGCGTGTCTTAGAACGGCATGCCCGGGATGTTGAGGCCGCCGGTGATGGCGCCCATCTGCTTGTTGGCGAGCTCGTTGACGCCGCGGACGGCCTCGTTGACGGCAGCCATGATCATATCCTGCAGCATATCGACGTCCTCGGGATCGAGCGCATCGGGATCGATGGTGAGGTTGACGAGCTCCATCTCGCCGTTAACGGTCACCTTGACCATGCCGCCGCCGGCAGAGGCGTCGACGGTCTGGGACTTGAGGTTCTCCTGCGCGGCGGCAAGCTGCTCCTGCATCTTGCGAGCCTGCTTCATCATCTGCTGCATGTTCATACCGGCCATGATGGCTCCTTTACGTGCGGCCGCACGCCGAGCTGCAAGGGCAGCCGGAGCACGGCGGGACTTTCAAACTCAAAAATCGTACCACGGCGCGCGGCGAGAGAGCGGGGCGGACGTGTTACCTCAGTCGATATACATGTCCTCCAATACAAACCGCACTCAAAGATTATGCAAGGTCGAATTATGCAAGGTTGCATAATATCGCACACTCAATCTAGTAGAGCCGAATCCGGCATTTCATGTGCGCCACTAAATAGCTAAATGCCGAACCGCTGCTCGAGGCGGCGCACATGGCGGCAGGGTATAATTTGATTGCCATAGATAGTAATTTGGAGGTGCCCCATGAATGCCCCCAACGCGCTCCAAAACATCCGCTCAAAACACCCCGTTGCATATGTGGTTCTCTATCTCTTTGTCGGCTGGGCATTGCTGGTTGTCATCACCCATGCCATAGCTTTTGGAGCAGAACTGCTGATAGCCAGCTCGGACCAGCCCGTCGTCAAATGGGAGACGACCGATGAGTGCACCGACGGAACCCGAACCGTCTACTACAACAGCCCGTCCCTCTATCAAGAGTTCAAGGTCAAGATAAAGGACTTCAAGATTGTCGATGCCGAGCTAGGCGTTTATTTGGCAATCGGAGCAACCATTAACGCCGAGCAAGTCGAGTACACGGCCAGCCATGCGACGTATCGTATCGACCTCAGCATCCTAGGCCGACCGTCACGCACCTGTCTGCTCAAATGCGACATACGCGGCACCACACTACACATGTCCGAAATACAGATGCGCCCGGACAAGGGGTCCTCTTCTTGAGCAGTATACCCGCCTGCGCAGCTACTCCACCGGCTTGAAGATGGTGGCCTGGCCGAAGACGTTGCGGATGAGGGCTTTGGCCTCGTCCTCGGTCTGCGGAATGCTCGGGGCTGCACCCTGATGGCCGAAGGGGCTGCCCGCACCGGGGTTGGACTCCCAGGGAGCTGCAGGAGCGCCCTCCTCTTTGGGGGCAGTTGCAGCGGACTTGGGCGCGGACGCCGCACCCGGCACGTCGAACGGAGGCAGATCGTCCCCGCTCGCATCGACAGCGAAGCCGCCGACCATAGCGTCGTCGTAGGGCACCTGCTCGGATTCCCACGGCGCGGACTGCGCGACAGGCTGAGCCTTGGGGGCAGCCGAGCGCTCGGGCGCACGAGGTGCGGGCTCGGTCGGGAGCTTACCCGTGGCAGGAGCGCCGGCGGGGTTGTCGGAGCGTAGCCAGGGGGCTTTGCCCAGGTCAGACGACTTGGGCGCGGGCGAGACGGGCTTGGGCGCGGGTGTCGGAGCAGCCGGTTTGGGCGCCGCGGGCTTAGGCGCCGACGGGGTCGATGCCGCTACCGGTGCCGTTTGCTGCTGCGACGCGCTGGCGCTCGAGGATGCAGGGGCCGCCGAGAACACGGGTTGCGGGTCCGCAGATGCCGCAGCCCGTGCAGATGGAGAATGCTCCTCATGTTGAGGAGCCGGCGTGCCACCCCCATCCAGGACATAGTCGACGGTGCGACGACCGAAAACCGCGCAGACCGTCGGCAGGACCACCGACTGCGTATCGGCGCGACCGAGCATCTTAATGGCAAAAGTCGAACCCGCGGGGAACGAGACCGTGAGCTTGGAGCCGTCGTCGGCCGTGGCGCGGGCGTTGAGCAAAAGCCCTGCGTAGGAAGCCTGACGCGCCTTGACACGCTCGACGACCTCGGCCCATTTGCGCTGGAGCTCGCCGGCGTCCTCAACCGCGGGGGTCTCGGCAGCACCGGCGGCGGCAACCTGGGCGGCGTTGTTGGGCTTGGACACCGACACGGTCGATGCAGCAGGCGCGGAAGCCGGAGCCGCAACGGGCTGAGGTGCAGGCGTTACAGGTCTGGGCGCCGGCGCAGGAGCCGCGGACTTGGTCGCAGGCTGGGCAGCCGGAACAGCAGCGCCGCGGTCCCAAGGCATACCGCCCTGGCGCGCGGACGTAGCAGCGGGGGCAGCGGATGCCGCCGGAGCGGCAGCACGAGCGCCCGAAATGAGCGTCGGCTGTTGGGCAGCAGCGGGTACGGATGCTGCAGGCGCGGCGGCCTGAGCAGCAGCCACGCTCGCCGGCACGGCGCCGTTGGCAATCATGGCCTCCAGGCGTGCCACGCGCTCGGCCAATGCCTCAATCGTTAAATCGGCCTCGGGACGCGCCAGACGCGTGCAGGCAATCTCGAGCACCAGGCGCACGTCGCTCGCGCCCCTCATCTCCAGTGCGGCATCGTCGAGCACCGTCAGCACGCGGGCCAGGCGGTCGGCAGGATGCTCGCCAAAGGCAGCGGCCTCGGCAGCAAGCGCCTCGGCCTGCTCGGAGCCGCCCTCAAACAGCTCGGCACGGGCACCGGCAACGCAGGCAACGTACACGTCGCGCACATGCGCCACCAGGTCGCGCGTCAGCTCCAGCAGGTCATTGCCCTCCTCGACCTGCGCACGGATCAGTCCATAGAGCTCGGCAACATCGCGATCGGCAATGGCGCGGGAAAACTCGCCCAGAATCTGGTCCGAAACCTCGCCCAAAAGCGAGCGGGCGTCGTCCGCATGCACAGAACCGTTGCCAAAGACGCTCAGCTGCTCCAGCGTGGAAAGCGCGTCGCGCATACCGCCCTTGGCATGGCGCGCCACAATGGCGAGTGCCTCGTCGTCGTAATCGAAGCCCTCCTGCTCGCACACGTAAGACAGGCGATGCTCGATATCCTCGTTGCCGATGCGGTGGAAATCGAAGCGCTGGCAGCGTGAGAGAATGGTCTCCAGAATCTTTTGCGGGTCGGTGGTGCACAGCACAAAGATCACGTGTGCCGGCGGCTCCTCAAGCGTCTTGAGCAGCGCGTTGAACGCCGCCGTCGTGAGCATGTGGACCTCGTCGATGATATAGATCTTGTACTTGCCGCGCACTGGGGCAAAGTTGACGGAGTTGATGATCTCCTCGCGCACGTTGTCCACGCCGGTACGGCTTGCGGCATCGAGCTCGTAGACATCGGGGTGGTTACCCTCGGCAATGAGCTCGCACTCCTCGCAAGTACCGTCGGGCATGCAGCCGCTTGCACCCTCGGCGCGCGCCGCCTCGGCATTGCGACACAACAGCGCCTTGGCCAGAATGCGCGCCATGGTGGTCTTGCCCGTGCCGCGCGGTCCGCAGAACAGGTAGGCGTGGGACAGGCGTCCCTCGGTGATGGCGTGCTCGAGCGTCGAGACGATATGCTGCTGGCCCACCACGGAGTCGAAGGTGAGCGGGCGATACTTTCGGTACAACGATTCCATGGGTGCTCCCCCGGGTATACTGAGTCTTGTTGCCGCGGCGGCCATGCGGTCGCACGGCATACTGCATTCCATAATAACCCGTACGGCGAGCCCGCCGCGATAGGAGTCCAAAGAGCATGGCAGACGCAGAGAGCAGCCTCGTTCCCTCCGAAGCAGCCAACCAGGTCGAGGTCGCACTCGAGACGCAGGCCGCGGCCGATGACGGCATTCTGTACCTCAACGAGTATCAGTACGAAAACGACCTGGTCACCGACTTCGCCCGCCTGGTCGCCTCGCCCAGGCGTCGCGGCTCGCTGTATGTCGCCGCGGCAATTGCCGCGCTCATCGGCATCGGCATGCTGGTGGCCGGCGGCAACTGGATCAAGTTTGGCGTCGTCCTGATCGTGTTCGGCGCCTTTTTGGCCTGGTGGAGCAAAAACCTGCACCACACCCTCGCCCGCGACTTTATCGACGCCGTTGAGGCCGACGAGTCCATGGGTGGCCGCTATCGCCGCGTCGCCGCCAACGAGGACGGCCTGATGGTTTGGGGCAAGAGCGGCAAGTCACAGTTCTTCCCGTTTGAAAAGCTCGACCACGTGCTCGACGGCGAGCGCATCTTTGTGGCCATGTTCGCCGACCAGGGCGTGACGATCCCTAAGGACACCTTTGTCCGCGGCGATGCCGAGCAGTTCGGTCCCTTCCTCAAGGCCCGCATCAACAAAAAACTCCGCATCGAGACCAAACGCAAGAAGATGAAGGCAGAAAAGGCCGCCGTCGAGGCCAAGCAGGGCGACAAGCCCCAGGAGACCAAGGGCAAGCAGCGCAAGCAGAAGAAGAACAAGAAAAAGCGCTAAGGCCAAGCCAGGCAGGCAGCCTCGCATCCCGCTATCCTCCCCATGCACCCGAGCGTGCTACACTAGCAGCATCTATGCCACCGCGAATGGCTCGGCCCCGCGCCCGCCGCTCGCAAACGAACTTTAAACGCACGAGGGTTGGCCATGCCGCTTTTCTCGCAACATACCGCCCGGTTCTCGCCGGACGTTCCTTTGGAGGGCACCAGCTCTCGCGAGCTGCTCAAGCGGTACCAGCCGCTCGAGACACTTGCGACCGGCGGTTTTGGCTCCATCGAGATCTGCCGCGACACGCACCTGCGCCGCCGCGTCGCCATTAAGCGCATCCCCCTTATTAACGGTGTCGGCATGCCCGCCAGCGACATCATGGATGTCCTGCGCGAGGCGCACACTGCCGCCATGCTTCAACATCCCAACATCGTGCAGGTCATCGACTTTACGCACGACACAGCCTATGCCTACCTAGTTATGGAATATGTCGATGGCATGTCGCTGGCCGAGTTTTTGCACCGCGTGGACGGTCACTCACTTACCTTTGACGAGGCCGCGGCCATTGCCGATGCCCTAGGCCAGGCGCTCACCTTCGCCCATAGTAATGGCGTACTCCACCTGGACATTAAGCCCGCCAACGTGCTCATCGACCACTCGGGCAATGTAAAGCTCACCGACTTTGGCATGGCGCGACTGTCGTCCGCCGGTGGCTTTGGCGGCTCGCGCGGCGGCACCATCGGCTACATGCCGCCCGAGCAGCTCGATATCGAGACCGGCACGGTCGATGAGCGCGCCGATGTCTTTGCCCTCGCCTGTGTAATCTATGAGGGCCTGTGCGGCAGCGCTCCCTTTATGGCGGCCACGCCCGCCGACTCGCTCGACCGCATCATCGGCGGCGCCACCTATCCCAGCGAGCTGATACCACACTTTCCCCCGGGAGCCGAGGCCGCGCTCATGAGCGCGCTCTCCCCCATGCCGCAGGACCGCCCCAGCAGCGTCGAGACATTTTGCGACCAGCTCCTTGCCGGTCTGGGCAGCGTGCGCGAAGGCCGTCGCAGCCTGGAGCAAATGGTTGGCGAACTTTCGGATGACGAGCAGGAGCTCGACGATATCGAGCCGTCGCACTACGAGGACGACGCCATCGAGGTCGACCCCGCACTCGGCTGGGCGGGCACGCGCTGGAGCCATGCGCGCGACTACACCATGCGCACTATCTCGGCGCTAACGTGCGGCACCTTTAGCTTTTTGCTGATGCAAACGGCCGGGGTCGCGGCGCTTCCCGGCCTGGTCATTGCGGCCATCGCGATCGGAGTGGCGGCTGGCCTGGCCCCCCAGATTGGCTCGGCCATCTCGGCTGTGGGCTTTTTGGTGCTCATGGCCAACGCCACCATGCAGGCACAGGGCATCCTGTCGATGCTGCCCGTCGCGGTGATCTTTGCCGCCGCCATGTCCGGTTGGTGGATCGCCTGGGGTCGCACCGAGACTGCCGCGAGCGCCACGCTCACCTGTGCACTCGCGCTTGGCTGTCTGACCGGCAATACCTTCCTGGCAGCTGGGGTCGCCGCCGGCGTCGCGTCATTTTGGCTCGGCCCGGCAAGCGCCGCCGCGGCAACGGGCATGGGCGCGCTTTTTGCCCGTCTGGCCACGGTCGCGCTTTCAGCCGGAGGCGTACTGGGGCTCGGTAACGTTGCCGCAGCGCTGGGAGACCCGCTCCTTTGGGCTGCCTTTGTGCTGGTCGCGGCAACTGCCGCGGCGTCATCTGCGCTGCTCAATGCCCATGCCAAGCGTGCCAATCAGGGCTCAAACCTTGCCGCAATCGCCGCAATCGCTGTCACCGGCATCGGCTGCGCAGCGGCGTCCTGTCTTGCACACCATATGGAAATTGCCAGCCTTGCAGCCGCGGTCGTCGCCAAGGCGGCGGTTGCGGGAACCCTATCCTCTATAATCGTTGGGATATGCCTATATTTGCTCGGATACCAAAGAACCTATACGGAGAGTGATCTTTCGTGAACTTCCTGAACATCTTCGAGGACCACGTGGCCGGCATCTTCGGTGCCACCCGTGCCCCGTTCTCCTTTAAGAAGCTTGCCAAGCAGGCCGCTCGCGACATGGAGGATCAGACTCTGGTGATCAACGGCGTCAACACGGCGCCGGCACTCTATACCATCCTTATCGCCGCCGACGACGATCCCATGCTCGCCCCGTTCTACCCCGAGCTTTCGCGCGAGGTCCGCGAGTTTGTGAAGGCGCAGGCCGAAAAGCGCCGCTATGTCTTTGTCGGCGAGCCCCTCGTGCGCTTTATGATCGATCCGCAGCTGCGCGCCGGCAAGTTCTCGGTCTTTGCCGAGAACGTCGATGCCCCCACGCTCGGCCGCCTGTACGAAGAAGAGCGCGCCTATCAAAACGGCCTGGGCCAGAACAACTCCGCGGCAAGCCGTGCCGCCAGCGCCCCGCGCGCCGGCCAGCAGCAGTTTGCTGCCCCGCAGCAGCAGCGCCCCGCCGCCATGCCCCAGCAGCAGCCGACGCCTCGCGCCGCCGCTCCCGACCCGCTTGCCGTGGCAGACCCCTTCGCGCCTAGCGTCCCCGACCCCGCCGCAGCACCCATCCCGGTGCCGCAGACCGTCTCGCGCGACGCGCTTGCCGGCATGGGCGGAGCCGCCGCGACCGGTGCCGCCGTGGGCCTAGGCGCCGCAGCCGGCATCGCCTCCAACATGGCGAGCACTCGCGCCCCGCAGCGCCCGCTCGCCCAGCTCGTCGACGTCGTGAGCGGCGAGAGCCATAGCATCACCTCCGCACAGGTAACCATCGGTCGCGAGCGCTCAGTTTCCGACATTGCCCTGCGCGACCCCAACGTGTCGCGCCGCCACGCCCAGCTCACCTTTACGGGCTCGGATTGGTCGATCGAGGACCTCAATTCCACCAACGGCACGCTCGTCAACAACCGCCGCATTACGCGCTGCCCGCTGCGCAACGGCGATCTGCTGACGTTTGGCCTGAGCACCTTTGAATTTAGGGGATAGTCGCTTATGAACATCGATATCGTCCTTTTTGCAGGCCGCATCGTCCTGGTCGCCCTGCTCTATATCTTCCTGTTCGCCGTCATGAAGACCGGCGTGGGACTTGTGCGCGGTCAGCGCCGCGACTCGGCTATCTGGACGATTGATGTGGACAAGGGTCCGCGCGGTATCCGCGGCATCCACGTAGACATGCTCGGCCCCGTCATCGTCGGTCGCTCGCCATCTTCGGACATCTGCATCAACGAACCGTTCGTCTCGGCCTCGCATGCGCGCTTTTCGCTACAGGGCCCGGCGCTCATCATCGAGGACCTCAACTCGCTTAACGGCACGCTCGTCAACGGCCGCCAGCTCGTGGAGCCCGCGACGCTGCGTGAGGGCGACGAAGTCCAGATTGGCGACGTGGTCATGAAGGTGAACCGTCGATGATCGACGAGGAGAACAAGTCCGCAACTATGACCGAGGCACCGGCTGCCGCCGCAGCTGCGCCGGCCCACGCCGCTCCGGCGGGCTCCGCACCCGTGGAACCCGAGGACACCGTGTTCTCCCTGCCTCTTTCGCATGTAACGCATGATATTTCGTATCTCGCCGATAACGAGGACGAAGAGGATGCCGTAGCGGCGCCCATCGGCGCACATGCTGCGGAACAGCCCACAGCGCCCGAAGCAGCCCCGGCGCCGGCTCACTTTGCAGAGCCCGTCGCCGCGGCAATCAACGAGAGCGCTGCGGTGTTTGCGGCACCCGAGCCCGCCGCGCCGGCGTTTCCCATAGCCCCGGCATCCGAGGTTGCGCCCGCGTCTACGCCGGCGCCCGAGCCTATAGACGTCAGCCCGCAAGACGACGAGTCGACCGCCCGCGTTTCCGAGGAGCCCGACTCCCCGGACACCGGTGATTCCGAATCAAACGCCGAGACCGACACCGTCTCTCCCGGTGACACCGCCGAGATCGACGTTGCCGCCGTTGAGGCCAAGCTCAAAGACCCCGGCTCGACCATGAGCTTTGAGCCCCTAACCGAGGAGCGCATCGAGACCGACTCGACCTATGATGCCGGCACCACCACGCAACTCATGTGGGGCGCCCGCTCCGACGTTGGCTGCGTGCGCCCGCACAATGAGGATTCCTACCTGGTGCAGTCGCCGCTCTTTTGCGTATGCGACGGCATGGGCGGTCACGCCGCCGGCGAGGTAGCCTCTTCCATCGCCGTCGAGACTATTGCCAAGACGGCCCCGCAGTCCGCCGACGCAGCGCGCCTGGCCGCAGCCGTCGAGGCAGCCAACGCCGCCGTAATCGAGGCGGCCCTGAACGGCCTGGGCAAGCCCGGCATGGGCTGCACAGCCACTTGCGCCTATATCGAAAACGACACGCTCGCCATCGCCCACGTGGGTGACTCTCGCGCCTACCTGCTCCACGAGGGCACGCTCATCCGCGTGACCCGCGACCACTCCTACGTGGAGGAGCTCGTGGACGCCGGCGAGATCACGGCAGACGAGGCTCGCGTCCACCCCAACCGTTCGGTCATCACCCGCGCGCTGGGCTCGGACCCCGCTATGTATGCCGACCACTTCACTCTGCATATCGAGGAAGGCGACCGTCTGATCCTGTGCTCCGACGGCCTTTCGAGCATGATTCCCGATAGCGATATCGAGAACATCGCCACGCAGTCCTCAACCGCGCAAATCTGCGTCGACAACCTAGTGGACGCGGCGCTTGCCGCCGGCGGCCACGACAACGTGACCGTAGTAGTCGTTGACCTGGTTGACGATGGCGTTATGCGCGAGGCGCAACGCGTGCGTCGCCGCAACGTTACTATCGCCGCCATCCTGGCCCTCGTCTTTGTGCTGGCAGCTGGCATCTGGGCCTACACGGGTGTCACCGGCTCGTACTACCTGGGTACCTACCAGGGCAATGTCGCCGTCTGGCGCGGCCTGCCCGGCAAGCCACTCGGACTCAAGCTCCACTGGCTCGAAAGCGAAACCAGCATCAAGCTATCCGACCTGCCCGAAGACACGCAAAACCGCCTCAAGGCGGGTATTCCGCAAACAAGTGTCGACGATGCGCAGGACACGATATCCAAGTACCGCCACCAGATCGACGAGGAGCAGACCCGCCAGGTGATCGACGCGCAAACGATTCGCGACAACACCAATCAGGGATCGACCTCCGAATCAGATTCCGAGAAAACCGCCGAACAGTCCGCCGAGGCCGAAGCCTCCGATAAGAATTAGAAAGGGAGTGCCGCTTATGAGTCGCCGCAACACCGAGCTGCTCTTGCTCATCGCCTCGGCGTTCCCCGTCATCCTGCTGTATGCGATGTACGTCCTCACCGCGGGCGCTGCCATCTCCTTTGAGACGCTCGCCGTACCGATCGGCCTCTTTGCCGCCTTTGCCGCGGCCCACATCGCCGTGCGCATCTTGGCGCCCGGTGCCGACCCCGCCATCCTGCCCATCGTATTTATACTTTCGGGCATCGGCATCACGTTCGTGACGCGTCTCGCCCCCGCTCTCGCCATCTCACAGCTCATCATCCTGTTTGTCTCGGTGGCGCTCATGGTGGGAACGCTTGCACTAGTCAAAAACCTCGACGTGGTCATGCGCTACAAGTACACCTTTGGCATCATCGGCATCATTCTGCTGATGCTGCCTATCTTTATCGGCACCACGATCTCGGGCTCCAAGCTGTGGATTCGCATCGCGGGCTTTACCATCCAGCCCGGCGAGTTCGCCAAGGTCTTTATCGTCCTGTTCCTGGCCGGCTACCTGGCCGAGAACCGCGAGCTGCTCTCCATCTCCAACCGCAAGATTCTGGGCTTTAAGATCCCTCGCCTGCGACTGCTGCTGCCGCTGTTTGCCGTGTGGGGTGTGTGCCTGCTCGTCGTCGTCTTCGAACGCGACCTGGGTTCGGCCGTGCTGTTCTACACCATCTTCTTGCTGATGCTCTACGTTGCCACGGGGCGCTTTTCGTATGTCGTTATCGGCCTTGCGCTCTTAGCTGTTGGAGCCGTGGGCGCCTACAAGTTCCTGTCTCACGTTCAGGTGCGTTTCCAGGTTTGGCTCGATCCGTTTAAGGACGCCCAGGGCCAGGGCTACCAGATCGTCCAGTCGCTCTTCTCGCTTGCCGATGGCGGTCTGGTCGGTGTTGGCATCGGCAACGGCATGGCCAACAACATCCCTGTCGTCGAGTCCGACTTTATCTTCTCGGCTATCGGCGAGGAGATGGGCCTTTTGGGCGGCGGCGCCGTGCTCATCCTGTTTATGCTCTTTGCCGTTCGCGGCCTCACCACGGCTGCCCGCGCTAAATCCGACCTCGCCGCCTTTAGTGCCACAGGCCTTACGGCCGCCATCAGCTTCCAGGCCTTCTTGATCGTTGGCGGCGTAACCCGCTTGATCCCGCTGACCGGCGTCACCCTGCCCTTTATGAGCCAGGGCGGCTCCTCTCTGCTGGCGAGCTTTATCATCGTCGCGCTCCTGCTGCGCGCCGGTGACGAGGCGACCGGACGCGAGGCCGAGCTTACCGGCACCGGCACCATGGCCGCCATCACCGATGATCAGGTCGCATCTGCCGCCGCCCCGACGGGCACGCGCTTTGCCACCTCGTCTTCCTACGGCAGCGGCAGCCATTCCGTCGGCTCACGCATGCGCCGTCGCCTGCTCGACACGCCTGAATCCGGTGTGCTCGGCCGCGTTGCGCTCGCCAACCGTCTAACCCGTGCGGTGCTCGCCTTTACGGCGCTGTTCGCCATCCTTATCGGCAACCTCACCTATGTCCAGGTCATCAAGGCCAAGGACTATCAGGACATGCCGACCAACAACCACACCATCGCCCGCTCCAAGTACATCCAGCGCGGCTCCATCATCACGTCCGACGGCGTGACGCTGGCCGAGTCGCTGCAGCAGGAGGACGGCACCTACGTACGCTCCTACCCCAACGGTAACCTGGCAGCTCACGTGGTTGGCTACGTGAGCCAGCAGTATGGCACCACCGCCATCGAGAGCGTCATGAACGACACGCTCACCGGTTCTAAGGACTACTCCAGCTGGAACAATGCCATCGCGTCGCTCGCGGGCCAGACCCAGCCGGGCAACACCGCCAAGCTCACCATCGACTCGCGTATCCAGACGGCGGCCGAGCAGGCACTCAAGGGCTTTAAGGGCGCTGTAGTGGTCATCGACCCGCGTACCGGCGCGGTGCTCGCATGTGCCAGCTCGCCCACCTACGACAACACCAACATCGATGCCCTGCTGCAGACGGGCGGCGGCGAGGACGGCTCCATGTACAATCGCGCCATGGACGCGCTGTACACGCCGGGCTCAACGTTTAAGGTCGTTACGCTTTCCGCGGCACTCGAGACCGGTACCGCCAGCCTTACCAGCACCTACCAGGCGCCCGGCTCCATGGACATCGGCAACGCACCGGTCACCAACTATGCCAACGAGAGCTACGGCACCATCAGCCTGCAGCAGGCCTTTGCCGTGTCCTCCAACGTCGTCTTTGGCCAGGTGGCAAACGAAGTTGGCGCAAACACGCTCGTACAGTTTGCCAACGCCTTTGGCTACGGCCAAAAGCTCGGCCAGGACCTGACCTCCGCGGCCTCCATCATGGCCGACCCGTCGCTCATGACCGAGTGGGAGACCGCCTGGGCCGGTGCCGGCCAGCCTGTCGGCATGGACCACACGCCCGGCCCGCAGACCACCGTCATGCAAAACGCCGTGATTGCCGCCGCCATCGCCAACAGTGGCGTGGTCATGGACCCGTACTTTGTAGCCCAGGTACTTGCCCCGGACGGAACCGTGGTCAAGACCACGCAGTCCCGCTCGCTGGGGCAGGCCGTCAGCTCCGCCACGGCCGACCAGGTCAAGCAGGCCATGCTTGCCGTCGTCCAGTCCGGCACCGGCACCGATGCCCAGATCCCCGGCGTCAAGGTCGCCGGCAAGACCGGCTCGGCCGAGACCGGCGGCACCAACGTCAACTCTATGTTCGTTGGCTTTGCACCTTACGATTCACCCACGGTCGCCATCTCGGTGGCCTTGGAGGATTTCGACAAGCATGACGTCGAGGCCGCCAAGATCGCCGGTATCGTCCTGACCGCGGCGCTTGCCGCACAGGGAGCGTGATGCCCATGATCGAATCGGACACCCGAGGCGCGCCGCGGCCGAAGAGTTAGCGGCAACGCGCCACACGGCCCCAGCGGCCACATCGTAGGTACTACACACATCGTTGAGCGAATAGTTATGTTAGGAGCAGGAATGGAACAGAGGGTCCTCGGGGGAAGATACCTCCTCAAGGATAAGGTGGGAACGGGCGGCATGGCGACCGTCTACCGTGCACAGGACCAGGTCCTCGACCGCACGGTCGCCGTCAAGATCATGCTGCCGCAGTATGCCGGCGACGCAACCTTCGCCGCACGCTTTAAGCAGGAGGCCCAGGCAGCAGCCGGTCTCTCCTCCCCCTATATCGTGGGCGTCTACGATTGGGGCAAGGACGGCGACACCTATTACATCGTCATGGAGTACTTGCGCGGCACCGACCTTAAGAGCGGCATCAAGAGCCACGGCGCCCTCGACCCCAAGAAGGTCGCCCAGATCGGCTCGCAGATTAGCTCCGCGCTTTCGGTCGCCCACAAGCACGAGATCATCCACCGCGACATTAAGCCGCAGAACATCATGGTGCTGCCCGACGGCAACATCAAGGTGATGGACTTTGGCATCGCGCGCGCCAAGAACAGCCACCTCACGCAAGACAACAACGTGCTGGGAACCGCCCACTACGTCAGCCCCGAGCAGACCCGCGGTCAGGACCTCGGCCCCACCTCGGATATCTACTCGCTGGGCGTCGTGATGTACGAGTGCGCCACCGGCCGCGTCCCCTTTGACGGTGACGACGCTATCTCGGTCGCACTCAAGCAGGTCAACGAGCTGCCTATTCCGCCGAGCCAGATCAACTCCGGTGTCGACGCCGACCTTGAGCGCATCATCCTCAAGTGCATGGAGAAGGACCCGGCAAACCGCTTCCAGACCGCCGACGAGCTGCGTCAGGTGCTCAACAGCTACCTGTCGGGCCGTGCCGTCAACGTCTCGGAGCCCACGCGCATCATCGGTGCCCCCAGTGAGCTGGGTGCCACCAAGACTCGCGAGCTTTCCGATCAGACGCGCGCCATGGTGCGTCCCGTCTCGGGCGTGAGCGGCCAAAATACCGCCCGTAGCTCGGTTTCGGGCTCCACCGGCTCCTACGAGGTCGAAAAGCCCAAATCCAACAAGAACAAGATCATCGCCGCCGTGGTGGCAGCCGTTGCCGTCATCGGCATCGTGGTGGCCTTTGCCACAGGACTCTTTGGCGGCGAGCAGGTCACCGTGCCCGATGTGCTGGGCAAGGACCAGCAGACTGCCGTCGAGCTGATCAAGGAAGCTGGCCTCGAGGTCGGCACCATCGACCAAAGCTACAACGACGATGTCGACGAGGGCAAGGTCGCCGAGCAGACGCCCAACGGCAACACCAAGAAGGCCAAGGGCACCAAGGTGAACCTGGTAATCTCCAAGGGCCCCAAGCCCTCCGAAAAGGTTGAGGTTCCCAAACTTGTCGGCCTGACCAAGGACCAAGCAGAAGCCGCACTGGCAAGCGTTGGCCTGAAGGGCAACGCCTCCGAGGAGGCCAACGAGGCTGATGAGGGCCAGGTCTTTGAGCAGGGCACCGAAGCCGGTAAGGAAGTCGCGAAGGGCACGACCATCTCGTACAAGGTCTCGAGCGGCCCGGATACCACGTCCGTCCCCGACCTGACCGACATGACCGAGGCCCAGGCGCGCAACGCCCTCGATATGGCAGGCTTTGGCGTCGACGTGAGCTACCAGGAGAACGACTCGGTTACCGAGGGCACCGTGATCAGCTGGAACCCCAGCGGCAAGCAGAAGCCCGGCGCCACGATTACCGTCGTCATTGCCAAGAAGTCCGGCAAGGCCAGTGTTCCGGGCAACCTGTACGGCAAGAGCATCTCCGCCGCCGTCACCGCGCTCAACAACGCCGGTTTCTATAACATCGGCTTCTGTGACCAGAACGGCAATCCCGTAAGCGGTAACGAGGATGCCACCGTTACGGGCGTCTCCCCCACTGGCAAGCAGTCCACCGACAGCACGATTACGCTGACGGTCGCACTTTCTGGCTCGGGTTCGGGCTCTGGCTCGGGCACGGGTGACGATTCCGGTACGACCAACTAGTCGCCACCCCACCGCTCATCACGGCTCTCGCCGCAAACATATTCGCTCACAGGCGCCCGCTTGCTCCCCCAGCAAGCGGGCGCTTTGTTTATCGACAGGCCAGGGCTCCATAGCAACACAAAGAGGCCCGCAAAAACAAGCCTCCCAGGTGACAACAGAATATGTAATGCAGTAATTACTAGCCGCAGAACTTCACCATGGTCTCGACCACGAGCTTCTCGGAGTTGAGCTGCTGTATCATGATGCCCTGCTGGAACAGCGGGATGTTGGCGCGCGTGCGCTCCGGATCGGAGTGCTCGACGAACTCCTTCTTATCCAAGGTGCAGACCGAGCGCGACAAAACGACTTCGAAGCGACCCATTACGGCATCGCGCATGCGCTACAATCTCGGTTAATCTGTTAACCACCCGAAAGCAGCAGGAGGCCCCATGCCCACACCAGGCAAGCGCCCATCCATGCGCCAGATTGCCGTCGCGGCCGGCGTATCCGTCGCCACGGTCTCCCACGTCATCAACGGCAGCGGCCGTTTTTCCGAAGACACCCGCAAACGCGTGGAAGCCGCCCTAAAGGAATACGGCTACGTCACGAACATGGCGGCGAAGAGCCTCCGTATGGCCCAGTCCCGGACCATCGGCATGATCGTGCCGGACATCTCCAACGACTTCTTTTCCAAGATCGCCCTGCATGTGGAGCGCGAGCTGGCAACCGAGGACTACTCGGTCTTTGTTTGCAACAGCGCCAATGACCCCGCCCGCGAGCGTGACTACTTCCGCACGCTGGCAAGCAAGCAGGCCGACGGTATCATCTGTATCTCCGGCCTGCGCAGGCTCGACGGCGAGTTCGTCCCCCACGGAATCCCCGTGGTCTGCATCGACCGTGCGCCCGAAAACGACCTCGGTTTCCCACACGTGGGCTCCGACAACATCGGCGGTGGCTACATGGCGACCGAGCACCTCATCGAGCGCGGCTGCAAGGACATCCTGAGCATCTCGAGTTTTACCGCCAACTACCCCGGCAACGAGCGCCAGATGGGCTACGAGCGGGCGCTCGCCGCGCACGGAATGCCGCTACGCCGCGACTACCAGCTGTTTGTCTCGGGTAAGCAGCCGAGCATCATCGAGTCGGAAGAGCTCGTGACCGACTTCCTCTCCACGGGCTACCCCGTCGACGGCGTCTTCGCCCATAGCGACCACGCAGCCGTGGGCGCGCTGCGTGCGCTCGTTGCCGCCGGCAAGCGCGTACCCGAAGACGTCCGTCTCATCGGCTTCGACGATTCCGTTTACGCGCAGCTTCCGACGCCGCAAATCAGCACCATCCGCCGCTTCCCCGAGCGCCTCGCGCACGAGGGATGTCAGGCCCTGCTCGCCCTGCTGCGCGGCGAAGAGCCCGAGATGGAGACGCTTGTCCCCGTTAAGCTCGTGCAACGCGCGAGCAGCTAGACAGCGGGCAGCGAATAGCCGCGTTTTTCTCTCGCATGTGCTCTATCCCACGCGCGACATGCAAAAAGCCCGCCACCACACGGGTGACGGGCTTTTCCGCTACCAGCCGCGTGCTTCCTCCGCACGTACGAGCTGACGAGCCTCGATCTGGCGAATCATATCGATGCGTCGCTGGTGACGGCCGCCCTCGAACTCGCCGGTGAGCCAGGCGTCGACAATCATTTTGGCCAGCTCGATGCCTACCACACGAGCACCAAATGCGAGCATGTTGGTGTTGTTGTGCTCGCGCGACAGGCGAGCGGAATACGGCTCAGAGCAGGTGCAGCAACGGATACCGCGCACCTTGTTGGCGGCAAGCGAGATGCCCACACCCGTACCGCAGATAACGATACCGCGATCAACCTCGCCGGACATGACAGCGTCCGCCACGGCCTCACCCGCGATGGGATAGTCAAAGCGCTCGGTGCTGTCCGTACCGAAGTTCACGACTTCGTAGCCGTACTTCTCCTGGATATACGCCGTGATGGCTTCCTTGTACTCGACTGCGACGTGGTCGTTTCCAATACCGATCTTCAAAAGAGACCCCTTTCCATAAGAACCATTCGCGCATGCCGCGCGCTCAATCCGTCCTAATTCGCCGTTCCGCTTCTAATACACCTCGCCGGCGCGCAAACGGCGCAGACACTCCTCGTAACCAGCGTCCTTGCCAAACAGCGCACTGGTGCCCAGGATAAATCCGTCCGCGCCAATGGCGGACAGGTCGCGCACGCGCTCGGGCGAGCAGGCGCCGTCGATCATGAGCTTGAAGCCAAAGCGCTCCTTCAGCGCGGCAAGGCGACGCACCTTGTCGTTCGTGAACTCGATAAAGCTCTGACCGGCAAAACCCGGATTCACCGTCATGACCATCACGTAATCGCAGAGGTTCAACATCTCCTCGATCTCGGAGATAGAGGTGTCGGGGTTCACGGCGATACCGGCGCTCTTGCCGAGGGACTTAATCGCGGCGAGTGTCTTGACCACGTAACGCTCGGACTCCGGATGGATATAGATGATGTCCGCGCCGGCGGAGGCGAAAAGTTCAACCTTGCTGGCAGGATTCTCGACCATAAGGTGCACGTCGACGAGCTTGTTGGTGGCAGCTCGCACGGCCTTGATGTCTTCGAGACCCATGGCGAAATTGGGAACGAAACTGCCGTCCATCACGTCGCAATGGAAGATGTCGATGCCGGCGGCGTCGAGATCCTCGACGGTCGCGCGCAGATTGCCGTAGTCGGCGCACATGAGACTGGGGCAGAGCAGCATAGTGAACTCCTTATCTGCTCGGTGATTATCTACTCGGTGGTAATTAATCGTTTAACCTTTATCTACAGTCTGGCTGATTAATCGTTTAACCACGTTGTTAACCTGCAGGCTTTTCCAGATTCACAACGTTGCCATATTTGCCTATCTAGCTGGTATCATGCAGGAGCCCGCACCACGAAACGCTGTCGTATTCCCTAGGAAGAAATCCCGCTACGCGGACAGCAGCAGCCAGGGGCCGCAATCCGCAGACCTGAGCCCGGACCCCCTACGCTCCAGGCGTGATCAGGCGCGCGCACTGGGCGATCTTCTCGTCATAGGACTCCGCGATAATCGACACACCATCGAACCCAAACGCGCGAACATTCGAGAACTGATGGAACTTCGAGCTGTCGCACAGCACGTACGCCTTATTCGAATTCTCGCGCACGATGCGCTTCTTCGCCGCCTCAACGTAGGAGGGCGTCATGACGCCGCGGTCCTCGTCAATCGCGTTGGTCCCGATAAACGCCTTATCGAAGTACAGATCGCGCAGGATCGATTCGGTCATAGAACCGCAGAACGAGGAGTTCACATAGTTGAACTCGCCACCCACCACGATGAGCTGGGCGCGCGTCTCGCTCTTAATCAGGCACGCCGAGGCATCCGTCGTGTAAATTGTCACGTCGCGGTCGAGCAGCAGACGCAGCAGCGCCGTGCAGGTGGAACCCGAGTCCAAGTAGAGCGTGTCCCCGTCCTCAACAAAACGCAAGGCGACTTGGGCAATCTGTTCCTTCTCACTCCCGTGTAGGCCCGAACGCGTCGAGATACTCACCTCGTGGACAGCCGAGAGGAGCCTCACCGCGCCGCCCGAAAGATGCTCAACCTTGCCAAGCGCCTCCAGCTCCTTGAGGTCGCGACGTAGCGTCGAAATAGAGACGCCCGGCAGCTCCTCCTGCAGCTCGGAAATCCTCGCGAGGCCCGACTTCTGCAGGCACTCTACAATTCGCTCCTGGCGCTCATACGGAATCATATTGGGAACCTCTCCAAACCACTCTGCTTCACGCTCGTTCATTTCTTTTCGAAAAGTGTAACGCACAAGCAGAATAGCGGCCGCCACCTGTTGCGATGACGACCGCTTAATCGATTGACCTACCCTCTCGTTCACAATTTGAACGAGGTTGACACACCTCGCGTAAGCGCGACGCTCTTCAAGCGAAGAGAACGACCCTAGGAGAGGCGGCGCATCCGGGGCTCTTAGGCGAGCTGATCCTCCTTGTCGGTGAAGGCGAAGGCAAGAACACCGGCCACGACGGCGGAAATGAGCATGCCGACCATAGCCCAAGCGAAGTTCATGGGGTCGGAACTCACGAAAGCCGGGAACGTAGTGACGGAACCGAAGGTGAACGCAGTGGTGACGACCTTCATGATACCGAGGAACGCGCCGCCGACGGCACCGCCGATGATCTGCGCAAGCCAGACCTTCTTGTTCTTCACGAGCATACCGAACAGCGTGGGCTCGATGATGGCGGACAGGGCGATCGATACGACACCGGTCATCGCGAAGCTCTTGAGCTTCTGGTCGCGGGCCTTGAGGAACACGCCGAAGGCGCAGCCGATAACGGCGAAGTTGCAGGCGAAGGTGAAGGGGCAGATGTAGTCGAAGCCGTTCTGAGCGATGTTGTTGATCATGATGGGGTTCACGGCCCAGTGGATGCCCATGGACACCAGCACGGACCAGCCGCCGCCAACCAGCACGCCGGCGAACACGGAGCTGCGCTCGATCAGCCAGTTGACCACGAAGGCGATGGCCTCACCAGCGTAGACGCCCAGGGGACCGATGACGAGCATGGTGAGCGGAACCATAACGATCAGGGAGATGGCGGGCAGCACGACGAGCTTGAGCATCTCGGAAACGTGCTCATCGAGCCACTTGTACAGGTACGAGTAGACCCAGACAGACAAGATGGCAGGGATAACCGTGGAGTTGTAGTTCATGAGAACCACGGGGATGCCGAAGAAGTCCGTCATGGCGCCGTTGCCCGCGTCGCCCATGAGGGCGATGAAGTCCGGGTAGAGCAGGCACGCGCCGAGCAGCGCCGACAGGTACGGGCTCGCGCCGAAGCGCTTGCCGGCGGAGAAGCCGAGCAGCACGGGCAGGAAGTAGAACACGCTCATGGCCAGGGTGTACAGGATGGTGTAGGTACCCGTGCCCTCAGCGATGATGCCGAGCTGGGCGGCCAGGATAACGAAGCCGCGCAGGATACCGGAGCCGGCCATGGCGGGCAGCAGCGGGGCAAAGATGCCGGAGATCGCGGAGAAGACTTGGCTGACGATGCTCTCGCCCTCGTCCTTGGTAGCAGCGGAGATTTCCACGCCCGAACCCTTGACCAGCGGCTCAAACTTCTCGTACAGCTTCGGGACCTCAGTGCCGATGAGAACCTGGTACTGACCGGCCTTGTTCAGCGTGTTCACAACGCCTTCGACTTCCTTGACCGCAGCGTCGTCGCAAGCCGCGTCGTCTTTGAGATTGAGGCGCAGGCGCGTCGCGCAGTGCGTCATGCCCGAGATGTTCTCGGGACCACCGACGGCGTCCAGAATCCCCTGAGCCATCGCGTTCCAGTCGCGTTTCATTGGTTACCTCCCCATTGCGCAGAAGAGCTCGCGGACAAGCTCGGCTGCCTTAATCGCGTCGTTTGCATCGATAACGGATTGGATCTTCTCCATGCTTACGGCCTCGATGGCGTCGTTGAGCAGATGGATCATCTGGTCGTTCTGTGCAGCCTCGCCGGCAGCGGGCTCGATGACCGGGAACGTGTCGAAGTAGATTGCGCTGTCGTAACCGTGCTTCTTCACGTAGTAGAGGAACTCGAGGGTCTTCACCGGCGTGGACGTACCAATCATAAGGCCATCGTCGAAGCGACCGTTGCCGTCGTTTAGGTGAATGCCGTAGAGCTTGCCCTCGCGGCCGAACAGGTCGGCGGCCATGGCAGGGTTCTCGTGCTTCATGAGCATGTGGCAGTAATCCAGCGTGACGCCCAGGTTCGGGCGGTCTGCAGCGTTGAGAATCATGCCGGTCATACCCATGGAGTCGATGAACGCGTACGCGCGCTCCTCGTAGGGTTTGTACTCAATCGAGATCTTGAGGTCGGGCGCGTAGTCGCAAACCTTCTGGAATGCGGCTACGAGCTGGTCGAAGACGCGAGCGTAGGCGATCTGGAAGCTGTAGTCAAAGCCGTCGTGGCCGAGCCAGATGGTCACCGTGTTGCCACCGGCAGTGCGGCAGTAGTCGCACGCCTCGTAGCAGAGCTCAAGGGCTTCCGCGGCAAGGGCATCATCGGCATTGCCCAGGTCACCGTTGAGGAAGGCGTTGCGGAAGCGCAGCGCGCAGCCGTTCAGCTGCAGGTCGTGAGCTGCGAGCTTGGCGGCCATGTCCTCAGCCGTGACACCTGTGCAGTGCTCGGGGTAGTTGAGGTCGACGTGCGTGAGGCCCACGCTCTGGAACTCCGCGAACACGCGATCAAGATTCTTGTCGCCATCGCGAAAATAGGAGTTGATACGAGTTGCAAGCTTCATGCTTCTACGTCCTTTACCTTCGTCCTTGATCGTTTCTGCCCGTTCGAGCACCTGATCTATATCCGTAATTCGATAAGGGCCGCCGCCTGCGCGCCGGGGCTTACCCTGTGACATGTAGATTACTGCCACATAAGTTCATTTTCAATCAGTATTTTTCACTCTTTTTCTCATTGTGTCAGAGTTTTTCACCGTATAAAGCCATCTACCTTGTGGTTTTGCTGTTAATCAAGTTTGACCATTCTTGAAATTACCTGATTTTTTCTGAATTAATTTGCCGTTTATCGGTAAAAATCGACCGCTCACGGCTGACGGCGACGCAAGATGGAAGATACTTGCATGAGGAAAAGCACTGAATTCCCAGCGCCGATTCGAATGACGCGATTGGTGACGCGAGCGTCGACGGCCCGAATCTGCCGTCGGCCCCCACTAACCAAAAACGGCGCCGCTCACGCGACGCCGTCATATTCCCTGGTGCCCCCGGGCGGATTCGAAAACTCCCCCCCCCGCGGGGAAATTGGTGACGCGGGTGTCGACGGCGCTGAGCGCTCCGTGTTTTGGTATGTGGATATGGCAGCCATCAACCTTTCTCGGCATGTGAAACTCTAGGCACATATGAGCATACCTGAGCGACGCAACACATGCGCTCCATCTATCCCAACAAGCTCCAGCGGTACCCGCACTTCCCATTTCGTGTAGAAAAGGGCCTGTATATACTTCCCATTTCGTGTATTGAATCAGGTAACCACACTTCCCATTCCGTGTATACAGCAGCTAGATTGGGCAATCATGTCAGTATTCAGACGTACGGCCTACAATAAACTCCTCGATTGGAAAGCGAGCAATGGATCCCGAGCCATCATGCTCGAGGGGGCCCGCCGCGTTGGAAAAAGCACCCTTGCCCAAGAGTTTGCGCAGTCCAAATACAAATCCCACCTCGTGATCGACGAATCTGTTGCGAGTGAAAAAAGAAGACCGGAGACTCAACTGGTCTCCGGCCTCATTTCTAAAAAACGTCTCGTGGTTCTACTCGTGCTGTCGGGCTTCTACCAGCCTGCAGAAGTCGTTGACGCTCATGAGCCATTCCCTTTGCGCGGGCGTGTAGGTTTCGAACAGCGATGAGGGCACAACGAGGCTGAGCCTGTCCTTAGCCATAGCTCGTGTGTAATCCTCACTTACGGCGGGCTCAAGTGTTACAAGATGCTTGTCCTCGATTCTGTCAGCCTCATCAAGCACCTGACGCCAACGCTCCTTGATGGTTGTCTTGGCACCGAGCATCGTCAGTCGAGCGACAGGGAACTTGGGGTCGTGGTAATCGTCAATAGAGGGAAAGATGAAATCCGGCTTTGATTTGCCCTCGGTGTATTTCTGCGCCGAGTAGCGTATGCCCCTAGCATCGAATAGCATCGAAAGTTGATTCTCGAACGCCGTCCCCGCACGGGACTTGCGGCGCTGGAAGGCCGACATAGTGGTGCGCAGCACGCCATCAACATCAAGCGCCGAGCCAAGGTATGGCGCGAGGTCGCGCTCCAAGAGATGCCGCTCGAAGACGCGGAACAGCATCTCTTCGCGTTCGTAACAAGCGACCAAGCAGCCATCCGGGTCGCCCGTCCAATCGAGCTTTCCAAGGGTGGAAGCTGAGTAGGCTGAGAAGTCTGCCCCTTTGGG
This sequence comes from uncultured Collinsella sp., assembly GCA_938005465.1. Lineage (GTDB taxonomy): Bacteria > Actinomycetota > Coriobacteriia > Coriobacteriales > Coriobacteriaceae > Collinsella. Next base: position 48,718 of record CALLNU010000024.1, read on the forward strand.
GAAGGACTCGCCGAATTTCTCGATCATACCGTCGAGGAAGTTCTCCGCTGCGATCGGCATGCTAACTTCGATGCCGATGGACTCCAAAATCCTTGCGGCGATCGACGTGATGCGCGTATCCTCCCGAGCAGAGGGCGTAAAACCCTTCTCGCCAACCCCGTCGAGCGCGAAGAGCCAGCGAACTTGAGATTCCGCCGTACTCCCCGCTCGGGCAAATAGGATTACGACCTCCTTGGCTTCGTGTAGGGCCAAAACCATGAGGTCGCCCGGACGGGCCATGCCCATGGCAGCATTATCGTTGTAGTAGAGCCTATACTCAGTTCTAGTTGGATGCTTCCTGCGGGCGTCGTACCAAGTGGTATAACCATGGTCGAATATAGGGTCTGCACCATCATCGAGATATGCGAAGGTAGTTCGCATCCCCTTTATGTCATCGTCTCCGAAAAGCGCGCGCAAAGGCCCCACGCCGTTGAATTCGTGCTGGTGGCTTTTATTGGCCCCCATGATGTCAACGCCCGCGAGGGTTTTCGCGACAGCACCGTCAAAATACGCGCCAAGTACTCCATAGTCCATCCTAGAACACCTCCATCATCAACTTCGCGACCGAGCGCACGACCGGCACGGTCACGGAGTTGCCGAACTGCCTGTATGCCTGAGTATCCGACACCGGGATGATGAACTCATCGGGAAATCCTTGCAGGCGCGCGCATTCGCGGGGAGTGAGTTTACGAGGGTTTTTTCCTTCCTGCCCGACCAGAATCTCGCTGCCATCCTTGTGGTACCGGGCGGAAAGCGTCCTTGTCGTGTCCTCTGGGCCGACCATCGAGTATCCAAAGCCGTGGCCCGCCGCCTCATGCTTTTCGCGATAGGCGCGCAGATAGGCCCATAGCTTATCCGAAATGGTGTAGCGTTCGTTTGGTTGCTCTTCGAGGATTTCCCCTAGCGTATGTCCCGGTCCCGGCACCTCAAGGTCATCCCACGAGAAGGGAACTTCCTCCCTGAACCCCACGATGTAGATGCGCTCCCTGTGCTGGCACGTCCAGTTTTTTGAATCAAGCACTTTCCAGAAAATATGGTATCCAAGGTCCTCCTCAAGCGTCTGTCGTATGACCTTGAAGGTCTTCCCGCCGTCGTGACTCGTAAGGTTCTTAACGTTCTCAAGCAAGAAGGCCTTCGGGCGCTTGTCGCGTATGATGCGAGCGACCTCGAAAAAGAGGGTTCCCTGCGTTTTATCCTCAAAGCCGGTGGGTCTCCCCAAAGATTGCTTCTTCGAAACGCCTGCAAGGGAGAATGGCTGACAAGGAAAGCCTGCGAGCAGGACATCGAAGTCCGGTATATCGTTTGATGCGACCTGACGGATGTCGCCCGCCGGGGTCTCTCCATAGTTCATCCGGTAGGTTTTCTGGGCGAACTTATCCCACTCGCAAGAGAAGACGCACCTACCGCCAAGCTCCTGGAACGGCATTCGTATACCGCCGATGCCCGCGAAGAGATCGCAGAAGGTAAAAGGCGCGTCGCCGCGCTCCCCTTGGTCAAATGGAGCCCCCGCATCGAGCGATGCGATAAAGGCGCATTCAGCCGCCGTTGGACTAGTATCCCCAGACTCCCAGCGCCGAACGGTGCGTTCGCCAGACGAGCCCATACCAAGGGCGGCGGCGAACTCCTTTTGGGTGAGGCCGAGGTCAATTCTCTTTTGCGCTATATCAGCTGCATTTAGTTGCATGGGACGCCTATCTTGGTTGAAAAACGGTCAAACTGTCCTGTATTTACCACAGCGTTAGTCTATCACCCCGAACGGACATGTCTTCCCCTTGCTTCAGTCCGCCTCTAAACCCCGTAGCATCAACTGGGCTTTAGGGCTTGGACACTCTACCGGAGGGCTCTAGACGCAATTGGTGACGCGGGTGTCGACGGCCCGAATCCGCCGGCGGCCCCCGCAAACCAGAAACGGCGCCGCTCCCGCGACGCCGTCATATTCCCTGGTGCCCCCGGGCGGATTCGAACCGTCGACACCCGCTTTAGGAGAGCGGTGCTCTATCCCCTGAGCTACGGAGGCATGTTGTACTAGTGTAGCAGATTTGCCCCTTGGCCATGTAGCGCATGGCCACTCATCAAGAAGGCTCTGCAGCGAATTATCGCCGTAGAGCCTTCTCAATAACGGAAAATTATAACCCAGAATAACGCAAAATAATGGGATGGGGTTTCCTCTAACCACATGTAAGGGAAATTCCATCCCGGTATTCGGCTAAAAAATGGGACAAGCTTTCCCAACTGGCGCTCAAAAGGAAAATGCATCCCGGAATGAGAACGAATTCCGGGATGCATTTTCCGCCATCTATCGCAGACGACTAGTCGCCTTTGTGAAAGAGGCTTTTGATGGCAGCAGGGATGCTCTTGGCGCCCTTGGTCGTTACGTCGATAAAGTCGGGCGAACGCACGAGTCTATCCTCGTCCACGTACTTGCGCACAGCGCGCAGCGTCTCTTTGTCGTCGCGCGTCGAAAACGTAAAGTGACCGTTGTCCTTGGTGAAGATGGCAAAACGCGTAATCTTCTTGGTGCCGCGCAAGACCTCGGCGGCAATATAGTCGACCTCGTCCCACGGGATTTGAATATAATCCTCGGGATTGCGCTCGTTATAGTACTCAAACGCCTTATTGCCCACCATCACGTTACCGTGGCTGGTAAGCCCCATCAGGCAGGTTGCCGGCGTTGCCAGATCGACCGTGCTGTTCTGAGATTGCGCCATGCGCGCCTCGCCCTCCAAATAAAACAATCGGACCGCATCCAGTGTACCCACCGGGTGCGGTCCGTTTCAATGGCTCAAAAGCCCTTGCCTAGCAATTCTCGGTCTTAAGCCGAAGCGTGCTTACATGAAGCCGCAGAAGCGACCGATGATGCCGACGGCGAAGAGAGCCAGGATGATGACGATCGGGCTGACCTTCTTCTTGAGGAGCTTGCAGACCAGCAGGGTCAGGCACACGGCGGCAAGGCCGGGGATGAGCTGATCGAGGTTGGCCTGAAGCGTGGTGACCTTCATCTGATCAAGGGCGGTAGCACCGACGGAGTTGTACATCGTCAGCGCTTCCTTGATACCCTCGGAACCGGAGGGCAGGCTAGCCCAGTCGATAAAGGCGCCAGCAGACTGCTTGACCGTGGAGACGATCGGGGTGAAGGAAATGGACACCCAGCGCTCGACCAGGGCGCCGATGATGAACATACCCAGGATGGAAGCGCCCTCGGTGACCTTGCCCATCAGACCACCGGAGAGGTCCTTGGCGATGGAGGAGCCGACCTTGTAGCCAAACTCCTGCGTGTACCACAGGAAAGCGTAACGGATGATGTTCCACGCGAAGAAGAACAGCAGCGGACCGACGATGCTGCCGGACATGGCCAGGGAAGCGCCCAGAGCGCCCAGAATCGGGCGAAGGGTGAACCAGAAGACGGGGTCGCCGACGCCGGCGAGCGGGCCCATCATACCGACCTTGACGCCCTGAATGGCGACGTCGTCAATCGGGGCACCGTTGGCGCGCTCCTCCTCGAGAGCGAGGGTAACGCCAATGACGGGGGCGGAAACATAGGGGTGGGTGTTATAGAACTCCAGGTGGCGCTTAAGAGCGGCAATCTGGTCATCCTTGCTGGTGTAGAGCTTCTTGATCGCAGGGATCATTGCGAAGCACCAGCCGCCGTTCTGCATACGCTCGTAGTTCCACGAGCCCTGAAGGAACTGATGACGGAAGCAAACCTTCTTGCGGTCAGCCTTGGTGAGCTGAATCTTGTTCTCTGCCATATGTATCACTCCCCTCCTACTCGTAATCGTTCAGAATGTCGCCGAGCGGGTCGCCGGAGCCACCGCCCATGCCGCCACCCTGCTTGGCCAGATCCTTAAGGCCAAGGTAGATGAGGGCAAGGGAGATGCCGATGAGACCAAGGGCGATCAGCGTGAGCTGAGGGATGGCAGCAAGGACAAAGCCGAGGACGAAGAACGGCCAGGTCTCCTTGGTGGCCATCATGTTGATGACCATGGCGTAACCGACGGAAGCGACCATGCCGCCGCCGACAGCCATGCCGCCGGACAGCCAGTCGGGCATAGCGTTAAGCGCGTTGGTAACGGCCTCGGCCGGGATGACGCACAGAAGCACTGCCGGGATGGCGATACGAAGGCCCTGCATGAGGATGGCAGCATACTGCCAGCGCTCGATGCCGGAGAAGTCGCCCTTCTCGGCGCAACCGTCCATGGCGTGAGCGATAGCGGTAGCAATGGTACGGCAGATCATGGTCAGGAACAGACCAGCGACCGACAGCGGGACGGCGACGGCGATAGCGGTGGTAACGGCCTTGGCCGAATCGGTGGCGCCACCGTTGAGGGCGAGCACCATGATGATCGAAGAGGCGACCGAGGCCAGAGCGGCGTCAGGCGCGACAGCGGCGCCGACGTTAGCCCAGCCAAGGGCCATCATCTGGAGCGAACCGCCCAGGAGGATGCCCTCCTGAAGGTGACCGGTTACGAGACCGATAAGCGTGCATGCCACGAGCGGCTGATGGAACTGGAACTCATCCAGAATGCCTTCCATACCGGCAAGCAACGCGACAATCGCAACAAGCAGAATAGTGATTGCAGACATGTATCGGACCCTCCTTTACTATGCTTGAGCGGCCAGTTCGGCCTTAGCTTTCTTCAACATGGCGTCGAGATCCTCGGAGGAATCCGAAGGAACCTTGCGGACCTCGAACTTGACGCCCTTGGCCTTGAGGGCCTCGAGAGTCTTGACGTCGTCATCGCCCATAGCGACGGCGTTGGTGACGACGACCTTGCCCTTGGAGTGAGCCATGGAACCGATGTTGACTTCCTTGATGTCGACGCCGGCCTCGATGGCCTTGAGCAGATCCTGCGGGTTCTCGAAGAGCAGCATGGCCTTGGTGTCACCAAAGCGCGTGTCCTTGACGACCTCGGCCATCTTCTTGATGGGAACGACGTTGGCATGGACTCCCGGAGGGGCAGCCTGCTCGATCATGGTCTTGCGGAGCTCGTCGTGAGCAACGCCGTCGGAAACCACGATGATGCGGTTGGGGTTGATCTGCTTGGTCCACGTGGTGGCCACCTGGCCATGGAGCAGACGGGTGTCGATACGGACGTGGGCGATCTTGATGTGCCCGTCGCCGATGACCGTTCCCGGAGGGATGGCGCCTGCAGGAGCAGCGGCGGCCGTAGCCGGCTTCTTCTCCTCGGGCTCCAGAGACTCGGGCTTGACGCGCACGCCAGCCTTAGCCTCAGTCACAAGATGTTTTGCGATCGCATGTGCAGTGTTCTTTGCGTCAAAGCGCTGCGAATATGCCTCGATGAGCATAGGCAGGTTGACACCGGTGACGATAGCCCAGGAATCGTGGCCCTCGATGAGCCCGCTGATCTGGTTGAACGGCGTGCCGCCCCACAGATCAACGAGGAAGAGCACCTGCTCCTGGTCCTCGAAGGAAGCGATTGCTTCCTCGACCTTGGCACGGAAGTCGTCGGGGCCCATGCTCGGCTCGAGCGAGACCACGGCTACAGACGGCTGATCGCCAAAGACCATCGAGCCCGTCTGCTTGATTCCAGCAGCCAAGTCCCCGTGGCTAGCAAGAACAATACTTACCATCACATAACCTCCTTTTTGTCTACGTATTTCCTACACGACATTAAGGAAGTATACCTGTTTGGTTTGTGGAATTATAGCTAAATTCGCAAAAGGTTGGTTTATTTGTTTAAACGTCTATGTTTGTTACAAATTGATTACGTTACCGCTTTTTGACTCATTACACGCCAAGGCGTCGCACATCAAGCCATGCATTTTACAGATACAAACAGGCTGTTCATTAATATCGATTTTGGCAAGCGCGAATGCGCTTGTACTGCCGCTATTTTGTTTAAACAGACATAACTTGACTACTGGCGTGACTTATGCACTAGCGCAAGTAGTCATTGGGGACGTTCTTAAACGACTAGTCGTTGGGGACGTTCTTGATTGACTAGTCGTTTAAGAACACCCAACGGCTAGGGGCTAGGCGATGTGGAGGGGGTTGGCGGCGTCGACGGCGTCGGGGGCGTCGGAAGGGCCATCGGGGGCAGCGCCCGCCGGGTCCTCGTCGGGGGTCTCGATCTGCTTGATCATGACCTCTTGACCCTGGAGCAGATAGGTATCGCCGCTACCGCAATGGGGACAGGTCTTGCCGTGCTCGACTGTCGCATAGTCGCGGCCGCACGCCTCGCAATGTGTCACGGCCTCGACGAGCTCCACAATAAGCTCCGCACCCTCGGTGATGGACTTTTTATCTGCCGCCCAGCGCCAAGCGTCGAGCAGCAAGTCGGAAACGACGCCCGAGACCTCGCCCAGCAGCAGCGTGACGCTCGAAACGCGACTCACGCCATTGGCGCGCGCCACGTTCTCAACATCGCGAATGATGTGATAAACGATTCCGAGCTCGTGCACTTTTAATTCCTTCCGCCGTTCTAACGAACGGCGGTCGGCTTGACGCTGCGCGAGTCCCAGACGGGCGATCTGCCTTTCAATCGTCGGGCATGGGCAAAAGCCCTATGCCCTCCTCTTTCAAGGCACCTCGCCACGCCTGGGACCCGCTCGCTGTCCAACCGCCCTCTGCGCCGTTCACTTACTTGTTAGGTCTCTTACTTCTTCCCAAATTTGATCTTAATTGCACGCTTCAATGCGTACTTGCCCAGGCTTGGGAGCTTTTGCTCGTATTTGACCATCGTTGAGCACTCGGGGCGGTCGCGATCCAGATGGATGGCGTCAAACGCGCACTTGGTGGTGCACAGGCCGCAGCCGATGCACTTGTTGGGGTCGACGATCGAGGCACCGCAACCCAGGCAACGGGCGGTCTCGGCGCGCACCTGCTCTTCGGTAAAGGTCTCGACGTACTCGCTAAACGGCGCGGCCTTCTCGCGCTCGCGGTCCACGTGGGCAGCCTCGCGGCTCGCGTTGTCGTAGCTCTCGATCACGACATCGTCGCGGTCGAGCGCGGTATAGCGGCGCTGGTTGCGGCCGATGGTGAGCGTGGAGCCCGGCTGCACAAAGCGATGGATGGACACGGCGGCCTCGTGACCGGCGGCGATGGCGTCGATGGCAAAGCTCGGACCGGTATAGACGTCGCCGCCCACAAAGATGTCGGGCTCGGCAGTCTGATAGGTCTGGGGATCGGCAAGAGCACCCTGGCCGCGGCCAAGCTCCACCTTGGAGCCAGCCAACAGGTCGCCCCACACAATGGACTGGCCAATCGACATGACGACACGGTCGGCATCGACACGACGCAGATCGTTCTCGTCGTACTCGGGCGCAAACCGGCCCTCGTCGTCAAAGACACGCGTGCAGCGCTTAAAGGTAATGCCGCACACACGACCGGCCTCGTCCAGGTGAACCTCCTTGGGACCCCAACCGCAGCTGATGTGAGCGCCGTCCTCAACGGCCTCGCGACGCTCCTCCTCGCTGGCGGGCATCTGCGCCTCGCTCTCCAGGCAGAACATCTCAACGTGCTCGGAACCCAGACGGCAGGCGTTGCGCGCGACATCGATGGCCACGTTGCCGCCGCCCACCACGATGGTGCGGCCGGGCAGCGCGTCGATCTTGCCACTGTTGACCTCGCGCAAGAAGTCGACGGCTACGGTCACGTCCTCGGCATCCTCGCCCGGAATACCGGCGAGGCGGCCGCCCTGGCAGCCGATGGCAACATAAAAGGCCTTAAAGCCCTGCTCGCGCAGCTCGTCGAGCGTCACGTCGCGACCGACCTCCACGCCATAGCGGAACTCGGCACCCATCAGGCGAATGACCTCGACCTCGGCCTCGATAACATCCTTCTGCAGTTTAAAGCTGGGAATACCGTAGGTGAGCATGCCGCCCGGGCGCTCGTTCTTCTCGAACACGACGGGCTTGTAGCCCTTCTCGGCCAGGTAGAAAGCGCAGGACAGGCCGGCCGGACCGGCACCGATAATGGCGATCTTCTGATCGAAGCCGCCGGCGCGTGTCGGCGTCACCACGGGTGGAACATAGCGGGTCGCGGCATCCAGATCGCGCTGGGCGATGAACTTCTTGACCTCGTCGATAGCCACGGCGGCGTCCACACGGCCGCGAGTGCAGGCATCCTCACAGCGGCGGTTGCACACACGGCCGCAGATAGCGGGCAGCGGGTTCTCGCGCTTAATGAGTGCTAGGGCCTCGTCATAGCGACCCTGAGCCGCGAGCTTCAAATAGCCCTGAACGGCGACATGCGCGGGGCAGGCCGTCTTGCAGGGAGCGGTGCCGGACTCATGCGTCTCGATGCGGTTGTCGTTGCGGTAGTTGGGCGACCACTTGGTGTAATCCCACTTGGTGGCATCGGGCAGCTCCTGGCGCGGATACTCGGGCACCTGTCCGCCAGTCTTTTTGCTGCAGAGCTTCTGGCCCAGCTTAGCGGCACCGGCCGGGCAAACCTCAACGCAGCGACCGCAGGCCACGCACTTGTCCTTCTCGACCTTGGCGACATAGGCCGAGCGCGACAGGTTGGGCGTGTTGAACAGCTGCGAGGTGCGCAGGGCGTAGCACACGTTGACGTTGCAGTTGCAGATGGCGAAGATCTTGTTCTCGCCGTCGATGTTGGTGATCTGGTGCACAAATCCGTTGTCCTCGGCCTGGCGCAGGATGTCGTAGACCTCGTCGCGCGTCACGTAATGGCCACGATCGGTCTCGACCACGTAGTCGGCCATATCGCCCACGGCGATGCACCAATCGGCCGGGTCGTCGGCGCAGCCCTCGCCCATCACGCGACGGCTCGCGCGGCAGCTGCAGGTACTGGCAGCATACTTACCCTCGTATTTGTCGAGCCAGTGCTCGATATGCTCAATCGGCACCGAGGTGCTCGCGGCGTCAATGGCCTTCTCGACCGGAATGACGTGCATGCCGATACCGGCACCACCGGGCGGCACCATCGGCGTGGCCTTGGACAGCGGTCCCTTGGACGCCTGCTCAAAGAACTTGGCATAGACCGGGTGCTCCTCGAGCTGGCCCACGCGCATGTTGAGGAATTCGGCAGAGCCCGGCACCAGCATGGGCAGCACCCACTGCTTGGCGCGCTCGGGGTTTTCCCAGTTGTACTCAAGCAGGCCCGTGTAGCTCATATCGTCGAGCATCTTTTCGATATCGGCCTCGGGCATGCCGGTGAGCTTGACCATCTCGGGCAGCGTATAGGGACGGCGCATCTTCATCTTGCAGAGCACTTCGGCTTGCTCGTCGGTTGCGGCCTCGGCAAACGACCAGTACTCGTAGCCCAGCAGCTCGTCGCGATGCAGCAGACGGTTGGTGCAGTGCTCGCACAGCTTGACGATGGCCTCGCGCGGATGCTCCGGCAGCGGCGGTACAAACTCCGCGCCGATATCGGGCTCGGTGTAGCTAATTCCCGGTCCGTTGAGAATCATAGTCGTCCCTTCTCTTGCCGCAGCCTGGCAGGCACGCAGCGCCCCTCTTTTTACGGGCTCGACATGCCCCCACGCCGTTCACCCGTTATTGTTGACATTGTGTCAAAAACAGTATTGACGAACCGTCAACAATATTCAAGACTGTTAGGCGAACGGTCAGGCTCAAACGGATGAAAGGCGGCAAGCGCATGAGCAGTAACGCAGCGAACACCTCTGTGGCCGACGCCGTCCCCGCGCCCGACAGCACGGCAAAGCGCTTGACGGGCGACGAACGCCGTCGAGAGATTCTCGCCGCCGTGCGCGCCGTGAGCTCCGAGCTGGGCGTGTCGCATCTTTCGGTATCGGCCGTGACCAAGCGAGCCGGCTGCACGCGCTCGCTGTTCTACCACTACTTCGCCGATATGGACGCCGCCGTCACCGCCGTGATGGACGAAGCGATCGACGGTTTTATCGCCGAGCTCGAGCAGTGGAACGCCAGCCGCACGGTTGGCGACATCGAAGGCGCACTCGACACCGTCGCCCCGCTCTTTAAGCACCTGGTCGTGAGCGGCCACGAGCTTCCAAGCACGCTCACTTCGAGCAGCGGCGCGCTCTACGGCGGCTTTTTGCACAACGTGGTCCAGCGCGTGGCGCAGTATATCTGCGACACCACCGTGGTGGATTTTGTCGCCCATCATGAGCTACGCATCGACCATGTCTACGAGACGTTCTACACCCTCATCATGGGTCTTTTGATGTATATCCGCACGCACCCCGATGTGCCCGACGAAACGGTCAAGGAAATCATCGCCTCGACACTCCACATCGAGGGCTATACCGCCAAGTATCCGGAGCGCAAGCCCCAGAACTGACGACATTTGGCCAAACTGCCCGCGATCAGAAGAGGGGCCGCGGGCGTGTGAAAGGAGAGCAGCATGCTGTTCGATGTTTGGGGTAGCGATACCCTTATCCACTGGGCCGGCTGGGCCATGGTCTTTATTGGCCTGATCGTGCTCAACGAGGTCGGCCGCCGCACTAAGCTGGGCGCGGCAATCATCTTTGGCGTGGCTCCGCTGGCCATGACCATCTACTGCGTCGCCATCGCCATCGGCGTTTCGCAGGGTGCCGAGTGGGCGCTCACCAACCCCACCCATGTGTACCAGAACAGCTGGTTCCACTACGCCAAGGTATACGCTGCGCTGGCCGGTTGCTGGGGCTTCATTGCCATTAAGTACCAGTGGGGAAAGATCGGCAAGGCGCATTGGTTCCGTGCGTGGCCGTTTGTGATCGTCGCCATCAACATCATGATTGCCGTCGTGTCCGACTTCGAGAGCGCCTACCACTTCTTTGTCCTGGGCGAGTCCACCTGGGTCACCTCCGAAGGTGCTACGCAGCTGGCCGGCTGGAACAACGTGTTCAACGGCATCGCCGGTATCATCAACATCTTCTGCATGACCGGTTGGTGGAGCGTCTACGCCTCCGAGGATCAAACCGACATGCTGTGGCCCGACATGACCTGGGTCTACATCATCGCCTACGACATCTGGAACTTCTGCTACACCTACAACTGCCTGCCCACCCATTCCTGGTTCTGCGGCTTTGCGCTGCTGTTGGCGCCCACCGTCGCCGCCTTTATCTGGAACAAGGGCGGCTGGATCCAGAACCGCGCCTTTACGCTGGCCATTTGGTGCATGTTTGCCCAGGTGTTCCCGTACTTCCAGGAGGAGTCCGTCTTTGTGACCCACTCCACGCTCGACCCCGGCGCCGCTACCGCGGTCTCGATCACCGCACTGATCGCCAACGTCGCCGCGATCATCTACATCGCCTACCGCGCCAAAAAGCTCGGCCGAAATCCCTACAAGCAGGATGTCTTTGAGGGCACCAGCGATTGGGAGAAGGCTACCGCTCGCCGCGCCAAGGTGGATTACGCACACGCCGAGTAACATGTTGGTCGCTGTTGGCACCTGGGCATAGGCCCGCCTGCCAGATTTTCAATCCAATGTCTCGCAGAGCCCCCGGAAAGCGTTTCACTCGCTTTCCGGGGGCTTTTGTCGTTGCGTCTCTAATCATCATCTATTCAAAAACACGCGCACATATAAAATCGGATTTCAAATCATACGGCGGCTCTATGGGGTCCCGTTTTTGGGTACAGTGTTGTCCCGATATTGAGCTTGGGGGATATATGAAAGATGAGACGATGGGCCAAGAGGATGCGGCCCAAGATGCAGAAGCTTGCGCTGAGGCCTTGGAGAGCTTAGACCGGATTTCACTCGATGAGATTGCGTTTGACGATTCGGGCGTTGATGTGCAGGATGAGCCGGAAACCGAGGCGCAATCCGATGATCAGGATGCAGGCGACGTTGAGCCTGCCGAGGATGAGGCAGATCACGAAGACACCGAAAGCGAGGCCGGCAACCAGCCCGAATCCGACACGGGCGAGGAAACCGTCTTGCTCGACAGCTTACCGGCCGAGGATTCGCTGACCCGCGAGCTTCCTGGCCTGGGTTCCGCACCAGCCGTGGACGAGACCATCGCCATGGGCGATATTCCCCTACCATCCGTTCCCTCGGCACGCGAGGCCGAGGTTCGCCATCGCAAGATGTCGCCCAAGCGCCGCAATCTGATGGTCGCCGGTGTCGTGGCCGTCGCGCTCGTCGCCGGCGGTGCAGGCTATGCTGCCTGGAACGGATATCAGCGAGAGCAGGCTGCCGCTGTCGCCGCCAATGCCCACACGATGATGTCGGTGCAGATTGGCGTGCATGCCGCGGGCCTCGACTGTTCCACTGGCTCCAAGATTCCCGTGCAGGTGAGCGGACAAGATTCCGACGGTTCTTCCGTGAGCGAAACGCTCTACGTTGACGAGCACGGCCGCGGCATCAAACTGCTGCCCGGCGATTACACGCTCTCCATCGCTGCCTCCCCCATCGCGGCCGACGGCACCATCTATACCGTCCCGACCACCAAGACGCAGGTCACCGTTAAGAGCGATGGACAGGATTTAAGTGCCCAGGCCACCTTTAAGCTCAAGGTGCCTTCGGCCGACACGGTGACTGACGACCAGATCGATGCCGCCGCCAAGTATGCCGAGGAGGGCGGTGCGAGCTCCGCCGCGGCTGCCAAAGTGCTCCAGCAGGCAGCAACCGCGCGGCGCGACGCCGCCGTCAATGCCGTGAGCGCGCAAAAGGCACAGGCGTCCCGTGATGCTGACGCTCGCCACAAGGCAACCGACCTCTACCAGCTCGATATTCCCGTCGAGTGGTACGGCAAGGTCGCAACTTGGCAAAACGGAAGCACGCTATGCATCTATCTGGGCGACGACGCCAATACGCCGCTCGTGACGCTCGTCGCGGTGCGCGAGGGCGAGAGCTTTACGCCCGATGAAGGCGATACAGTTTTGGGTGCGGCCAATCTAGGCAACGGTTATACCGTCTACGCCAGCGGCCCCGTCTATCCGTACGTGGTGCCCCAGACCATCAACGGACGGACGCAGAACCCCGTGTCAACCTACCCCATGGACACGGCCATTGAGCTTGTCGAGCTTACGACCGGCAACCGCTACACCTATAGCCAGATCAAGAACGTACTGGTCGGCAAAGACGGCAAAGCCGACGCCGCGACCAAACTCGAGACCGACTACCTCGCCCAGATTCTCCTGCCGAGTATCAAAGCCCAGGACTAGCCTGGCGCAGCAAGGTGCTCCCCAACCGTGATGAAGGAGCCAGGAGGTCCTGACCCCACAGGTCCATAGATGATTAGGCAAGGAGCCACTTCCATGCGGGCACAACGTGGACCACACCGTGCTCGCATGGAATATCGGTCTGTTCATCCATGGTAACGATTGCCGACTCGCCAAGATCGAACTGGGCCATCGAGGCATCAAGCGCGGCAATTTCGCGCTCGCGCGTTTTCTCACGTGCCATATCCGCACTTACCTGAATCAGGCTATAAGCCCGCATGAGAAGCGCGTCCCCAGCCACAAAGTCCACCTCATGGCTTTTGCTCTTCTCTTTGATCAGCAGGCGGCAGACCGAGCCGGTCCTCACCGCGGGAGTCCTTCTTCTTAGCGCATTGAACACTGCGGTCTCGAGCCTCTGGCCCTGGTCCAATGCCGATGCCGGAGAGAATGCTCCAAACATCGCAGGGTCGACAGCGTAGACCTTAGACGCAGACCGCATGTTATTTGCCAGTGAACGCGTGAACTCCGGCACAGAAAATAACAGGTAGGCGTCCTCATAATACTCAAGTAAATCGCTGAGCGAATTACGACTGACGGGTATCTGTCTGCTCTTGAACTCGTTGTACACTTTGTTCACTGACAGCTCTCGTCCCGAAGATGCCATACACCGCGTCAAGAACAGCGATGCCAGGCGAGGGTTCTTGACGTCGTAACGTTCAACGACGTCCATGGCGACCGTTCGCGAAGCATATTCCTGTAGCAGCTGAATCGCGTCTGCAGGCGTCTGCTCAAGTGTCGCGATGAATCCCCCTTGTTCAAGATACCCGATCAGATGATGTCGAAGCAGCGCTGCATCGCTCGGGGAAAGGGTCGCATCTGGCTCGGGGACGCTCCCCGTCTTATATCGAACGTATTCCGAAAAACTCAACGGAAAAAGCTCTCGCACAAGAGAACGACCCCTGAACTCGCTCTTAAGTTCTGAGGACAGCATCTTGGAAGAAGATCCCGTCACATAGACGGTCGCTTTCTCCGTATCGACTACACGCCGCAGAAACGCACCCCATTCGGGAATTTCCTGGATCTCGTCAAAGAAAATGTAAGCGCCCTCGGTTCGAGCAACAGGATACAGTGCATAGAACGTGTCGAGCACGTCCGCCAGCAGCGATGACTCATACGGGCGCAAGCGCTCATCCTCAAAATTGAAGTAAAGCATCCGGTCAAGCTCGACGCCCCGGCTCTGAAGCCGCCGCATCTCCTGATACAGGCGATACGTCTTTCCACAACGGCGGGCCCCCACAATCACATTTACGATGTTGTCGCGCTTTGGCTCCTGTGGATTTCCTAGATCAAGGTCTCGCTCAAAGACCCGCGGAACCCCCTGCTGTTCAAAGTCCTTTATTTTCCGGGCGACCAAGTCGTTGAATGCCATAATTCTCCAATCTTGCTCTCTAGCTAATCAAAATTATAACGATTCTTGATTAATTAGAGAGCAAGATTGTGTGTAGCTTGATTAACACTTAAGCAAGTTTTATCACCGTTATTGCTCCGAAGGATATCGAGTGGCTAAGAGGACAACCGAGCTCGAATGCGACTCCCCGAGCAGTCAATTTGGGACGGGGCTTTTTTGACTACCCTCCCCCTGTAGAAAAATCCCTAACGCAGTTGCGGTGAAATAGGGATTGTTTTTGCTGGTAAAACCGCAAAACAGTCCCTATTTCACCGCAACTTTTTGGTGGCCTTTTTGGTGGCACTCAGCGCCAGGGGTCGGCTTCGAACATCGGCTCACGCTCGGGGCGGCGATCGCTGTAGGGATCGTAGCCGTCGTCGTCCTCGTTCTCGGCACGGATGTAGGGGTCGCGCGGCTTGGGCGTCGGCTTAGGCGCAGGCTTGGGTGCGGCGGGTGCGGCATCGGTCGCCGGCGCGCTTGTCTTGATCTCGTCTTTCATCTGCATATCTCCTTGCATCGCATCCGTTCAACAACATCGATTGTCGCACGAAAAAGGGCGGCGGACCTAATTGGATCCGCCGCCCTTGGCGTTTAGAAACGGCTGGCAGATTTTAAGGCATGTCCCAAAAATCTACTCGGCATCGGGGACCTCGTAGGTGGCCGCCGGCGTGTTATCGCACACGACGGTAAAGCCGCCGTCCTTATCGACATCGACCGTCACCTGATCGCCCTCGCGCACCGTGCCGTCGATGATGGCGGCGGCGATGGCGTCCACGACCTCGCGCTGGACCAGACGCTTGAGCGGACGGGCGCCAAAGACCGGGTCCAGGCCGCCCACGGCGAGCATCTGCTTGGCCGCCGGGGTGATGGCAAGCGTCATGCGCTCCTTGGCCAGACGCGCGCGGACGTCGGCGAGCTGGATGTCGACGATCTTCTCGATCTGCGCCATACCGAGCGGATGGAACACCACGATATCGTCGATACGGTTGAGGAACTCGGGGCGGAAGGTCTGAGCCATGGCAGCGTCGACCTGATGGCGCATCTCCTCCTCGTCCTTACCGGACAGATCGGCGATGGCCTTGGAGCCCACGTTGGACGTCATGATGATAATCGTGTTCTTGAAGGACACCTGGCGACCCTGGCCATCGGTCAGACGACCGTCATCAAGCACCTGCAACAGCACGTTAAAGACATCCGGATGAGCCTTCTCCATCTCGTCGAGCAAGATCACAGAGTACGGACGACGGCGCACGGCCTCGGTGAGCTGGCCGCCCTCGTCGTAGCCCACGTATCCCGGGGGCGCACCAATCAGACGCTGGACGCTGAACTTCTCCATATACTCGGACATGTCGATACGCACGAGCGCGCGCTCGTCATCGAACAGGCACTCGGCCAGCGCCTTGGCGAGCTCGGTCTTGCCCACGCCGGTGGGGCCCAGGAAGAAGAAGCTGCCGATGGGCTTGTCCGGATCGGAGAGGCCCGCACGGCTGCGGCGCACAGCTGCGGCGACGGCGGAGACGGCCTCGTCCTGGCCGATGACGCGCTTATGCAGCTCGCCCTCCAAGCCCTTCAGCTTGTCGAGCTCGCCCTGCATCATCTTGGACACGGGCACGCCGGTCCAGGCGCTCACAACCTCGGCGATCTCATCGGAGGTCACCTGCTCGTTCAGGCCCTCGCCGTCCTGCTGCTTTTGTGCCTCGAGCGCGGCCTCGGAATCCTGAATCTGCTGCTGCAGGCCCGGAATCACGGAGTAGCGCAGCTCGGACGCACGACCCAAATCGCCGTTGCGCGTCGCACGCTCCTCCTCGCTCTTGGCCTCGTCAAGCTGGCTCTTAAGCTCCTGCACGTGGTCAATGGCGTTCTTCTGGTTGAGCCAGCCGGCCTTTTGCACGTTGAGTTTTTCCTGGACCTCGGCAATCTCCTGGCGCAGGGCCTCCAGACGCTCCTTGGAGGCGTCATCGGTCTCTTTCATGAGCGCCTGTTCCTCGATCTGCAGCTGAGTGAGCTGACGCGTGGTGGCGTCGATCTCGACCGGCATGCTGTCGAGTTCCATGCGCAGGCGGCTTGCCGCCTCATCGACCAAATCGATGGCCTTGTCGGGCAGGAAGCGGTCGGCGATGTAGCGATCGGAGAGGTCGGCAGCTGCCACGAGCGCGCTATCGGTGATATGCACACCGTGGAAGATCTCGTACTTCTCCTTGAGGCCACGCAGGATCGAGATGGTGTCCTCGACGGTGGGCTCGCTCACCAGAACGGTCTGGAAACGGCGTGCGAGCGCCGCGTCCTTCTCGATGTACTTGCGATACTCGTCGAGCGTGGTCGCGCCGATCGCGTGCAGGTCGCCACGGGCGAGCGCCGGCTTGAGGATGTTGCCGGCGTCCATAGAACCCTCGGTGGCACCCGCGCCCACGATGGTGTGGAGTTCGTCGATAAACAGGATGACCTTGCCTTCGGACTTCTGGACTTCCTTGAGCACGGCCTTCAAACGGTCCTCGAACTCGCCGCGGTACTTGGCGCCGGCGACCAGCGCGCTCATATCGAGCTCGATGAGGTCGCGGTCGCGCAGGGTACTCGGCACGTCGCCGGCCACGATACGCTGGGCGATACCCTCGACGATGGCCGTCTTGCCGACGCCCGGCTCGCCGATGAGCACGGGATTGTTCTTGGTGCGGCGGGACAGGACCTGGATGGTGCGGCGGATCTCGTCGGTACGGCCGATGACCGGGTCGAGTTTGCCGGCGCGGGCGAGGTCGCAGATATTGCGGCCGTACTGCTCCAGCGCCTCAAACTGGGTCTTGTCCTCGGCAGACGTCACGCGGTCATCACCGCGCAGCTCCTCGTAGACCTGCTCGATGCGCTCCTTGGTAACGCCAGCGTCGCGCAGCACGCGGCCAGCCTCGCCCTTGTCCTCGGCAAGCGCCATGAGCAGATGCTCGGTCACCACAAAGCTGTCGCCCATCTTGGTGGCCTTCTTCTCAGCCTTCTCGATGACGCGAACGAGCTCGTTGGAAAGACCCATCTGCTGGCCCTCGCCCGAAACCTTGGGCGCGTGGTCGATGGCATCCTGCGTGGAACGCGCGAGCTGAGCGGGATCGGCGCCGATGCGCTCGATGATCACGGAGATGTTACGCTCGCCGGCGCCGAGCAGGGCAGACAGCAGGTGGATCGGCTCCACCGCGCCGGCCTGCGCGTCGGCAGCCGTGCTCATGGCGGTCTGCAGCGCCTCGCGCGACGTCATTGCTAGCTTATCGATTCTCATGGAATCACCTCTCTTGGGGCGGCCGCCCTACGGGGCGGCTTCACGTTGTTCGAGAAGTATTGTTGCCAGCTTTGCGCGTTCTTATACACAAATCTAAGTCTCTATATATAAGATTTTCTGAGTGATTGAAGGATAGGGTACTGAGACGCCGACCCACTGCATCCCCGACGACCAACCGTCTCGATCTGTAACATCTAGCAGCCGTTTTTGGGTCCAGATGTTACAGATCGAGATGAAATGATCGGCAGCGCCCGTTTGTCTAAATCTGTAACAACTACTCGGCAAATAAGGGTCCATCTGTTACAGATCGAGATAAACAGAAGACACCCGAATCGATAATCTAAATCTGCAACACCAAGCCCACTTTTAACGGCCCAGATGTTACAGATCGAGACAGACTGAAAACCACCGCAAAGGGGCACCTTTGTGGTGGTCGCGTTCTCTACTCTTTTGACGAGCCCGTGCTTCCCGATTCGGCGTTCCAGGGCATCTCATCCTCGAATAGCCATGTACGAGCAGACCCACTATCGCGTGCAGCCTGCAGGTCGGGCAAGCAGGTCTGTTCATAGGCATCCTGAATGCACTGACCCATAAACTCGTTGAGCTCGGTCTGGTCGCCCTCCATGACATAGGCCACATCGCCGTCCATGATGTAGATGCCCGGACCCTCATTGCCCTCGTAACCCGGATCGTACGAGACATCACATAGCTTTGCGCCGTTCGCGGTATCCAGCTCGATGGAAGAGTGGCATCCGCCAACCATGTCGTTCGCTTTTGCCCGATAGGACGCATATCCGTACCAACGCTTAAAGGTTTTGCCTTTGAGCAGCTCGGTTGCTTTGCTGATTAGGCTCGCGTCCATGGTGTAGCGCATGGCCCCAAGCTGAATGCGCGGATAATTGCTAATGCCCAGCGCTGCCGGTTTCTCATCAAAATCAACAGTAATGGCCTCGGGTTTTTCGTCGCCGGTCAGAAGTTCGACTGATTGAGTCACAGGCTTAACCACCGGCTCCGTCACCGCAGCAGGCAGAAATGCCATACCGACAACGCCCACACCAACCACGGCGATCGCAAGCGCCAGAGCAATCAATCCAATACGGGCAGAGCGACTCACAGCAAAACACCTCGCAATGCAGATCTGCGTCATTTGCCCTAATGATACCGTCAGCTAACACTATCACCAAAAGAAGCCGCTCGCTCCCCACCACCACAAAGGAGACAGGCACCTTTGTGGTGGGTTTCGACGCTAACGGTCGACCATCTCACGCCATGAGATTAAACTTAATTTGTTATCTGAATTTATCTATTTCTATCTATCCTCAACAGCTTTTTGTTTCGGGGAGATCATATGAAGCCGTCTCATTCCACCGGTCGCAACGTCATCGCCATTCTCGCCGTACCCATCGTGATGCTCTTCCTTATCGTCATCACGCCCTTTTCTCTCGGTATCGCCTCGCCCTTCGATTTGTGCGGGATGGTCGACGCCGGCTCGCGTGCCACCTCGCTCTCCTTTATCTGCCGCGGCGTGTTTTACGAAGATAGAATTCCCACCGGATTTTGGCAGTCAAAGTTGCCACTGCTCGGTCAGATCGACGGATGCTCCCCCCATTTCTGCCTTGAACCTCAGGCGCTAAACTATCTGATCGACGACCAGCCACTCGACTCCATCACCCTCGCCTACGACTACGCACCAAACACCGATGAGCGCCACATGAACCAAGTCCTCGACAAGATGCTTGGACAGTGCGGGCTCACCGAGGAGGACGGTCGAACCATCTATAGCAACCAGAAATTATAGCGAACAGAACTCCGCCGTGTCGGAAAAATCGAAGGGCGAAGTGGGGCCGCCTACTGGCAGGCCTGGGCAACACGCGACAAGAGCGAATTCGGACACAGCACCTATATGGTCACCGTCTACACCAAAGACGGAATTAAGGACAATGTTGACGATTTCGCGTCGTCCAAACTCGGCATCCCCAAAACAACCAAACCCGCCACCCCAGATGAAATCCTGTAGAGACATTCATTAAAATGCTGCCCAGCGATCACAATAACATCGAGCCCGCCCCCCACCACCACAAAGGGGACAGGCACCTTTGTAATGATTTTCGACTCCGGCGCTCATCTGTCTCGATCTGTAACATCTAGCGGCCGTTTTTGGGTCCAGATGTTACAGATCGAGATGAAATGATCGGCAGCGCCCGTTTGTCTAAATCTGTAACAACTACTCGGCAAATAAGGGTCCATCTGTTACAGATCGAGATAAACAGAAGACACCCGAATCGATAATCTAAATCTGCAACACCAAGCCCACTTTTAACGGCCCAGATGTTACAGATCGAGACAGACTGAAAACCACCGCAAAGGGGCACCTTTGTGGTGGTCGCGTTCTCTACTCTTTTGACGAGCCCGTGCTTCCCGATTCGGCGTTCCAGGGCATCTCATCCTCGAATAGCCATGTACGAGCAGACCCACTATCGCGTGCAGCCTGCAGGTCGGGCAAGCAGGTCTGGTCGTACGCGTCCATCACGCAACGATCCAAAAAATCGATCACCTGCTGCTGGTCGCCTTCAAGAATGTAGGTCACGCCGCCATCTTGGATATAGACGCCGTCCCCACCTCCGGCTTTTGCGTATTCCGGATTGTAGTTAACGGTGCGCATCAGTTTGCCATCAGATGAATACAACTTCAGCGTTGTATAGTAGCCACCGTTCACAGAACCACGTCGGCGCTCATAGGCATCCCAACCGTCCCAGCGTTTGAACGAACGCCCGTTTAGCAAGTCCAGCGCCTGTCGGGACAACTTCTCGTCCTTGGTATAGCGAGACGAGCCAAGTTCAATCATGGGGTAGTTGCTTATGCTTAGAATGCCCGGCGTTTCCTCGATATCGAGCGTTATCTCATCGGGCTTTGTAACGTCCGAAATCATTTGCCCGGGCATCGATGCAACAAGGGACGCCATCTCAACCGTCTGCTCAACCCCACTCGGCCCATAGAAGATAAGCGAGCCAAATAGGACCACGCCCGCAGCAGCGACGACGCAAGCCACCAACAGCAACAAAACAGAAGTGCAACGCTTCATCTTCAACTCCACAAACGAGAGTGTTTTGAGCTCACTTTAAAGCGCCAACTTCATACTGTCAATTCTAGATAGCATATGAACAAAGGCGCACTCCCCCATAGAGGAGAGTTGCAACCTCGATTTTAGCGCCCTCAAGACCCAACGAGCAGCACTTAACAAGTAGCCCCGGTTATACCTTTCTCTGACGCGACCCTCGCGAAGCGCGTGAGCGGCAGGGAAAGGTATAACCGGGGCGGACAAGTATGTGCGTTACTCGGCAGCGGCCTTGAACTTGTTGTAGTTGATCAGGCAGCCGGCCTTGACGATGGCACGCTCCTCTGCCGTCATATCGGCAATGTAGAGCTCAATCTGCTCGACCGCACCATCGGCGCGCACCACGTAGGCGGCGATGCCCTTCAGGTCGCCATCGAGCGCGGCGCGGATACCCGGCACAAAGACGTAGTCGCCCACCTCAAAGCTGGGCTCGGCCTCCATCTGGAAGGGCACCATGCCCCAGTTCATCACGTTGGAGCGATAGCGCTTGGTGGCGTACTCGTGGACGATGTTGGCCAGGCCGCCAATTACGCGCTGGCAGCTCGCGGCCTGCTCGCGGGCAGAACCGTCACCGGGCTTCTTGGCATAGAGCATGGAGCCGTACTCAGTCGCCTTGGCATCGGCCGCGACACCCGCGCCGGTCAGCGCCTCAAACACGCTGGCAAGCTCGGCATCGAGTGCCGCCAGGTCGCCCGCTGCCTCGCCGGCAACGCGGCGCTTTTCCACCGCGTCGACCTCCTTGGAGCGGCCCACGTAGGCAGGGTCGCGACGGCTGAGCGTAAACTCGGCCAGACCCAACGGGTTGGAGCGGAAGGAGCTCGTCTCGCCCGAGGGAATAAGCTCGTCGGTCGTAGTGACCGGGTCCATGATCTTGGAGCACACCTTGAGCAGGATGTCGTCGCCGAGAGGCTCCATCGCGGGCCACGGCTTGATGTTGGGGCCCTCGACCAGCTCGTCGGCCGGCTCAGCCTTGCCAAAGCCCCAGTACACGCGCTTCTTGTACGGCGCGTCGTCAAAGGTGTACTCGCAGGCCTCGTCCCAAGTCTCCTCGGGCAGGTCGGTCGCCGGCGTCAGGACGCCGCCGTTGGCAGCCGTCGCCGCAATGGAGCGGGCGTCCATCAGGGCCACGGCGCTCAGCTGACCGTTGCCCGGCTTGGAACCCTCGCGATTGGGGAAGTTGCGCGTGGTGTGGCGGATCGAAAGGCCGTTGTTGGCAGGCGTGTCGCCGGCGCCGAAGCACGGGCCGCAGAATGCCGTGCGCACAATCGCGCCGGCCTCCATAAGGTCGTAGATGTAGCCGCGGCGCGTGAGCTCGAGTGCCACGGGCTGGCTCGTGGGATAGACCGACAGCGAGAACTCGCCGCAGCCGGTGTTAGCGCCCTTGAGCACGCGAGCAGCCTGGACCACGGAGTCGTAGTTGCCGCCCGAGCAGCCGGCGATAACGCCCTGCTGCACGTGCAGCTTGCCGTCGACGATCTTGTCGAGCAGGCTAAAGTGCGTCTTGCCCTCGCCGATCTTGGCGGCCTCGAGCTCCACCTCATGCAGGATGTACTCGAGGTTCTCGTTGAGCTCGTCGATCTCAAAGCCGTTAGAAGGATGGAACGGCAACGCGATCATGGGCTTGATACTCGACAGATCGACTTCGACGCAGGCGTCGTAGTAGGCAACATCGGCGGGCTTGAGCTCGCGGTAGTCCTCGCCGCGACCGTGCATGGTCAAAAACGCGTGCGTGTCCTCGTCGGTGGCCCAGATGCTCGACAGGCAGGTGGTCTCGGTGGTCATGACGTCGACGCCGTTGCGGTAGTCGGTCGTCATGCTCGCGATACCGGGGCCCACGAACTCCATAACCTTGTTCTTAACGTAACCCTTGGCAAAGACGGCGCGGATGATGGCGAGCGCCACATCGTGCGGGCCGACGCCGGGGCGCGGGGCGCCCGTGAGGTAGATGGCGACGACGCCGGGATAGGCAACGTCGTAGGTGTCGCGCAACAGCTGCTTGGCCAGCTCGCCGCCGCCCTCGCCCACGGCCATGGTACCCAGGGCGCCGTAGCGGGTGTGCGAGTCGGAGCCCAGAATCATCTTGCCGCAACCGGCAAAGTTCTCACGCATAAAGGAATGGATGACAGCGATATGCGGCGGGACGAAGATGCCGCCGTACTTCTTGGCCGCGGAAAGGCCAAAGACGTGGTCATCCTCGTTGATGGTGCCGCCCACGGCGCACAGCGAGTTATGGCAGTTGGTAAGCACGTAGGGCAGTGGGAACTGCTCCATGCCCGAGGCGCGCGCCGTCTGGATGATGCCAACGAAGGTGATGTCGTGGCTCGCCATGGCGTCGAAGCGAATCTTGAGCGCCTCGGGATTGCCGGACGTATTGTGTGCCTGGAGGATCGAATACGCGATGGTGCCGCGCTTAGCATCCTCGGGCGTCTGCGTAATACCGCGCTCGGCAGCCTCGGCCACAGGCACAACCTCGCTGCCGTTACGCAGGTAGATGCCGTCCTCGTACAGCTTGACCATACTGTCTCCCACTCTGCCCGAAAGGCTCGGGCGCATAGCATACATTCGTTCAATATCGTGCCATAGAACGGTTGCAAGTGGGTTACGAATCTGCACGTTCACTTTATTTCGGTAAAGTAATGGACGACCCCGGTGCAGGACCGGCAGATTTGGTGCAAGAGTGTCCCTTCCGACTAGTCATTTAAGAACGTCCCCAATGACTACCAGACTAGTCATTTAAGAACGTCCCCAATGACTACCGCATCCGGAGCAAGGCAACGCCGCAGATAGAGGACGGACAGACACTATGACCCAATCCGAGGGCACGGAAACGACAGGAGCC